>NZ_JBLRMH010000001.1:0-765995 GCF_047921575.1 Proteus sp. TSJ240517
GACCTCTCGACGTTACGCGTTTAAGGTTTTTAGAACCTTAGGGCAATATTCAGACAATAAACCCAGCTATGCGACGCACAGCACCAAAGGCTTTGCCATGATTGTGGAATGGCAAGTGAGTGGTTCTGGATGGGGAACCCAGTCTGAAAACCGCATTATTGATAACTTTGATTGGAAATGGACAAATCAATCTCCTGTGATGGGGCCAGCTCAATTAATAAATGGTTCTGTGGAATTTATTTATTTGCGAGGAGGCGCTAAATACCAACTTACTAAGCATAAAAGTGTTAACCATCAAATTATCACCAGCACTTATACCAACAACAAGCAATCGGTGGCACCAAAGGGGTTTGTGGCGAATGAAGTACCTAAGTCCAGCGAACAGAAAGCCAATGCAACGGCGAATGCGGTAAACCAACTTGAAACTAAGGTAACTGAGGTTTCAGGCAAAGTTACCTCTACCGCCCAGCAAGTCACTCGCCTAGAAAGCCAAGTCGGAACAAGTTCAGCCAAAATCGAACAAACTTCGAAAGTGGTCACAGACATAAATGGCAAAATTTCGGCATCATGGACAATGAAAGTCCAACAAGATAGCAAAGGGAATAAAGTCATTACCGGCATTGGCTTAGGGTTTAATGCACAAGGAAATAGTCAATTTCTGGTTAATGCCCAAAACTTTGCAGTGATATCGTCATTAAACGGTAAAGTGGTGACACCGTTTGTGATCCAAAATGGACAAGCTTTTTTCAATGATGCGTTATTTAGTAAGGCAACCATTGATAAATTATCGGTAGGTAAAAAAATCACATCCACTAATTATTTAGCGGGTAAGAAAGGATTTAATATTGATGCCACAACAGGGAATGTTGAATTAAATGATGCAGTATTTCGTGGACGGTTAGATATTAACTCAGGAGGAACAAAAGGGCGGTTAGTGATCACGAATAATACTATTTATGTTTACGATGAAAACAATCAATTAGCGGCAAAAATAGGTTATTTAGGGTAGCGTATGAAGTTTATTGTTTTAATTACAGCATTATTATTGTCAGGGTGTACCTCTGGATATAAAAAAGTCGATTGCCAAGGTGTTTACCAAATAAAAACTTTTCACTATCAACAACCTGTATTGGTGAAGTTTGATAAAAAGAGAGAAACCATTAAAGGGCCTCTTTATCATGCTGTACCTCAATTAGGATTTAAATTCTTGGGAGGGTGGGTATCTCCTGATGCGGTAGAGGATTTCTCATGTCGTGGGGAATAGAGATATATGAAAAAGGAAAGCCAATAAAAATCACAGGGCGTTCGTTTATTTTTGACCAAATAGCGGTCACTCAAAATGGCAGTAAAACTTATAATAATATTCCTAAAGGGCGGTCATTGGCCGCCTATATTGTCGCTAGAAATCGAGGATCTTATTTCACTGTTAGAGTCGAGAATAATAAAATCTCGTGGAATTCTCTACGCGGTAGTCAATCGATTAATGGAATTATTATGGTACTAATTAAATGAGTAAATATGGTGCATTATTTTTTAATCAGGGCATTACCGAAGAATTAACACCTTATGAATCAGCCGTATTTTTAAAAAAGATAAAAACAAAACCCGGAATAATTAAAGTTATTGAAGGTAATAATAACGCTGTGCCACTTATTTTTATTCGAATTCTTAATTCCTCTAATCCATCATTAAGTGGATTATCTGAAGTAATTTATGAGAACAATGCGTGGTGTGTGAATTTAATCGATACTATTCAAGGCAATTCAGCAGAATATGAGCTCTATGTATTTGTGAAGTCTTCTTATCATATTTCACTTCATCCTCAAAAATGGGGAATTCAAATCTATCATAAAGGTGTTATTACACACGCTTCAAGTCAAAGACCGCTTAATTTATTAGAGGGAAATAACTTTGTGCTCACAGGAAATAATTGGAGTGGTGTGGATGTCGGTTTCCCCTGTGCAGTATTAATCACAACAATTGGGCATATTGGGATGATGGATTCGATGGGAGGAAAAACGATTAGAGTAACTCTTTGTGGACGAGGTAACCGTATTATCCCTCATTCCATGATAGTTTCAGGACAGATGTCAACAACCTCATTAGGAAAGCAGTATTTTTATATTGATGTGAGGGAGTATGGTGGGTGATAGAAGAGTTTAGTTAGTTTAGTTATTGAGTACGAAAGACCATTAGATAAAAGAATATATTTGTTTGTGATCTGCTTTGTTCTATTGTCTGCCAACCGATAAGATGGCTGCCTAAGTCGTAGCGATTCAGCACTGTTTTTAGCGGCGCTAGATTGCGAAGTCATGCTTTGCTGACTTGCCATTGTGCTCTTTACGAGCAAAGTTTTCAGGCATTGCCAGTGCTAACAGTAGCGTGAAGTCAGAGGGATAGGTGAAGAAAAACAAAGGGGCTTTGGTTAATCTTTAGCATTGTTTCTGCTATAGTAGGGCGAAATTTTATCTGTATGATTTTGTTTGATTAACTCTGAGAAGTAGCTCTCTCGGTGAAGATGGGGAAAGGATATCAATGAGTGATGATAGCTATAAATTTCAAAAGCTAACGCCGATCAACGATGTTGAGCTGGGTATATATAAAAATGCTATTGATTTTGTTTTTGCCAATGACGATCTAAAAAATATTGCAATATCAGGGCAATATAGCGCAGGGAAAAGTAGCCTTGTCGAATCCTATAAGAAAAGTCATTCGAATATAAAATTTGTTCATATCTCACTTGCTCATTTCAGAGCGATGGAGGAAACTGAAACTAATGAACTAGGTAAAGATATAAATGAAATCGCGTTAGAAGGTAAAATTCTTAACCAATTAATTCACCAGATTAATGCTGATGATATTCCCCAGACGCATTTTAAAGTAAAGAAAAAAATCAGAACAAGCAGCGTTGTGATAAATACCATCTTCACGGTGTTATTGATCGCCACGGTACTACACATCACTCTATTTAATAAGTGGGAGAAATATGTTTCACTTTTATCTGATGGTAATTTAAAGACACTACTTACATTGTCAACTAAATACGATACGCTTTTAATTAGTGGATTTATATGTACTATCCTATCTTGTGTTTTTATTTACAAGTTAATAAAAACCCAAAAGAATCGTAATGTTCTTAAGAAAATAAATTTACAGGGCAATGAAATAGAGATTTTTGAAGAAAGTAAAGAGTCTTATTTTGATAGGTATTTAAATGAAGTATTGTACCTTTTCGAGAACGTTGATGCTGATGCCATTATTTTTGAAGACATGGATCGTTTTAATAGTAATAACATCTTTGAACGTCTTCATGAGGTGAATAGACTGGTTAATATTCAACGGAACATAGCAGGGAACAAGAAATCGACGTTACGTTTTATTTACTTACTTCGTGATGACATCTTCATTTCGAAGGATAGAACGAAATTCTTTGATTATATCATTCCAGTTATTCCTGTTGTTGATAGTTCTAACTCTTATGATCAGTTTATCTCACATTTTGATGATGGGGGTATTCTCAAGTTGTTCAATGAACGATTTCTACAAGGGATGTCGCTATATATTGATGACATGAGAATATTGAAGAATATTTATAATGAATTTCAAATTTATTATAATAAATTAAATACGACAGAACTTGACTGTAATAAAATGTTGGCCATTATTGCCTATAAAAATATCTTTCCACGAGATTTTAGTGAGTTGCAACTTAATCAAGGTATGGTTTTTGCCTTATTTAGTGAAAAGGACAATCTTATTATAAGAGAAATAAAAGAAATAGAAAAAGATATTAGTGATAGAAAAAAAGAGATTGAGGTAATCAATGATGAAATACTCAATTCTAGTCAGGAGGTTGATACTATATATGATAAGGAACTGTCTAAATATAAGAACTCTTACTATCATCAGGCTGAGAAAGCTGATATAGAAAAGAGAAGGGCGGCTAGAAAAGAAAGTGTTGAAAATAAAATCAATGGAAAAATAGAAGAAATCAATGAGATTATATCAAGGTCAAGAGAGAGTTTGGTTTATTCTAGGAATAAAAAACTTAAAGAAATAATAACAAGAGAAAACATTGATGAAATATTTAAGCTCACCTATATCAATGAAATTGGAGAAAAAAGAGATTTTAATGAAATAAAAAGTAGTGAGTATTTTGACTTGCTTAAATACCTTATACGTGATGGCTATATTGATGAAACCTATGCCGACTATATGACCTATTTTTATGAAAATAGCCTGAGTCGAGTTGATAAAATGTTTTTACGCAGCATTACCGATCAAAAAGGCAAAGAGTTCACTTATCAACTCAAGAACCCCAAGCTGGTAGTTGCCCGCCTTCGAGAAGTTGATTTTGAACAGGAAGAGGCGCTTAATTTTGATCTATTAGCTTATCTGCTTCAAACGCCAGCCCAAGTAAACTTAATAAAACGTTTATTCAAACAACTAAGAAAAGATAGAAGAGTTGAGTTTATTCGCGGCTACTTTGAAACTGAGAGGGCTCAGCCAGGCTTCATTAATCGATTAAATACACAGTGGCCTGAGTTCTTTTCTTATGCGCTGACAGAGAGTGAATTTTCTGCTGATTGGGTTAGATGCTACTCTATAGGCACATTTTATTATTCTGCCAGTAACGACATTGAGGCCATTAACATTGATAATTGTTTGACTGATTACCTCTCGAATTCGGCGGATTATTTAGCAATATCAGAGCCGAAGGTTGACAAGTTAATTAGTGGTTTTAATTTGCTTAACGTCTCTTTTGTCAGTATTAATTTTGAAAACGCAAATAAAGTACTCTTTGATGCGGTTTATCAGCATTCACTTTATGATATTAATTTTGCCAACCTGACCTTAATTCTGAGTAAGGTTTACACGCTTAACAGTGAAGATGATATTCGCCATAAGAACTATACACTAGTGATGTCACAGCCTGATTCTCCCTTGGCTAGTTATGTTAATAACCATATTAGTGACTATTTGGATATGGTTTTATCTAGTTGTGATGGTACAATCGCGGATGATGAAGTTATTGTTTTATCCGTTCTTAATAATGAGGAAATATCTGATGAACAAAAAGGCCATTATATAAACTCTTTGCAAACTTTCGTGACCTCGCTGAGTGAGGTTGAGAGCGAATCCTTATGGTCATCTTTGTTGGATAAAGATAGAGCAGTTTGCTCTGAGGAAAATATTGTCTCTTATTTTGAACATGTTGATGGACTGGATAACTCACTTATCGAATTTATCAATAGAGCTGATGTAGAGTTGAATTTTAATAATGTCAACATTGATGATGACCTTAAAGGTAAATTATTTAATTCGATTGTTATCTGTAATGATTTATCAAATGATAAATATGAAAAATTAATTTGTTCACTAAGTCTTATTTATAAAACCTCCTTTAGCGTTAGTAATATCTCGGGTGATAAGTTCAAAATATTAGTGGATAAAAATATTATTCGCATGAGTATTGCCCCACTTAATTTCATACGAGATAACTATTCGGAGCAACTTTCCTATTATATTGATAAGAATATCAGGGCATACGTTGAATTAATAACGATTGATAACTTTATTTTGGATGAGGCTATATCAATATTTTCTTGGCAAGTTGATGATGATTTGAAAGTTAAGCTACTCGAGTTTGTTAAAACACCGTTGGCTATTCATGGTAAGAATTACTCTCAGGTCGTTAATGACTATATTTTAGAAAATAATTTTAAACCAGATGAACTTCTAATCTTGACGTCATCTTATAAAACTTGGGGAACTTCTACTCAGTCACTCATCTTGAGTCGAGCAATACAGGATATATCAGCATTGATAGCAAGCCCTAATGATGTTTCTGAACCGTTACTAAAAAACCTGTTTGTCGCAGAGGGACTGAATATGCAGAATAAAATAGCACTGCTAATCGCTTTGTTGCTGGGTAAGGGTTTGAGTAAGACGACTTGCAAAGAGTATCTTGATCTGCTTGGTTTATCTGAGTTCAGTAAAATATTGGGGCGAGGCAAACCTAAAATTGAAGTTGATTCAACTAATCAAAGTTTATTAACAGCATTAAGAGATAACCACTTTTTCTCTGATTTTGAGGTGGATGATGAAAATTCCACTTATTATAAAATAACAAGGCGGCGTTCTATGTTTGGCTCAGATACATAGCATCATGTATTTTTCTACAGTTTGAGCACTTTTATAGTGCCCAATTTTTACGCTGAAACTTACGTAGCTAATCTGACCTTTTCCCAGTTGACGAGTACACCTAGGTGTTCGTGAAGCCCCCCAGTGTGTTGGGACAGATGCGAGCGTCTGCTCTTCGCTCATAGCAGACCTGACAGCGAAGAATTTTGTCTGTTCTGTGCCAGTATTATTTGATTGGCTTTCACAGGTCTCCATGGTTCTTCACTTGAAATTCACTCATTATGCTTAAGTGGTAAGCTAATGATTTAAAGTCATGAGGGTTAAATTGAGTATTTATCCCATAAAAGAAGGTAGAAATTGCTTATTCTAAACTTCTAATCAATTATAATTTTGAACCTATATAACAACAGCTCCCAAAGGAATAAATCATTTTATGAAGTTTAAAGAATTTAAAGCAATTAACAACATTCAACTTAAGCTGCTCAAGCATTTGAATATAATTCATGAGAAAAATTTAGTTTTTGTATTGGATAATTATCCTGACTATGATTTATCGGGATATGATAGTGCGCGAATTATGACTTATTTTTTTGAAAATGAAGTCGAAATGCCTTATGAATTTAGCAATGTAATATCAGTGGAAATTATTAATAATTTTATCATACATAGTGACAATATTTGCAAAATGAGAAAACAACATGATGCCCATGTATTTTCTGATGATCTAGAAGGACTTATAAATGAAATTTATGAGATCGATAATGATTGTTTGGATACTTATTCTATAGGTCTAAAGTTTTGTGACTTTGAATTAAGAACAACAAAAGTTGTCGGGATTAGCAATTCTACTAAAAAAATTCTTTTTTCTGGTTCGTTTAGTGGGGATTATTCGCATATCCAACCGCTTGATTGGAATATATATGTTGAATGTAAAGTTATGGGTACAAAAAGTCATTCAGAATATGGCAATTCATTTTATCGAGATTTAATGGCAGAAGCTTATAATTTAATGTCAATTAAAAACTTTAAGATTTCATATTTCTTAGCCTTTTCATCATTAGAAAGTTATATCAATGAAAAAATGAATACTAATGATACCAAAGATAGACTTAAAGATATCATGTCCCATATGATAAAAAATGCGGTAGGTGATGTAAATAAAAATGAAATTTACACTTCAATAATTTCTGGATATAAAAATTTTGAATCTAATAGAAACATAATTGCGCATGGTCGTGAATCTATTGTAGTTACACAGGAAGATGTTGATGAATTGATACTTTTTATATTACTGATAATTTGTATTGCAGAAGGGGATGGTAGTACGTTTAAGCTTTTAGCTTCGAGGATAACAAAATAACACATGGATATGCATTAATTTTAAATTCGTGAGAGTAAACGTAACTGATTAATATTTATAAACTAATTTAAGTCAGCTCGATTTTTACCCTTCAACCCAGAATTCAGCCTACAATACTATAAACGGTTGTTACGCTCACCTGAGCTGGTGACCTGCTCTCCGTTGACTCACACAGAATGCTGTTAGCTATGTTTACAGATCGCTCAAAGCTGACAATCAGTTTTGAGCTATTACATAATAAATTTTTTTGTTTTTAAAATATTCACTACATTAGTATAGTGAAGAATTTTTAATTTAAATAAATTTTCCTAATTTGTTTCTAATATGAATTATTATAACTAAAGCATTATTTTCTATTATTTAATATAAATAATAGGTTTTAATACTTGATATCAAGCCTGATAATCACTCGAACATTTAAAATATCTTCCCCAAAACCACCCCAATCAAAACTAAAAATCAACCAGTTACATACAAATCAAGATCACATAAAAAATAAATTATCTCCTCAATAATTATAATTTATTTAATAAGTTACTTAATTATTATGGGTATAATGCTACGCCATATGGGTTGGACAGAAGCGGCTGACTTAATCATTAAAGGTATGGAAGGCGCGATTGCTGCTAAGACCGTCACTTATGGTTTCGAACGTCAGCTAGAAGGCGCTAAACTGCTGAAATATAGCGAGTTTGGTGACGCGATTATCAAACATATGTAATTGTTGATTTGATAAATAGTTAACGGGAGCTTATTAGTTCCCGTTTATTTTTTGTACTATAAAATTCTTCCCCAAAATATCCCCAAAACTCTTCAATTAAACAGCAATAATTACCACACTTTGCCTCTATTATCGTGATATTTAGCGGTCATATTTTGTGTTTTATGCCTCAATAATTTTTGTGTATTAATTCCTTGCTCACGATAAAGTCGCTCGGATAAAGATCGTTGTTCATGGAAAGTAGGGGCAGTGCTTTTTCCCCCAAGTTAACCCACATTTATCTCTCGCTTTTTTAAACGTTGTGGTTAACGTATTTAGGGTGACTTGTTCGCCTTATTTTACTGTCCAAGCTTCTGAGAAATTGTGTTTTGAAAATAATTCTGCTAACCCACAGATTTGTTTTAAGCGTAATACTTCATCTTGTGACATACCTAGTTCATCACCAATTTGTTTATCGCTCCATCCCAATCTGGATAGATCTCTAACTATATCTGACATAGCTGCGACTTGATGTTGTCCTCTTGCTCGATTATGACGAATAGTGGTTGCTATTTGATCTGATATTGTGTTGTTTTTAACATCAAGGATGGTGACTGGTAAATAATTATTAATTCGTTTTTTTAAGGCGGTTTCTTTACTTAATAAATAACGATGATAGCCATCAACGATTTGCCACTGCAATTGTTTAGTTTTATTTTGTTGTGCAGATAATACTACAACGGGTTGAGTATAACCGTCTTTTATCAATGAGGTTTTGAGTAATCTCTTTTCTGTAGGAGACATAACATTAGGGTTGTAGTCATTTGCTACGACTTGATTTTGTTTTATCCAAAGAACACAATCTATGGGTTCATTTTTGAACGGACTAATTTGATGAAGAAATAATTTGATTTTGTTGATAGCTTCGATTTTTTGCTCATCATTTAGTTTTAGCAGATAATCTTTTAGCGAAGAAAACACTGTTTCAATAGTCATATTCACCTCTTATTAAATCAACTGCCAATTTTTACGTTTTTCCTGTATCCGCTTGCAATATCGGTCATAACAGTGTGATTTGGTAGGACTAAATGCTAATGTTCTACACCAAAAATCATTACGTAAAATAGTTTTACAGATCCGTCGCCAAGACGGAATTTGTTTACTGCTAGTATCACCCTCTTGTTCATCTGGTATTCCATTTGGATAATCTCGCTCAGTATACCAATGAAGATAAACTGCGATTTTATTTCGGTAATGTTCGGCTGTTTGTTCTGGTACGCTCGCTAGTAAAAAGTGGGCGTAAGATTTCCATGTATGATGGGCGGGTTTGCTGATTTTACGTTGTCCAAAAAAACCTGATTTATTACGAGGCTGGGTGTATAACATACCCGCATCAGCACCACTCACTCGTTCACAGGCTAGACTCCACGTCTCAGGTTCTAAAACATGATATAACCATAGCCCTTTGCGTTGTTCAGGGCCAAATGGCTCACAAATGCGCATTTGACTTAAACTAACCCCAGCTTGGTGCATTAGACTATAAATAGAATTATAGGGTAGGTTAAAACGTGAAATGTATGTCCAAATATCTTTTACATGCCAGTCATAAATAGGATAGGCCATATAATAAAAACCTTCGGGTGATGCCGTTGTCCATGGGATATCGTCGGCATAACGTAGTTTTTGGTTGTTATTGATAGCAATAAAGCGATTTAATGATTCATCCGTCCTGATCCCTAATAAAATAACTGAACTACGATGATTTCCTGTGATCCACTGATTAAATGCAGGTGTGAAGTCTTCAAAAATCATATTCAGATGATAAAAAGGGAAAAAGTCTGGATCAGTGATTGCGTATTCTGGAGGTTGCCTTACCCATTTTTTTTCTGGTTCCCAAGCCGTCCAAGTTGGTTCATATTGTGAGATCCCGCTTTCCGTCGTTATAGGTAATGCAATCCAGTAAAATCGCTCCGTACAGTCTTCATACAAAGATTTCATTTTTGCAACATGGCTAATGGTTGCGGAGTATTGCACTTCCCAGTCAAGAAACATGACATTGAATTTTCGATGTCGTTTTCTTGCTTCAGCAGCAACAAGATGAAAAAGAACAGTAGAATCTTTACCTCCAGAAAAGGAGAGAGAGATTTGTTCAAAAGTATCAAATAACCATTCAATTCGCGTTTGAGTAGCATCTAACACATTTATTCCAAGAGGAATTTTGTGCTTGCAAGACATAACTATCACCAGAATAAGTTAGTTAATAGTATTATTACTTAATCATATTTAGATTATAAAGGTAAGTTATGGTTGCTAGTTGTTACTGAGATTTACTTGAAAAAATAGGATAATAAATCATATCTCATTGTTATTATTGATAGTCTCTAGTAATGAAAAAAATTTTTATAATTAAGAGAAATAAAGTAAGTGACTTAGTGAGTAGATAATGTTTTAAAAATATTTCCTGATTTATTATTCGGTATTTTCAACTATTCATACAATAAATAAAAAATAAAATAGTCATTTTATGATAGGGTATTGTATGACATTAAGTACACATGATGGAGTCAAAGTATATACACCAGTGTCATTGAAGCTATATGATTGGTGGGTGCTTAATATTTCTAATAGCTATGCATGGCACTGTGATACGAATAAATATCTAATTCCACATTTTAAAAATCATCTCGGTGAGCGCCATATGGATATTGGTGTTGGAACGGGCTTTTATTTAAAAAAATCATTAAATTATATAAAAGAAATCTCATTGACTGATCTTAATTTGCACAGTCTGGAACATACTAAAAAGTATATACCTGATGATAAATTAATAAATTGCCTTCAGCATGATGTTTTTCAGCCTTTTTCTAATAAATTAAATGCATCTTATAATTCTATCTCATTGTTTTATTTACTACATTGTTTACCAGGAACGATGGATGATAAGAAAAAAGCGATAGAAAATATAAGTTATTTACTGACAGAAAAAGGGGTTTTATATGGCACAACGATTTTAGGGCAGGGAGTCAAACATAATTTTTTTGGTAAAAAATTAATGTCTATTTACAACAAAAAAGGTATTTTTTGCAATTATTCTGATTCGGTGGACTCTTTGGAAGAAATGCTTTCTTCTTTATTTCATGACATCTCTATTCATGTACAAGGTACTGTCGCTTTGTTCACCGCGAAGAATAAAAAATAATAAGAAATATTATTCTGGATTAGAGACCTTTTATCTTTATTTTCTTAAGGAATGGTATGTTAATGCGTAGCCTATTTTTTACCTTTTTATTATTAACACCAGCGGCATTTGCCACAGATACATTAAGTCATAATATTGAATATTATTCTAATGTTACGTTAACGGATTTTAATTCGGGAAAAATTGAAGATGGTCGGTATTTTTGTGTTAAGGCCATGAATCATGGCGGTGAATTTATCGCCTGTGCAGTATCTAACAAGTCAGGTTGGGCCTCTTCTTATGATCACTTTTTTCAGCAAGCACATTATTACTACACAACAGGTAAAAGCTTTAGGTTATATGTTCAACCTAATGTTTGGACTCATCCCAAATTTACTCGAGTATATTCAAATAAAGCGATAGCAGGGTTCGCTAGTTGTCATAATAGTCGTTGTATGGGGCCAACAAAAGATAACTAATTGATTAATAGTAAATTTTATAAATTGGATAAATCCCATTAGAGTTTCAGATAGATTTTTTTAAATTAGTGAAGAGTAAAAGAATACTCTATAAACGCTAACTTAATGATATTTAGGAGACTATATGAAATTTTTATTTAAAAGTGTTTTTCTTGCAGTAGGTATTTTGTCTTCTAGTTTTGTTATGGCAGATAATACTGATGAGATAACCAAAATTTCTTATGTGTGCGAAAATAATAAAGTGATGGAAGTTATCTATGTAAATACAGCAAAAGATAGCTATGCGATCATTAATCAAATGGATGAAATGATCCCAATGAAAATCATGAAAATGGCTTCTGGTGCAAACTATGAGGCGATGAATAAAAATTATACTTATAAGCTTTATACTAAAGGTGATAATGCCGATTTAGTCGAAGGAAAAGATAAACCAGTGTTGAGTGGTTGCAAAGCTAGTTAATTACCACTATTTTTATTGAAAATCATTTAGCGCTCTTACTAGAGGTCACTTTGGTGACCTTTTTTTGTATATTTAGTTGATAAATTTGAAATTTGATACAAATAACAATTTTTAAGGAGGAAGAAGAAAATTATAATGGATTATAAAATAATCAAATAGCAATTTAAAATTATTATATATGATTAATGAAATATGATAAAAAAACCATTATACAGAAAGAAGAATACAACAACACGAATTTATCCTTGCGATCACCATATGGATATAATTCACTATATGAAAATATAATTATTTTCTTACAATAAATAGGTTAGGGGTGGTATGAAAAAATACTCATATTCTCAGTTATTTAGTTATGTATTTTCAATTTTATTTATTATAGCTGTATTTTTCTATTGGAAAATTGAAATTAAAGAGTATGTTATAGTTTCAAATGTATCGATTAAAATAGCATTAGGGTTCTCTTTTATTGCCTCGTTAGTATGCTTTTTCTTTATATATAAAAAACCAACTTTTAATAAGGAAATAAAAAATTTATTAATTTTTCCTTTAGCATTAATTATGATTATATTTATTATTGTATATTTCATACTTTCTAATATTGTTTATTTTACTAGCGGAGAAATAAGTAGCTATAAGTCTAGTTACTCATACGTAGAAGGAAGAAGATCATGTTCTGGTATAAAAATAAATGATGAAAGTGAAGGTGAAGTAAAGATTTGTGCTAAAATTGTTCACGGTAATATTTATGAAACGGGAAATGCAGAAGTTTTTAAGAAAACAAATGCAATAGGTTTTGAACTGATATCAGCAAAAACATACTAATATGAAACTGAAATAGAAAACCTCATAAGTTATGAGGTTTTTTATGTGTTAATTTTATAAAATGAAAAATAAAATAGTTAAAAACTCATTCTAAATCCTGCTGTTACATATATCGGAGTTTCTATTTTATTACCATTTTGATAGTTTATTTCAGTATAGAAAAGAGCATCATTACCTATATTAGTTGTTAAACCAACGCCGTACTTACCAGTATTCCCAGAATAACGACTATCAAATGATACGTTATTAATTTCTATTTCGTTATTTTTAATGAATTCACGAGATATTGCTGCTTTTATGTAAGGCTTAACATTGTGGTTTGCAATCAGTAAATTACTTTCTAATGTGGTTCCTAATTCACCTTTTAAGCTATCCGCATTGTGGATGTTTGCTTTCATACCATTATCTAATAAATAATGCGACTTACCAATATGAGAATAAAAGATCTGGCTGTATGGTGTCAGTGTTAATGCGTTTGAGAACGCAATAGGATAGCCTATTTCTGTTGACGTTGTAACCGCATTTTGATTGTAATTTCCTTTAACTCTTCTACCTTCATTCATATTAGTATTGATTTCATTATGAAGATGATTCATCTTAAATAAAGAGTCTACATAAAAACCAGAATGATTAATCCAAGTTAAATAAATACCACCACTATAGCTATTTATATCACCATTATTAATATTGTCAGATTTGATCTTACTCTTAGTGTAAGAAGTTATTAAACCAAATAGTAATTGGTTATTATTTATGGCTATCTTCTTATCTATACCAACTTGCATTCCATTTAAGTTTGAATTGAATTGACTATAACCTTTATCATTTAAATGAGAATTATCATTTAAATAGCGAACCCACACTCCGAGATCATTATTATTTTCACGCAAGAAGCCCATTCTTTGGCGTAAAGTACTCGTCTCAATACTCAATATATGCTGTGGTGCTGAGGCCATATTAATAACGGCTTGAGCACTATTGCTTAATATAGGTTGAGTAACATTAGGCTGTTTAGATGTATCAGGTTGTTTGGATGTATCAGGCTGTTTGGAGGTATCAGGCTGTTTAGAAGTATCCGGCTCGCCTGATTTTCCACCTACAAGATACCACTCTGTATGACCATCATTAGTTTTGCTATTTAGTTTATATTTCCAAACACCAACTTCAACATGACCCTCTTTATTTAATAAATTAAAATTAGCATCACCTCTATTTACATAAACTAATTGAGTATTTTTAGGATCAGAAATTTCTTCTCCGCTATCATTTATTTTTAATCCAAAATGCCCAGTAGCATGATCTGAAATATAAATATTATCGCTTAAACCATTGGCTAACCTGCTACTTAAAATAAAAGTACCTTCACCGGTGAGCGTTTTCAATTCAAGCCGATTAAATTGCATGCCAGAAATATAATGTTCCATTTCAAGTTGGCTACCAGATTGCATCTCTAGATTGTTAATATGAGTAATTAATTCTGGGCCTGGTTTTTCTGGTCTAGGAGCATCGCCATCATCACCATAATCTTCGTTCCATGAGGGTAAAATATATGTTTTACCTGCTAGTGTTAAGTTTTCTATAAAGATTTTAGTTGAAGGGACAGGATCATTTTTAGATACATCAGTAGATTCAGCATCAATGTTATCAATATATAATTCAGCATTTTTATCTATAAATAATTTGCCTATAGATGATGAACCTGCGCTCATATCAATATTACTTGTGCCTGTTACTATAGTATCTTTAATAGTAGGAATACCTATTTTTTTTGCATCATGAGCATACATGCTAATAGTAGCATTGTCTTTAACGATAGTACCTATCGCGAGACTATCACCATTCATTCTTAATATTGCCTCGTTTGAAAGAGTAATATTTTGTATTTCGTGGCTTTTATCTATATAAAGATTTGTTGTATCACTGTAAGTAGAATTAGAAGTAATTTCATTATTGGAGAGAATAACACCTTTATTTTCTTTTGCATAAACAGAACTGGCTAAGAAAGATAATACACTTATAGTAATAATATTCTTACTAAAATGTTTATTCAATAGCATAAAAAATGACCTTTTTATTTTTTATTGTGTGAAAAATAATTAATTTATGCTTAATGATTATGTTATTTGTTTTTTTTATCAATTTAAATAACCGTAAAAAAATTTATTTAGAATATAATCTTTCTTAAGGTGAATTCTATTAAAGAAAAATATAATTATTTGCTATATAGAATAATATATCTTAGATGGGTTATTTAGCTTATGGTGTTTTTTATTTAAAAAAGCACCATAAGCTAAATAAGAGAATATCATAATAGCCTAGCTATTATACTTTGGGGTTTCTGTATACTAAAATAGCAAAAAATAGAGCCCATAAGAAACTGATAACTTTAAACCATTTAGGATATTTTTTTTGTAGAGAAAACCAGCAAAAAATAAAGGGAGCAAAAAAAGTGGCAATTGCTAGGATAGCAAATTTTGTTTTATAAAATCTTTTTGCTTTAAATTTTTTTTTAACTCTTTTCTCAATTTCTTTGCCGTTTCTTTCTACTTCAGCTCTTTCATTATTCCATAATGGGTATTTATTATCTAACCAACGCGTTATCCCAAATAATGAGCTGGTAATTCTATTTTTTGCGTATTGACTTGTATCGCCAGAATATTTGATTTCTTGAATAATTTGAAAGAATGATACAGTAAGCTTAAGAAACTCATTGTCTAATTTCTCATAAGGCAGAGGCTTATCAGAGTTAGGGCTTTTACTTTTTTTCTCCGATCGTTCAAAACAACCAATCATTGTAGATACTTTATCAACGGTTTTATCTGCAAATTTATTAAATTCTCTTTTTTGAATTTCTTGCGGTGACTGTCCATCATCAGAAAGACTAATTTATCATAAATATATTAATGTTTTTTCTAAACTTAAACAACGAACTATATCGTAAATATCCTATCGATAATGTACTGCTAATCATCTTTAAATGATGATTTTGTAAAACAGTGTAAGTCAGACCGTTCTGTTACTGTTTTGTGCCAATATTTTCTCTTTTACAAATGGGGAATTATTATGTCTACAATGAAAACAGAAGTTATTGTTATTCGTTTAACAAAAAAAGAGCGTGCATTATTGGATTCAATAAAAACAGCACCACTACTTGCAGATTGGATGAAAGAATTAGCACTTTCTAAATTACAAGAGCAAGATATTTCATCTAATAAATAGTTACAAATGCCGGCAAAAATGGAATTGAGTCGGCATCCTTATTTTATTACTTATACAATAAAATTGAGTCGTAACAGTAATAATGGATTATAGTTTATGCCCATTAATTTTAAGATATAGGTATGGATATTAATAAAACTAAAAAAATATTTGAGTAAAGTTAAAGAGATGTAAAGCTAATTGTAATGAGAAAATGATATCAACAACCATTGCCAATAAAAAAGCCCAATGTGGCGGCATTGGGCTTAGTGACTCGAATAGATGGGTATAAAAAACTATTAGAGACCGATATAAATGTAGTGAATTTTCATTTTATAAATTAACAATAAATGCTTTTTTTTAAGTAAAAAGTGCTGTTATGCTTTACGTCGTCTAGTTTTAAAGCAAATTGATGTTTTTTCATTCTATTTAATTGTGTGGAGTTTCGTAGATCTACTCATTTTTATACTTTTGGCTATGTGAATAGAGGGAGCGATGTGCTCTTTTATCAATACTTGGTAGATAACGATAAGTTAATTATAATCAAAAACTTATAAACTCTTTTCTCGAGTGTTTTTTGTAAAATTAAAGATATAATATGAATAAAAACAATAGGTTATTAATTTCAGAACAACAGAACATAATGTGTGAAAGATATGGTGTTTTACCTCAAAAGCCAGAAGACATGGTAGCGATTGCTTTGGATAACCTAAATGGTAATCCTATTTACGGTACACGCATAAAACACTTAGAAGGTGGTACTATAAGTTGGTTTTTCTATTGTGAGGAATATTGTGCAAAGGACGACTTTTATCAACCATTGCATACAGAACATTTGAAAGAACTGCTACCTGAAGTAATAAATTATCTTTATCTACCAGAAGGATATAATTTTATTATTGATAGAGATGGATATGAAGATGTTTGGTTTGAAGAGATAAATTAATAAGTATTTATAATTTTTAGATTAAGTAGATTTACACTTTTATATGCTCTTACGTATTGAATTTTATAACTATGCAGAGAGTATATAATATAAAAATATTGAGCTATTTTAAGAATTAGAAATATTAATTGATGTTGGTCTTATTTTTAACATAAAGACAATGACAGATTAATCAGTTTGAGTAAATATTATAAGAGTATTTAATTCACTATTAATAAGGAAGGTAGCTATTTATGTTTCCAGAATATCGTGATTTAATTTCAAAACTTCGTCAGACTGACCCCCATTTTCGTGCTCTTTTTGAACAACATAACGAACTTGACCATAAAATTGTTAGATTAGAACATAAAGATAGAAGAGGATATGGTGAAGAGGTTGTTGAGCTCAAAAAACAAAAACTAAAACTGAAAGAGGAAATTCATCAGATCCTCAAAAACCCACCGGAAGAAGCGTGAGTAATAAAAAATAATTACTCTATAAATACATAAAGATGCAGAAACCATCCAACTAAAAAGGGATGGTTTTTCGTTTTTAGAAAGATAATTTATTTTTAATTAAAAAATTATATAAACCATATAGTTATATATATAAAGAAAAGGCTACTATTGTAGCCTTTTAACTGTCTAGGTTCTAAATATAATAACTTAGTTATGTACTATGCTAAAACTCATCTTTCCAAAGTACATCAAAATGGTTTGAATCTATTTTATAAACAGCTCTAACGTTATCATTAATATACTGTTTATAAATTTCATCGCCAGAAAAATAAATGGATATGGCTAACTCACATTCTGACGATATTTTTCGTGGAGCATCAATAATTTTTGCGGAAAAATTATCTTGTTGGAGTTGTTGCTGAAGTTTTTTTACAGCGTATTGCTCATGAAAAAGGAATAAATAGTTATGCGCCATTTTTACTAATTCCATTATCTTTTGCTTTATTTGCGACATAGGTATAAATAGCAGCAACAATGACAGCAAACAATAAACCAATAATAACAACTAGCTTACCATTATCGGTAACTCCAGCAGGGCTTGAGGCATAAGTGAAGTTATGAGCAAATGCTGCCCCCACTAACATACCCATGACGCTTACAGCTGCATCTGAGTTACCTTGACCCGCATTAGCTAGTTGTCGTAATGGGCAACCTGTAATGAGTACACCACATAAGCCTACAAGCGCCATAGAGAGCAAATTCCATAGACCATCGCTGTGGGCTATTGGTTGATTTTCAAAACCAAGATTAAACTTGCCTAAATAGAGATTACCCAAAAAAACAACGAGTGTTAATGCGATTACACCAAACGCCATATTGTAATTGCGCGATAAAAATACATGTTTGGCCATTCCAATAAAGCAGAATCTTGTGCGTTGAATAATAAAACCAATAATAAGCCCTGCGATGATAGACATCCACACTGGCGCATGACTTGCTCCAGGGCCTTTCACACTGGCATTAAATATATCACTATTCCATAAGAATAGTGCAAATAGGAATATACATATAATAGGTAAAATAAAACCTTCTATAGGAGATTGGTTATAATTTCTTGGTAGAGAAAATCCTTTTTTGACAAATAAACTACCTATGCCAATTCCTATTATTAATCCAACTAATCCTATAACAGCATTTAAATCACCAGCGCCGATACGAAGTACCATTCTTAATGGACAACCTAAAAAAACTAAGCAACCTACCATCATTAGAAGACCCAGTGTAAAACGAATAATAGGTGCAGAGCCTGCCTTTGATTGAAATTCTTTGAAGATAAGTGCGGCAATAAAAGAACCAAGAATAAAACCAAATATTTCTGGGCGAAGATATTGTACCGTTTCGGTGTGATGCAAGCCCATGCTTCCTGCGCTATCACGAATAAAGCACGCTACACAAACCCCCATATTAGGTGGATTTCCGTTAATACCAAGAAGTAACGCAAGAGTACCAATAATAAATCCAGATAGGATTAAAACCCATTTTATAGACATCAAATGCCTCCGTTGATGGGGGAAGCCCCCTGACTAATAGAACCTATTAAGTACGGAGCAACTATATATAAGAATAACGTATGATTCTTTTATATAGATCACGTCAAAATTAATAAACTAGATAAGATAATTTTTAGAATCTAAGAATGTTAATTTAATGAGCAATAAGTTAATTATTGTTTAAATAACTTATTTCCAATAATGAAGAGTATAAAATGATGTTTAGAAAAGGATTAATTTAACTATTTACTTCTTTTTCCTCTTTGTATATGCATCTGTAATTAAAGATGCAATTTTTTCATAATTATCCCATGTATTTTCAACATAATATGAAGAATATAACCCTTGGGCTAAAACACGCTCGAAATCTTCAAAATAGCTATTATTTTCTGATTCATAATAATATTGTGTAAATGCATATCCTTCATCACTCAAGTCATCACTAATAAACTTCTCGTCACAAACTTGGATAAGAAATGCAAGACCATCCATGTGTTAGCTGATACGGAAAATAATAAACTAAATTTAATTATCATATTTTGATTCCACTTATTATAATAATCATTATTAGATTAGGCTTTATTTTTTAATTAAGATAATACTTATCCCCATTTTATTATTCTTTGAGATAATACTGACTTAAAAGATAATGGAAGTAACTCTCTAACTGTTAACAATACTTAAAGGATATTTATGAAAAATTTTATTTTAGCTTTGGGTTTATTATCAATTTCTTCTATCGCTGTTTCTGCTGATTTATCTAAAACATGTGAAGACTATTTTAAAGAAACTGACTCTTATGTCGAATTAATGGCAAAAAATGATGCAACTAAAGCTCAAGCAGAAGCGATGAAAGCGCAATATACTCAAGCTAAAGAACAATTTGCAGCATTACCTAAAGATGTACAGGAAAGTACTTGTAAGCAAGCTTTAGATTCTTTAGAGCAAATGAAAAAAATGTCAGCAGGTCAATAAATTTTATTTTATTTCGATAAGCCTTATAATAATTAAAGTTATAAGGCTTTTTTTATGACTAAAAGATAAAAATATTTTTTATATCGCAATATCTTCTTATTAAATCTAATTTAAAATTAAAAAATAATTTATTTTCATTACTTCTATGTTTGTTTTCAATTTTATTTATTTAATGTTAATATCAAATGCCTTCTCTAAGAATGAGTATTGAAAATGAACATAGTGGTTTATATTGCAACAAGTTTAGATGGTTATATTGCTGATAAGCAAGGTAATATTGATTGGCTTACCAGTATTGAAAACCCTAAAAATTTAGACTTTGGTTTTTCTGACTTTCTTAGTGAAATAGATGTAATTATTATGGGAAGAACAACGTTTGAAACAATAATGGGTTTTGATATTGAGTGGCCCTATGTTCAGCCTGTTTTTGTATTAAGTAATACCATTAAAGAATTACCAAGCTCATTACCTAGTAATGTAAATATCTTATCAGGAAATGTTAATGAAATAATAAAAAGACTTAAAGATGATGGATATAATAGAGTGTATGTTGACGGTGGAAAAACAGTTCAAGGATTTATTAATGAAGGTTTTGTTGATGAACTTATAATAACTAGAATACCAATTTTATTGGGTGAGGGCATACCGTTATTTATTCCAAATGATAAAAAAATAGAATTTACTCATCATAAAACAGAAGTGTATTTAGATTCTTTTGTTAAATCACATTATAAAAAACATAATTAAATATCAATTATTAAATTTTGAGGGCACCTTATTGGTGTCCTTTCTTATTTCTATATGATAATAATTTAATATAGTTAGTTACCATGCATTTCTGTTGGATGTATTTTTGTTTATTCTTATTATTTTAGTTAAGTTATTTGTTTGCTCTGTATTTTTTATCAAGTTATAGCTTAAATAATTTTCTATCGTCGATTTATGAGCAGGTTTCTTTATTTTTATATAAATGGGAAAATTTATTTTGTTGATGAATCGATTTTATGGAATAATTATTTACTCCTATTTCTTATTGATATTCAATTTATGCATTATTTTTTATTGTTATTACTTTCTGTATTTGTAAGTTCTGGATGTACCAATAATAAAGTAACTCAGACTAAATTAATTGAAACATACACCGATAATTCCATTCCTGATAGTCACGCAGTTAATAATAACTTGGTTTTTATGTTAGGAAAGCAATCTCGTTTTGAAATGGAAGTTCAAGAAGAAAAACAAAGACTTGGACAAGTTTTTAAAGTTGGTTTAAATGAGAAAAAACCATCAATTAACGATCAGTATTTAAATAATAATTCAACATTAAAGCCTATTCAAAAAATAAGTTTTACTATGCCAGTTGCTGAGCCTATTTGGAATGAAAAAAAACAAACTGTTGAATTCAAATGGAAACAAAAGCCACATTATACTTTTGATGCCTATTAATATTTTAATATCAATTTAAAATTTAATTTTATATGGATAAATTATGCGCATAGCAATCACCTTATTATCTTTTCTATTATTGGGTTGTACTACTGATAACGTTACTTTTAGTACGGGTAATTCAGGGAGCCATAGAATAGGCAGTCCAGTATGTTCTACATTAGTTTGTGGTAAAAATGCTCGAACACCAGGAGAGCAAAAATCAATTAATGAGGCTGTTCATGAACAACAGCGGGCTATTATGCGAGGAGAAAAACCTGATTTGCAGATCATGGCTTCTTATTAGAATTTAACACGATTGAAATAGAGCTAGAAAAAGTGCACTAGCATTAAATGCTAATATAAATCTTAAGCCGCTTTATTTCATAGTTGCTCAAAAAAATAGCGTAATAATTTACGCTATTTTTAGCAGAAGAAATTTAATGGATAAAGATTAAGGGATACAAGGCTCTGGTGCATAGTTACTATTTGGAAAAGGATTTGGTAAATAGCTACATTTCTTCATCATTTGTTGTGAGCCTTCTTCTGATTCAAAAAGTGCAACACCAATTACCCCCATATTTCTTTTATCACCTTGAGCACTATAATTTACATATCCTTCATCAGGAGCGCCAAAGCGAAAAGCGGCAACTTGTTGCTGATTTTTTCTAAAACCTTCAACAAATAAAGTATCTCCAGGTCTTAATAAATAACCTCTATTTTGATAAGAGCCTGCTGTTCCACTAATGACATCTAATCCATCAACAGTAATAACAGCTTCATATATTATTTTATGGCTAGTGTTATGTAAGAAAATAATATAGCGCTCATTCTGTTTTCCATACAGTAAATATTGATTATTCTGTGTGTGATATAATGGCATTATCTTTCTGTATTCAGTCAAGATTGATATCTGTACTGGACTTTCACTAATACGCACAATTTTTGAATAAGAATTGGAAGGCGCTCCATTTTGATAAAATATAGATGTTGTTTGTGAAGGTGTTTGTGATAATCGATACGCTTCAACACTTTCAGTAACAGAAGATAAACTTTCTCCCCATTTTGTTGAAAGGGCTCTATTTTCAGTTTGCTCATTGGCAACACTTAAGCTAGTGGGATAGTTTCTCTCAATTGTTGTACAACCAGAGGTTAGTATTAAAATACTACTCAATAACGAAAGTGATGCGATTGTTTTGAATAGATTCATATTCTTGCTTTCCTTAGTATTTATGCGAGATTTGTTTCTAATTTTTATTAATATCAAATTAGCGTTTACTTTCTAATTTGTCTCTCAGCTAATTCTTAGGATAATCGTATTTAAGATAAACAGCTGTAATTTAGGATAATTTGAGACCAAATATTATTCATTTGTGGGTTGGTGTAATAAAGTAGATGAAAATAAAAAAATGATCTCATTATTTTGAGTTTTTATTTTCTCCTATTTCTCCTTATTTTTTTATTTAGGCATTTTATGCCTATGGCGGTATTGAATAGCAATTGAAAGAAGAAGAGTTTGATTCTATTATAGAACGTATATGTTTTATTATGATTTGTATATAAGGATTGGCGTGGGTATTGTAAAAATTTCTGATGAATTACATGAGTACTTGCGAAAAGCAAGTAATGTGATGTCACGCTCTGTTAATGCTCAGGCAGAGTTTTGGATAAAAATTGGCATTCAAGCAGAATTAAACCCAGATAAGACATTTCCAATGATTATCAATGAAATGCTGGAAAAAGAAGCCATCAAGCAAGACGTAGAATAAGAGGAAAGAAGAGTGGATAAAATAACGATTAAAACGGCTGATGAAATTGAATTAATGCGTGAGTCAGGGCGTTTATTGGCGAAAGTTTTTACAATGCTTGATGATTTTATTGTACCCGGTGTTTCTACACTAGAGATTAACGATAAAGTTGATGATTTTATTGTCAATGAACTTCAATCAAGACCAGCAAGTAAAGGTCAATATGGTTATGAGTATGTGCTAAATACATCTATCAATGAAGTTGTTTGTCATGGTGTACCAAAAGCAGATGAGCGCCTTAAAAGCAAAGATATTGTTAATGTTGATATCACACTAGAAAAAAATGGATTCATTGCTGACTCTAGTAAAATGTATATTATGCCAGAGGCATCTCCTATTGCGCGTAAATTAGCAAAAACAACGTATCAAGCAATGTGGGAAGGTATTAAGGAAGTAAAACCAGGTGCGACATTAGGCGATATTGGTCATGCTATTCAAAGCTTTGCACAAAGTCATGGATATAGTGTAGTGAGAGAATACTGTGGGCATGGAATAGGAAGAGAAATGCATGAAGCGCCACAGGTACTACATTATGGTATAAAAGGACAGGGCGTTGAATTAAAAGAAGGCATGACTTTTACGATTGAGCCAATGATAAATCAAGGCGGCGCTAAAATAAAAACTAAGAAAGATGGTTGGACTGTTGTAACAAGAGATAAAAAGTTATCTGCTCAATCAGAACATACTATTTTGGTAACAGCAACAGGGTATGAAGTACTCACTTTACGTCCAGAAGAAGTATTACCATAATTGCTACTCTTTTATATTTATAGCCATTTTAAGAGAAAATATTTTTATAATTTAAAAATAATTTAATTTTTAATTAAAGTGGCTAGTTGCATCTATTTTATTTTTCATTCCTATCAATAAATTAAGTTAAAAACTCAATATCTTTATAAACCAGAGTTGTAAATTACACGTTGTTCACTATATTAATATCAATATTCATTAAGTGTTAATGGATTATTATCAAATGATTGCAGGATGCGATTATTACTTTATGGAAAATAAGGATGTTAATATGGAAAATATTTCAAAAACTTTAGAAGCGTGGGGATCATGGGTGGCTAATGATCAAAATGCTATTAATATATTGAATAATAAAGAAATTATTCCAGAGCGTATAAAGTTAAGAAAAAAATGTACTCATCATAATGCTAATATTATTAATGACTTAATGAAAAGATTGATGGCGCACAATAAAGAGGACTATCAGTTGCTTATTAATTATTATGTTTTTGGTAAAACGTTTATTCAGCTTGCAAAATATGATCAATGTTCGGATACATATATTGGAAAAAAACTGAAAAAAGCAGAAGGTATGATTGAAGGTATGCTGATTTTCTCGGGTGCTAATTAAGACTATAAATAAAAAATTAAAATAATGCTTTACGATCGTAAAATAAAGATTAAGCTAAAAACACTTAGAATAATTAAGGTATAAAAATACGATGCTTACTATAATTTTTGTACTTCAAAGTTGTATTTTAAACTTTGTATTCTAAGTGTTGTTTTAAGTATTGCTAATAGGATGTTTAGCAAATTAAATAGATTAATTTAAACCCAAGGAGTGGAAAATATGTCAACTACATATCCAATTATTTTAGTTCATGGTTTATCTGGTTTTGATGATATCGTCGGTTATCCTTATTTTTATGGTATCGCCGATGCCTTAGAAAAAGATGGCCATAAAGTTTTCACCGCATCTCTTTCTGCATTTAACTCTAACGAAGTTCGTGGTGAACAACTTTGGGAATTTGTGCAAAAAATTCTCAAAGAAACGAAAGCCAAAAAAGTAAATTTAATCGGTCATAGCCAAGGCCCATTAGCTTGCCGTTATGTTGCTGCAAAACATGCGAAGAGCATTGCTTCTGTTACTTCTGTTAATGGTGTAAACCACGGTTCAGAAATTGCAGATTTAGTACGACGTATTATGCGCAAGGATAGTGTGCCAGAATATATTGCTGATGCAGTAATGAAAGCTATTGGTACTATTATTTCTGCATTTTCAGGTAATCGTGGCAATCCACAAGATGCTGTCGCTGCATTAGAAGCGTTAACAACTGAAAATGTAACTGAATTTAATAAAAAGTACCCACAAGGGTTGCCAGCTGTTCGTGGTGGTGAAGGTAAAGAAATCGTAAATGGCGTTCATTACTATTCATTTGGTAGCTATATCCAAGGTTTGATTGCTGGTGAAAGAGGCAATTTACTGGATCCTACTCATGCCGCAATGCGTGTATTAAGTGCATTCTTTACTGAGCGTGAAAATGATGGCTTGGTAGGTCGTACAAGTATGCGATTAGGTAAACTGATCAAAGATAATTATGCTGAAGATCATCTGGATATGGTAAATCAGGTTGCTGGGTTAGTAGGGCGTGGTGAAGATATCATCGCTATTTATACAAACCATGCGAATTTCTTAGCAAGTAAAAAGCTTTAATTATCCTGTATGCTTGTTGTGAAATAATCTAGTACGAATGGCTCTAATCAATTTAGAGCCATTTTTATTTTTTTTATTATTGTTGGTTAATATCTTTATTAACGCTGACAGAAATAGCATAGCCTAATAAATAAAGTGCTTGCTCTAGACTATCTACTTTTGAGGTTTGATTAATTTCAAGTAAACGCTCTATTTGCGCACTCGTTAAATTCATCTTTTTTGCAAGATCGGATTTTTTTGTCTTTGTTTCTAACATCGCATTATGTAATGCAATTTTTAAACAGCTAATAAGAGGTAAGTAGACAATAAAATCACCATCTTGGGCTTTGGATGGAGCAGGAATAGGCTGTTTACTCGCAATAAACTCCTCAAGACCCACATGTAAAATATCAGAGGCTTCTAGTTCAATATCATCTTCTGTATAAGCAACAGCGTGTATATTATCAAAATCACGGTAGGTAATTTCGTAAGTTTCACTTTCTTTATCAAAATGAGCGACTGCTGGATAGTTGAACATAAATAGCCTTTTATAAAGTTGAAAACTAGGTTTAACATGAAATTACACAATATAATGTGTTTTCAAAATCCCTGTGTATAGTACTAAAGTGAAACTCTATTTATCTATTTGATATTAAATAGTATGTTAAAGATTAAAGCATATTTATTAAAATTTATCTTCATTTCTTGCTAATGTGAGAAAAAGTGCAGTAGATAGTACATTGCTTGTTGGTTATTACGTATTTTTACTGGAATTGATAATTAATTCTAGATAGATCTTATATTCAATAAAAGCCATCTTATCGATGTTCATAAGGTGTTTTTAGAAAGGAGTTGTTTATGTATCCCGTTGATTTACATGCTCATACTATTGCTAGTACACATGCTTACAGTACAGTTAGTGAATATTTCCAGCAAGCTAAAAAGCAGGGAATTCAGTTGTTTGCAATTACTGATCATGGCCCAGATATGGATGATGCACCTCATGAATGGCATTTTTCTAACTTACCTGTGATCCCTCGTATTATTGATGGTGTTGGTATTCTTTATGGTATAGAAGCGAATATTAAAAATATTAAAGGTGAAACAGATTGTAGTGAGAAAATGAGCAAGAAATTAGATATTGTACTTGCTGGTTTTCATGATCCAGTAATGAGTTCATTAGGCCTTGTTGATAATACAAAAGCGTTAATTGCAACAATAGCAAGTGGCTGTGTCCAAATGATTACGCATCCAGGGAATCCGAAATATCCAATAGATATTGCTGAAGTTGCAAAAGCAGCTGCTACTTACAACGTTGCTTTAGAAATGAATAACTCATCATTTATTCATTCTAGAGTAGGAAGTGAGAAGAATTGCATAGAAATAGCGAAAGCAGTGCGTGATGCAGGAGGATTAATTGCACTAGGCTCTGACTCACACATTGCTTCTTCACTAGGAAATTTTGATCGAGTATTAGAAGTATTAGCTCAAATAGATTTTCCACAAGAGCGTATATTAAATGTAACTCCAAGAAGGGTATTAGATTTTCTAGAGTCACATGGTAAAAAAGAGATCCCTGAATTTAGCCATTTTTAATATTGGGTTAAATCAATAATAAGAAAGCTATCCTAAGATAAAGATAGCTTTTATGCTGTGAGTAGACTTAACATTTACTGATGAAAAACAGTTAATTCTTGTTTTAGTCTATCTGATTGTGTTTGCAAAGAATCTAATGAACTGACTAATTCTCGTGTCATTGTTGAGTTAGCTTGTGTGGTTTGATCTAATTGATTTATTGCATCTTCAATTTGGGCAATACCATTACTTTGTTCATTTGTAGAAATAGAAATATCGTGGATCATTTCATTAATATTTTCAGTATGTTTAGAAATATCTACCATATTATCGTTTGCGTCAGCGGCTAGCTGAAAACACTGATTTATTTTTTTACTTGAATTAGCGACAAGTACTTTTATCTCTTTTGATGCCAAATTACAGCTAATAGATAATTCTCTTACTTCTTTAGCAACAACAGCAAAACCTTTTCCGTGTTCACCGACTCTTGCCGCTTCTACGGCAGCATTTAAAGCCAATAGGTTTGTTTGGAAGGCGATATTATCGATTGTAGAGGTAATGTCGTTTATTTGTTCAGAGAACGTGACAACTTCATGCATATTTTCAACAACGTTAGCGAGCATTTCATTGCTTTGATGGATCATCGTATCTGTTTTTGTTACTAGCTCACATGATGCTTGTGTATTTTCTGCATGTTGTTTTGATGTAACGCTTAATTGTCGTATTCCTGCGGAGGTTTCGAGTACAGCTGCTGACTGTTGTTCAACACGAATAGCAAGATTATTGTTCATAACAGCAATATCACTTAATTCTGAATTAATAAGACCTGAGCTGTGATTGATGTTATTGACGATCCGTTTTATCTGATCTCGCATTTTTTGAATATTGGCAGTGAGAATATTTATTTCATATAGACCTTTTGTGGTGACATCGGTCGCTAATTCTCCATTACTAATATCTTCGATATTTTTCATTATAGCGTTTAAAGGTGAAATAAAGTTTTTTCGTAGTACAACTTGAACTAAGAAAGAAAAAATAACAATTAATATTGAAATAGCGATTAAGCTATAAATAATTTTATCGTACAGTAATTCTCCTTCACCCAATGAAGCCGTGTAATAATTTTCTAGCTGTTGATGATAGTTAGTATAGGCTTGCTCAAAATTGTCTTGATAGGTTTGTGTTGGTTGATTTAAATACTCGTATGTTTTGCCTTGTTCTAGAAAGGCTAAAAATTCAATGAGCGCGGCATTAAGCTCAGTATATTTCTGCTCTAATTGTTGTATATAACTTTGATCTTCAACATTATGAGGAAAATTCTTGAAACTTTCCCATCCATTTTCAACGTGCTGAAGTTTTTCTTTAGTTTGTTGTAATAATGAGGAGATGTCAGTATTTGCGGTAGCCATTTTATTAATGATTAATAAGTGGCGAGA
Organism: Proteus sp. TSJ240517; assembly: GCF_047921575.1. Classification (NCBI taxonomy): domain Bacteria; kingdom Pseudomonadati; phylum Pseudomonadota; class Gammaproteobacteria; order Enterobacterales; family Morganellaceae; genus Proteus; species Proteus sp. TSJ240517. The sequence goes on from NZ_JBLRMH010000001.1 coordinate 28,919, forward strand.
ACTAGCCCTATTTAAGGTATTACGTGTTTGTAGTAGATTTTCCCAAGTATTGCTTAGTAGTGATTGTTCATGGTAGATATTATTTAGTGTGTTTAAGTTTCTCTTGTAATCATTAACTGAAGAGAGAAATAAAACACAAGCTAGCCCAAGAAGTAAGATTAAAGAGCCTGTAATAAGCCAAACTAGGGTGGTTGTTTTTAAACTCGACATATTAAAAGAGACGTTTGGCAAATAACGTTGTTTGAAGTTCTTAAACATGTAATGTTATTTCCTTTTTCATAAAAATATAACTGTGTAATTTATTGATTTTTAAGTTTTATTTTTACTTCCTGTAACTGGTATAGACAAAGAATTAAAAAACAAATGAAAATATGTTTTTAGGTCACTCTTTGATTTAATGCCATATATCCTTTTGATTTTTTCAAATACTAAAAAATAGTATCGGCATTTTATAAATATTCTTTATGCTTATTTATTGTTCTGATTAATAAATTTATTAAATGTATTTATTTGTTTTGTAACACTTTGATTTTTAATTAATTTTTTTTAAATATTAAAAGTTAAAGATAAATAATAAAAATGATATAAAAGAGATCACCTTCGTGGAATATAGTTAACCTGTTGATTTATTATTAACTTTATGTGATTAACTGGTTGATTTTTGAACAATTAGATTTAAATAATGCCAGTGTTTCTATTTATAAAATAAAAAATTAATAATGATTAAAACAGCAATAAATTAAATTATTTTTTGTTTATTTAATAGAACAAATAAGAGAACTTAACGTTATAAATGAGAGAGAAATAAAAAGATTGCAATAGATAAAAAATAAGAAATCAGACGAAATCGCTATAAGCGGAAGGGCTATAATCCCTCCGCCTATAAATAAAGATCACATCGGGAATGATCCTAATGATGTATGAAAATTTCACATAATATTAAAGATAAAAACAAGTTATTAAAGTGAAATGCCAGAGAATGACATAAAACCAAGTGACATTAATCCTACTGTGATAAATGTGATCCCTAATCCTCTCAATCCTTTCGGAATGTCTGAATATTTCATTTTTTCACGTAAACCTGAGAGAGCTATAATTGCAAGTAACCAACCTATGCCACATCCTGCACCATATATCACTGATTCAGTAAAGGTGTAATCACGTTCAACCATAAAAATGGTGGCACCAAAGATAGCACAATGAATAGTCAATAAAGGCAAAAAGATCCCTAATGAATGATAAAGTGAAGGGATAAATTTATCTAAAAACATTTCTAAAATTTGAACTAGTGCCGCTAAAACGCCAATAAAAGTAATATATCTAAGAAAGCTAAGATCAATACCTTCAACTATCGCGTCTTTCTTTAGGATAAAATGATAGATTAAGTTGTTGATAGGTGTAGCAATAATAAGTAAGACAGTAACAGTAAGACCTAGTTTTAATGAGGTTTTTACTTCTTTAGAAACAGCAAGAAAAGTACACATTCCTAAAAAGAAACTTAATGCCATATTCTCAACAAAAGTTGCCTTAATAAAGATATTAAGGTAATTTTCAAGCATAAACCCTCCTGTTAATATATTTTTTTACTAATTCTAGTAAAAACAGTGTATTAATATAAGTGGTATTGCAAAAATATCTTTAAAATTAGATCTAAATGACATTTTTTGACTAAGAGTGAGGTTTATTTAAGATAAGGAAAATAAAATTATTGGATAAATGTAATAAATATAGGATTCAAATAAATCTTCTATTTAAACCCCATTTTTTATTGTTAGTGGGTAAGATAAAAAGCATTAGAAATGACAAAGCATCAATATCTGTTGATAGCATATCGATGCTTAGATGAGAAAGTTTTTAATTATTTTTATAGAGATGTTTACTGAATAAAATTGTTTATGATTTGAGGTTGTTTAACATGAGTGTTTTATAGTTATCTTTCTCAAGATCTTTTTCTGTAAAACCAAATTTTGCGGCTAAATGTCTTAATTGATCCGTGTAGCGTGATAGTTTGCTGTGGTCGTCCGTCATGATAGCAAACTCGGCAAATGAGCCTAATTTATCTAGTTTATCAATCGTGATATGAAACTCATCTAGAAAATAGATTTCTCTTGATTTTGTATAATTGAGAATACAATGGTAGCCAAGTGTCGTAAACATAGAGACTGTTTTTTCTGCATCTTCGATGCGAACGGCTTCACATTGTGATAAATCAGGGCCTTTAACGATAAGAAGATTTATTCCTGAGGGTAGCATTTTTCTTACGCATAAACTGATGGTTGCAGTTGAAAATTCAGTATTATCATGTTCCATGTACCAATCTGTTTCTTTATTCTCAGGTGTAAATAATGTGGCTCCTGATTTTTTTAATTCATTAATAAAATTTTGTGGATTTTGAAGGTGATATTTTAGTTCAGCTTCAAATTTACCTTGAAAGTGTTCAGACATACGTTTTCCCCAATTTAGCGTTAATGAATTATAGCGCATTAACAAGGTGCTCTTCTGAGATAAAAACGAACTTTTAGTGTTATTTCATTATTTTCTATTTTAGTAAATTAGATGAAAATATTTAAATAGAGTAATGGATAAAATTACTATGAAATAAGGATAAGAGGATATAGTTTTATTAAAAAAAAGATATAAGGGAAAATAAAGGGGCGTTGCCCCTTTATTATTACAGAACACCTTCGAACGGGTTCCAACTTTGATCATTTTTGGTTTCTTTTAAGTAGTATGCATAGTTGGCTGTTATCGCCCATAAAATGTTAACTGCGATACCCACAGCATTGATAACACCATTGTTTACAGGTAAAAAACCAATAATAGTAAAAATGGCAATATTAATAGCAAATAATGTTAATGCCTTGCGCCATAAACCTAAAATAAGAAAGTAAATAAAACCAAAGAAAAATGCCCAGATATTCATTCCAATAAGAATACGTTTACCAAAGGAGAGTTCTTTATAAGCAGCTTTAAATTCTGGCGTTTTAGGTGAGCCATATTTATCAAAAAATGAAAAACGCTCTTGCCATTTTTCAGAAAGTTCTTTATTCATTTTAATTCCTTTTACTCTGTTGATTAAATTTAGCCTTAATAGAAAAGTATCTTTACATAATTTAACATCATGAACAATATAAATTTATTAAGAGATTATTAATATAAGAGTTTATATAAAAAGCATTAAAGTGACTGTATTTCTAGCCATTTTTTAATAATTATCTTATTGCTTCAGAATATATTTTTAATAATTACTCTTAAAAATAAACAGGATAAAATAAAATATCATTTTGAATGGATTTTATGGTGAAAAGAATAAGAAATCTGGCTTATGACGAATACCAGATTTCTTATGGAAGCAGGAAGTGGGTGATTAACGCACGACTAATACAGATGATTCTGCGTAACTAACCACTGAAGATGCGGTAGAACCTAGAAGATAAGTTTTCATACCAGGATTACGAGAACCAATGACAATCAGCTCTGCTTGAATTTTTTTTGCGGTTTCTAAAATTTTATCGCGAGGATTGCCTATAGACACGTAAAATTGAGTTGTACTATTGGGAATATCAATGTGCGATAAATTTTCTTTTAGTGTGGATAATGCAATTTCAATACGTTGTTTGTCACTTGCTAGTCTATCTTGGCCTGCGAATGCAAATCCGACAAAAGACTCATAACTTGGAATGACTGATAAAAAATGAATATTCAATTTGTCAGCGACAGACAATGCTTTTAGATGAGACACAACCTTGTCTAATAAACCAAGCTCTGTAAAATCAACGGGTACTAACACTGTTTTTGTCATAGTGGCTCCTAATTAACCTTTTATTATGATTAGGGCTTTTATATTAACTTTTTGTGCATACAAATATGAGTTACCTACTAATCTTATCAGTCAAAATGAAAAACTGCACAAAAATTGGAATTATTTTTATTTTTTGAGAGTTATGTATTTTTTTACGTGAAAAGAGTGAAAAAAACTGCTGTCTGAAAAATAAATATGTAGCAATATCAAATCGAAATAATAAAAAAATAGGGAATGATAACAAGTAATAGAAGGATATTTTATTTTTCTAATGATGATTATTGTAGATATTACGTTGTATATATTTATTGATATAGGGTAAAGCTTATTTTTGAATATTTTTTAATGATTGGAATGTGATTTTTATTTAATGCTAATTTTAATTTCTTGGATTATAAAGAAAAAGTTAATAAATATAAAAGCTAAAATTAAAAGTCAAAAGTTAAATATTATATTTATATATTTCAATGTGTTAGGTTGTTTTATGCAATGATTAAATACATGTTTTGTCTTAATGATAATAAATAATATTTAGCTTTTTAATAGTATTAAAAGCATATTACAAATGAGATTGGTTTTTATTTTTATTACGGCTGGTTAATTGAAAAAAATAAATAAAAGCACACTTAAATAGCTATATTTTTATTTTTAACTGTGCATAATATCCATAATGTTAATTTTCATCGCAAGGGACGTAAAATATGTTACATCAAGATATGATCAACAAATTGAATGAACAGCTAAATCTAGAGTTTTATTCGGCAAATCTGTATTTGCAAATGAGTGCTTGGTGCGACGATAAAGGATTTGATGGGGCTGCTAAATTTTTAAAAGCTCACTCTCGTGAAGAAATGGAACATATGCACCGCTTATTTGATTACTTAAGTGATACAGGTGCAATGCCTTTACTTGGGGCGATTGAAGCTCCACCTGCTGAGTTTTCATCATTATCTGAGTTATTCGATAAAACTTACGAACATGAAAAACATATTACATCTGAGATTAATAAATTAGCGCATGTTGCAATGACAACTCAGGATTATTCAACATTTAACTTCTTACAATGGTATGTTGCAGAGCAGCATGAAGAAGAAAAATTATTCAAATCAATCCTTGATAAATTAGCAATGGTTGGTGACAGTGGAAAAGCTTTATTCTTGTTAGATAAAGATCTGAACACATTATCAACATCTGCACATGTCTAATTATTAATAAAGCTTTAAATAGCTTAAATTAATAAATGAATTATTGCGCTCTGCTGTGAATGAATAGCAGGGCGTTTTTTATTCTTCTATATTACCTCCCTTTCTATTGTTGCTATTCTTATCTCTTCTCTTACTTACATTGTCTGTTTTTTACCCTAAAAAATACCTATCCCATGTTATTTATACAGAGTGGTTATTTTACTTTTAGTTGTATTTGGTTATGTATTGAACTGTTTAGACTGTCAATATGGGTATTATATTTTCTCAAAGTGTAAAAATGGGTGATATTTGAAACAGAAACTGGTCTAAATAACATATATTTTGAGTGCTAGTTCACAACCTTTTATTTCTAATATCAAGAAGCGAAGATCTTGACGTAAATTTGCTATAAAATATTTTCATAAATAAAAAAATCACCTGTAATTTAAGAGGTTATTATGTCATTAAATACACTTAAGACATCTTGGGGTAAATTATCGGCTATTGCTGTTTTATTCCTTGGTATGTCATACCAACAAGCATTAGCACACGCACACTTAAAATCACAGTTACCTGCTGAAGGTGCTGCTATTGAACAAGCGCAAGCGCCTAAAGTTATCACACTAGACTTTTCTGAAGGTATTGAATTAGCCTTTAGCAAAATTAAAGTCACTAATAGCGACGGTAAAGAAATTACCGTAGGAAAACTGAGTTTAGATCCTGTTAACAACACTAAATTATTATTGCCTTTAGAAAGTGATTTAGCAGAAGGTAATTATTTAGTTAATTGGAACGTTGTTTCTGTTGATGGGCACAAGACAAAAGGTTCTTATCAATTTAGTGTAAAATAATGACACCTGAAGACGTTTATATTTTATGCCGTTTTTTCCATTTCGTGGCAGTCATGTTTATGTTCGGACTGAGCTTCTCGGCTGCCATTCTTGCAAAAGATAAGTTCATTCCTCTTATTCAAGTCCGTTTGCGCCCTGCATTAGCCATTAGTACTGTCACTGTCTTTATTACGACTTATTTATGGATGGTTGTGCAATCTGGTATTATGGGAAATGGATGGGAAGACGCTTGGTCATTCGAAATATGGAAAGCGGTATTAGGTACTTCATTTGGTCAAGTTTGGCAATGGCAATTGGTATTAGCAACCGTTGCATTAGCCGTTTTATTTATACACCAACGTTATATACGTAACTTCTCTTTATTAATTGTTGCTTCAATTATGTTGATCTTACATGCATCAATTGGTCATGGTGCCATGTTTGCAGGATCAGAAGCGATATTTTACAAAGTTAACCAAAGTATTCATCTTATTAGTGCTGCCTATTGGTTTGGTGGTTTATGGCCATTTGTCGCTTGTTTGCAATTTTTACGGAATAAAGACGAGCTTGCAGATGGAATGATCAAACCTATCATTAGTACAATGAAGCGGTTTTCACTTTTTGGTCATATTGCTGTTTTATTGGTTATTATTACTGGTGTTATCAGTGCCGTTATGTTAATTCCAGAATGGCCAGCAGTACAATTATCATCTGAATATCAAAGTATGTTATGGCTTAAAATTAGCTTAGTGGTGTTAATGCTTGGCCTAGCTGTAATCAATCGTTATGTCTTAGTTCCTCATATCCGTAAGAAAAATAACTTTCAATGGTTGCTAGTAAATAGTTGGTTTGAACTATTACTTGGAACAATGGTTATTTTTACTGTAGCCATCTTTGCGATTAACTCACCCGTATAGATTGTTATATAATCGAAAAAACCTAATTTCTTAAGTGAGACATCCACATGAAACGTTTTTTATTAGCGGGAATGTTAATGCTTTTCTCTTTTCAAGCATTCTCGGCGGCACCTATTTCAACGGTCAGTAAACTTCAATTTGGTGACGATTGGCCATTTACTCGAGAAGAAGTGATGCTCAATTGCCGTGCTGATGGTGCTTGGTTTGTGATTAATCCAGCAACACTGATGCAGTATCCACTTAATGAAATTGCAATGAAACAAATGGAAAGTGGGAAAGTAAAAGCACAGTTAATTGATGTTATTTTACTGCCAGATCCTAATGCACCTGAAAAGAAAAAATCAGTAGAAGTGATACAGAATGCGATTAAGTTGCTCTGTGAGAGTAATTAATCAAGTGATTGATAATATGACTAAGATTTTTTATTTTTATCGTATTGATTTAAATAATAAAAATTAAAAGCAAAGATTTTTTGAATAGAAAATGGTGTGCTACTAGTTTGTTTACTGGATCTTTACATATTGTTAGCTAATATTTAACAGTAGGTTGTGAGATAGAAAAGTCTGAGTTAGTCCTCGATTTTTGTTTATGCAGTAATCAACAATTACTTTTTAGCGCACGGCTCGCAATGAGCCATTTCCCTAAGCCAGATAAATGATTTATCTGGCTTTTTTTATGTTATTTCGCTTTAGCATCTCGTTATGCCACTTTTAAGATCCAGTGGTGATTATCTTTATCATAAGCATGACGATAAAGCAGAATATTTTTATCTTTTAATTGGGCTGGAATACTTGTATTTTCATCCCATCCATCTAATTGCATGCAAAACTCTTTGTCATAATCACATGGAATATGAATATAAGTTAATTGGTTATCAGAAGAGTGTTTCAAAGTAATATCTTCAATTTCATAGCAAGCAATTTTCAACGTTGTCTTTTTCATAATAAAACTCCGGATTAAGCGATGTCGTGTTCTGTTGTGTTCTGTTGTGTTTTGTTGGTGGCATTTATTTTAAAGAATGCTTTTTGACCGAACAAAATTAAGCATAGTATAAATGGAATCTATTTCCAAAATATTTTTTGGAAATAAAAAAAGCGGATCATTTTTTGTGATCCGCTTTAAATAAATTATCTGAAATAGGGCAGAATTGTCTAATTTTTAAGGTTTAGGTATTGCTGTTCCCCATTCATCCCAATCTTTGGGTTCTTTATCATTTAAAATGAAATTCTGTTCCTGTTTTGCTTTCGCTTGTAATGGTGTGGAAGGGGGGGTTGCAAAAGTGATCCCCCCGCGTATAAATTGCTTGAATGTACCACTACGAATAACGCCGCCAGTTAAACCAAACGAGAAGTTATATCCCGATGAGAGCCAAAACTCAGTATTATTTCGAACTAGGTATTGGTATTTTTTACTAATACGGATGTGAATTAATACTCTGTCAGACATGTTTCCTAGTTCAAGACCTGTTACGGCGCCAACTTCAAGACCACGGTAGTAAATTGGTGTACCAATTTGTACCGAACCCGCTTCAGTGGCATTTAACACAAGGTTTAATCCATCGAGATAGCGTGAGTCTGTAATGTTAGATGTTTGCAATTCAAATTGACGATATACGCCACCATTGCCTGGTTCTGCTTTAATATAAGGTTGTATAAGTGAATCTAAGTTATCTAATCCTGATGCTGTTAATTCGGGAGTAACAACAGCGAAGCGACTGCCTGATCTCGCAAAGGTTTTGACATAATCAGGGTAGAGAACAGCAGATACAGTCACTGCTTTTCTATCTGGTGAAAGGATTAATGATTCGACTTGTCCAATATCAATGCCTAAATAACGAATAGGCATTCCTTCAGAGAGTTTGCTTGCGTCATATGTTTTTAAAGTAATTTGAGCACCGATAGCTCGTGCGCTAGTTTCTGATGGATAGAGTTTGTAACGTGAAACGTTATTATTGATATTTTCGAAATTATCAAAACTGATTGCGCCTTTTAATGCGCGATTTAGTGGTGTTGCTTCAACAGTTAATCCTGAGCCATTAACAGAGACTTTAGCTGCCCCTTCAGTCCAAAATACACTCTTTTCTGTAAGCAGATGGCGATATTGCTTTGAAATATAAACATCAATATCAAATTCATCCATTAAAGGTCGAACATCAGTAATTTCACCGACTTGGAATTGATGATAAAGAACCACTGAACCTTTTTGTATCCCAGGAAGGCTTGATGCTTTTAAAGTGAGTGTCACGGGTAATTCATTACCATCAACACTGGCTTTAGCAAAAAAGTCGTTACGATAAAGGCGATACTGTTCTTTAGGTGTTCCTTTAGTACCTTGAATAAGATGAATGCCTCCTTCAAGCCATTCTTGAGGTGTCGCACCTTGAACTTCAATGCCATTTAGACCCATATTGACGTTAATTCGGCTATTGGCAACAAATTTACTATTTTCATAAATATAATGTTTATATTCAGGGGCAATAATTGCATCAAAAATAACCCCATCATCACTCATATTACGCTGAATGATTTGTCCAATAGTAATTCCTCTAAAAAGAATAGGTTGTCCTGCATCGACGCCCCAACTTTCTTCACTGGTTAGAGAAATGATTAATCCATCTTCGCCATATATTGCTTTACCCGCATCTACGGAGGTTGCTGATTGTAAAACAAATTGCTGGTTTTCTTGTGCTGGAGGGCTGTTTTCTGGGGAATCAAACGCAATTGCGCCATTGATTAAAGCAGAAACACTTTCCATTTTCACTGATACGCCACTTTTTAAATTGAAATTACCTTGAAAGCCCGAGACGTTCCAAAAATGACTATCTTGGCGAATTAAGTGGGCGTATTGTTTATCAATACTAAGTTCAATAAAAATGCCTTGATTATCAGGGCGAATCGCATAGCTATATACTTTACCAACAGGAACTTGGCGATAATAAACTTGAGAGTCAACATTGAGTGATCCCAGTTTCTCTGTCGTTAGCGTTATTAACTGCTGATTTTTATCAATATTAGCTTGAGGACGAACTTCCTGAGCAATAAATTTAAACTGCTTTTCACCGTCACCCGGTAACATGCTGATATAGTTACCACCAACTAAAGCATCGAGCCCAGATACGCCAGAAAGGCTGGCTTTAGGTGTAACTAACCAAAACTGTGTGTTTTTGCGCAGTGTAGTCGCGAGATCTTTGCGGATATCAGCTGTAACAATAACTCGACGTAAGTCATCGCTTAAAGTGACATCTTTAACAAGACCCACATCAACGCCTTGATAACGAATAGGTGTTCTGCCAGAGACAATTCCTGATGCGGATTGAAAATCAATCGTGATTTGTACGCCTTTATCTTGCCAATGTTGGAAAAGCAACCAACTAGCAATAAAAATGGCGATAACAGGGAGTAGCCAAAATGTCGAAATTTTACGCTTACGGCGTATTTGGGCTTGTGTGTCCTGAACGTCGTTTTCTTCTTGTTGCATAAGTATCCCATAGTAAACGACTATCCAACCATTCAACGGCAAGGATAGTAAGAATAACCGCAGTACCAAAATAAAAAGCCGCTGGTCCCATTGTGAAAGTCATCAATTGATCTCGATTAATCAATGACATCATCAGCCCAATCACAAAGAGATCAAGCATTGACCATCGACCTATCCAAGAGACAAAACGGTATAGTTTCATTCGAAGTAGGGGGTCAATACGAGAATTAAAATGAATGCTTAATAATAAGCCCAGCATAATTATAATTTTGAAAAAAGGCACAAAAACACTGGCAATAAAAACAATAACTGCGATCGGAGTATTGCCTGAATTCACTAAGGAAAGCACACCTGAAAAAATAGTGTCTTCACTACGTCGACCATTTAAATAGAAAATAGAAATAGGTAATAAATTTGCAGGTATGAGTAAAATTATTGCTGAAATTAATGCCGCCCATGTTTTTTGTAAACTCATTGGTTGTCTTGGGGTATAGCAAGATTTACAACGTGGGCAGTGTGTTGATGGTGTTCTTTTAAAATGATAATGACAAGCATGGCAAGTCGCAGGGCTTTTTTCTATTTCTTTTTGTGGATAAAAGCGTTGCCAAAGTTGGTCCATATTAATGTTAATTAGCATTAATAAGCTGAGTATCATTAAAGAAACAAAAGCAATTAAGCCATTGCCAATATAGACGGTTGCATAGTCACCTAATTTTATTGTTGCAACACCAAGACCAATCAAATAGACATCTAACATTACCCATTCTTTTAATTTCCCTAACATTAATAAGACTGGGCGAAGATTAAGGCGTAAGCGAGATCCTAAATGAAGATATAAAATAGCGATGGGGAGGCTAAGTGGTGCAGCAATAGCACAAAAAGCTACCATCGTTGCTGTAAGAGGAGAGCCTTGCTCTGACATCATGCGAATACCGTCAAGCACATTCGCCGTTATCATCGTGCCTAATAGATGAATTTTAATTAGTGGCTGAGTAAATGCTATTGATGCCAAAATAAGCATTGTAATAGAGAGAATAAGTAGACGAGTTAATGACCAATATCGATAAGATGCGAGTTTGGCTTGGCAACGTGGGCAATAGGCATCCTCTCCACGCTTCAATGTGAGAGGTAGTGTCACGAGGTGATCACACTCCTGACAGCGTATTGATTTTTTTTCCTTTGTTGCGATATTGTTCACTATGTTGCTCGTTAATTCGCCTAAGTTGGTTTTCTCAAGAGTTATCGTTTGATTAAGCTAAAAAAAAGTACCTATACTCAATGGTTCACAAGTTATCATTTTTATTATATTTATGCCTTTCATTTTACAATACAAAGTGTCTGATTTTTTTTGTGGGTGTTAAGTGAATATTATCGTTTTTTTACCCAATTCTTGAAAATGGAGTATTCAACCTCAAGATAAAATAGGCTAAATTACGAGTATGTTATCTATTTTAGTTACGCAAATAGGGTTTAATGATGCCAAAATCGCTTTTTTATCAGGAACTCACTGATAATTTGTCAGCCTTGTTGTCTGGTGAAAATGATCTTATCGCATCACTTGCTAATACCAGCGCGCTTCTTTACGAGAAGTTAGATACGATAAATTGGGTTGGGTTTTATCTTAATGATGGTGATTCATTAGTCCTTGGCCCATTTCAAGGCAAAATTGCTTGTGTCAGAATAGGTTTTGGGAAAGGAGTTTGCGGAACTGCATACTCTGAAAACAGAATTTTAAGAGTAAGCGACGTTCACCAATTTAGTGGTCATATTGCTTGTGACAGTGCAAGTCAGTCTGAAATTGTTCTCCCGTTAGAAGTAAATGGACAAATTATCGGCGTTCTCGATATTGATAGTCCTATTTTTGATCGTTTTGATAAAAAAGATGAAAATGGGCTTAAAGCGTTGTGTGACGTGCTCTGCGAGCATTTAAAAACTTGTCATACAGCAAAATATTGTGAATTTTGTGTAAGTTAACAGGCGTTTGCCATAGAAATTGTTGGCAACACTATTATAATGTCGCTTGTTCATGCCTGCGCTGGTTGGCAAAACCGTTGTAATCAGGAAATTTCATGGAAAATCAACCTAAGTTGAATAGTAGTAAAGAAATCATCGCTTTTTTAGCTGAACGTTTCCCTAAGTGTTTTATCGCTGAGGGCGAAGCTCGCCCTTTGAAAGTTGGCATTTTTCAAGATCTTGTTGAAGATCTAAAAGATGAAACTCAACTGAGTAAAACACAGTTACGTTCGGCATTACGCTTATATACCTCAAGTTGGCGCTACCTTTATGGAGTTAAAGAAGGAGCAAAACGTGTCGATTTGAATGGTAATGACTGCGGCGAACTGGAAGCTGAGCATATTGAACATGCTCGTACACAATTAGCAGAAGCTAAGGCGCGCGTTCAAGCTCAGAGAGCAGAACAACGTGCTAAGAAGCGCGAAGCTGAAGGTGATAAGGAGACCAGCAAACGTCCGGCAGCGAAAAAGCCAAATAATACGCGTCGTCAGCCACCTAAAGAGGGTGAAAAACGGCAGCCTCGTCCTCAAAAAGCGACTCAAGCACCTCGTAAAGCACCACCACGCCAAAATACTGAAAAGTTAATTCCAGTGAAAGACACATCAGTTCTTACTGTTGGTCAATCGCTGAAAGTTAACGTTGGTAGCAGCGTGATGGACGCGACAGTGCTAGAGATAGCGAAAGAGGGTGTACGTGTACAATTGCCTAACGGTTTGGCAATGAATGTACGCACGGAACATTTAAAGTTCTGATACGGAGGCCAACCAGAGCATGAACAAACTTTTAAATGTGGCTTTTGCAATCGGATTAACGTTAACAGGCACTTCTGTTGTGATGGCTGAAAAACCAGCCACTCCAGCAATGGTAACTATTGATCAGTTACCCGACTTAAAGCAAGAGCCACAGCATTCTACCGTGAGCGAGCGAGTAACCTCTCGTTTTGAACGCTCTCATTACCGTCAGTTCTCGCTAGATGCGAGCTTTTCTGAAAAGATTTTTAATCGCTATCTTAATTTATTAGATTATAGCCACAATGTGTTGCTAGCATCAGATATTGCCCAATTTGATAAAGAAAAAACCAAAGTAGGTGAATATCTGAAAAAAGGTGAGCTTCAGCCCCTTTATGATCTTTTTAATTTAGCGCAAAAAAGACGTTTTGAACGTTTTCAATATGCTTTAAACCGCCTAGATAAACCCATAGATTTAACTGGTCAAGATAAGTTTGAGTTAGATAGAACAAAAGCGCCGTGGCCGCAAACTCAAGCTGAGCTAGATAAACTTTGGGATGAAAAAGTAAAATATGATTGGCTAACGCTGAAACTATCTGAAAAAACAGATAGCGAAGTTAAAGAGACACTCACTAAGCGTTATAAAGCTGCATTACGTCGTCAAACGCAAAGCCAAAGCGAAGATGTTTTCCAAATCATTATGTCGGCATTCGCCCGCGAAATTGATCCTCATACAAGTTATCTATCACCAAGAAATACCGAAGCCTTTGATTCTGAAATGAGTCTATCCTTAGAAGGCATTGGCGCTGTATTACAGATGGATGATGATTATCCTATGATCAACTCTATGGTAACGGGTGGTCCCGCTGCAAAAAGCAAAGAGTTGAAAGTTGGCGATAAAATTATTGCTGTAGGGCAACAAAATAAAACGATGGTTGATGTTGTCGGCTGGCGACTTGATGATATCGTTGCTTTGATTAAAGGGCCGAAAGGTAGCCAAGTAAAATTAGAAGTTATTTCTGATGAGAAAGGCGCTAAACCAAGAACAATCACTTTAGTCAGAGAGCAAATCCGTTTAGAAGACAGAGCTGTTAAGCTAACTGAAAAAGTAATTAACGGTGATAAAGTTGCAATTTTGGATATTCCAAGCTTCTATGTTGGCTTAACCAATGACGTAAAAACACAGTTACAAAAAGTGGCGAAAGATAATGTTTCATCTTTAGTCATTGATTTGCGTGGCAATGGTGGTGGAGCATTAACCGAGGCGATTTCACTTTCAGGATTATTTATTCCAAGTGGTCCCGTTGTGCAAGTCAGAGATAATAATGGTCGTGTACGACAAGATTTCGATAAAGATGATGTCGTGTATTATAAAGGGCCACTGGTTGTTATCGTGAATCGCTTTAGTGCTTCTGCCTCTGAAATTTTTGCTGCTGCAATGCAAGACTACGGACGAGCATTAATTGTCGGTGAGCAAACGTTCGGTAAAGGAACAGTTCAGCAATATCGCCCATTAACCCGTGTTTACGATCAAATGCTAAGCCCTGATTGGCCTGGTTTAGGTTCAGTGCAATACACTATTCAAAAATTCTATCGAATTAATGGTGGTAGTACTCAACTTAAAGGGGTAACACCTGATTTGCTGTTACCAAGCTTTGATAGTGCTGAAATGGGTGAAAGTTTTGAAGATAACGCATTGCCTTGGGATAGTATCTCTCCAGCAAGCTATCAGCTATCTGAGTATTCAGACAAGCTGAAAGCGGCGTTAGCACCATTAACTGAACAGCATACTAAGCGTATTGCAAATGACAGAGAGTTTTCATACATCTTTACTGATATTCAGCGTTATAACGATGCTAAAGCAAAAGGTGAAGATAAATTTGTTATCTTAAACTTCGCTGAAAGAGAGAAAGAAAACAAAGAGCTGGAAGCCATTAAATTAAACCGCATTAATGAGCGTTTTAAATTAGAGGGTAAGCCTGCGTTGAAATCACTCGATGATTTGCCTAAGGATTATGAGGGGCCAGATCCTTATTTAGATGAAACTGCTGCAATCGCGGTTGATCTCTCAAAAGTGCTTAAGCCTAAGAAATTATTAAATTAAGTTATCAGTTATAACAACGGATACTTAAAGTAACCCCCCAATAGTTGGATAACCAATTGCTGGGGGGTTTTGTATTTATATTGATCAAGATATAAGATTATCATTGCCAATCAATGCTCATCAGGCTTTTCATCAAAAATCGTCTTAACAAAACCAATAATATCTTCTTGGATAGGACCCTTCATATTTTTAGTTATTCACTATATTAAGTTACCAGTAATATAAATAATTATTAATAAATGGATATTTAAATTTTACTTTATGTCACTTAATTTTTAATTCGAAATATATCTTGAATAAGTTTTGTAAGCTATAGAGAGAATACTAGGTTAATTTTTAGATAAGAAGTGAGTTTCTTATCTAATAAGTGGAATGAAAAGATAAAGGGATTATTTATTGTGATTAAGATCTCATTTGAAGGCATATCTATTGTAATAAATGTAACATGTTGTGACAATGATCTCTAAAATTGACATAAGATTACTATAGTATACAGATTATGAAATATTTGCGTCATTTTTGGATATTGACGCGTTAGCTAAAATCTTACCTAAATGATGAGTTATCTTTATTCTATAAGTTCAAAAATATATTTTTAGAGCAACATATCATAACTAAAATAATATATTTTCAGAGTAAGGTTCTCTACGTAAGGGATAATGACTAAAGGCAAATAATCTATAATTTGCTTATAGGATTTTATTGCAAAAAAATAAGTGAATATAAATATGGTGAGATATCCATATTGGATTTTTTACGCCAAAAAATGACTCTATTGCTTGAAAATGGTGCAACTATAAATTTAATCAAAGGTTATTTTTTAGCTAAATAAAGAAATGGTGTTTTATTAAACTTGCTGAATATAAGTCAGTATAACTTAATTCAAATATTTATTAACCAGGTTGCATTTAAATGAAAGTAAAAAAAATAGTATTGTTTATGTTGTCTCCTTGCTTCTTAGCGGTAAGCGCTGCTAATGCTGCGAATTGGGAAGACTCAATTAAAGAAAGTGCGTTTATTTCAGATTCAGAACTTGAACTTTCTACAATCAATATGTGGAAATACTTGAAAACTGAAAACCGTTTTGATAAAGAAGAGCAACGCTACAGAAAGCAAGTTGCTAATGCTTGGGGGCAAAACTTCCAAGCTGATTTCAGATCAGGTTATTTAGGTGGCATTCTAGGATTTGATGTCTCTTATTATGGTGGTATCAAATTAGGTGCAAGTAAAGACTTCGCCTCTCGTGCAATTTTATATAATGATGATGGCGATGCAAAAGGCTATAACAAAATTGGTCAACGTTTTGCAAAAGTTAAATTCGATTTAGATCCTGTATTAATTAACGGTAAAGCAGGGTGGTTTACACTGAAAAATACCGGTATTTTTACAAACTCACAGCGTTTATCATTAAACAGCTACAATGGTTATGCAACTAATACAGCAATGGGCGACTGGAGCTTAGATTTACTATTCCTTGACGGAAAAGTAATGCGTCGTGATAGCCCAAATATCGACAGAATGTATTTCAGTGATGGTAATGGTGTTAGACATAATATCGATCATGTTCTTACGGGTGGCATTAACTACAACTCCAAACCGTTAAAAGTATTTTATTTCTATGGTCAAGCGGATGATGTATTCCGTCAACATGGTTTAGAAGCAAAATATAAATTAACCTCAGATGTTACTGTTGGCGGTGTTGTTTATTATCATGATTACGGCAGTGATGGTAAACGTACATTAAGTGATGCCAATAAGGGTAAACGTAACTTTGATAATGACGCATGGCACTTTGCAGGTACTATGGAATGGCGCATTCCTGAGTCACCATGGACATTACGTACAGGCGTGACGTATACCGATGCAGAAAAAGCTAATGGTGTTGGTCAATTTGCTCGTAACCCAATTGGTAATACCCGTGGACGCTTTAACTCACCAGCTTACGCCGATATCGACTATGTACGTGATGGTGAGGTTATGGGTGCATTGGAAGCTGAATACAGAGTTAGCAAAGAGCTGTCTATTGGCGCGCGTACCAACTATAGTGAATTCAGCTATTCTGGCGAAAGATTAAAACAAGGACAGTTTGGTTTATTTAGCTACTGGAAACCAACCGCGAATCTTTCTGTTTCTTTAAGCGGTGGTATTGGCTGGCACCACCAGCAAGAAAACGACTATACCACACCAAAACTTTATGATGGTCACTCACAACGAGCTCACTCATTGTCTGGCTCTATGACAACAACATATCGTTTTAAAATGTAATCTATAGCGTTAATTGAGTTTATTGCTCGTATCAGATGCACGACTTGCATACATTGTGAGTCGTGCATAAAAATACAGAGATAGCTGCTCTATCGATTATCGTAAAAGATGGCGTCTATATGCCAACTTGCGCTGTTTTTTATGGTAAACCCATTGTTATGATATTAAACAATACAAGCCTTTCTTAAATAAATTCCTTCCGTTCGACAAAACAGAAAATTCATATCATCTATTATCAATCACACTTTATATTTAAGTTTTAAATGATGCCTAATATTAGGTGTTCACTGGCTATTTTTTTATCAAAATGTAAAGTTATATCGTTTTTAATATTAAATAAGTTAAAAGGCTTGATAAAATCTGAAAAAGCCTTATTTATAAGACAGCTTTAGCAATGTGATAATTAGATAAAATAGGAACAGTATCAATATGATGAGAATTGCTTTATTCCTGTTAACAAACTTAGCCGTTATGTTTGTTTTTGGGATCATCTTATCTTTAACAGGTATACAAGGTCGTAGTGTTCAAGGCTTGATGATCATGGCAGGCTTATTTGGCTTTGGTGGTGCATTCATTTCACTATTAATGTCAAAATGGATGGCATTACGTTCAGTGGGTGGTCAAGTTATTGAAAACCCAACTTCAGAAGTAGAGCGTTGGTTATTAGATACGGTAAGACGACAATCTGAACAAGTCGGTATTAAAATGCCACAAGTAGCAATTTATGACGCACCTGATATTAATGCGTTCGCGACAGGTGCTCGTCGTGATGCTTCGCTGGTGGCCGTGAGTACTGGTTTGTTAGCTAGTATGAGCCGTGATGAAGCAGAAGCGGTTATTGCCCACGAAATTAGCCATGTTGCTAATGGTGATATGATAACCATGACCTTGCTGCAAGGTGTTGTGAATACCTTCGTTATCTTTATTTCTCGTATCATCGCTCAATTTGTTGCTAACTTTATTTCTAATGATGAAGAGAGTGAAAATAGCAATGGAAACCCATGGGTCTATATGGGAGTTTCAATGATTCTGGAAATTGTATTCGGTATTCTTGCCAGCATTATTACAATGTGGTTCTCTCGTTATCGTGAATTCCATGCGGATGCTGGTTCTGCAAAGCTTGTTGGCCGTGAGAAAATGATAGCTGCATTACAACGTTTGAAAACGAGTTACGAGCCGCAAGAAGAAAGTAGCATGATGGCTTTCTGTATTAATGGCCGTAATAAGTCATTCAGCGAGTTATTTTTATCTCACCCGCCATTAGATAAGCGTATTGAAGCACTGCGCAATGGTGAGTATCTGAAATAAGATTGAGAGTTTAATCGCCAACTCTCAAAAAATTAAAGCGCTCAATATGAAAGTATTGGGCGCTTTCTATTTGTGAAGAATAGGGCTTTAATCTAAATACTCGCCAAAGTATGTCACCATTTTTTCCTCATCAATTTTAAGACTGCCTTTCCAGCCCGCCCACGGCATTTCCATATCAGAGCGACCTTTTGTGTTATTAAGTTGATTTTCTGCAATGGTAATATCGCCGAAATTAGCCCAATGATCCAAAGATAATGGAATATAGGCATTGGGAATAACACCAACTAAGGCAAGTGAGTGCAAAATACCTCGTTTGGTATATTTATCACCAGAAATTAATTTAGCTTCATTTAACCGCTTTTCAAACTTACCCGGAGTTTCATCTTCAGGAGCTTGGCGTAATAAATGGAGTAATTGCTTAAAGATCTCTTTATCTGCGAGTGTTGGACTGACTGGAGCGACGGTCAGTAGATGTTTTAAATTCAAGTAAGCATAGGAAGGATTGCCCGTATAAGAATTACCGTAATAGAGGCAATATTGAAAATAGCTGTCATTAATATGTTTTTGCTGATCCCCATCACTACAAACCCAACAGCAGGCATATTGAGGTTTTTCTTCATAATTATGTAATGGCAGATTTTGTAATTTATGAAAAGCCCCTAGAACAGAACGACCTCTAAGATAACTGCCTCCAACACCCGCAACAAAAGCATCTAAGCAACGCTTTTGGGTGAGTAATGGATCATTCTTTAAGCTATTTAATTTCGAAATAACATCAGTGTGATCAGCAAATTTTTCTATGATATTAGGTTGCCAATTGGCCTCAGATAATAAGGTTTGGTCTTTGTCTGAAAGAATATCAAGGGGATACAGTGAAACTTGGCGTTCTGGATCATATTGGCTATTTTCATATTTATAGAGTTTACGTAAAACTCGCATAATTTTTTGCACGATTTTACCTTGTTATATTTATAGGTTTTTTATTGATATTGGTGAATTGCATAGATAGAAGATAGGTAACTTAATATAGATACAAAAAAAAGCCAGTTCAAATGAACTGGCTTTATCAATAGAGGTAGATAACGTTTATTTTACGGTAAGTTCAGTTTCTTCATCTTGGTTGAAGACTGCTTTGTCCGTTTGTCCCATAATTTGACTGGTGATTGTACCCGCTGTCATTGAGCCACTAACGTTTAATGCTGTACGTCCCATATCAATTAACGGCTCTACTGAGATTAACAGAGCAACTAATGTCACTGGTAAGCCCATTGCAGGTAAAACGATAAGGGCTGCAAATGTTGCACCACCACCCACGCCAGCAACACCAGCAGAGCTAACAGTCACGATAGCCACTAAAGTTGCGATCCACATTGGATCTAATGGGTTAATTCCCACGGTAGGCGCAACCATAACAGCTAACATCGCAGGGTAAATACCCGCACAACCATTTTGACCAATGGTTGTACCAAAAGATGATGAGAAGCTTGCAATAGATTCAGGAACACCAACACGTTTAATTTGAGTTTCAATATTTAACGGAATACTTGCAGCACTTGAGCGGCTTGTAAATGCAAATGCTAATAAAGGTCCCGCTTTTTTGAAGAATTTAATAGGGTTTAAACCCGTGAAGCTGACCAGTAATCCATGAACAACAAACATTAAGCCAATAGCAACATAAGAGGCAACAACAAAGCTTCCTAATTGAATGATGTCGTGCATATTTGAGCTTGCAACAACCTTAGTCATCAGAGCCATTACACCATAAGGTGTTAGCATCATAACAATGCGAACCAGCTTCATGATCCATGATTGTAGGCAATCAATCGCGGCTAAAACTTTCTCACCACGAGGCTGGTCTTCTTTGAGTAATTTCAATGCAGCCATGCCTAAGAAAGTTGCAAAGATAACAACGCTAATAATCGATGTTGAGCTTGCACCTGTTAAATCAGCAAATGGATTTTTAGGAATAAATGACAAAATAAGCTGTGGCATCGTTAAGTCAGAAACTTTGCCCATGTAATTTTGTTCAAGCGCAATTAAGCGCTGTGATTCTTGTTCACCTTGTACTAAGCCTTCTGCTGTTAAGCCAAATAGGTTAGCAATAACAATACCGATTAAGGCAGAAATAGCGGTGGTAAATAACAGTGTACCAATAGTTAGGCCACTGATTTTTCCTAGTGATGATGCTTGATGCAAACGAGCTACAGCACTAAGAATAGAGGCAAATACTAATGGCATAATGATCATTTGTAACAGCTGTACATAGCCATTGCCCACGATATTAAACCAAAGAATAGATTCTTTAATAATAGGATCGTGTGAGTCATAAAATGCGTGTAGTGCTAGTCCAAAAGCGACACCAAAAACTAAACCAACAAGAACTTTCTTTGAAAGGCTCCACTGACGTTGACTTAATTTAGCCAAGATGAGTAATAGCACAACAAAGACGAGTACGTTAATGATTAACGGAAAATTCATCTTAACTCTCCAACGAGATCTTTATTTATATAATTTCAACGATTGGATGCGATATGAGTTCTTAGGTAATAAGAAAGGATATAACAGCATCAATTCGTTATATGGTAACAGGATTGTTAATAACTTTTTATAATTAATTATTATTTTATATAATCGTTTGGTTATAAAAACAAGGAAAGTAGGCATAAAAAGATGTAAGAATTTATAAATAAATAGAAAAATGTAGGGTTTTGTCAGGGGGTGTTAAAAATTAGTGCGCTTATCGTGGTACATCTGTAACCAGTTGTTGACTTGCGAAGGCAGTGTAACAGTAAGGTGTGGAGGTAAAAAAAGTGCGCCAACAAGGATCAAAACAGAGATAAATCTCTCGCCTTTTTTATTATTCTTTTTACCTAAAATAGGTAATGCAAAACGTATTTTCAAAGGCCACAAGAAAGGAACGCCAGCGGGAGTTAACATATCTGCAATGAGATGACTAAGATAACCCAATAAAAGGGCATGGAAGATATCGGCAGAAATATCCCAACGTGGTGAAACTTGGGTTTCCCACAAAATAGCTAAACCACAAAACGCAAGTAAACTATGCGTAAAACCTCGATGACCACAGAGCTTTGATAGCGGCAGAGAAATAATACGGAATAATCGTCCGAGAATAGAGCCAGGGTGATCTAAATCAGGTAGAAGTGAGCCTAATAAGACAGCAGGGATCATGTGAAACCAATCACCATCAGCAAGAGCTGGCGTTATTTCAAGCTTCTGTGCTAACACAAGTGTTGCCACAGAAAAAAGTAGATGTCCTTCTGCTGTCATTCCATATCTGTTCGTTTGCTGTTCATTTATACAGTAATGAAGTATAAAAGGTTTTGACGATAACTAACAGACAAAAAAGATAAAAATTGTCTTAAATATTAAGGAATAACGGGGATATTTTATTTGATTGATTTAAAAATGATCGAATTTAGGATAAGAAACTAAAAAGTGAGATAACAGCGAATGGCAGTAAGCAAAATATATAAAAGGAATACTTAAAAGTAGAAAATGGCTCGCGAGGCGATAAACATTAAAAATAGAACAAAAAGGATATCTGACAAGGCAAGATATCCTTTTTATTTATGGAAATTAGCCTAATAAATGCAGTTGTGTTAGCTCATTGAGTGATGCAATTTTTACATCAGCTAAGCCCCATTGTTTATCATTAAATTGTTCTGTTGCTGGTACAACGATAGAGCGCATTCTTGCGCCTTTACAAGCAATCATACCATTGCGAGAATCTTCTAATGAGACACAGTGGATAGGATCAAGATTAAGTGCTTTAGCTGCGTTTAGATAAACCTCAGGGTGTGGTTTGCTGTGTGGTAATTCATCAGCAGACACGACGGCTGAGAAGTAATGACGAATATTAAACAACTCAAGTACACGCTCAAGCATAAAATCAGGAGATGCTGAAGCAAGTGCAATTTTTAACCCCGATGATTTGCAAAGCTCTAAGGCATGTTCAACACCCGGTAATAGTGGCTTTGTTTCTTCAACCAATTTGACAACACGAGAAACCATTTTTTGTTTTGCTTCTTGTTTTGAAACGTCTTGCCAAGGTGATGCTCTATACCATAAATCAATGACTTCATTTATTCTTAACCCAACCATATCGGGCATTGCCGATGCAAGGGATAAATCGACGCCTAATTCAGCAAAGACCTCATGTTCTGCTTGCTGCCAAAATGGTTCAGAGTCGATTAATAAACCATCCATATCAAATATTGCAGCTTCAATAGGGAATTTAAAAGACATGTTACTCTCCATAAATAAGGTCTATGTTGTCGAGTGGCGATTGTAGCAAGAGTTACAAGGAAAATCTTTTTAATCAGTTTCTTATTTATTTTGTAAAATAAATAGAGAGAATAGCTACTATTAATTTATTGTCGTATTAGCCGTTAATTAGACTACGATAAACAAAACAGATAAATATTGACGAATTCTACTAGTGAGGATGTGATGAGTTATCAATATGCAGGATTGTATGCCATTTTAAAGCGTGTACTTGGCTGGCTTATTTTTATTCCTGCCTTTATTTCGACAGCCGTATCATTGACAGGGTTGGCTGCAATACAACGCCCAAGTGGTGATGGTGTAAATGCCGTAATTAATGACTTTTTTCGTGTATTAGCGGAAATGGTGCAATTTAACACACCTTTTTTAGGTTTTTTCTGGAGAAATTCACCTATCCCTAATACTCAAATGGGATTTAGCCAAGAAAATATCACTTTTTTTGTCATTTTTCTTTTTATGTTTATTGGTTTAGCATTCAGCGCATCAGGATTACGAATTTATCGCCAAGTGAAATATTTGAAAGAAAATATACAAGATCAGCTTATTATCGAACGTGCAATGAAAAGTGGTGTGACGGCTGAGGAGTTGCAACAAAATATCAAATTACCGCGACATACTATCTTTACTCAAATTATGGTGCTTTATCTGTCACCTTTAGTTGTTATTGCAATAGGTTATTTCTTGATGAAATTTTTAGGATGGTAATACTGCTTTAAAGTGAACGAGGACGGTTCATTGATATTAACTGAAGGGAAAAATAAACCTCGCACAACTGAATCTGGCGAGGTTATATTTTTTAGTTTACGTATCTTATCTCAGAGCTATTTCACTCTTTTCCTATTAAGGTGTTGCTAATAGGTCATCAATTATTTTTCTGACTTCTAAATAATTTTCTTCGCCCCCAAATAAATTACAACGGTTGAGGAAGAAATAGAGTTGGTAAATAGGCTGACGTGATAAAAACTTATCTGATAATGGCCAAACGCTTTGATAACCATCGAAAATATTCGCAGGCACTGCTGTGCAAAGTGGTAACATCGCGATATCACACTCTCGATCACCCCAATAACAAGCAGGATCGAATACTGTACCTTCTGATTGACCAATCGCAGCACAGTTTTTAGGCCATAAGTTGCCGTGAAGCAGAGAGGGTTGTGGATTATGATCAGCAAGGCGATGATTGATGATTTGAATTATCTCGTCGATATCCCCAAAAATCATGCCTTTCTCGGAAGCTAGTTGTAGCTGAAAACCAATACGTTTTTCAGAATAAAAGTGATTCCAGCGTTTTTCCCAGCTATTGAGTTGAGGTGTTGTATCGATTTGGGTGTCGAAATCAAAGCCATAGCTAGGTTGCTCTTCCCACTGATGTAGTCTTGCTAGTTGTTGTCCAAAACAGTAGGCGCTATGAGGTGTAAATGGTTGAACAGGCAAAAATTCAAGG
Organism: Proteus sp. TSJ240517; assembly: GCF_047921575.1. Taxonomy (NCBI): domain Bacteria; kingdom Pseudomonadati; phylum Pseudomonadota; class Gammaproteobacteria; order Enterobacterales; family Morganellaceae; genus Proteus; species Proteus sp. TSJ240517. The sequence continues at coordinate 53,296 of NZ_JBLRMH010000001.1, forward strand.
AGTAGAAAACTGGCATCTTTACTATTACCGATACCAAGAACCCGAGGTGTTCGAATGGTTTGACTTTTTGCCAACATTTCGAGTTGTTCTGCTTCATTTTTAAAATTAGGCAGAAATTCACGCAAATTAGATTTCACAAAAACTGGCGTTTCACCATAATAAATTTTCCATGTATGATGAATATCGCCACTAGAAAGGTGGATTTTTTCGTTTATCTTTGCTGAAAATCCTAAGTTTGATTCCAGTAAACGACCTATATTCTGCCACATACTTACACCTCGCAAAGTTGTTTACTTAGTAGACCCAAATAAAATAATAACGAGCGATGTTTATACTATGACAATAACACTTTAATTAAACCAATAAAGTATAAAGCTAAAAAACGGGATTATTATCCCGTTTTTGCTAAGATAAAGAATATTATCAGGCGTTAGCGGGTTTTGTTTGTCGCTTTATTTTTGCCAATTTTATCTGATTACAGAGTAACGCAATAATAAAGAATACAGCTTGTGTTAGCACAATACATGGGCCTGTTGCTCCATCAATATGGAAACTAATAAATGTTCCTATAACGCTAGATGCGACAGAAAATACAATTGCTAATATAATCATGCGTGAAAAACTGCGTGTTAATAAATACGCGGTGATCCCCGGTGAAATAAGCATGGCGACCACTAAAATAATCCCAACAGCCTGCATTGAAGCAACAATAGTTAATGCCAAAATAGACAACAATCCATAGTGCAATAATGTGACAGGTAAACCAATAATCCTTGCTTGGTTAGGATCAAAGCAATAAAGCATAAAATCTTTTTGCTTAACAAGCATAATAGTGATGGTGATTACACAGATAATACTAATTTGAGTTAATACATCAGGTGTAATGCCTAAAATATTACCAAATAAAATATGCATTAAATGTTGGTCTGTATCGACACTGGCAAAAATGACCAAACCCACTGCAAACATACCTGAGAACACAATTCCCATCACAGTATCTTCTTTAATGCGACTGTGATCTTTTAAATAACCCGTGGCAAAAGAGCAAAATAGACCTGAAAGAAAGGCGCCTACTGTTAACGGGATTGCGGTGACATAAGCAAGAACAACTCCGGGTAAAACAGCGTGAGAGATTGCATCTCCCATCAAAGACCAGCCTTTTAATACCATATAGCAAGATAAAATAGCACAGGCGATACCTATGATAATGGCTGCAATAATAGCGCGTTGCATAAACGGGTATTGAAAAGGCTCAATGAAAAACGCCAACAACTCATTCATAGTTTCACCTCTTCTGGTTTTGTTGATCCTTTATGCTGATGAGATTGTGTGATCAATTGTTGTGAACTCTGACGAGCACGACGGCGAGCGGCTAACATACCGTGTTTAGGGGCAAATAAGAAAGCCAACAAAAAGAGTGATGTTTGCATTGTGACAATCACACCACCTGTTGCACCATTAAAGAAGTAGCTAAGATAAGCACCTACTGCACTTGTGATTGTGCCGATACAGATAGCAATAATAGCAAGTCGTTTGAATTGGTCTGTGAGTAAATAAGCCGTTGCACCAGGAGTCACTACCATAGCAATGACAAGAATGGCGCCAACAGTTTGAAGAGCCGCAACAGTACATGCGCTCAAAAGAGTAAAAAAGATAATTTTTAATTTTAGTGGCGATAAACCGATTGATTTTGCATGAACTTCATCAAAAAAAACCACCAGCAAGTCTTTCCAAATACAAAATAAAACTAAGAAAGAGACACCTGTAATAATCACAACTTGCCATACATCTTCATCAGCAATACCTAAAATATTTCCGAGAATGATGGTCTGAACGTTGACGGCTGTCGGTTTAAGCGAAACCAGCAACAGACCAAAGGCAAAAAAAGTGGAGAAAATAAAACCAATAACGGCATCTTCACGAAGGCGTGTGATATGACGAATAAATGTCATTGATAATGCGGCAAGCAAACCCGTAAAAAAAGCACCAACTGCATAAGGCAAACCTAATATATAAGCCCCTGCAACACCGGGAACAACTGAGTGGGAAAGGGCATCCCCCATTAACGACCAACCTTTCAAAATAAGATAGGATGAAAGAAAAGCGCAGACAGCACCGACTAAGGCACTCACCCAAATCGCTTTCACCATATAGTTATATTCAAAAGGCTGTAGGAGTAAATCTAGCATGGCTAATCTCCTTGTTTGCGCTGGCTTTGGTGCGCTGGAGTGTGTTCTTCTTGATGACCATAAAAGACAGCAGCACGTTCATCATCGGTAATGACAGTGAGTGAACGAGGATCGTCATCATCATGAAGATCAGAACCCGATAGGCTAATGTGACGTAACACACCACCAAATGCGTGCTCTAAGTTTTTCTGTGTAAATGTCGTTTCAGTTGGACCACTGTCTAACACTGTTCTATTGATTAAAATAACGTGGTCACAAAATTCAGGTACACTTCCCAAGTTATGAGTTGAAACTAAAACTAAGTGTCCTTCTTCGCGCAAATTGCGTAGCAGCTCGATAATGGCATTTTCTGTTTTAACATCGACACCAGTAAAAGGTTCATCGAGTAATAAAACAGTACCTTCTTGAGCCATTGCTCGAGCTAAGAAAACACGTTTTTTTTGACCGCCAGAAAGTTCACCAATTTGGCGATGCCCTAAGCCTGACAAGCCAACGCGCTCTAATGATGCTTCAACAACTTCATGGTCACGTTTTGAAGGAATACGAAAAAATCCCATTTTTCCATAACGCCCCATCATTACAACATCAGAAACGAGGACGGGAAAATTCCAGTCAACTTCTTCTGTTTGTGGAACATAGGCGATCATATTTTGTTTTAACGCCTGCTGGATTGGGCTACCGTTTAACGTCACTTTTCCTTTAGAGGGCTTTACCAGCCCCATAATGGTTTTAAATAGTGTGGATTTACCACTGCCATTGATACCCACTAGGGCACAAATAGTGCCACCAGTGATAGAGAAACTTGCATCGAAAATAGCCGTATGACCGTTGTTGTAAGTCACTGTGGCATTATCAACAGTCAACGTAGGATTAGCTTTTATATTGCTCATTGCCCAAATCCTTTCGCAATTGTATCTACTGTAATAGTAATCAAATCAATATAAGTAGGAACTTCGCCACCTTCAGCGGAAAGTGAGTCAACATAAAGAACACCACCGTATTTTGCGCCAGTTTCTTTACTTACTTGTTTAGCTGGCTTATCTGAAATTGTACTTTCACTAAAGACAACAGGGATCTTGTGTTCTCTAACGGTATCAATCACATATTTAACCTGTTGTGGTGTGCCTTGTTCTTCTGCATTGATGGGCCATAAATAAACTTCTTTAAAGCCATAGTCATTAGTTAAATAGCTGAATGCACCTTCACTGGTCACTAACCAACGCGCTTCTTGTGGAATACGGGATAGTCTTTCTCTTAATGGTGCGTCAAGCTGTTTAATTTTTTCTGCGTAGCGTGCCGCATTTTGATTATAAATAGCCGCATTATCGGGATCGTGTTCAACAAGTGCCTTGCGAATATTTTCAATATAAATTAATGCATTATTCGGTGACATCCACGCATGTGGGTTAGGATTGTTTTTGTAAGCACCTTCACTAATTGCCATTGGTGTGATGCCTTCAGTGACAACAACAGCAGGTACGTTACGTAACTCATTAAAAAAGCGTTCAAACCAACGTTCAAGGTTTAAGCCATTCCATAAGATAAGATCAGCCTTTTGAGCTTTTACAATATCTTTAGGAGTAGGTTGGTAATCGTGAATTTCAGCACCAGGTTTTGTGATTGATTCGACAATAGCTGCATCTCCAGCTACATTTTGAGCGATATCTTGAATGATAGTAAATGTGGTGACGACTTTTAGTTTATCTTTTGCTTGTGTAGGTGCTGTTAAAAATACGGATGCCATAAGGCATAAAGCCGTAAGTGAAAGTTTGTTTACAGAGCGAAATATATCCATATTATTATTGCCTTATAGTTGCAGAGTTATTTTCTCAATTGATAATGATTATCAATATCATCTCAAAAAAGTCAAGTTATCTCTGTGTAAAAAGCTTCATTTGATAACGACCAGAAATAAGATAACAACATGTATTCCAATAAATGTTAAGTAGATTGTCGAGTTTTGTCACAAAAATTAACAATAGTTCGTAACTATTTGTGTAAAAGGTTATTTTTATTACGTATAAAAATACACTTTCCCTTATTAATCCAATGTGGATTATGTCTCTACCGTTTTTATCGCTACCTTTCAATATCGCTTTTACATTGCATTTAACGCACGTTATTTATTAAAAAATAAGCAATAACACAATATAAACCTGCTATGGCTAGATTCTATTCTGATTAATATATTTGGGCGGTAATATTGTGAATAGGATAGATTTGAGATAAAACGCACACACTAGAAGTCGTAATAGATTGATTTATTTCTCATGTTTTGCCATATTTTAGCATGCATTTTTGAATGAAAATAGAATAATATATCTATAAATTATTGATATATAAATATGTCTTCGTACAACCCTTTATGCAAAAGGATAAAACGTGAAAGTAAACATCATCTTTTCTTTGGCAATTTTGCTTCTTGCTGGTTGTGCTGATCATGCTCGTCAACCTGTTCAAAAAGAAACATCACGATTCTTAAGCCAAAAACCAGTAGAGAACCGCGTTAATAATGCTTCAATTTCAACGGCACAATGGAAATCAACACCTTTTGATAACCATATACAGCAAGCATCAAGCCGTTACGATGTTGATGAAACATTAATTAAGGCGATTATCCAAGTTGAATCAAACTTTAGACCTGAAGTTATTAGCAAATCAAATGCAGTTGGGTTAATGCAAATTAAAGCATCAACTGCGGGAAGAGATGTTTACCAAAATAGAGGTAAGGCAGGGCAACCAACAACGGCTCAACTAAAAGATCCCGCCATTAATATCGATTTGGGTACAGCTTATATTCAATTATTAAGAGAGCGCCACCTTGTTGGTATTGCCGATCCTGAAACTCTTTATTACGCCACTATCCTTGCTTATGTAAATGGCGCAGGCGCTTTATTAAGAACATTTGATAAAGATAGAGATAATGCCATCGCTAAAATTAATTCAATGAGTGCGGATGATTTTTATCGTTATGTCGAAAAAAATCATCCAGCTTCTCAAGCGCCGCGTTATTTAGCAAAAGTGAGAGCGGCTTACCATGCAGGTGATAATTAATCTGGCAAATTAGCAGCGGCTTGAGCCTGTTTTAATAAAGCAGGCAAATCAGCAATAATTTCAAGAACGCCATTGATCATAAACTGAACGCCCATACAGATTAATAAAAATCCCATTACGCGAGAAATAGCGTCAATACCGCTGTGGCCTAAATACTTCATAATGCTGGTGGAGCCACGAAGTGATACCCAAACAATAACGCTAATTAAAAAGAAGCTTGTCACAGGGGCGATATACAATACCCATTGTGCAATATCAGTACGTGAGGGAATTGAAGCCGCCGTACTGATTATCATTGCAATTGTTCCGGGACCCGCTGTACTTGGCATTGCTAAAGGAACAAAGGCAATATTAGGTTCTTTGGGATTACGATGTGGATTGTTATCGTCTGAAATAGGATCATCGACATTAGGTGTATTTGGAAACAGCATACTAAAGCCAATAAAGGCAACTATCATTCCGCCTGCAATACGAAGACCGGGGATCGAAATACCAAAGGTTGTCATTATGATCCGTCCCGCATAGAACGCGATGGTCATAATAAGGAAAATATACACACATGCCATTAAGGATTGTTGATTACGTTGTTCCTTTGTCATATTGCCTGAAAGGCCAAGCCAAAGAGCAACAGTCGTTAATGGATTAGTTAAAGGCAAAAGCAAAATAAGACCAAGACCGATAGCCTGAAAAAACTGGTAAACAGAGTGCATGGAATATAAAAGCTCCCAATAACAGGTAATTAAGGAGTAATTATGATAACAAATTAAACGAGATAAAAGTTATTTTCCTCGTAATATTCTTAATGTTTATTAGTATTTTTTCATAAGCCATTCTAAATGCATTTTTACCGATCCCCAGTCATAATCAGTAATGCTATAAACGCAAGTATCTCTTTTTTGTCCCGTCGTCGTTAATCTATGATTACGTAAAATACCATCCAGTTTTGCACCAAGTCGTTCAATCGCTCTACGGCTAGTTTGATTTAATATATGAGTACGAAATTCAACAGCAATGCATTGCAAGTCTTCTAAGGCATATTTAAGTAAGAGATATTTAGCTTCAGTGTTTATTCCTGTTCTTTGTACTTCTTTGGTATACCACGTTGAACCAATTTCTAATCTTGGAGTTTGGCTATCAATATTCATAAAGGTTGTTATGCCAACCACACGGCTATTAGCTTTAGAAATAATGGTAAAAGGCAACATTAATCCTTTTTGTTGTAACTGAAGTTTATGCTCAATATCGCGTTGTAATTCTGTTACTGAAGGAACGGTGGTATACCAAAGCTCATCGGGTCTATCTTTTTCAATTAGTTCATAGAGTTCTGAGTAGTGTTCCATACTTAGGGGCACTAAACGCACAAGTTTTCCTTCTAATGTTGTCCACTCTGTTATTTTTTTCATCATAAATATTCTCTGGGGGGAATAAAAACACATTTCTTAAGAATACTTTTTATACATAACAAATTTATGAATTGATATGGTTATTTAAAAGGTTATTAAAAAGTAGATAAATTTCAGAATGATGAAAATAGAGAAAAAAGAGTGTGAGTGACTCTTTCGCAACAGAGAATGATTGTCTCACCACAGGTGAGCCAGCATCATGCGTGTTAATCTATAATTCAGTAATAGTGATATAACCATAAACACAATAGATTGGTAAAAAAATGACAGATTTAATTGAATGGGATGATTTTTTACGAGTAGAAATGAGAGTAGGAACGATTATTAGCGCAGAAATAAATAAAAAAGCGAATAAACCTGCTTATGTTATGGAAGTTGATTTGGGCGAATTAGGTATAAAGCGTTCAAGTGCTCAAATTACGGTAAACTATACACCTGAAGAGCTTGTGGGACGTCGTATTTTATGTGTATGTAATTTTCCAGTTAAACGCATTGCAGGTATAAAATCTGAAGTTTTAATTACAGGGGCACCTGATGAAACAGGAGCAATTGTATTGGCTGAGTTTAACTTACCTTTACCAAATGGCTCGCGTTTAGCCTAAAAAATAAGTATCTTGATAAGACACTCTTAAATAGTGATGTTCGGCTGAGTTTTGATATAGTAATTATTCAATAGCAGGATGGATATAAAGGAGTGTCTTTTGTTATTACCTCAATTGCATTTGCGATGTTATACACAAGAGACGGTATCTCATCAGCATGATAATTTATGGCAGATTATTTTCGGGCTTTCGGGTTCGATGGAAGTTAATTTCAATCGAGAAGATTTTCTGATTTCCAATCAAAACTGTTTGATTATCCCTCCAACTATTCATCATGCCTTTTCAGGCAATATAGATAATAAAAATCTTATTCTAGAACTCCCTGCAACGTCTCAATGGCAATTAAGTGAGAAAGGTGGACAATTTGTGTTATCACCAGCAGCCATTGGTTTATTAGAGTGGCTACATCAATATCCTCAACCTCCAGATCAATATTCAACGATCACACGTTTATTACTCGCTCAAATGAAAATACAAAAAGGTTGGCGCGATAGTTTGGATGCTTGGTTAGTGAATAAATTACATACACCATTAACCACATATGATATTGCTTGCGCTTTTAATACGTCAGTGAGTACGTTACAACGAAAAATGAAAGCAGAGGTGGGAGTATCTGTGATGCAATATGTCACTCAACAGCGACTTAGCAAAGCCGCTGAATTATTAAAATACACATCAGTAAATATTGAAAATATTGCTTTAGTTGTAGGATATGACTCGCATTCTGCATTTAGTCAGGCATTTCGCCAATACTTTAATAAAAGTCCTACTGAGTATCGACAAGATTAAGCCATTACACCACTTTATTTCCTGTTGAATAAACTCGAGGGCATAATTTATCGAAGGCAAGTGTAAATAAATAGGTATAGACAAAGAAGAACACTAATATCGTGATTTCCATACTAATTGCTTTGATAAAATCCACGTTATACCACCACATATAAAGTGGAATGGTAAAGAAGAACAGACCTAATTCAAAACTTATTGCATGAGTAAGCCGTACCATAACGGTACGCTTTTTGATTTTTAGTTTTGATTCAATTAATTCAAAGAAAGAATTAAAAATATAATTCCAAATCAAGGCAATAACAGAAACAGCGATTGCAACGGGTAGTGAATTATGTGATTGGCTTTGGCTTAATATCGCTAGTAAAACAGTGCTTAATAAAATCGCAAGAGTTTCAAAGGTAATAGCATAGACTAATTTACGAGAGCGGGGCTTTAGATAAAACACGTTACACACCTTATATATTAACAATGAAGATTCTGGTCCGCCCCAGAGAATGTTATTTTAAAAGCCACGGTTTCCGCTTGCTCGTTATGGTAGTCAAATTAAAGAAAAAATTCTATCTATCTCCCTGTATTAAAAAAAGAGATGTTAAAATTACCGATGAGATAAATGTATAAATCTTTATAGTCTGTGATAATATCCCCCCTGAGTTACGATAAGGCTCAGTAATGCTATGGATATTTATAAAATAAATATGTGTACATAACTGTGTACAAACCTCGCGAGGTAAAGTGAGAAATTGTCGTAACGTACTGAATATATATGAAATAAAAAGCTTACAAGTGATCTTGCGTATGGGTCACCACTGTAAATAAGGATTTTAAATGCCAATTATTACTCTTCCTGACGGAAGCCAACGTCAATTTGAAAATGCAGTTTCTGTCATGGATGTCGCTGCAGATATCGGCCCTGGACTTGCGAAAGCATGTATTGCAGGCCGTGTTAATGGTGAGCTGGTAGATGCTTGTGAATTAATCGAACATGATGCAAATCTGGCGATTATCACCGCAAAAGATGATGAAGGTCTTGAAATTATTCGTCACTCTTGTGCCCACTTATTGGGACATGCAATTAAACAATTATGGCCACACACCAAAATGGCGATTGGTCCTGTTATTGAAAATGGATTCTACTACGATGTCGATTTAGACCATTCGCTAACACAGGAAGATTTAGACACTCTAGAAAAACGCATGCTAGAGTTGGCGAAAACAGATTATGACGTTATTAAAAAACGCGTAAGCTGGGCTGAAGCTCGTGAAACATTTGTTTCTCGTGGTGAAGACTATAAAGTTGCTATTCTTGACGAAAATATTAGCCAAGATTCTCAACCAGGTCTTTATCATCACCAAGAATATGTTGATATGTGCCGTGGACCACACGTTCCAAACATGCGTTTCTGTCATAACTTCAAATTACAGAAAATCGCAGGTGCATATTGGCGCGGTAACAGCGATAATAAAATGCTACAACGCATTTATGGTACAGCTTGGGCTGATAAGAAACAGTTAAAAGCTTACTTAGATCGCTTAGAAGAAGCGGCCAAACGTGACCACCGCAAAATTGGTAAACAGCTTGATTTATATCATATGCAAGAAGAAGCGCCGGGTATGGCTTTCTGGCATAATGATGGCTGGACTATTTTCCGTGAGTTAGAAACATTTGTACGTTGTAAATTAAAAGAATATGATTACCAAGAAGTAAAAGGCCCATTTATGATGGATCGTGTTCTTTGGGAAAAAACAGGTCACTGGGAAAACTACAAAGAAAACATGTTCACAACATCTTCAGAGAACCGTGAATATTGTATCAAACCAATGAACTGCCCAGGTCACGTACAAATATTCAAACAAGGTTTACGTTCTTACCGTGATTTGCCATTACGTATGGCTGAATTCGGTAGTTGCCATCGTAATGAACCATCAGGTGCATTGCATGGTTTAATGCGTGTTCGTGGCTTTACACAAGACGATGCGCATATCTTCTGTACTGAAGAACAGATTTTAAGTGAAGTAAATGACTGCATCAAATTGATTTATGATGTATATTCTACTTTTGGATTTGAAAAAATCGTTGTTAAGCTGTCTACTCGCCCAGAAAAACGTATCGGTGAAGATGCATTATGGGATGTTGCTGAAGCAGACTTAGCAAAAGCCTTAACTGATAACAATATTGAATTTGAATATCAGCCAGGCGAAGGGGCGTTTTATGGCCCTAAAATAGAATTTACACTTTACGATTGTTTAGATCGTGCATGGCAGTGTGGTACAGTTCAATTAGACTTCTCACTACCAGGTCGTTTAGGCGCATCTTATGTTGCCGAAAACAACGAGCGTAAAGTACCTGTTATGTTACACCGAGCAGTGCTGGGATCCTTAGAACGTTTTATTGGTATTCTGACAGAAGAATACGCAGGATTCTTCCCAACTTGGTTAGCACCACAGCAGGTTGTCGTGATGAATATCACGGATGGACAGGCTGATTATGTACAAAAACTCGTCAAAGAATTGCAAGATGCCGGAATTCGTGCAAAAGCAGACTTGAGAAATGAGAAGATTGGCTTTAAAATTCGTGAACATACTTTACGTCGTGTTCCGTACATGCTTGTCTGTGGAGATAAAGAAGTTGAATCAGGCAAAGTGGCGGTTCGTACTCGTCGAGGAAAAGACCTTGGCAGTATCGACGTTAACGAATTTAAAGAAAAGCTTCTGCAAGAAATTAGAAGCAGAAGTCTTCATCAGTTGGAGGAATAAGGTATTAAAGGCGGAAAAAGAATTCAATCAACGCGTCAGAATCGCATCAATGGTGAGATTCGCGCTCATGAAGTTCGTTTAACAGGTTTAGATGGCGAACAGATTGGAGTTGTTAGTCTGAAAGAGGCTCTTGAGAAAGCCGAGGAAGCAGGTGCTGATTTAGTTGAAATTAGTCCTAATGCCGAGCCGCCGGTTTGTCGTATTATGGACTACGGCAAATTCCTCTATGAGAAAAGTAAGACTCTCAAAGAACAGAAAAAGAAACAAAAAGTTATTCAGGTTAAGGAAGTTAAATTCCGTCCTGGTACAGATGAAGGCGACTATCAGGTCAAACTACGCAACCTGATTCGTTTTCTTGAAGATGGCGATAAAGCCAAAGTCACACTGCGTTTCCGTGGTCGTGAAATGGCACACCAACAAATCGGTATGGAAATGCTTAACCGTATCCGTGAAGATTTGGATGAACTGGCTGCTGTTGAATCTTTCCCTAATAAGATTGAAGGGCGTCAGATGATCATGGTGTTAGCGCCGAAGAAGAAATAGTCGGGCAATTCAAGTAATAGCGTCAGCCTTTAAAGGCTGATTGCTATTCGCCTTATTATTTTATGTTATTAACAATGCGAAGTGGATTATAGAAATGCCAAAGATTAAAACAGTACGCGGCGCAGCTAAGCGCTTTAAAAAAACTGCTGGTGGTGGCTTCAAGCGCAAGCATGCTAACCTCCGTCACATTCTGACTAAAAAGTCAACTAAGCGTAAACGTCATTTACGTCCAAAAGGCATGGTCTCTAAAGGAGATTTAGGTCTGGTCGTAGCTTGCTTACCATACGCATAAGTATCACTTTTTTAACAGAATATAGACATTTAGGAGTTTAATATGGCTCGTGCTAAACGTGGTGTTATCGCCCGTGCTCGTCACAAGAAAATTTTAAAGCAAGCTAAAGGTTATTACGGTGCACGTTCTCGTGTATATCGTGTAGCTTTCCAGGCTGTTATCAAAGCTGGTCAATATGCGTACCGTGACCGTCGTCAGAAAAAACGTCAGTTCCGTCAGCTGTGGATCGCGCGTATCAACGCAGCAGCTCGTCAGAACGGTATGTCTTATAGCCGTTTCATCAATGGTCTGAAAAAAGCATCCATTGAAATCGACCGTAAGATTCTGGCTGACATCGCTGTATTTGACAAAGTAGCATTCGCTGCTTTAGTTGAAAAAGCGAAAGGTGCTCTGGCTTAATTATTTATTAAGCAATGGAAGAGGGAGTTTTCTCCCTCTTTTATTTTGTCTAAATCTGTGGCTTAATGATATAAATTCAATAAGTTAATATTTTAAGAGACATTACCAATGTTAAATATCGCTTTTTTCCGTTTCTTTTTTTACTTTAGCGCCTAATTCAAGGGGGCTTTTGCGCGTAAGAAAAGAAACGAAAAGTAGCGCCTGAGCCTCCAATATGGAGGCTTTTTTGTTTTCAGATCCCAATACTGGGTTAGAAACCAAAAAGGCAATTTTATTCGTCATCATTGATAACAACTAATAGACCTCATCAGGTCAAAGGAAGAGGAAACGATGCCACATCTCGCTGAACTCGTTGCTCAAGCTAAAGCAGCTATCGAAGAGGCACAGGATGTTGCTGCGCTGGATTCGGTTCGTGTTGAATACTTGGGGAAAAAAGGTCATTTAACGCTTCAGATGTCCACGCTGCGCGACTTACCCGCGGAAGATCGTCCAGCTGCAGGGGCTGTCATTAATCAGGCTAAACAAGAGGTTCAGCAAGCGCTGAATACTCGTAAAGATTATCTTGAATCAGCATTATTAAACGAACGTTTATCTGCTGAGAAAATCGATGTATCTTTGCCTGGTCGCCGTATTGAAAACGGTGGTCTACACCCAGTAACTCGTACAATTGAACGTATTGAAACTTTCTTTGGCGAATTAGGGTTTTCTGTAGAATCTGGCCCTGAAATCGAAGATGATTATCATAACTTTGATGCGTTGAATATTCCTGCACATCACCCAGCAAGAGCCGACCACGATACTTTCTGGTTTGATGCGAAGCGTTTACTGCGTACACAAACATCGGGTGTACAAATTCGTACTATGCAAGATAAACAGCCACCTATTCGCATCATTGCACCAGGTCGCGTATATCGTAATGACTACGATCAGACTCACACACCAATGTTCCACCAAATTGAAGGCTTAATTGTTGATAAAGACATTAGCTTTACCAATTTAAAAGGAACACTACATGATTTCCTAAAAAACTTTTTTGAAGAAGATATGGAAATTCGTTTCCGTCCTTCTTATTTCCCATTCACTGAGCCTTCAGCAGAGGTCGATGTAATGGGTAAGAATGGTAAATGGTTAGAAGTGTTGGGTTGCGGTATGGTTCACCCAAATGTATTACGTAATGTAGGTATCGATCCTGAAGTTTATTCAGGTTTTGCGTTCGGTATGGGTATGGAACGTCTGACTATGTTACGTTACGGTGTCACCGATTTGCGTTCATTCTTCGAAAATGATCTTCGTTTCCTCAAACAGTTTAAATAAGGTGGGATTATCTCATGAAATTCAGTGAACTTTGGTTACGTGAGTGGGTAAACCCAGCGATTAGTAGCGAAGCGCTTTCTGAACAACTGACAATGGCTGGCCTTGAAGTTGACGGCGTTGAAGCTGTTGCCGGTGATTTTCACGGTGTGTTTGTAGGTGAAGTTGTTGAATGTGGACAACACCCTAATGCCGATAAATTGCGTGTAACGAAAGTTAACGTAGGCGGTGACAGATTACTCGATATCGTTTGTGGCGCACCTAATTGCCGCCAAGGCCTAAAAGTTGCAGTTGCAACTGTTGGCGCTGTATTACCAGGCGATTTCAAAATTAAAGCAGCAAAACTTCGTGGTGAACCCTCTGAAGGTATGCTGTGCTCATTTTCTGAATTAGCTATTTCAGAAAATCATGAAGGTATTATTGAATTACCTGCTGATGCACCTATTGGCATGGATATTCGTGAATACTTAAAATTAAATGATAATGCGATTGAAATTAGCATTACACCAAATCGTGCGGATTGCTTAGGTATTTTAGGTGTTGCTCGTGACATCGCTGTTATCAACAAAATGGAATGCCAAGTACCTGATATGTCGCCTGTTGCGGCAACTTCTTCAGCAACATTCCCTGTGCGTGTTGAAGCGCCAGAAGCGTGTCCACGTTATTTAGGTCGTGTTTTCACTAATATGAATGTGAAAGCAAAAACACCTTTATGGATGCAAGAAAAGTTACGTCGTGGAGGCATTCGCTCTATTGACCCAATTGTTGATATCACCAACTTAATCCTACTTGAAATGGGGCAACCGCTACATGCGTTCGATCTTGATCGCATTGAAGGTGCTGTTGTTGTTCGTATGGGTAAAGAAGGTGAAAAACTGACTTTACTTGATGGCAATGAAATTACATTAAAAGAAGATGTATTAGTTATTGCTGACGAAAAACAAGCATTAGGTATGGCTGGTATTTTCGGTGGTGAATCATCAGGTGTTAATGAAGAAACGAAAAATGTTTTCTTAGAGTGTGCATTCTTCTCTCCATTATCCATCACAGGCCGTGCACGTCGTTATGGCTTGCATACTGATGCCTCTCATCGTTTTGAGCGTGGTGTTGATTTTGAGCTGCAATACAACGCAATTGAGCGCGCAACTAAGTTACTGTTAGAAATTTGCGGTGGTGAAGTTGGTGAAGTGATTGATGTAACCAATAAAGCACATTTACCAAATATTGCACCAGTTAAATTAACACGTAAAAAATTAGACCGTTTATTAGGTCACGTAATTGATGATGCACAAGTTCTGGATTCATTAACTCGCTTAGGTTTCAACGTTTCTGTTGAAAATGATGGCTGGTTAGCAACAGTTCCTTCTTGGCGTTTTGATGTTCAAATCGAAGAAGATTTGATTGAAGAAGTTGCTCGTATTTATGGTTACAACAATATTCCAGATGTACCATTACGCGCTGATTTGGTGATGACTAATCATCGCGAAGCGAACTTGTCATTAAAACGCGTTAAAACAATGCTAGTAGACAACGGCTTCCAAGAAGCAATTACTTATAGTTTTGTTGATCCTAAGATCCAATCTTTACTACATCCAAATGAAGAAGCATTAATTCTGCCTAATCCAATTTCAGCGGATATGTCAGCAATGAGACTGTCTTTATTAACCGGATTATTGACTACGACTGTATATAATCAGAACCGTCAACAATCTAGAGTTAGGTTATTTGAAGCAGGTCTGCGTTTTGTTCCTGATAATCAAGCAGAATATGGAATACGTCAGGAACTTATGTTAGCTGGTGTGATCGCGGGCAACCGTAATGAAGAACATTGGGGTTTAGAGAAGCAAACTGTTGATTTCTTTGATTTGAAAGGTAATATTGAATCAATTCTGGAATTGACAGGCCAGCTAGATGAAATTACATTTAAACCAGCTAATCATTCAGCACTTCATCCGGGACAAAGTGCTGGGATTTATCTGAGAAATGAATATATTGGCTGTATTGGCGTTGTTCATCCAGAGCTTGAACGTAAACTTGACTTAAACGGTCGTACGGTAGTATTCGAAATACGTTGGAATGCAATTGCAAATCGCAGTTTACCACAAGCAAAAGCAATTTCTCGTTACCCTTCGAATCGTAGAGATATCGCTGTAGTTGTTCCGAATGATGTTGCTGCAGAGGATATTTTAGCCGAATGTAAGAAAGTTGGCGGAAATCAAATAGTTGGCATAAACTTATTTGACGTGTATTGTGGTAAGGGAGTAGCAGAGGGCTATAAAAGCCTCGCTATTAGCATAATCTTGCAGGATATCGAGCATACACTGGAAGAAGATGAGATTGCTGCAACAGTGAGTAACTGTGTAGCAGCATTGAAACAGCGATTCCAAGCATCCTTGAGGGACTAGACCTATGGCGCTTACAAAAGCTGAAATGGCAGAAAATCTGTTTGAAAAACTTGGTGTTAGCAAACGCGATGCAAAAGACCTTGTAGAATCCTTTTTTGAGGAAGTGCGTCGTTCTCTTGAAAATGGAGAACAGGTGAAGCTGTCTGGATTCGGAAACTTTGACCTGCGTGATAAAAATCAGCGCCCAGGTCGTAATCCGAAAACTGGGGAAGACATTCCTATTACAGCTCGCCGTGTTGTTACTTTCCGCCCAGGACAAAAGTTAAAAAGCCGGGTTGAGAGCGCAACACCAAAAGAATAAGATTTAAAAAACATCCAAAACGGCTTTCTTTGAAAGCCGTTTTTTTATCATAATTGTCTGTATTTAATTTTGATGATAAACGCATTAGGATGTTTATATTTATCGATATAGTCTGAATGGATATTTCTATTTGGATGGAAGGTTTTTATTTTTTCGTTATCTTTCTTTTTATTCTCATTTCTTATTTTGACTCTTTCTTTTCATCTCTTGCCTATATCAACACTGTGATAGTTAATTCCAATTTTTTCTCCATTATTAGAGACTGGCTTACATGTTCTAAATTTAGTTTTTCATCATTGAATACGAACATGTTATGTTGCTAAAAAATTATTTTATAAATAAAAACAGTAAGAGCCGTTGTTGCATGGATAGGGAATGAAATGAATAAAGAAATAAATCCTCTGATTAAATTTACTAAAAGACAACGCATTGACGACAGAAAAAAGCTGTTTCTAATGGCATTAGTATTATGTTTCTTGTTTGTTTTTTCCCTCTCTGTTGGTGAGATTACGTTATTTCCACATCAATGGTTAACAGATGAAGCCCATTTATTTGTTTGGCAGATCCGTTTACCAAGAATACTTGCAGTAGTGGCTGTTGGTGCCAGCCTAGCAATTGCAGGCGCTATTATGCAGGCACTATTCCAAAATCCACTCGCAGAGCCAGGATTACTAGGAGTAAGCAGTGGTGCGGGAGTGTGTGTTGTATTAATCATTGTTTTACAAATTGGTTTAAGTCCTTGGTTAATAAGTAGTGCGGCGATACTCGGTGCATTAGGGATCACTCTCTTATTAATGTTTTTTACTCGCATAAGAAAACTGTCTAATGCTCAGTTACTATTAATTGGTGTGGCATTAGGTGTTATGGCAAGCGCGATAATGACTTGGCTGGTTTATTTCAGTTCAGCTTTGGATTTAAGACAATTAATGTATTGGTTAATGGGGAGTTTTAGTGGCATTGATTGGCGTCATCAAATCTTATTTTGGACTCTTATCCCTATTGTCTTAATTCTTATTCTACAAGCTGATGTTCTTAATTATTTATCTTTGGGTTCATTCAGAGCAAAGCAATTAGGTATATCCGTTAATCAATGGCGAAATTGGTTTATTTTAGCCGTTGGGTTATTGATAGGGCTGAGCGTTGCTTTAGCGGGCGCTATAAGCTTTGTAGGGCTTGTTGTACCGCATTTATTAAGACTATGTGGAATAACCCATTATAAAACGTTATTACCCGCGTGCGCGCTTGCTGGTGGCGGATTATTATTGCTTGCTGATCTGCTATCTCGCTTGATTTTAAATGGTGCAGAAGTTCCGATAGGAGTGATTACAGCAACGCTTGGTGCACCTTTATTTATCTGGTTATTGGCAACAAAAGAGATGGGGCGTTTGTAATATGGCGTTACTTAAACTTGAGAATTTAAGTGTTAATAATCGACTTAACGCATTTACAGAACAAGTAAATTATGGCGAACGTGTTCACTTAATTGGCGCAAATGGCGCGGGAAAGAGCACACTTTTAATGGCAATCGCAGGAGAGCTTCCATTTAATGGTGAAATCATTCTAAACGAAACTTCAATAAGACATTATAAATATGATGATCTTTCTAGAATGCAGAGCATTGTTATACAACAATTGGAAGCTTTGTCATTTATGCCTGTTTTTCATTATCTCTCGCTATATCATAAATTGTCGAAAATGGATGTTCAGCAATTAAATATGCTGTTAAATGATTTTAAAATTGACAAATTATTGTCAAAAAACATTCATCATTTATCAGGAGGCGAATGGCAAAGGGTTAGAATTGTTGGTGCATTTATCCAATTATGGTCAAGTTATGATTTAAAAGGAAAATTAATATTACTTGATGAACCAACGAATAATTTAGATGTCGTACAGTTGGCAATTTTGGATAAATGGGTTGATAAATTTTGCCAACAAGGTGGTGCCGTTATTATGAGTACACATAATTTGAATCATTCTTATCAAAAAGCAGGCAGAGTTTGGCTCATAAAAAATGGATATTTGGTTAATTCTGGCGCATCTGCACTCTTATTGGACGAAAAATTATTATCAACTACATTTAATTCAAATATCAAGTGCATCAATGATGTTGATCATATTGATTGGCGGGTTTTGCAATAATATGACTATTGTTAAGCTTATCCCCAAGTAATTATTAAGGATTTTTTAATGTTTTCTTAATAAGACGGATGTCGGTGAACAATAGTTTGTATATAATTGTTTTTTATTCATTCATTAACTAGGCTACATTTTTATGAGTCACTTCCTTCCTTTCTCTCGCCCTGCGATTGGCGATGAAGAAATCAAAGCCGTTGAGGATGTACTGCGTTCAGGTTGGATTACAACAGGCCCTCAAAATCATCAATTAGAGCAAGATTTTTGTGAAAAATTTGGTAGCAAACATGCTATCGCAATTTGCTCTGCCACTGCGGGTATGCATGTTGTTTTAATGGCGATGGGAATTGGCGCTGGTGATGAAGTTATCACACCATCACAAACTTGGGTTTCGACGATGAACATCATCACATTACTTGGTGCAGAGCCAGTGATGATTGATGTTGACCGTGATACTTTGATGGTGAGTGCAGAAGACGTCAAAAAAGCAATTACACCTAGAACGAAAGCAATTATTCCGGTTCATTATGCGGGTGCACCTTGCGATCTTGATGCATTAAGAAAAGTTGCACAAGATGCCGGCATTCCTCTTATTGAAGATGCAGCGCATGCTATTGGTACTCGCTATAAAAATGAATGGATTGGTGAAAAAGGAACCTCTATTTTCTCTTTTCACGCGATTAAAAATGTAACTTGTGCAGAAGGCGGATTAGTTGTTACTGATAATGACGAATTAGCCAATAGAGTACGTTGCTTAAAATTCCACGGTTTAGGGGTAGATGCCTTTGATAGACAAATTCAAGGTCGTAAACCTCAAGCAGAAGTTGTTGAACCTGGCTATAAATACAACTTATCTGATATTCATGCAGCGATTGCTGTGGTGCAATTAGGGCGTTTAGATGAAATGAATGCTAAACGTGCTGAGTTGGTTGCACTGTATCGTGAAAAACTCAAAGATTCTCCATTAGAAATGTTGAGTGTCCCTGAATATTCACATTTACATGCAAATCACCTGTTTATGGTGAGAGTTGATAAAAATGCCTGTGGTATCGATCGTGATGCTTTTATGGAGAAATTGAAGCAAAAAGATATTGGTACAGGGCTTCATTTCCGCGCAGCGCACACCCAAAAATATTATCGTGAGCGCTATCCTTCTTTATCCCTTCCTCAATCAGAATGGAACTCTGCAACGTTATGCTCGCTGCCGCTGTTTCCTGATATGAGTAATGAAGATGTTATTCGCGTTGTAGATGCGATCAATGAAATTCTTTCGGAGCATATTTAAGTGTCAACATTTGATGAAATCAAGAAAGTATCGGTTGTAATCCCCGTTTATAACGAGGAAGAGAGCCTTCCTCAGCTTTTAGAACGTACAATTAAAAGCTGTAAACAATTAGAACAAGAATATGAACTGATCCTTGTTGATGATGGTAGTAGCGACAATTCAGCTAAGATGTTAGAAGAAGCGGCTGCCATTGAAGAAAATCACGTTATTGCAATTATTTTAAACCGTAATTACGGCCAACACTCCGCAATTATGGCTGGTTTTAATCAGGCTGATGGTGATTTAGTGATCACATTGGATGCTGATTTACAAAATCCACCTGAAGAGATCCCAAGACTTGTCGCGACTGCTGAAGAAGGGTATGACGTTGTCGGAACTCGTCGTCGTAACCGCCAAGATTCATGGTTTCGTAAAACCGCTTCAAAAATGATCAACTCAATGATCACTAAAGCAACGGGTCGCTCTATGGGAGACTACGGTTGTATGTTGCGTGCTTATCGTCGCCATATTGTTGAAGCGATGTTACAGTGTCACGAAAGAAGTACATTTATTCCAATTCTTGCGAACACATTCGCTCGTCGTACTATTGAAATTGATGTTGCACACGCAGAGCGTGAATATGGCGATTCAAAATACAGTTTTTTAAAGCTGATTAATTTAATGTACGACCTATTAACTTGTTTAACCACGGCACCATTACGTTTATTAAGCATTGTCGGCAGTGTGATCGCTGTATCTGGCTTTGTCTTAGCCTTACTGTTGATTATTTTACGTATTATTTTCGGTGCAATGTGGGCTGCTGAAGGTGTATTCACACTTTTTGCAATCTTATTTATGTTTATCGGTGCGCAGTTCGTTGCAATGGGCTTATTAGGTGAGTATATAGGCCGAATTTATAATGATGTAAGAGCGCGTCCTCGGTATTTTATCCAAAAAGTGGTTGGTATTAATAAACCCAACGAAGATCAGGAAAAAGACTAATGAAAGCAATAGTATTTGCCTATCACGATATTGGCTGTGTTGGTTTGAAAGCACTTGAAAAAGCAGGTTATGATATTCAGGCTGTATTTACCCACACTGACGATCCTAATGAAAATCATTTCTTCTCATCTGTTGCTCGTGTGAGTGCAGAAATGGGATTGACAGTATTTGCACCTGAAAATGTCAATCACCCATTGTGGATTGAACGTATTCGTGAAATGAAACCTGATGTCATTTTTTCTTTCTATTATCGTCACATGTTAAGTGATGAGATCCTGAATTTGGCACCAAAAGGCGCGTTTAATTTACACGGTTCTTTATTACCAAAATATCGTGGCCGCGCACCAATTAATTGGGCGATTGTGAACGGTGAAACAGAAACGGGTGTTACTCTGCATAAAATGACAGCGAAAGCTGATGCAGGTGATATCGTTGCTCAAGAAAAAGTCACTATTGCAGATAATGATACTTCTCTGATTTTACATGAAAAAGTAAGAGAAGCCGCTGATAAGTTACTTTCTAGCGCGTTGCCACATATTGCATCAGGTGATTATTCAACAACTGCACAAGATGAAAGCCAAGCAACTTATTTTGGCCGTCGTTGCGCTGATGATGGTTTAATCGACTGGAATGCAGATGCAAAAACAGTCCACAACTTAGTACGTGCTGTTACAGAACCATACCCAGGTGCATTCACTTTCTTAGGTGAACGCAAAATGATTATCTGGCGTTCACGCGCTATTGCTGATAATCAAGGCAAACGTCCTGGTACTGTCATTTCAACAGAACCTTTAGTGATTGCGTGTGCGAAAGGTGCAATCGAAGTTGTTACTGGTCAAAGTGAAAATGGTCTTTATGTTCAAGGAAGTCGTTTAGCGGCAGAAATGGGCATTGTGACTGATGTTCGCGTTGGACCCAAAGCCACGGCACAAGTAAAACGTCGTAAACGTGTTCTGATTTTAGGTGTGAATGGCTTTATTGGTAACCATTTAACAGAGCGTCTATTGAAAGATGATAACTATGATATTTATGGTATGGATATCGGTTCTTCTGCAATTGAGCGCTTTATTGGTAATCCACGTTTCCACTTTATTGAAGGTGATGTGAGCATTCATACAGAATGGATTGAATACCACATTAAAAAATGTGACGTTATTCTGCCATTAGTGGCTATAGCAACACCAATTGAATATACCCGTAATCCATTACGTGTATTTGAATTAGACTTTGAAGAAAACTTAAAAATTGTACGTTATTGTGTTAAATATAATAAGCGTATTATTTTCCCATCCACATCAGAAGTTTATGGTATGTGTGATGATAAAGAGTTTGACGAAGATAATTCACGTCTGATTGTTGGCCCAATCAATAAACAACGTTGGATTTACTCTGTATCTAAACAGTTATTAGACCGAGTTATTTGGGCTTATGGCGCCAAAGAAGGTCTTAAATTTACGTTATTCCGTCCATTTAACTGGATGGGACCTCGTTTAGATAACTTAAATTCAGCACGTATTGGTAGCTCTCGTGCAATCACACAATTAATTCTGAACTTGGTTGAAGGTTCTCCAATTAAATTGGTTGATGGTGGTGAGCAAAAACGTTGTTTCACTGATATTAATGACGGTATTGAAGCTTTATTCCGTATTATTGAAAACCGTGATAACAAATGTGACGGCCAAATTATCAATATCGGTAATCCAACTAACGAAGCAAGTATTCGCGAATTAGCAGAAATGCTGTTAGATTGCTTTGAAAAACATGAGTTACGTGGTCACTTCCCTCCATTTGCAGGCTTCAAGAAAATTGAAAGTAGCAGTTACTATGGTAAAGGCTACCAAGATGTTGAACACCGTAAGCCAAGTATTAAAAACGCAGAGCGTTTATTGGATTGGAAACCAAGTATTGAAACTCGCCAAACAGTAGAAGAAACGTTAGATTTCTTCTTACGTGGCGCAGTTGAAGAATTAGGCACTAAATAGGAATAAATAATGAAGAAAGTTGGTTTGAGAGTTGATGTGGATACTTATCAAGGAACGAAACAAGGTATTCCACAACTGCTGGATGTATTTGCCAGACATAACATTCATGCCAGCTTCTTCTTTAGTGTGGGTCCAGATAATATGGGGCGCCATTTATGGCGCCTTTTAAAGCCTAAATTTTTATGGAAAATGCTGAGATCTAATGCTGCATCACTGTACGGCTTAGATATTTTATTAGCAGGAACAGCATGGCCGGGTAAAAAAATTGCTAAAAATTTAGGTTATTTGATGAAAGAAACCCAAGATGCGGGACATGAAGTTGGATTGCATTCATGGGATCATCAAGGCTGGCAAGCAAAAGTCGGGCGCTGGTCAACAGAAGAATTAATGCAACAAGTTCGTTTAGGTGTTGAAGCACTGGAAAAAGCACTTGAAAACCCTGTAAAATGTTCGGCAGTTGCTGGATGGCGAGCAGATGAACGCGTATTAACAGTGAAAGAAACTTTTCAATTCGATTACAATAGCGATTGTCGAGGAACGCATCCTTTTAGGCCCATTTTAGAAAATGGTTCTATCGGTACGGTGCAAATTCCAGTAACATTACCAACTTATGATGAAGTTGTTGGTACAAAGGTAAAGGATGAAGATTTTAATCAATTTATTATTGATGAAATCAAAAAAGACAGTGGAATACCTGTTTATACTATCCATACCGAAGTTGAAGGAATGTCAAAAGCCGCTCAATTTGAGCAGTTACTGGCAATGATTGCAAATGAAGGCATCGAATTCTGTCCGTTAAGCGATTTATTACCACTAGATAAAGAAACGCTTCCGATGGGTAAAGTTGTTCGATCTGACTTTCCAGGTCGAGAAGGCTGGTTAGGGTGCCAACAAGAGGTCTAACGAAACTATGTTGAATAACCGGGCGAGTAAAATCGGGGCCATCCTCTTGGCTCTTTTTTTTGTTCTTACCTACTTATTTCCATTGAACAGCCGGTTATTATGGCAACCAGATGAAACCCGTTATGCGGAAATTAGCCGTGAAATGGTGGTGAGCGGGAACTGGATTGTTCCTCATATGCTCGATATTCGCTATTTTGAGAAGCCCGTAGCAGGTTATTGGATCAATAATGTTAGCCAATTAATTTTTGGCCACACCAATTTTGCTGTACGTTTTGGCTCAGTTATTTCTATTCTCTTAAGCACATTACTTGTCTATTTATTGGCAAGAATGATGTGGCGTAACCGCCAAGTTGCCTTTGTTTCTAGTTTAATCTATTTATCCATGTTCTTAGTGTTTAGCGTAGGTACTTACAGTGTATTAGATCCTATGTTGGCACTTTGGGTTACCGCAAGTATGGTTTGCTGTTTTTGGGCGCTTAAAGCTACCACAGTAAAAACACGAATATTGGCGTGGATAACATTAGGGCTTGCATGTGGTATGGCATTTATGACCAAAGGATTTTTAGCGTTAGCTATTCCGGTCATTGTTATGATACCTATCACGCTGTATCAAAAACAATTTACGCAAATGTTGCTCTATGGCTTACTTGCCGTATTTAGTGCAGCATTAATTAGTTTGCCGTGGGCATTGGCTATTGCTAAGGCAGAGCCAGATTATTGGCACTACTTCTTCTGGGTTGAACATATTCAGCGTTTTTCGGGTGAAGATGCTCAACATAGTTCTCCATTTTGGTACTACATTCCTGTTGTATTACTCGGCGTTATACCGTGGCTTGGTCTATTGCCTGGAGCATTAACTAGCGCATGGAAGAAAAGACGTAAGCGTCCTGAATTATTTTTCTTATTATGCTGGTTTGTCGTTCCATTCTTATTTTTTAGTATTGCGAAAGGTAAGCTACCGACGTATATGCTGCCGTTTATGGCGCCGCTAGCAATGCTAATGGCGAAATATGGCGTAGATTGTGCACGCAAATTTAGAATGAAAGCGCTGCGTATAAATGGTTATATCAATATCTTTATTGGTGTTGCTGTTGTTATCGCTATTTTAATTATCCAACTCGCTTCTTCAAAACCTATATATATGCCATATGAATGGTCTAAATGGGTATTAGCTATAGTGGCATTTTCATTATGGGGCATTATTGGTTATCTTTGCTCTACACTTAATGGAAAACACTGGTTATGGGCGGCGTCTTGTTCGCTAGGCGTTAGCTTATGTATCGGTCAGGCAATACCAAATAGCAGCGTAGATGGAAAGTTACCTCAAGAATTTATTCGCCAAAATATAGAGACATTAAACGCAAGCAAATACATTGTGAGCAATAGTGTTGGTATCGGCGCGGGATTAGCGTGGGAATTACAGCGTAGCGATATTTACCTTTATGAAAGAACAGGCGAATTGACTTACGGTGTTGAAGAGTACCCTGATTCTCAGCATAAATTAATTAAACCTGATAATTTTGCTCAGTGGTTAGAAGAAGCAAGAAAAGAAGGGAATGTTTCAGTTGTTATTACCTTTAAAGATCCTAAGAAACTAGCACAATTACCAAGACCTGAAGAGCTGGTGACAAACCATCGAGTTGCTATTTTAACTTATGAGAAGCGTAATTAATGTCATTTGTTTTATTGCTGATCGTGAGCTTTTTGACCTGCATAGGGCAAGTTTGTCAAAAGCAAGCGGTGGTTAGCTGGCAAAGTGACTCATTAACAAAAGCCAGAAAAACGATTTTCTGGCTTTTTATTGCCATTGCAATGCTTGGTTTGGGGATGTTGTTTTGGTTACGATTATTACAAATTCTGCCTCTTAGTATTGCTTATCCTATGTTAAGTATTAACTTTATTGTGGTGACATTAATTGGCCAGTTTGTTTATAAAGAGCCCGTTAATGTAAAACATTGGATTGGTATCGCGTCAATTATGATTGGTATTTTATTGATGAGTATACAAGCATGAAAGGCTATCTATGGGCAATTGGAAGCGCATTATTAGTGACGGCGGCTCAATTGTTGCTAAAGTTTGGTATGTCTGAATTACCAGCTTTACAGCTAGAAAAACAGTGGGTTGATTTTTCATGGTTGTGGGCCAATGTAACGCCACTCGCTATCGTGTTTGCTGGCCTTGTCGGTTATGTTCTTTCTATGGTTTGCTGGCTATTCACTTTACGTACCATTCCTTTAAATAAAGCCTATCCGCTGATCAGCTTGAGTTATGTGTTTGTTTATATTCTTGCAGTGATATTGCCTTGGTTTCAAGAAACACCATCATGGACAAAAACAGCGGGTGTAGCATTTATCATGGTCGGAGTGTGGTTAATAAGCCAAAAAACGAAAGAAGCACAATCACATTAACTTAATGATTGCAGAATCTATTTTCTGATCCCTGTTGTTAATTGTGCGATTTATTCTACCAATCATCACTCATTCATCTTCAATAACTTGTTTTTGCTTAAAAAAGCAGATAGATTTTAAAATCTATGGTAATAACAATGGTGGATGCAATGAGAAAGTCCGTTTTTTATCCTTTCTTACTCTGTATTATTCTGCTGGCTGGGTGTTCATCTAGTCCGTCTAAGCGTATTCCACCAGCGCCTCCCTTAAAAACACAACTTTCCGATCCCATCATGGTGATAGTGCAATTAAAATCGCAACTTGAGCAATGGTATGGTACGCCTTACAGCTATGGTGGAATGACGCCTTCTGGTATTGATTGTTCAGGCTTCGTGTATAAAACTTACAGTGATCGTTTTGATATAAAACTTCCTCGAATGACCATTGATCAAACCAAATATGGTACACAAATCAGTAAAAGTGATTTAATGCCTGGTGATTTGGTTTTCTTCAAAACGGGCGGTGGTGAAAATGGGCTTCATGTCGGTATTTATGATACTGATAATACATTTATTCATGCATCAACTAGCAAAGGGGTAACTCGTTCATCCCTTGATAATGTCTATTGGAAAAAGACATTTTGGCAGGCTCGCCGATTGTAGTTTCGTGCCATTTAACAGCCTAATATATTGAGAGTTATGGTATCTTATACCTTATTTTCTTCATATAGGTATTCCTTATGTCAGGCAAATTGCGTCTGTTAATTTCCGAGTCTTATGATCCTTGGTTTAACCTTGCTGTTGAAGAGTGTATTTTTAGACAAATGCCCGCTGATCAACGCGTACTTTTTCTTTGGCGTAACGATAATACGGTAGTTATTGGTCGAGCACAGAATCCATGGAAAGAGTGTAATACCCGTAAAATGGATGAAGATGGTGTGAAATTAGCTCGCCGTTCAAGTGGTGGTGGGGCTGTTTTCCATGATCTTGGCAATACCTGTTTTACCTTTATGGCAGGAAAGCCAGAATATAATAAAACAATTTCAACTCAAATTATTCTTGATGGATTGTTAAAAGCAGGCATTAATGCTACGGCATCAGGACGTAACGATTTGGTGGTTCCTCAAGATGATGGTGAAAGAAAGGTTTCTGGATCAGCCTATAAAGAGACTAAAGATCGTGGTTTTCATCATGGTACATTATTAATAAATGCTAACTTATCTAGACTAGCTAATTACCTCAATCCAGATCCGAAAAAACTTCAAGCTAAAGGTATCACTTCTGTTCGCTCTCGAGTGGCTAATTTGATCGAGCTTAAACCTAATATTACCCATGAAAAACTTTGTGAAACTATCACTGAAAGCTTTTTTGAATACTATGGTGAACGAGTAGAAGCAGAGATTATTTCACCGCAAAAATTACCTGATTTACCCGGTTTTGAAGAAACTTTCACTAAACAAAGTAGTTGGGAATGGAATTTTGGACAAGCACCTGCATTTTCACATCTTTTAGATAATCGTTTTAAATGGGGGGGCGTTGAGCTGCATTTTGATATTGAGCGTGGCAACGTTATTAGAAGTCAAATATATACAGACAGTTTAG
This sequence comes from Proteus sp. TSJ240517, assembly GCF_047921575.1. Taxonomy (NCBI): domain Bacteria; kingdom Pseudomonadati; phylum Pseudomonadota; class Gammaproteobacteria; order Enterobacterales; family Morganellaceae; genus Proteus; species Proteus sp. TSJ240517. The sequence continues at coordinate 80,613 of NZ_JBLRMH010000001.1, forward strand.
ATCCTGCGCCATTAGAAGCATTATCAGAGATGTTGGTAGGGCAACGTTACACACCTGAGTCTCTAAAAGCGCTTATTGAGCAACTCATTCAGCGATATCCTAATAATAAAATAGAGCTTAACGAGCTTCAAGAATGGCTTGTGACAGCGATAGCGTAATTTTTATCAACGTTAGAAAACGATAAACAATAAGCATAAAAACCAGCTAAAAAGCTGGTTTTTTCATGAAGAATAATGTGATGTGAAATTGATTAGTGATTTTCACATGACATAAAGCAATGAGTGTCTGGCATTTTGCCATTTTCTCTAAATTTAGCGGGTGTAGTATTGAAATGCTTTTTAAAGATACGTGTAAATGTTGCTTGAGAGCTAAAACCATACATTAAAGCGATATCTAAAATAGACATATCTTTTTCTTGTAATGATTTAGCAGCTTCTAATAAGCGACGTTTACGAACATATTCGCCTAATGTGCAGCCTTTAAAATCTTTAAAAATGCGTTGCAAGTGCCACTTAGAGTAGCCACTTTTATTTGCAATCGTATCGATTTTTATACCTTCGTTACGTTGTAACTGGGTTTCTAACCATTTCAGAATATCATTAACGACATTTTCAGCCATAAAACCTCCCACAAAAATGGTGGGGACACAGTGCCCAAGTAAATAGAATAGTAACGTATGTTATTTATAACCTATTTTAAGCATGGGGAAAATAACAGGTAGGCAAAAAGTGCTTTTCGTGATTGATAATCATTATCACAACGATAGGTGTGACTTATGTAGTTTAAGTAAAGTTCAGTTTACTGAATATTTCTGATTAAAAATGATATTTTGTATGACTTTTACTTTGTTGAATTTATTGATTTATTTTTTTAACTTAATAGTTCTGTTATACCTTTTATTTGTCGCTCTGTTATGCTTTTTGGTGTGAAACGCAAGCTAATCATTGATTAAGGTGTATTTGAAATTCAATTTATTTGACTGAGTATCGAAAAATTAAAATAAGATTTATTAATCAATTAATGTGATATTACCTTCACCATTTTATTTTCAATTGATAAGTTTATTGATAATAAATTAACTAAGCCACCTATTAGAAAGTAATGCTAAAAGGTGGCTTGGTAATAAAAATTCAGGTAGTGCTCTTTTTAGGGGCGTAGAAAAACTTGAGGATATAAATGTTCTGGATGAGTGTTAACACTCACATCTGCGCCATACCATTTTTGTATATTTTCTGTTGTGAGTACGCTGTGTGGTGTACCTTCACAAACTAACTTTCCTTGATGCAGTAATAAAATTCTATCAGCATAAAGAGACGCTAAATTAAGATCATGCAAAACACAACACACCATAAGATTTTGTGTTTTTGCCAATTTTTTTAATAAACGTAAGCTGTGTTGCTGGTGGTAAAGATCAAGTGCGGAGGTTGGTTCATCAAGGAACAATACGGCTTCTTGTGGTGTAGGGTGCCATAATTGCGCTAACACTCTAGCAAGTTGTACTCGCTGTTGTTCTCCTCCCGATAATTGACGATAGTCTCTATCTTTAAATTTTAAACAGTCTGTTTGGAGTAGTGCGGTTTCAATTGCCATTTTTTTATGTTGCTGCCCATGAGGTGTTCTTCCCATAGCAACCACTTCTTCGACTGAAAATGAAAATGAAAGCTGACTATTTTGTCGCATAACAGCACGGTTTTGCGCTAATTGCTGGCTATTCCATTGTGAATAGTTTTTTTGTTTAAAATAACATTGACCTTGTGTTGGTGTTGTATAGCCTGTTAATAAGCGTAATAGCGATGATTTTCCTGCGCCATTAGGGCCAATAATGGTAACTAATTCCCCAGCATTAAACGAAAGCGACACATCATCAATAATGGTCTTATTGCCGATTCGGTAAGTTAAATTATTTCCATAAAGTAATGGCGTGTTTTGTTTTTCAATCATGACATTCTTCCTGCGGGTTGTCGTAAGATCAGCCAAAGGAAATAAGGACCACCAATTAATCCTGTAATGAGCCCCACAGGGATTTCTGCTGGAGATACCAATGTTCGTGATAATGTGTCAGCAGCGAGTAATAGTGTCGCACCACCTAAAATAGTGGCAGGTAATAGCCATACATGATTACTCCCAATGCGCATACGAATAAGGTGCGGAACAACAAGTCCAATAAATCCAATAACACCACTCAGTGCGACAGCACAGCCAATTAAAATAGCGCTAAGAAGTAACAAAATAAACTTGGTTCTTCTCACATTTAGCCCTAAGTAATGCGCTTCTTCATCACCAAGTTGTAATAGGTTTAATTTATGGCTTTGCCAACATGCCAAAATGCTGACAGGAATGATCACAATGGTTGCAATAGATAAAGTTTTCCAGTCAATCTGGCTTAATGAACCCATCATCCAAAGTGAGAATTGACGTAACTGTTGGTCGGTACTGATGTAACTTAATACACCAATAAAAGACATACATAGCGCATTGATAGCAATACCGGCAAGCAATAACCGCGCTAAATTACCATCACTTAATTGATGCAATGAGAAGATAATCATTGCCACAATTAAACCGCCAATAAAGGCGGCAACAATATGACTGTAAAATGCAAAGGCTGGCGAAAAAGAGAACGGTAGAATAATCACAATGGCAACCATTAGTGCTGCACCGCTACTAATACCAAGTAAACCAGGATCAGCTAATGAGTTTCTAAATAATCCCTGCATTATTGCGCCCGATATTGCTAAAGCTCCTCCAACAAGAATGGCTAATAATACGCGAGGTAGACGGATATCTAGCCAAATTTGCCATTCCATATCATCAAAAGAGCTATTCCATAATGTATGAAACGAAAGGGCTAATGCACCGCTATTCACAGAAATTAATATAACCGTAGTGAGTAAAAAGAGTAAAACTAAAATACTCATCCACGGTGAACGAAAACGAGACATTATTGCTCCAACGCTTGACGAATTTGATGCATGACTTCTGGTGTTGAAAGGGTAAAGCCTAATAATCCCATGTCATCAACAACAACATAATGCTTGTTTTTACCCGCTGGTGTGTATTTTATGCCAGGTAACTCCCATAGTTTTTCAATTCCGCCAATACCTTTAATACCTTCTTTGGTTACTAGCAAAATATCAGGTTGGCTTGCAATAACACCTTCTTGAGAAAGTGGGCGATAGCTTGTAAACCCTTGCATGGCGTTTTTACCGCCAACCAGTGAAATAATGGTATCCGCAGCTGTATTTTGACCCGCAGCCATTGGAACAACACCACCATGACTCATGATATAAATGACTTTCTTATTGATAGGAGTGGTTGAAATTTGCTTAATAGAGAGGGCGAGTTTCTCTTTTAGTTGATTGCCTTCTTGTTCTTTATTTAAAACCGTCGCAATGGTGTCTATTTTTTCATTAATGGCTTCTAATGAATGTGTACCTGTAATCGTTTTAACAGCAACTCCAGCCTCTTTAATACGACGTAATGCTAAAGAAGGGCGAGCGAGTTCACTGGTAATGATCAACGTTGGTTTGACAGATAAAATTCCTTCTGGGTTTAGCATTCGCATATAACCCACATCAGGAAGTGTTTTCACTTGTTCAGGAACTAAACTGGTGCTGTCTCTTGCAATAATCTGCTCGCCTGCACCTAATGCGAAAACAATCTCTGTGATATCACCACCAATGGTTACGATACGTTCATTGGCAGAGCTAATGAACGACATGACGCTACACAGGATCAAAAGAAGCCATTTTTTCATTAAATCATTCTCCGATTAGGCGATTTTAGTGAGGGTATTCACTTGTTCACGCCACTGTAGTTGCTCAGCAGTACCTTCAGTGCGTTGTCCGTAGAGTTGAGCAATTTGCTGTCCCTTGTTATCAAAGATTTCAAGGCTGGTAACAAACCCATCTTGAGTTGGTTTACGTGTTACCCAACTCTCTGCAATTTCACTTTCAATTAAATGAAGTGTAAAAGCAGGATTGAAAACGTTGATCCAAACTTGCTCACTATTTTCAAATTGATGCGGTACTAGACGATCAATTTGGCCTGTAAAAATTTGTACACAGCCACGGCTACCGACAAATATCATGATCTCGTTTTGCGCTTCTTTAGCGAGCTCTAATAAGGTTTTCAGCGCGTTGTTATCAACTTGATAAGCAAGGTCATCAGGAACCGCTTTGAATGCTTGTTGACGACTTAAGTTATTTTCTTTTAGTAATTTGAAGAATTGGTGAACGTCAGTCATTGAACGCCATTGTTGTTCAAGTTGTTCCGCTAATTCATTACTAACAGGCGTGTTTGAGTATGGTTCAACAGGAGTGATATTTAGAACGGGGTTTTCTTCAGATAAAAATGCTTGAATAAGTGCATTCCATTCATCCATATTCGTGTTATCTGTTGCATAGACTTTATGTAATGCATCACCATGCATATCAAAGAATTGAATGCTATAACGCGTTCCTTTTGATGTTTCTTCGGCAAGTGCAAAAATACTTGACCAATAAGCGAAGAAAAAGCGTAAATCCATTGCACGCGGATTTAAGATTAACCCTGCGTGATCGTTAAAACGGGCATTTGTGTATTCACCAAGGTGTTCATGAACGGCAATATCATTACGAGTAATCGCTTTGACTTCACCTACTTTACTCAATGCTTTTAATAATTCTTGTACATCATTGCGTAGACGCTTTGCATCGTGTCCTACACGGGCATGAGTGAGTTCGGCTTCACTGACATTTAAGTAAGTAGCGAGATCTCGTGCATATGAAGCTTTTTTGTCCGCTTTAGCTTGCAGGTAGCTCTCATAAAGAGGTTTATTCACAGAAACTCCTATTATATCGTTGATTTTATTGTTAATTACCACTGATAACTTACAAGTACTTTTGCATTTCGACCTTCTTGAGGAATACCTGCAGAAGAGTAATAAGTTTTATCAAATGCGTTACTCAGTACAAATGAGGTTGTTAATCCTTTTAATGAGGCATTACCTTCATAACGAAGGTAGAAATCATTAACGCCATAACCTGCTTGTTGGCGATTGGTTGGGCGATTAAAACGGTCATGTTTGGTAAAGTCCGTTTTTTTGGTAAATTGACCGACCCAACCCACAGAAAAATCGGTACTTGGTACAGGAACATCAAAGCGACTGGTTAATGTATCTGGCTCAATTGAGGTAATTGAGGCATTTGTCGCATTATCTTTTCCTTTGGTATGGTTATAAGCTAAATCCCAATTAAAGAATTTTGATTGATAGCTCATCGAAACATCCCATCCCCAAATAGTTGCTCTTGGAATATTTGTTGACTGTGTATATCCCTGAAAAATAGCAACATCTGCATCAATATAATCTTTTGCGCGAGTATTGAAATGGGCAGCTTTAATTTTCAGATTATCATTATTAGATAATAAGTCGTCGAATTGAAAACCGAATCCATATTCAGTGGTTGAATTGGTTTCAGGCTTTAAATTAGGATTTGGGCGCCAATAGTTTGTTGGTGCTCCAGGGAAAGGTGCATCAAAATGTTTCGCATCGTTATACATCTCACCTAAAGTTGGTGCTCTAAATGCTTGTGAGTAAGAGGTATAAAGCATTGACCAGTCGGTAGGTGTAATACTTATTGCACCTTTTGATGACCATTTGTCTGCGGTAATATCATCATAACGATCGTTTTGGCTCTTATATTTGTCAAAACGTGTTCCTAAAATTAGGGAGACAGGTAAATCACGTAAAGTGACTTCATCTTGTACCCAACCGGACATAAAACGGATATCGGCTTGTGGGAAGCTTTCTGCATTTTGGCTTGGTGATTGTTTTTGTTTATAAACCTCGCCACCATAAGTAAAGCCATGTGATGCAAAGCTGTACGTACCCACTTGTGAGCGGTTTTCCAGTTTTACGCCATAGGTTTTTTGCTCTCGACCTTCAAATCCTTTTTGTATCGTTTTGGCATTGATATCAACTTCACTGTAATAAGCCTGTGTTTTCAAATTAATCCATTGTGAATCTGAAGGATCAAATTGATAGGTTAACTGAACATCTTTTTGTGTCGTGGTGCGATCAGTTTCTACGTTTGCAGATGTTGGGTCACTGGCAACTTGAGGATTTTTAGGTTGATTTGTATTGTTATGGTAATAGCGGAATTGCCCACTTAATGTGTTGCTATCATCAATTAACCAGCGTCCTTTAGAAAGGAGATTAATAATGGTTTCGTCATTTTGAGCGCGATAACCCCCACCGTAACGAGTATCACCTTTATCACGGGCTGATAATGCAACGAGTCCATCAAGGTTATCATGTCGGCCAAAAGCTGTTACACCAAGACCTTGGCTATGTTGTGCTGTATTACCAAGACCTGTAACACGTACGCCGCCTTGTTCGTTTTTTGAAAGTAGATCGCTTGCATCAACCGTATCGTAAGCGATAACACCGCCAAGGGCACCGCTACCGTATAAAAGAGCAGAAGGACCACGAATAACTTCAACTTGTTTTATAAGCAGAGGATCAACAAAAATACTGTCGATATGACCGGTGTCTGTTCCTTGGCGAACGCCATCTACAAGTGTCAGTATTCCATTTTTACTGTATCCACGCATACTGATGGTTTCACCATTAGTACGACCTGCGCCTGAAATTGAAATGCCAGGCACATGGCGAAGTAATTCAGAAGCACTTCCTGCTGTTTCTGACAACGCATTGTTATTTTTTATAACTGTTGACATCATAGGTAATGTAAAGCTATCACGCTCATTACCCGTCGCATAAACTGTAAGCACTTCTGTTTTTTTCTTCTCATTAGTTTGCGTCTTCTCTTGTGCAGATACACAAGCAGAAGAAACTGCAATTGCCAGCAAACTGAATTTAATCAATAGGGATGACTGAGACATGTAGATGGATCTCCGTTATTTAATGGGCTGTTAAATACAGCCCTTTGTTATGTAGATTATTGCTCCTCATCTACCAGCGATAACTGATGGACATTTTGATATTTCGACCTTCTTGTGGCACACCTAATGCTGAGAAATATTCTCGATTAAACGCATTGGCGAGCACTAACGCGGCTTGAATATCTTTATTGTTTTGAGATTGATAACTAATTGAAAAATCGTGAATACCATAGCCCGGATATTGGGTAATAAGTTCTTGCATTCGATTTGTGGTTTTGCCTTTTACATGAGGCGCTTGTCCTCGATGTGTACCTTTATTGGCAGTAGCACTAGCGAATTTTCCTGACCACCCTAATGAGAATGGGGTTTTAGTAACAGGAAGTTGAATAAAGGTCGTCAGTATTTCAGGGCGAACAGGCGAAATGGTTTCATGTGTGGTTAACTCAAGGGTATGAGTACGGTTATAACTTAAACCTAGAGAAATTAATGGGTGTGAATAACGCAGACTAAGATCAATACCTTCAATCATTGCTTCGGGAATATTAAATGCTTGGAGATTTAATTTACCCGCAAATGAACTTGAATGCCAAGGACCATAAGTAATGTAATCCTTTGATTTAGTATCAAAATAAGCTGCTTTTAAAATGAGTTTATCTTGTTGTGATAAAAGCTGTTTAAATGAGAAATCAGCGCCATATTCCCAAGTGCTATTTCTTTCAGGTTTTAAGTTTGGATTAGGCACCCAATGCGCATTAAAAAAACCCGCTTTAAAATGGAATGAATCATTAAACATTTCATTTAAAGTTGGCGCGCGAAACGCAGTTGAATAGGTAGAATAAAGTTGTAACCAACGTGTTGGTGTGAATGCTAACGTGATATTTTCAGTTGTTCCTCGATAACTCGATGTATGTTTTTCTGCTTGTAATGTTTTAGCCGAAAATTTACTGAAGAAAGGATCAAGTCCTTCACCAGGTATATTTTTGTAATAGTGATAACGTATACCCGTTGTGAGTGTGAGAGGGAGTGATGGTGTACTGAGAGAACTTTGCAACCAACCTGCGATATAATTCATTTTCGCTAAAGGAAAGTTTTTTGCTTCTTCATTTGATTGCATTTTCTGCTGATAAGCTTCTGTACCAATAATCACAGATTGATTGAATGTGTCAAACCAATTGATACTGGCATTATCTTCAAATTTAAGCCCGTAAGTTGATTGTGTACGTGCTTCGTATTTACCTATTTTACCTTGGATATTTTTTTTTAAATCTGACGTTGTTAATTTAGTATCCGTTAAAAAAGTTTGGTTAATATCAAACTGTGAATAGTAAAGATAAGTGGTTAAATCTAACCATGAGTTTGTATCAGAAGCATAGTGGTGAGTGAGCGCATAATTTTTTTGCTGAGTATCGCGCTGCATCTGGTTACTTTCATTCTTGCCAAATCCACCCATTCGATGCAAAACTTCTCGTTGTTCACCTGAATTATCATAATGGCGAGCTGAAATAATAAGCGTTTGATTTTCAGTTGGATAAAAATAGGCTTTTGCAAAGAAATTTTTAATATGCTCGTGATTTTCTAATTTATCACCATTAGCAAGACGAATAGGACCACGTTGACGTTGGCTATACGCAAATAAGCCTTCTGCAATATCGTGTCTTGCTGCAATAATGCCACCATAAGAAAAATGGCGATCTGCTGATGAAACTGAGCTAAATAGTTTTGCGCCTAATTTTTTATCCGTACTTAATATAGATTGAGGATCAAGAGTATTAAACGCGACAACTCCCCCCATAGCACCAGCACCATGCAAAGTGGATGCAGAGCCGTGTTTTACATCAACACGTTTAATTAAAGCAGGATCAAGAAAGACACCACCTAAATTATTTATGGTGTTTTCTAGTGGTTGATAAATACCATCAACGAGGATCTTGACGCCTTTTTGATCGTATCCTCGCATCAGAATATTTGCGCCATTCGTGATACCTGTTCCTGATAACGTTACACCAGCAACATCTTTTAATATTTCTCCCGCAGTTGAAGCGGTTTGTGTTTTAGCTGAAGAAGCATCAATAACAGAGTGAAAATCTGAGGATCGATCGTCGTTATAGCCAATAACAGTAAGAGCGTCCGTTCCTGTATTTTCAAGGTGTGCAGAGGTAATAGGGGAATACAGCAGACAAAGTGCTGTTGCTATACCTGAATATTTGAAATGTTTTTTCAGCATACACATACCATAAATATCCATAAAAAGCCCTTGTATATGGAGTTATTTAGCTGGCTGCCTAGCTGAGTCGATAGGTGGCTTGCACGTTATTGTCAAAAAAGATTATTTAGTCAGGATCAGTTTTCCTGCTTTTGTTTGACGTAGTTGATACAACTCTCCGTTATGTTGAATGTAAACCACGCCATCTTTGCCTAATAATTCAACGCTATTAATAGATTGAATTATTGAAGAATGAGAGTTCTGTCTGATTAAAGAACTCTCCAAATTATTAGCTTTTTTATTCATAATACACTAAGAGTAATAAGCGTTATCATTCTGATAATCATTATCGTTAACAAAAGTGTTTAGACAAGCTTTTTTTAACGTGAAAACGTAAATTTAAGTCATATTGTGAATCATTTGGGCGATGTGAAAGAGAAACTGAAGAAAAATCACACAAAGGATTAATAACCTGAATGACAAAAGGTATTTTTTTATAATGCTATCGTGATTAAGCGTTAAATATGCGATAGGGAAGAGGGAATATGTCTCACCAAAATGATGAGACATAATAATTAAAATAAATTAAATTTATATTCGATGATAACTTCTGACGAGAGCGTATTGGCGTGATGATATTTACCCTCAGTTAGAACAGGGGTTTTACCTTTCATTTGATAAGACCAACCAGGCCCAAACATTGCCCAAACAGTGAGATTTTTGAGTTTTGAATTAGTCGGAACCCAACGGCTGAATGTATTAATTTCACCTGTGCGAATATGATTACCTCGATAGTTAAATTGAGCAATATTACTTGCAATCCCAATGGCTAGCTCAGGAGTTAGGTTATAATCAGTCATCGTTGAAAGTACAATTTCACCATCACGCATATAATCATTTCCAGCAAACGCCATTGAAGTAAACGTACCTCGTGAGTTTTTACTCATTGCTCGAGGATAAAAACCCACTTCATTGGATTTATCTGCATTGGTATAACCTAATCCCCATTTAGTGCTCCAATTATCCGCCTGCCATTTACCATCTATGGCAAAATGCCAAGCATTATTATCAAAGTCACGTTTATTCGCAGGCATTATTTTATATTTATCTAAGGCCTGAGTTGCATAAATTTGTGTACCTATATTTAGCTCTTTTATAGGCTTTATATTTAAAAATAAGATATTTCGGCGTAGGTAATTATCGCTTTCACCATATCCATATTGTATATTTAGATTGTTACTTTTCCACAATAAATCACCACTAGCGATATGATTAATATATTTGCCACTATTGGTTTGAAATTGTTTTTTATCAGGTGAATTACGATCCATAGAGTTTTCAATATAAGCACCTCGTAATGTTAGTGCACCATAATTGATCGCTCCAGTCCAACCTGAATAAGTAGTTGGTGATAAACGTGTTGAATTAGAAATTACACCAAAATTTTTTATTGTCTGCCAACCCCAACGGGTACTAAAATTAATATCAGCAAGTTGATATTGTAATTTTATATTACGTTGACCAAATTTAGAGTAACCTTCGGCATTGTTTTTATTATTCCCTTCACCGCGATTATACAAAACGCCACGAGAATTAAAATAATCACTCGCACCCAATTTAACCGCCCCGTAATAAGCAACGTCAAAGCCGATAATATCAGCGAAATAACCAGATTTAAAATCAAGCCCAACGCCTTGTCCCCATGCATTATGGACACGGGTTTTACCTGTATCCTCTTCTTTTAAGTATTTCCAATAATTTTTTAATGATAGCGACATAGTAGATTGGCTAAATAAAGGATCTTCAAATACATTATTAATAAAAGTAGTTTCTTTGATATTATTTTCTGCTGTTTCAGCTAATGCTTTTATTGGATTAATTAATAAAAGTATGATGATACTTATCATCTTTATTTTCATAATATTCCCCGAGGTATAGGCGTAGTTACTCAAGCGAAAATATTTCGCCTGAATAACCATATTGAATAACTATATTTAATAACTACATTGAATGATTAGATATTAATTTTATTTTTTATCTAAAGACTGTTTTCCTAACTCGACATATTTTAATGTGCCAATTTCAGTTACAGTATATTGGTCATCTTTATAAATAATTTTAACAATAGCGGCATTAGAGAGTGGTTTATTTTTTGCAATATCATTAGTTAAATCAGAGATCATAATTTGCATTGCAATGCCCGATGAAATTGCCAGAATATTTTTATCACCACGTTCTTGGGCATTTTTAACAATGGTCTGAAGTGCAGCTTGAGTCCGTTCCTTTACTTGCTGATAATTCTCTGTCATTTTTTTAGGATCAGCTGCGGCTAACGCGTTTTGGTTTTTCTCTGCAGTGATGGTGCCAGCTTTCATTTGAGCAAATAAAGCCGCGCCATCTTTAAGGCCTAATTGTTTTGCACCTGCATCCGCCATATCTTTATTATATCCGCCTTCAAATCCACCAAAGAAAGCTTCGCGTAATCCATTAAGTTCATTTAATTTATAATTCTCGATACCCGCTTGTTTTAATATTACGCTCATTGTTTCACGTTGACGTCCAGCGTCGCTAGAATAAAAATTATCAAAAGGGATCCCTTTTAAACCCTCACCTAAATAACGAGCAACACGAATACCATCTTCTGTTAATGGCGAATCTACCCAACCTTGAACTCTATCAAAAGTATTTAGCAACGTTTTGCCATGACGAGCAAAATAGATAGTGATACCGTCATCTTCTTTAACATCCATAGCTGTTTCTGCAGCAAAACTGGTTGTTGTACTTATTGCTAAAATTAATGCTATAAGCCATTTTTTCATAATAATCCCCATAGAATGGTCTTTTTAATAAGCAAAAAAAAACCTACGCTAGAGAAATGAGACAAGACATAAATGGCATTATGCTTGTTCTATTTATCTTACGTAGGTTTCGCCTGTTTTTAACAGTAACAATCCAACATCGATAACGTTAGCACCAAATATAATAAAAAAATACACTATTTATGATTAGTATTAATAAGTGTGATCAAGTTCATATGATAATAATAAATTGGACATATTTTATTATTTATAAATAATAGATTGAATGTGGTGTTAGATTAAAATTTTTACTCTTATAGATAAGAAATAAAATTAAAAAATGAATAAATTAATCAATAATAAATAAAATGGTTTAATTGAGAAATAAATCTAATGAAAAAAACTTTTTGAGGCATAAAAATGATGTGAAACTCACACTTTTAAAATTTGTGATTTGAATAACGGTTCGGATTTGTTTACAGTAAAAGCGAGTTTACTGGATTGTTACTGCCAATGATATTGGTAGGCAAAACCTGATAAGACCATGAATTGTCATGGGACTATCGGGTTTTTTCATTTTTGGGGAAATAAAATGAAGATCGCAAAAATATTAAATAACAATGTGGTCATTGCCTTAAGTGAAAATAACCAAGAGCTCGTTGTTATGGGAAGGGGATTGGCGTTTCAAAAGAAAGTAAATGAAGACGTTGAACAAGATAAAATTGAGAAAATATTTGAGTTACGTAGCAACGAACTTATTTCTCGGTTAAGTGAGTTATTAAGCCACATTCCAATTTCTGTCATGAAAGTCTGCGATAGTATTATTTCTGTTGCTCGCTGCCAATTAGGAGAGCTTAATGAAAATATTTATATCGCGTTAACAGATCACTGCAATTATGCTATTGAAAGACAGAAAAAAGGCTTGGCTATTTCAAATACGATGATGTGGGAAATTCAGCGTTTATATCCTAAAGAGTATCGACTTGGATTAGAAGGATTAAAGCTGATTGAACAAAAGTTACAAGTAACATTACCGGTTGATGAAGCGGGATTTATCGCTCTTCACTTTGTTAATGCGCAATTAACGGGTGATATGCCAGCTGTGATGGAAACCATGACTATCATGCATGAAGTCATGAATATTGTTAAGTATCATTTTAATATTGAATATCAAGAAGATACTTTAGATTACCAAAGATTTGTTACGCATTTGAAGTTTTTTACCCACAGAATGATGAGTCGAGACACAGTGCCTAATGATGATATTTCTATGCATATTGTTATCAAAGAAAATTATCCGCTTTCTTGGTGCTGTGCAGAAAAAATAAGTCAGTTTTTACTGAATAAATATCAGCGCGAGTTAACGGATGAAGAGCGTATGTTTTTAGTGATCCATATTGAACGGATAAGAAAGAAACGACACGATTAATTGTTAAGGTATATTGTGTTGATATAAAAATATTAAATTAAAATGTGATGGATTGTTACTACCGATATTCGGTAGGCAAAACCTGATTTACTCTCATTTATTAATGGGGGTAGTCAGGTTTTTTTTTACATATTCATTGGTGGTTAAGCATTTCATTATTTAAGTCATAAAGGAATTGAGTATGGAATACCGAACATTAGCAGAACAGATCATTGATAATGTAGGTGGAAAAGGCAATATCGCCAGTGTTATACATTGTGCAACACGTTTGCGTTTTAAACTGGAAGATGACACTAAAGCCAATGCTGAAGTGTTAAAGCAGAACACAGGCATTATTACAGTCGTTGAAAGTGGAGGGCAATTTCAGGTTGTTATTGGTAATCATGTTAGTGAGGTTTATAAAGCGATTATTGCTCTTATCGGTGAAGTACAAAATAGAAATACTCAAAGTGAAAATAGCAGTAATAACAAAAAGAAAAAACGTAAGGATAATATCTTTAGCCATTTTATAGATATTGTTTCCAGTATTTTCACCCCAGTATTAGGGATCATGGCTGCGTCGGGGATTTTAAAAGGGCTATTATCATTAGTCGTCACTTTAAATTGGTTGTCAGCCTCAAATGGAACTTATCAGATCCTATTTGCTGCAAGTGATTCACTATTCTATTTTTTCCCGCTTGTTTTAGGCTATACCGCGGGAAATAAATTTGGAGGAAATCCATTTTTAACTATGGCGATTGGTGGTGCATTAGTGCATCCGTTAATGCTTGCGGCATTTCAACAACAAACCACGGAATACTTTTTAGGTATTCCAGTCACATTTATTAATTACAGTGCGTCGGTTATTCCTATTATTTTTGCTGCGTGGGTGAGCTGTTTATTAGAAAAAAAATTAAACACTATTTTGCCTTCATCCATGAAAAATTTTATTTCTCCGTTATTGTGCCTATTAATTATTGTTCCGCTGACTTTTTTAGTTATAGGGCCTTTAGCAACATGGATAAGTTTGCTGATTGCAGACGGTTTCCAAGCTGTTTATAACGTAACACCTGTTGTGGCCGGTGCGATTATGGGGGCAATTTGGCAAGTGTGCGTTATTTTTGGTCTGCATTGGGGCATTATACCGATTAGTATTAATAATCTGAGTGTATTGGGTCAAGATGCGCTTGTACCTCTATTATTACCCGCAATTGCAGGACAAGTGGGCGCAACACTTGGGGTTTTCTGGGCAACTCGTGATACTAAATTACGTATTATGGCTGGTTCATCGGTAACAGCGGGTATCTTTGGTATTACTGAGCCCGCGGTGTATGGAGTGACTTTACCTCTGCGTCGACCTTTTATTTTTGCTTGTATTGGGGGGGGAATTGGTGGGGCGATTGTCGGTTATAGCAACACACTTACGTTTTCGTTTGGTCTGGTAAATATTTTCACTTTCACACAAATTATTCCTGCAACGGGAATTGATAGCACCGTCTGGGGTGCCATTATTGGCTCGTTAATTTCATTTGTTTTTGCGTGTATAGCAACGTGCTTATTTGGGTTGAAAAAGGAAAATAACGCAGAGTCTAGATCTTCTATTCAATTACCAGCAACGCCATTTAATAGCGCTGGGAAAAATCCAACGCAAGAAACTATTTTTTCACCGTTATCAGGTGTGGTGATCTTATTAAAAAACACACCAGATGAAACCTTTGCTAGTGGTTTATTAGGCGATGGCGTCGCCATTATTCCAAGTATTGGTGAGGTTTATGCGCCTTTTGATGGTGAAGTTGCGTCATTTTTTAAAACGGGTCATGCCTTGGGCTTATTAAGTGAGAAGGGTATCGAGTTATTTATTCATGTTGGAATTGATACCGTTAAGTTAGATGGAATGTATTTTTCACCGAAAGTTAAAGTAGGGGATAAATTTAAAACTGGCGACTTATTACTCACCTTTGATCGTAAAAAAATTCTTGAGGCTGGTTACGATTTAACAACCCCCGTTATTGTGAGTAATACCGATGATTACAGTTCAATTACTGGATTGGAATTAAATAAATCGATGAGTTCAGGTTCAGCGCTTATCAGCGTTAATTACAAATAAGGAGTTAACAATGAAAAAATTTCCTAATACATTTTTATGGGGTGGTGCTGTCGCCGCTAATCAAGTTGAAGGCGCTTATTTAACTGCGGGTAAAGGATTAAGTACTTCAGATGTTCAACCACAAGGTATTTTTGGTTCTGTGGTTGAAAGAACAAGAAATGGTTTTTGTATCAAAGATATTGCCATCGATTTTTATCATCAATATGAAAAAGATATCTCACTTTTTGCCGAAATGGGATTTACCTGTTTAAGAACCTCTATTGCGTGGAGTCGTATATTTCCATTGGGAAATGAATCTGAGCCTAATGAAGAGGGGCTGGCATTTTATGATCGTGTATTTGATGAAATGGCTAAATACAATATTCAGCCAATTATAACTTTATCTCATTATGAAATGCCTTATCATCTGGTAACAGAATATGGTGGTTGGGGAAATCGTAAAACTATCGAATTCTTTGAGCATTATGCCCGTAGTGTTTTTCAGCGTTATAAAAATAAAGTCAAACTTTGGCTCACCTTTAATGAAATTAACATGTCATTACATGCGCCAATGACGGGAGTTGGATTAGCGGGTGAAAGAACGCAATCAGAAATTTATCAAGCCATACATCATCAGTTAGTTGCCAGTGCCAGGGTTGTTAAAGCGTGTCATCAAATTATTCCAGATGCAAAAATCGGCAATATGTTATTGGGAGGCTTAGTTTATCCATTAACGTGCAAGCCAGATGATGTTTGGGAAGCTATGAACGAAAATCGTAAATGGCTATTTTTTGGTGATGTGCAATGTCGTGGTCAATATCCTTCTTATATGCTGCGTTATTTTAAAGATAATCATATTGATGTTGTGATAACGGATGAAGACCGTCAGGATCTCAAGCAAACTGTAGACTTTGTGTCATTTAGTTATTACATGACGGGTTGTATTACAGCAGATAAAGAAGAATATGAGATGAAGCGAGGGAATATTCTCAGTATGGTGCCAAATCCTTATTTAGAAAGCTCTGAATGGGGATGGCAAATCGATCCTAAAGGTATTCGCATCGTGCTTAATCTATTGTGGGATCGCTATCAAAGACCTTTATTTGTTGTGGAAAATGGGCTTGGTGCGATTGATAAAGTTACGCCAGAAGGTGAAATCAATGATGATTACCGTATTCAATACATCAATGACCATCTGGTGCAAATTGGTGAAGCGATTGAAGATGGTATTGATGTAATGGGATACACCAGTTGGGGACCGATTGATTTAGTGAGTGCGTCAAAAGCCGAGATGTCTAAACGTTATGGTTTTATTTATGTGGATAGAGATGATCAAGGAAAAGGCTCATTAGAAAGAAAACGTAAAAAAAGTTTTTATTGGTATCAAAGTATTATTCAATCTCAAGGTGAATTATTGCGTTAACACAATTTTTTTGTGTGAATGACACAATAAAAAAGGAGAGCAGAGGCTCTCCTTTTTGCTATTTATTAGTATTTAGCTTATTGAAATCGACTTTCAACGGCTTGTGCTAATAATTCAAGAAGTTGTTCTGTGTCATTCCAGCTTAAACAAGGATCGGTGATAGATTGTCCGTAATTAAGCGGTTTATCTTGTATCACTTTTTGTGAACCTTCTTGTAAAAAACTTTCAGCCATCACGCCAACAATCGCTTGTGAGCCATCTTTAATTTGTTGACCAACATTTCTGGCTACTTCTAATTGACGACGATGAATTTTTTCACAGTTACCATGGCTAAAATCGATAATAAGATGCTCTGGTAAATCCACTTGTTTTAGTGCATCAACCGCATCAGCGATATCGCTTGCGTGATAATTCGGTTTTTTACCTCCACGCAGAATAATATGACCATAAGGATTACCACTGGTTTGGTAAATTGTCATACGGCCATTTTTATCTGGCGATAAGAAGGTGTGACCAACACGAGAGGCACGGATAGCATCAATCGCAATACGGGTATTACCATCAGTGCCATTTTTAAAGCCAACAGGGCAAGAAAGCGCAGAAGCCATTTCGCGATGAACTTGGCTTTCAGTCGTTCTAGCACCAATGGCGCCCCAACTAATTAAATCTGCAATATATTGGCCTGTGACCATATCGAGAAATTCAGTTGCAGTGGGTAAACCTAACGCATTTATTTCAATTAATAGCTTTCTTGCAAGGCGAATACCTTCGTTGACGTTGCAAGAGTTATCGAGGTAAGGATCAGAGATTAAACCTTTCCAGCCAATGACCGTACGTGGCTTTTCAAAGTAGGTTCTCATGACGATTTCTAAGCGGTCATGATAGCGTTCTTTTAGCTGATTAAGCTTAGTGGCGTACTCTTTGGCAGCTTTAGGATCATGAATAGAGCAAGGCCCTACAATCACTAATAGTCGCTTGTCTTCTCCGGTAAGGATCGCTTCAATGCGTTTACGTGCTGATGTGATATTTTGGATTATCTCATCAGAAATGGGGAACTCTTTTGCTAAGGTTTCTGGTGTTACCAGACTGTCTAAAGCCTTAGTCCGTAGTTCGTCTGTCTTTAACATAATTCATCTCAATAAATATACAGGGTAAGTCTACCCAGTGATTAAGATCACAATAAACGAAATTCAGCTAATTTCAACAGCGTTCACAGAGAAAAACGAATAAAAAAGTCGCCATAAAGGGTTAAAACATTCTTCTTGCTAATCCCATAGAATCAATTACCTTGGTTGAAATTTCTTCAACAGAATAATTCGTGGTGTTGAGATAAGGGATATTGTTTTTTCTAAAAAGTGCTTCTACTTCGGACAATTCAATTCTGCATTGACGAATAGAGGCATAACGGCTATTTTCGCGGCGTTCACCACGAATAGCGGCAAGACGTTCTGGCGCAATGGTTAAGCCAAATAATTTATGCTGATATTCTTTTAGTTCTGCGGGGAGTTTTAAGAAATCCATATCATCCGCAGTAAATGGATAGTTAGCTGCTTGAATACCAAATTGCATTGCTAAATAGAGGCTGGTGGGGGTTTTCCCGCAACGAGAAACACCAATTAAGATCACTTGTGCTTGATCGAGATTACGTAATGATATGCCATCATCATGGGAAAGAGTGTATTCGATGGCGGCAATACGAGCATCGTATTTACTAAGATTTTTTTCAGTCAGTCCATGAGTTTTATTTAATTTTGGCGATGCCTGGATCCCTACTTCTTTTTCAAGTGGTATTACGAGAGATTGCACAATATCCTGACAAAAACCTTCACTGCTATTTATTATCTGTTTAACTTCAGGACTGATAATAGAATAAAAAACAAGGGGCTTAACGCCACTCTTTTTATAAATTTCAGAGATTTTCTGTTTTATTTCTTCAGCTCTTTCCACAGTAGAAACAAAAGGTAATGTATAACTTTTCATTTTTAATGGAAATTGAGAAAGTACCGCATGGCCTAATACCTCTGCCGTAATCGCTGTACCATCAGAGATAAAAAAGACTGTTCTATCAATGGGTTCATTATTATCACAATTAATAGAATTCAAGCTTAATATCATAACGCTCACCTTTTTTTAGCTGAATTAGCAAATCAAACAATATTATCTAAAGCATTTTTAGTGATTATAAAGGATAAAAAAATAAAGTTTTCTGGTTGATCGATTCACCTTTCTATATTCAGCATCACATTGTGATACGCTTATTTCAGTTGTCGTTTTGACAGCGGGTTTTTCTTTTTTTCTCTCTCTCATAATTGTTTAAAAAAGGATTGTTCTCAATGTCCAGCAATAGCCTCACCCCGTGCAATGTGCTTTGGTATAACCAATTAGGTATGAATGACGTTGATCGTGTTGGTGGGAAAAATGCTTCCCTCGGTGAAATGATCACAAACCTAGCGGAACTGGGTGTTTCTGTTCCTAATGGGTTTGCTACCACAGCGCAAGCGTTTAATGATTTTCTGGAACAGAGCGGTATCAATCAGCGTATTTATGAATTGCTTGATAGCGTTGATGTTGATGATGTTAATCAACTGGCTCAAGCAGGTAATCAAATTCGCCAGTGGGTAATTGATACACCTTTTACGCCTCAGTTTGAAAAAGATATTCGCGATGCTTATCTCACATTAAGTGAAGGTGAATCTGAAGCTTCATTTGCCGTTCGTTCATCTGCGACTGCAGAAGATATGCCTGATGCTTCTTTTGCAGGTCAACAAGAGACGTTTTTAAACGTTCAAGGTATTGATGCCATACTCGTTGCAATCAAACATGTATTTGCCTCGTTATTTAACGATCGAGCAATCTCTTATCGTGTTCACCAAGGTTATGATCATCGTGGTGTTGCATTATCTGCGGGTGTTCAACGTATGGTGCGTTCTGATCTTGCTTCTTCAGGTGTGATGTTTACTATCGATACTGAATCTGGCTTTGATCAAGTTGTCTTTATTACATCAGCTTATGGTTTAGGTGAAATGGTAGTACAGGGGGCTGTTAACCCGGATGAGTTCTATGTACACAAGCCAACTTTAGCAAAAGGTTTACCTTCTATTGTTCGTCGTAATCTTGGCTCTAAAAAGATCCAAATGGTTTACGCGGATAGTGTTGAACATGGTAAACAAGTTCGTATCGAAGATACACCAGAGTCACTGCGCAATCGTTTCTCTTTGACTGATCATGAAGTTCAAGAGCTGGCTAAACAAGCTGTATTGATTGAACGTCACTATGGTCGTCCAATGGATATCGAATGGGCTAAAGATGGACATAATGGCCGTTTATACATTGTTCAGGCACGTCCAGAAACAGTTCGTTCTAACCAACAAGTTATGGAGCGCTATCAGTTAAATGAAAGTGGCTCTGTTATTATTGAAGGTCGTGCTATTGGTCATCGTATTGGTACAGGTGCCGTTAAAGTTATTCATAACTTAAGTGAGATGGATAGAATTGAAGCGGGTGATGTGCTGGTTACTGACATGACAGACCCAGATTGGGAACCTATCATGAAAAAAGCCTCTGCGATTGTAACTAACCGTGGTGGTAGAACATGTCACGCTGCAATTATTGCCCGTGAATTGGGTATTCCAGCTGTTGTAGGTTGTGGTGATGCAACAGAATGTATTGCTGAAGGAGAAGTTGTAACCGTTTCTTGTGCTGAAGGTGATACAGGATTTGTTTACGATGGCAAACTGGATTTTTCTATTCAAAGCTCCGCAATCGATAATATGCCTGAATTAGGGCTCAAAATTATGATGAACGTCGGCAATCCTGATCGTGCATTCGATTTTGCTGGCCTACCAAATGATGGTGTCGGTCTTGCGCGTTTAGAATTTATTATTAACCGCATGATTGGTGTGCATCCTCGTGCATTATTAGAGTATGACGACCAAACTGAAGCACTGAAAGCCGAAATCAATGAAATGATGGCGGGCTATGAATCTCCAGTTGAGTATTACATCAGTAAACTAACGGAAGGGATTGCAACATTAGCAGCGGCATTCTGGCCTAAACGCGTTATTGTTCGTTTATCTGACTTTAAATCTAACGAATATGCCAACTTAGTAGGGGGCGATCGTTATGAGCCAGATGAAGAGAACCCAATGCTAGGATTCCGTGGTGCGGGTCGTTATGTTTCTGACGATTTCCGTCGCTGCTTCTCCCTTGAGTGTGAAGCAGTCAAACGTGTTCGTAATGATATGGGTTTAGAAAATGTTGAAGTCATGATCCCATTTGTTCGTACTGTACGCCAAGCTGAAGAAGTGATTGACGAATTAGCGGCAAACGGTCTGAAACGAGGTGAGAACGGCTTAAAAGTCATTATGATGTGTGAAATTCCATCAAATGCCTTATTAGCGGATAAATTCTTAGAACACTTTGATGGTTTTTCTATCGGCTCTAACGACATGACCCAATTAACATTAGGTCTTGACCGAGATTCAGGTGTGGTTTCTGCACTGTTTGATGAACGCAATGATGCAGTGAAAGCCTTATTATCAATGGCAATCCAAGCCGCAAAACGTAATGGAAAATATGTGGGTATTTGTGGTCAAGGACCTTCTGATCATGAAGATTTCGCACAATGGCTAATGGAAGAGGGAATTGATAGTTTATCGTTAAACCCAGATACCGTAATTAAAACTTGGGTAAAATTAGCACAATAGAATTAATATCATCGTTATAAATAAAAAGCTCACAATATTATGTGAGCTTTTTTTATACAATTATTAAATAATAGGCAAAAAAAAAGCCTATCATGGGCTGACAGGCAAAGACTACACACAGCAATATTTTATATTCTTTAATCCCGCCAATTAATCTATTAATATGAACGGCGAAATTATTAATTCGATGAAACATTTGTTTCGTTGATATTTATATTAAGAGAAATGCGTTAATTATGCTCTAAGAATTATCTCAATAAAAAGAATATTGGTTTATTTAAAATTGAATATAACTTGCTGGTAACAAACAGGTTTAAAAAAATGTAATTTGTTTCAAGATGTAAGTTTTAATATAGAAATATAATGATTTATTCCTAAATTGATAATCTTTATTAAACTTTGCTCTGTTATTTTTAGAGCATGTAAGTAGCTACACTTACATGCTCCATTATTATTTATTCTTTTTCGATAAAGTTTTTATTCATAAATTCTACTGTTTCAGTTAAATCAGGATTAGGTTTTGGTACTTCATTAATCCATGCATTTAATAAACTATGTGCAACAGCGAGAACAACAGGGCCAATAAATAAACCAATCATACCTAATGTTAAAATCCCACCAATAACGCCTGTGAGAATTAATACCATAGGCAAATCGGCACCCATCTTGATTAAATAAGGTCGTAATACGCCATCCATTGTTGCAACAACCCCCCCCCAAATCACCATGACAATGCCCCAAGTGGTATCACCCGTCCAAAATAGCCATAAAATTGAAGGGATCAATACTAATAAAGGACCTAATTGAGCAAGGCAGCAAATAAACATAAGGACGGTTAATACCGTAGCATAAGGTACGCCAGATACAGCAAGGCCGATACCACCAACAATAGCCTGAATTAAGGCAGTTAAAACCACACCTAATGCAACGGCGCGAATAGACATAGAAGCAAGTAAGATTGCGGCATCCCCGCGTTGGCCTGCTAAGCGAATAGCAAAATGACGCAACCAAGAAACGACATTTTCACCTTGTAAAAACAGTAAGCCAGAAAATAACAACATCACCCCCAAATGTAGGGCAAATCGACCAATATTTAAGGCTTGAGCAAAAAACCAGTTTGCAGCTTGCCCAACATAAGGTTGGATTTTTGAGATTAGCGCATTACCCCCTGAGACAAGAATAGAGTGCCATGTATCATAAAGCTTACTCCCTATCATAGGGACATCGTTAAGCCATAATAATTGCGGTGGTTGAATATTCGATGGTGATTTCGCTAATTCAATTAAGGGGGCACTATTATCAATGACGCTACTAATTAATAAGATAATAGGGATAACGAAGATCAGTAATATCAAAATCATCATTATCATGGTTGATAGCCAACGATATTTTACCCGTTTTTCAATAATAAGAAGTAAAGGCCACGTTGCTACAACAATCATTCCAGCCCAAATGAAACCCACAATAAAGGGGTTTAGGATCCAAAAACTGGCGATAATAAAAAAAGAAATAAAAAGAACAGTGAATAAAACTTTGGGTATATCTGTATGGATCTGCGGTTTTTCCATGGTTTTAAATCCCTACACGAATAAAAATGCTAGAAGCAGATGAATAAACATTGCAAATATCACGTTGTTTATATCACTACGCAATTTGCCAGAATTGTATGATAAGGTGAACAGGTATCGGTCTGAAAGTACAAAATGAGGCAAAGTACCTCTTAGCATACATTTCAACATCTAAAATTAAGCAATGTGGACTATTAGATTAAAGAGCTATAACAAATGATCCCACGTATATCGCAAGCACCGCAAGTCAGTGAACTCACAACAGAATTTCTTGATACCCTTCGAAAAAACGGTTTTACCGGTGATATCTCCAGCAGTTACGCTGACAGACTCACTATGGCAACAGATAATAGTATTTACCAGTTATTGCCACAGGCGGTTGTTTTTCCTCGCTCAACAGCCGATGTAACTATTATTGCTCGCTTAGTTGATGAACCTCGATTTCATTCTCTTTCTCTGACTCCAAGAGGAGGAGGAACAGGGACTAATGGACAGGCTTTAACAGATGGCATTGTCGTCGATTTATCTCGCTATATGAAACGTATTATCGAGATAAACCCAGAAGAACGTTGGGTAAAAGTGGAAGCTGGTGTCATTAAAGATGAATTAAACCTCTTTTTAAAACCGTATGGCTTCTTTTTTGCACCTGAGCTATCTACCAGTAACCGCGCCACATTAGGCGGAATGATCAATACCGATGCATCAGGGCAAGGTTCAATGGTTTATGGTAAAACCTCTGATCACGTTCTCGGTGTTAGAGCAGTTTTATTAGGTGGTGAACTGCTTGAAACGCGGGCTATGGATACCGCGTTAGCAGAAAATATTGCCCAAGAGAGCTCTGCGATCGGTAAAGTTTATCGTACCGTTTTATCTCGTTGCAAAGAGCAGCGAAAGCTTATTCTTGAAAAATTTCCTAAATTAAATCGCTTTTTAACTGGGTATGATTTACGTCATGTTTTTAGTGATGACATGAAACGATTTGATTTAACAAGAATTTTAACAGGCTCCGAAGGAACACTTGCGTTTATTACTGAGGCAACGCTGGATATCACGCCAATTCCTAAACAGCGCAGTCTAGTCAATGTAAAATACGATTCTTTTGACTCAGCATTACGTAATGCACCTTTCTTAGTTAAAGCGAATGCACTTTCTGTTGAAACTGTTGATTCCAAAGTCTTAAATCTTGCTCGTGAAGATATTGTGTGGCACTCCGTCAAAGAGTTGATCACTGATATCCCTGATAAAGATATGCAAGGCCTTAATATTGTTGAATTTGCAGGTGATGATGAAAATCTTATCGCTTCACAAGTCGCATCATTATGCCAACGCTTAGATTTATTAATGAAAGAAGGTCAGAGTGGTGTTATCGGTTATCAAGTCTGTGAAGATCTGGCAGATATAAACCGTATTTATGCCATGCGTAAAAAAGCGGTTGGTTTATTAGGTAATGCAAAAGGGCAAGCAAAGCCAATTCCTTTTGTAGAAGATACCTGTGTGCCACCAGAGCATCTTGCTGATTATATTACAGAATTTAGAGCATTACTTGACAGCCATCAGCTCAATTATGGCATGTTTGGACATGTTGACGCAGGCGTATTGCACGTAAGACCTGCGCTTGATATGTGTGATCCACAACAAGAATTATTGATGAAATCCATCTCAGATGACATTGTCACGTTAACAGCCAAATATGGTGGGTTACTCTGGGGGGAACATGGAAAAGGCTTTAGAGCGCAATACAGCCCCGAATTTTTCGGTGAAACGCTCTATCATGAACTGCGTCAAATCAAAACGGTGTTCGATCCTCGAAATAGACTGAATCCTGGGAAAATATGCCCTCCATTAGAGGTCGATGAACCTATGAAGCAGGTTGATACTATCAAACGAGGTACTTTTGATCGCACAATTCCTTTATCTGTGCGTCAAGATTTTAAAGGTGCATTAGATTGTAATGGTAATGGACTTTGCTTTAACTTTGATGCCAAAAGCCCAATGTGTCCTTCAATGAAAATCAGTGGGCAACGCATTCATTCGCCGAAAGGACGAGCGGCACTTGTAAGAGAGTGGCTACGCTTATTAACAGAGCAAGGCGTTAGCCCAAAACAACTTGAATCTAGCCTAGAAAATAACAAACCTAGCTTAAGAGGTTTAATCGAGAAAACACGTAATACTTGGAAAGCCAAACGTGGCGAATATGACTTTTCTCATGAAGTTAAAGCTGCAATGAACGGTTGTTTGGCTTGTAAAGCTTGTTCAACGCAATGTCCGATTAAAATTGATGTACCATCGTTTCGTTCTAAGTTTACTGAACTTTATCACCAGCGTTATTTACGTCCGTTAAAAGACCATATTGTTGCTAATGTTGAATTAACAACGCCGATTATGGCAAAAGCACCGGGATTCTTTAACTTTTTTATGAAGCAACCGTTGGTGCAATCGTTAAGTAAACACGCTATTGGTATGGTCGATTTACCTTTATTGTCATCACCGACATTAAAACAGCAATTGGCTGGGCATAAAGCGTTAGATATGACGTTAGAAGACTTAGAGCGGTTATCTGAAAAGCAACGTAGTCATCATGTGCTGGTGGTTCAAGATCCTTTCACCAGCTATTACGATGCGAAAGTCGTCGCAGATTTTATCAAACTGATTGAAAAAATTGGATTTAAGCCCGTTTTATTGCCATTCTCACCTAACGGTAAAGCACAGCATATTAAAGGTTTTTTACAGCAATTTAGTAAAACGGCGCAAAAAACCTCAACCATGCTTAATCGTGTTGCAAAATTAGGTATCCCTATGGTGGGAGTCGATCCTGCATTAGTGCTTTGTTATCGTGATGAATATCGTGAAATACTGGGTGATAAACGTGGGGATTTTAATGTTCAACTTGTTCATGAATGGCTAAGTAAATTGGTATCTGAGCCAATAGCAGTTCGCGATGATGCTGAAAAATGGTATCTTTTCGGGCACTGTACAGAAGTGACGGCGCTACCACAAAGTATGAAACAGTGGCAGGCTATTTTCCAACGTTATGGGCAGCAACTCGAATTTGTGAGCACGGGATGTTGTGGAATGGCAGGTACTTATGGACATGAACTAAATAATTATGAAAACTCGTTGGGCATTTATCAACTCTCATGGGGTAATGTATTAAAAACATTACCAACAATGCGTTGTTTAAGCACCGGTTACTCTTGTCGTAGTCAAGTGAAACGTATTGATAATATTGAGCTAAAACACCCACTACAGGCACTTTTGGAGATTATGCCATGATATGGAAACGTGAAACGACACTCGAGCATCTTAATCATATTGGGCAAAATAATATGATGAGCCATCTAGGTATTGAATTGACCTGCCTTGGTGATGATTATCTTGAAGGAACAATGCCGGTTGATCATCGTACTAAGCAGCCTTTGGGGCTTTTGCATGGTGGTGCTTCTGTTGTTTTAGCTGAAACATTGGGCTCTGTTGCGGGTTATCTTTGTACTGAAGGCGAACAGAAAATTGTGGGCTTAGAAATTAACGCTAACCACATTCGTTCTGCTAGAGACGGCAAGGTAAGAGGTGTATGCAAACCTATTCATTTAGGGCGCTCACACCAAGTCTGGTCAATAGAAATATTTGATGATGAAGGTCGTCAAGTGTGTATTTCTAGATTAACAACATCTGTTATTTCTTAAAGAATAAAAAAGACATATGCACAAAGTGAAATACTCGCTTTGTGCGTTTTTTTATGTTTATAGATAATGTCAAAAAGAATAAAAATAGAGAGAAAATAGAATTATTTCTTTATTTAGATTTTATTTTTAATGATAATCATTATCTTCATAATAAAAGATAAGACGATCAATAATGTTAACTATTTCTAAATTCAACACTACAGTATTATTAATTGCAGGTTTATTAATCAGCGGATGCGATAATAATTCTACCTCTGAAACGAGTAATGATATAAGTAATATTCCAGTACAAACTATTTCTGGCTTTAATATGGCTTATCCCACTTCATTTACAATGAGCAGAGAAGATACTGAAAATTATTTTAAATCATTACCAGATAATATTCAGGACGTCACAACAGAAATGATGGTTTATAAATCAGAACCTATTTGTGATTTGACAGAAGTTCGTCTGGTTTATTTTAAAATGATTGATGCAATGAGTTACGATGTGGATGCAGGAGCACAAGGCATAGTTGATAATATTGCGATAATAGATGGTATGAATGAAACATCCACATCGATAAAACCATTAACTATCCCAAATGTGGAAAGCCGACATGTCTTTTTTGAAGGGGAATACGCAAAAGAGAATGTGAGCTATGAAGGTGTTTTAGCGGCTGATCTTAAAACGAACCGAGTATGGCAACTACAATTGATTAGCAACTTCAATAGCCAATCGAACAAACAAAAAAACAGTCAAATCCTTGAATGTACAAACAAATATATTCAAACCATCACTATCAGTAAATAAGTTCAAAGAGCACACAATCCAATAAGAGGTCATCACATAAGTGGTGCTATCTTATCCTTCATAATAAGCATAAAAGTGAATGTGAACAGAGCTAATAGGCTGTAATGTAAAAACACATTTTTATGCTTTTTTCTCTAAATTTCAGTGATAACATATAAAGTGTATTTATATTGCAACTTATATGCGTATTGTGCGAAATATAAGAAAAATTAAAAGTTTTATTTTTTGTAATGAAAGAGCAGAAAAGTGTTATATTACATTGTGTTAACATTAATTGTTAACAAGGTAATCTCAAAAATAGAACAAAAAATACACATTTATAGAATATCCTTTCAAAAGACATGGTTGAAGTGATAAGGGTTATCATTACCATTAGTGTCAGGAAAGATATCAATCTCCTTTCGAAATGAGGTCAGAAATGACAAACAACGTTGAAACTTTTTCTCTTAATGACATACCTTGGCAAGGCATTGTATTAACGGATAATGCAGCAAAGCATATCTGCCATTTAGTTGAGAAAAACCCAGAAAAACAAGGGCTTTCCTTAAGTATTAAACCCTCTGGTTGTACAGGGTATGGTTATGTTATTGAACTCGCTACTGCCCCAAATGATGATGATCTTGTTTATGAACATAATGGAGCAAAACTCTTTGTCTCATTAAAAGCAATGCCATTTATCGATGGGTTGGTTGTTGATTATGTTCGTGAAGGACTTAATCAAATGTTTAAATTTAATAATCCTAAAGCTCAAAACGTCTGCGGATGTGGTGAGAGCTTCGGGGTATAACATAGTGAAGTCAGATTATGTCTCAGAGCAATGTTGAAATTGGTGATGAAGTTCAGGGATGGCTAAGCGATCACCACTATAAAGAAGGTTTTTATACCGATATCTCAACCGATACCTTAGAAAAAGGATTAAACGAAGCGGTTGTACGTGCAATATCGGCAAAAAGAAACGAACCAGAGTGGATGCTGGAATTTCGTTTAGATGCTTATCGCCATTGGTTAGAAATGGAAGAGCCTCATTGGCTAAAAGCAGATTATCCATCGCTTAATTATCAAGATTATAGCTATTATTCAGCGCCATCTTGTAGTTCATGTTGCGCTAATGGCAGTTGTGCTGGTGGCGCGAATGAAGCGGTTACGAGTGATAAACAAGCCACGCAAGATTATTTAACCAAAGAAGTTGAAGATGCTTTTAACCAACTCGGTGTGCCTGTAAGAGAAGGGCAAGCCGTTGCTGTTGATGCTATTTTTGATTCTGTTTCCGTTTCAACAACATATCGTGAAGAGCTTGCTGAACATGGCATTATTTTCTGTTCATTTAGCGAAGCTATTCAAGAATATCCTGATTTAGTGCGCCAATATTTAGGCACCGTTGTATCAAGCCATGATAACTACTTTGCTGCATTAAACGCTGCGGTCGCATCTGATGGTACTTTTGTTTATATTCCAAAAGGGGTTCGTTGCCCAATGGAATTATCGACTTATTTTCGTATTAATGCGGCTCAAACAGGTCAATTTGAACGAACTATTTTGGTTGCTGATGAAGGTAGTTACGTTAGTTATATCGAAGGTTGTTCAGCACCTGTTCGTGATAGCTATCAGCTTCATGCCGCTGTGGTTGAAGTTATTATCCATAAAGATGCCGAAGTAAAATACTCTACTGTGCAAAACTGGTTCTCTGGTGGCGATAGTGAAGGCGGCATTCTTAATTTTGTGACTAAACGTGCAATTTGCGAAGGCGAAAACGCCAAAATGTCATGGACGCAATCAGAAACCGGTTCTGCGATCACATGGAAATATCCAAGTGTGATTTTAAAAGGGGATAATTCAAGCGCTGAATTTTTCTCTGTTGCCTTAACCAATGGCAATCAACAAGCAGATACGGGCACTAAGATGATCCATATCGGCAAAAATACCAAATCAACCATTATCTCTAAAGGTATTTCTGCAGGTAAAAGCCAAAACAGTTACCGTGGACTCGTAAAAGTACTCCCTAGTGCGCAAAATGCCCGTAACTTTACCCAATGTGATTCCATGTTAATTGGTACGCAGTGCGGTGCGCATACTTTCCCTTATGTTGAAGTAATGAACAACTCAGCACAGCTTGAACACGAAGCGACAACGTCACGTATTGGTGAGGATCAGTTGTTCTATTGTCGTCAGCGTGGATTAAGCGAAGATGATGCAATCTCAATGATTGTAAACGGATTTTGTAAAGATGTGTTCTCAGAATTACCGCTGGAATTTGCTGTGGAAGCACAAAAATTATTAGCTATCAGCTTAGAACATAGCGTCGGTTAACTATTAACCAAATTCTGAGTATAAAGATACCGAAGGCATATATTATGTTAGAGATTAAAAATTTACATGTCAGTGTTGAAGGCAACGAGATCCTAAAAGGATTAGATTTGCAGGTTCGTGCAGGTGAAGTTCACGCGATTATGGGGCCAAATGGCTCGGGTAAAAGTACCTTATCAGCAACACTTGCTGGTCGTGATGAATATGAAGTCGATGAAGGTTCAATCACCTTTAAAAATAAAGATTTATTGGAATTAGAACCAGAAGATCGCGCAGGTGAAGGCATCTTTATGGCATTTCAATATCCTGTTGAAATACCCGGTGTCAGCAATCAATTTTTCTTACAATCTTCTGTAAATGCAGTGAGAGAATATCGTGGTCAAGAGCCATTAGATCGCTTTGATTTTGAAGACTTTATTGAAGATAAAATTAAATTGCTAGATATGCCACAAGATTTGTTAACACGCTCAGTTAACGTGGGATTTTCTGGTGGTGAAAAAAAACGTAACGATATTTTGCAAATGGCTGCGTTAGAGCCGGAATTATGTATTTTAGATGAAACAGACTCAGGACTTGATATCGACGCATTAAAAATCGTTTCTAATGGTGTTAATAGCTTACGTGATGGTAAACGTGCTTTTATTGTTGTAACACATTACCAACGCATTCTTGACTATATTAAACCTGATTTTGTACATGTGCTTTATCAGGGAAAAATCATTAAATCTGGTGATTTTTCATTGGCGCAAAAATTGGAGGAACAAGGTTATGGCTGGCTTATTGACCCTCAATGAAAAGCGTGAAAAACAGCGCCAAGTTGAACTGCGTAATCAACAAGCATTAAAAACGTTTTCAACGTTATATCATCAACGTAAAGGTGACGAAAATCTGAATGCACGTAATCACTGGTTGCAAGTTGAAAAAATGGGCTTTCCCGCTTATCGTCATGAAGATTGGCACTATACGCCATTAGACGAA
The DNA here is from genome assembly GCF_047921575.1 of Proteus sp. TSJ240517. Classification (NCBI taxonomy): domain Bacteria; kingdom Pseudomonadati; phylum Pseudomonadota; class Gammaproteobacteria; order Enterobacterales; family Morganellaceae; genus Proteus; species Proteus sp. TSJ240517. The sequence goes on from NZ_JBLRMH010000001.1 coordinate 111,448, forward strand.
ACGTTAAGCCAAAGTTATCAACAATTGCCACCTTTTGATGTGCAAAGCTTAATAGCTAAACAAGCTTTATCTTTTGATTGCTATCGTATTGTAATGGTGAATGGCACATTCTCACCGACAGAAAGCAGTAAAGATTTTGGTCCTTATCAAGTGACGTTACTTGATAATCAAAGTGAATTACCTACAGCGGTAAATGGTGAAATTTTCCTGCATTTAGTTGAAAGCTTAGCGCCACATCCTTTGTTGATTACCCTGAAAGCGGGTGTTATTGCGGATAAACCACTTTATATCCTCAATATTACTCAAGGTGATCAAAGCGCAGAGGTAAATAGTGCAAATTATCGTTTTCACCTTGATGTTAGTGCAAATACTCAGATGCAAGTGGTAGAGCATTATATCAGCAGTGACAACGAAAACCGTCACTTTACAGGGGCAAGATTAACCGCAACGATTGGTGATAATGCCTCTTTTAACCATATCAAATTAAGTTTTGAGAATAGCGTAAGTCAGCATTTTGCTCATAACGATCTGACAATAGGGCGTGATGCTCGTGTCAATAGTTATGCTTTCTTATTAGGCGCTAAACTTAGTCGTCATCACACGAGTTCGGCACTAAAAGGTGAAAATACAGAGCTTTCAATGAATAGCGTTGTATTACCTAAAGCAGGCGAAATAGCGGACACCCGTACATGGCTGGTTCATAGTGAGAAAAATTGCCAGAGTCGTCAACTGCATAAAAGTATTGCGATGGATGCAGGGAAAGCTGTATTTAACGGTATGATCACGGTGACACCTCAAGCCTTAAAAACAGATGGTCAAATGACTAATAATAATCTGTTGCTGGGTGAGAAAGCGCAAATCGATACTAAACCACAGCTTGAAATCTATGCTGATGATGTGAAATGTAGTCATGGAGCCACTGTGGGGCGAATTGATGATGAGCAACTATTTTATTTGCGTTCACGCGGTATTTCTTTAAGTAACGCACGTAAAATGATCATCCATGCATTTGCGGCTGAATTAACTGAATCGCTAGAAAATAGTGTGATCAAGGCGCATGTATTAGACAGAATTAATCAGCGCTTATTAGAGGTATAAAATAGGGCATTATGACGCATTCCATTGAAAAAGCGCGAGATGATTTTCCAATTCTTTCACAGCAAGTGAAAGAAAAACCACTGGTTTATCTCGACAGTGCCGCAAGTGCTCAAAAACCGGCTTGCGTCATTGAACATGAAAAACAATTTGCCTTAACACAATATGCCGCGGTTCACCGCGGCATTCATACCTTGAGTGCAAATGCGACAACCTTAGTTGAAAATGTCCGTAAAAAAGCCAGTGATTTTTTAGGTGCCAATAGCGAAGACGAGATTATTTTTGTTAAAGGAACAACCGAAGGCATCAACTTAATTGCGAATGTTTATAGCCAACGATTTTTGAATGATGGTGACAATATCATCATCACAGAAATGGAACATCATGCAAATATTGTTCCTTGGTATATGTTGGCAAAACAGTATGGTTTTAATGTTCGTGTGTTACCGCTATTGCAAGACGGCACGCTCGATTTAGCTCAATTACCTCGCTTAATCGACGAACGAACTAAATTATTCAGCCTTACGCACCAATCAAATGTATTGGGCACAGTGAATCCTATCGCTCAAATTATTCGTGATGCTCGCCAATATGCTATTGATCAAGGAGGGGAGCTACATATATTGGTTGATGGGGCGCAAAGTGCTATGCATCAATCGATTAATGTTTCACAACTTGATTGTGACTTTTTTGTTTGTAGCGGCCATAAACTTTATGGGCCTACTGGCATTGGTTTGCTGTATGGTAAAAAAGCGATACTGGATGAATTACCGCCTTGGGAAGGCGGTGGCGCAATGATAAAACATGTTCATATTAATGGTGATATTACCTACGCAGATGCACCTTGGCGCTTTGAAGCGGGAACACCTAATATAATGGGAATGATTGGCTTAGGTGCTGCATTAGATTATCTTTCACAGTTAGGTATGAATAATATTGCTGAGTATGAAAATAGTATAATGAAGTATGCCCAAGAGCAGTTGCAAAAAGTAAAATCTTTAACGCTTTATGGCAATGATTCTCGACAAGGTGTGATAGCGTTTAATTTAGGTAAACACCATGCTTATGATGTTGGGGCATTTCTTGATAATTATGGTATTGCGATTCGTACAGGGCATCATTGTGCAATGCCAATTATGGATTATTACCAAGTTCCTGCAATGTGTCGTGCATCTCTTGGTTTATATACCGATAAAAATGATATCGATGCGTTGGTTAATGCGTTATTACGTGTTGAAATGTTATTAGGTTAAAGATTAAAAAAGAGGTTATTCATGGCAGTGGCCAATTTGCCAGATGAAGCAAAATTATTACGCAATTTCTCTCGTTGTCAGGATTGGGAACAACGTTATCTCTATATGATGGAGTTAGGCGAGCGCCTTCCACCATTAACAGATGAACAACGCACTTCAGCTAATTTTATTGAGGGTTGCCAAAGTCAAGTGTGGATCGCTGTTGCTCTTAATGAGAATAAGCAACTGATTCTCGCGGGTGATAGCGATGCAGGCATTGTCAAAGGGCTTGTTGCCTTGGTAATTATCTTATTTCAGGGGAAGACGCTCGAACAAGCATTATCCACAGATGTAAAACAGTATTTTTCATCACTAGCGCTAGAAAGCCACTTAACACCTTCTCGAACTCAAGGCTTGCATGCGATGGTCACGACACTGATTAAGCGTTTTTCAGAATACGCTGTAGCATAAATGTTACCTAATCCCACATTAATGTTCTAAACTGACTTATTATATGAATAGCATAACAATGATAATGTTATCATCATAATAGTCAGTTTATTTTATTTCTAACACACGGGATAAACGATGAATAAATGGTTAACCCTATTGGGAGTATCGCTGTTAGGGATGAACAGCCACTTATCTTATGCGACAGAATACCTGTTACCCACTGATGGTCAGCGTATTATCGGCGAGAATGTTTCGTATATCGTGCCAGATGATAAGCGTTCACTAGAAGCTATTGCGTCTGAATATCAAGTGGGATTGCTTAATATGATGGAAGCAAATCCTGGTATTGATCCGCTTTTACCTGATGCAGGTAAAACATTAAATATTCCATTGCAGATGATTTTGCCTGATACGGTACATAAAGGTATTGTCATCAATCTTGCCGAATTACGTCTTTATTATTACCCGAAAGAGGGTGGCACCGTTGATGTTTATCCTATCGGCATTGGTCAATTAGGACGAGAAACGCCTGAAATGGTGACGTCTATTTCTCAGTTGATTAAAGATCCTACATGGACTCCAACGGCCAATATTCGTAAAAACTATGCAGCAAAAGGGATCTCGCTCCCTGCGGTCGTTCCTGCTGGCCCTGAAAATCCAATGGGGGCTTATGCATTAAGATTGGCTCATAGTCGTGGCGAATATTTAATTCACGGTACAAATGCAGATTTTGGTATTGGATTAAGAGTGAGCTCAGGTTGTATTCGTTTAAGACCAAATGATATTGAAACCTTGTTTAATGTGGTTCCTAAAGGCAGTCGTGTTCAAATTATCAATAAACCGATTAAATTTACTGAAACTGCTGATGGCAGACAGTTTATTGAAGTCCATCAGCCATTATCACGTAATGAAAATGATGATCCACAAACCATGCCTCTTACATTCACGAAACAATTCAATACTTGGTATGAAAGTGGCAAAGTCGATAAAAATAAAGTCGATGCAGAGCTTATTCGACGTTCAGGTATTCCTGTAGAGGTTACAGCCTACTAAGATTGGATGATATTGTAAAAAAACAGATGCCTTAAGCATCTGTTTTTTTTAATAATAATTTATATAAAACAGTTTAATCTAATAAAGGTATATTTTTAACATTAAATTGACGTTTTATTCTTTAATATAAGTAACTTCTTTTTGTAAAATAAGTGAGTTATAGATATGGAAATTAATTCAATAAATGTTACTCGTGGTATTTATGAACGTATTACTTCCAGTATTGAAAATAAATTTAGTCAATTGGCAAATATAGTCGTTTCAATAAAAAATAGTGCAGAAACTCTTTTTGTTGGAAGTGAAGCGAAAAGACAACAGAATATTAATAAAACATGCGGTGAGTTTATTCAGCGGATCTCAACAAAAACAAAAAAGGATGAATATGAAAGATTAGACGAAAAAAAATTGAATGATAGTGGATATATTAGTACTAAGCTAACCCATAAAACATTGACTAATGATGTGACTAAATTATTCTCTTCCATCAAAAATGAACTATTAAATCAAACAAAAAAATCTTTATCAGCCAATGAAGGTCACTCCGATAAATCAGTCAATATAATGCTGGCGACACTGTATCAGGTTTATCAACAGGCGAATGAACATTTTCAGAAGAATATTAATCCTGGTCATAACGACTTATTAAAATCACAGATATTTGAATTAATTAATAATAATTTTACTATTAAAAGTGATTGCGAAACTACTCAAAACGATAACATTATTGCATTACTTAAAAATATAAATGAAAAATATCAAGGAGAGATTGAACTATTAAAAAGAAATGTGGCCGATAAAATTAATCATAAATTAGAGAAAAATAGGATAATACAGCAGAATTTAGAGGAGCTTAATTTATAGTTTATTTTTTCAAAAAATAAAGCCCCAATCATTGTAGATTGGGGCTTTGCTATTTGCTATTAGTACTGTTCTAAAGCTGTTTTCAGCCTATCAGTGAGTCAAATTACTTTTTATAAGTAGTGACTTGGTTATCTAAACGCTGATTTGCGCGAGCTGCTTCGTCGTAAGCTGATTTAGCTTCAGCGCGAGCAGATTGTACATCACCACTTAGTTGCTGAACTTGAGTATTCAGGCGGCTTACATCAGAAGAGATTTGATCTAATTGTGCATTATTACTAGAAGAACAACCCGCTAATAAGCCTGAAGCCAGAATCACTGCACCTAGTACAAGTTTCGCTTTCATAGTTACAACCTCTATTATTAGTTTGTGTAAAGGAACAAGTAGCATTTATATGAAACCATTAATAAGTATGGCACATATATAGGAAAATGCTGGATTTATTTATCACATTCTACTGAACCATTAGTTGAACAATAGAAAAAATAACACCTAAAACGCAAATATTCAGTACAAAAAATGCGTGTTATTTCACAAAAGATTTTTATTCATAAAAGTCTGATAGAAAAACATTTTTATCTACATTGTTCTATTGTTACTTATATTTATAGCTATAAAGCACCACCTAAATTTACTTTTATGAAAATGGGTTCTACTTCATTTCTAAACGATTCAAGTGTAAATTTTTGGAAGTTGAGATCGTTGTATCCCCTAAAGAAAAGTATTCCGCGTTCTAAATCCGTTAGTGTTGTCCATACTGAAAATTCACTAGTATGAAGTGCTTTTAACGTATCGTGACCTAATAGGGGATCAATAGTGGCGTTTTTAGGTCGATCGAATCTATTCATAATATGTGCTAATTCAACTAACTGTGTATCTGGATCAGACACTTTGTGATAGTAGGTTGTGTAGTAAACAGCACGAATAAATCTATCTACAGAAGTATCAGAATTGGGCAACGAGGCTAAAGCAATTCCACTGTCAGGTTGTTTTATTTTTATATTTCCTAATGTGCTGGTGGAAATATTAACATTCGAAAGATGGGTGTAATTATTTAAATTGGTTAAATGCCATGGAAATAACGGACCATTGGTCATGCAATAAGTAGGATTATCATAAATATGTAATTTTCCATCAGAAACTTCAATAACAATACAAGCTCCTGTTTTGTCATAAAATGCATAATGGAAAGGGCTGGGTAAGTTACGTAAAAGGAGTAGTTTTTGTGACCAAAATACCGTTTTAGGGATAGCGAGTTTTAATTCTTCAACGGTTTTATATTGTGCTAACGCCCATTCACCAATTGCCGCGATAGGCACTGACGTTGCGTAATCTTGTGGACTAATATCATCGAGATTTGAATCGGGTAACATATTTAAGCTAAAAGAGAGTCCCTGAGAATTAACACCTTCAAGTACGTCTTTTGTGCCTTCTAAATTGATTGGCGCAACGATCGCCATAAAAGGATATTTGACAGTATATTTTAATCCTAGGGTGCCATCAGGGGCTTTTTGCTGGAAAGTATGTTCTTTAGGATAATATGCAAATATTGAAGCAGGCTTGTCTACTGAAAATTCCATTGTTCTACCATGATAAATACGATTTTTCTTATCTTTAATTGCGAGGGTAGTACAAGCGAATACTCTACTATCAATGTTATTTTCTGGCATAGTTTATTCCTAATAGAATTAATTCAGTATTTGTAATACATAGTATTGGATACAACCATTTACATAAGATATTTTTTATATTTGTTTAATATAGCGTTACTTTTGTATTAGACCAAACATAAATCTCATAGGGTAAAAAAATATTAATAAGTACTAGATGAGGCCATTTTACTCAGTAAAATGGCGCTTGTTTTTTTATAATGTTAATGTTGTTTTTATGATGGGTATTTACACTTATAATTTTTATTATTTCAATGTGTTACATTGAAGTTTGATTTTTTTTCAAAACAAAATCTCGCGTTAATTGTAAAGTTCAAAAATTAAATTTGAATTTAATTTCTCACTTTTTATATTGTTGACTATCTTTAATAAATAAGCATTAAGCTTATTCCATGTCTTATAATATTTATTATTGTAGGGTAATAATATGAAAAACAAATCATCAAATTATAATGACCTAGATGATGTATATGCATCTCTCGATCTCTCTCAATCCTTACCTAAAACAAAAATTCCACAGAAAGAAAATAATCCACGTAATGTTTTTGATGCTGTTCGTGATGAATTAATGTTAGATGGAAACTCAAGACAAAATTTAGCGACATTTTGTCAAACTTGGGTTGATGATGAAATACGCGATTTAATGGATCTTTCTATCGATAAGAACATGATAGATAAAGATGAATATCCGCAAACAGCTGAAATTGAAAATCGTTGTGTTCATATGTTGGCTGATTTGTGGGGTTCGCCTGATGCATTAAATACATTAGGTTGTTCTACTATCGGTTCATCCGAAGCCGCAATGTTAGGCGGGTTAGCATTAAAATGGCAATGGCGTAAAAAACGTATTGCACAGGGAAAACCGACTGATAAACCAAACTTGATTTGTGGTCCTGTTCAAATCTGTTGGCATAAATTCGCTCGTTATTTTGATGTGGAATTAAGAGAGATCCCTTTAGAAGGTGATCGTTTAATGATGAGCCCAGAAGAAGTCATTAAACGTGTGGATGAAAATACCATTGGGGTTGTTCCAACATTAGGCGTTACTTTTACCTGTACCTATGAGCCTGTTAAAGCGGTTCATGACGCATTAGATAAACTTCAAAAAGAAACGGGATTAGATATTCCAATTCACGTTGATGGTGCAAGTGGGGGCTTTTTAGCACCATTTTGCGCACCTGATATTGAATGGGATTTCCGTTTACCACGAGTAAAATCTATTAATGCCTCGGGGCATAAATTTGGTTTAGCACCATTAGGTGCGGGTTGGGTTATTTGGCGTGAAGCAAAAGATCTTCCTGAAGAGCTTATTTTTAATGTGAACTATTTAGGCGGCAATATGCCTACTTTTGCGCTGAATTTCTCACGCCCTGGTGGTCAAATTATCGCTCAATATTATAACTTCTTACGCTTAGGCCGAGAAGGATATGCAAAAATTCATAATGCTTGCTACTCAACAGCACAATATTTAGCAAGGGAAATTGAAAAGTTAGGCCCTTTTGAAATGATATTTAGTGGTGACTGTAAAGAAGGTATCCCCGCATTAGCATGGAAACTAAAAAAAGGGGCTAAAGTCACTTACTCTTTATACGATGTTGCAGATAAATTACGTAGTCGTGGTTGGCAGGTTCCCGCTTACTCTATGCCAGCTAATCGGGAGGATTTAGTGATCCAGCGTATTTTAGTTCGTCATGGTGTAAGTCTAGATCTTGCTTCATTATTAGTTGATGATTTCAAACGTACGCTAGAATATTTTGATAAGCACCCTGTCTGCAATCCTCTATCAGCAGAAGATGGTAGAGGTTTTAACCATAGCTAAATTCTGTTCGTTTTGAGGTTGAGGATCTTTATCTATTCTCAACCTCTTTCTAGATAATAACTCGACCGTAATTATTTTTCTGAATAAAGTTCAGGAGGATTGTATGACTACATCATCAACAAATTCAGCACCAAAACAACTTACATTAGTCGGTTTTTTTGCTATTACCGCTTCGATGGTGATGGCGGTATATGAATATCCGACGTTTGCCACATCTGGTTTTAGCCTTGTTTTCTTCTTACTTTTAGGTGGATTATTGTGGTTTATTCCTGTTGCATTATGTGCAGCTGAAATGGCTACCGTAGAAGGCTGGCAAGAAGGGGGAATATTTGCTTGGGTATCGAATACATTAGGAGAACGCTGGGGGTTTGCCGCCATCTCTTTTGGTTATCTACAAATTGCTATTGGTTTTATTCCTATGCTTTACTTCGTCTTAGGCGCGCTTTCTTATATTCTCAATTGGCCTGAATTAAATACCGATCCAGTAATTAAAACAGTCGCAGCTTTAATTATTCTTTGGGTATTAGCATTTACGCAATTTGGCGGTACAAAATATACGGCATCTATTGCCAAACTTGGTTTTTTTGCAGGTATTTTATTACCAGCTTTAATTTTAATTATTTTAGCTGTTAGCTATTTAATGAGTGGTGCACCATTAGCGATTGAAATAAGCGCAAAAACCTTTTTCCCTGACTTTACCCAAATTGGGACATTAGTGGTTTTTGTTGCATTCATTTTAAGTTATATGGGCGTAGAAGCTTCAGCAACTCATGTTAATGAGATGAAAAACCCTGGACGAGATTACCCCATCGCCATGTTTTTACTCATGATAGTGGCAATTTGTTTAAGCTCTATTGGGGGATTATCTGTTGCAGCAGTGATACCTAATAATGAAATTAATTTATCAGCAGGCGTGGTACAAACGTTCAGTGTTTTAGTCTCCCATTTCAGTAGTACACTTGATTGGACGGTTAGGATTATTGCTACGTTATTATTGCTAGGAGTTTTAGCCGAGATAGCTTCTTGGATTGTAGGACCTTCTCGTGGCATGTATGTTGCCGCTGAAAAAGGAATTTTACCGAAAGCGTTGGCGAAGGTGAATAAAAACGGAGTACCTGTTGCTTTAGTGATTTCTCAATTATTGATAACAAGTATTGCGATCATTATTCTGACTAACACTGGCGGTGGCGGTAATATGTCATTCTTGATTGCTTTAGCCTTAACGGTCGTTATTTATCTTTGTAGTTATTTCATGCTTTTCTTAGGGTATATGCAACTTACTTGTAAGCAAGTAGATAAAAAACGTGCATTTAGTATTCCTGGTGGTAAAAATGTTAAACTTATTGTTGCAATGGCTGGTTTATTACTCTCTATTATTGCGTTTGTGGTTTCTTTTTTCCCACCAAGCTCTTTGCCAAACGCAAGTAGTGATAAAACGTATGTGACCTTACTGATAGTCGGCTTCTTTGTTATCTTTGCTTTACCCTTTATTGTTTACGTGTGTCGTTCTAAACAAGGTAAAACACTCAGCAACGTCTCCTTAATTCACATTAAAAGCCATAATGCGCCAGCAGGGCACTTTTTTATTCATCCTCGTGCTCGTGCAACACATTATCTGTTATTAGAAAATAAAGAAGAGACAAATAAGAATAACGTGTAATAAAAAGACGAACAGGTAAAGGAAATTGTCACTAATAAATAAAGCATTAAAAAAACACCACTTCAAATATTGAAGTGGTGTTTTAAATTGTAAAGCGACTAAATGAATAAAGAATTACAGAACGTGAACAGATGAAGTATTTGTTGTACCGCTATCAACTAATGCGCCAGTTACCATAACAACACGGTCACCTGAGTGAGCTAAACCACTTGCTAATGCCGCTTCTTTACCAATACGGTAGAAGTCATCAGTAGAAGAGATTTCGTTAACTAATTGTGTTGTTACACCTTTAACTAACAGTAACTGACGAGCTGTTTCTTCGTTGTTTGTTAATGCTAAGATTGGTGCAGTTGGGAAGTATTTACGGATAGAACGAGCTGATTTACCACCGAAAGTTGCAACAACAATCAGAGGTGCATCTAAGTTTTCAGCCATTTCTACCGCACCGCGACAAACTGCTTCAGTTACGCGTAATTTCGCAGCTGTTTGTTTGTAATCAAGGCGAGATTGCATGATACGGTCTGTACGCTCACAGATAGTTGCCATGATAGTCACAGCTTCTACTGGGTATTTACCTTTAGCACTTTCACCTGACAACATAACCGCATCAGTACCATCTAAGATAGCATTCGCAACGTCACCCGCTTCAGCACGAGTAGGGCGTGGGTTTTTGATCATTGAATCTAACATTTGCGTTGCAGTGATAACCACTTTACGCGCAGCGTTACATTTTTCGATCATCATTTTTTGTGCAAAGATAACTTCTTCAACTGGGATTTCAACACCTAAGTCGCCACGAGCAACCATGATGCCGTCAGAGGCTTCTAAGATCTCATCAAAATTGTTTAAACCTTCTTGGTTTTCAATTTTTGAGATGATCATAATGTTTTCGCCACCGTGTGCATTTAAGTGAGCACGCATTTCTTCAACGTCAGAACGTTTACGAATAAATGATGCAGCAACGAAATCAACGCCTTGCTCGCAACCAAAGATAAGATCTTGTTTATCTTTTTCAGCTAATGCAGGTAAACCGATAGAAACGCCAGGTAAGTTAACACCTTTGTTTTCACCTAAGTCACCGTTGTTTAAAACTTCACAAACAACTTCTGTATCAGTTACAGCCGTTACTTTCATGCCGATAAGACCATCATCAACTAAAACGGTGTTACCAACAGTTAAGTCTTTAGCGAAACCTTCGTAAGTCACAGCAACGCGGTCTTTGTTACCCACAACAGTTTTGTCTGTGGTGAAAGTGAAAGTTTGACCTGCAACTAAAGTAACATCATTACCACCTTCTAATTTGATGGTACGGATTTCTGGGCCTTTAGTATCTAATAAGATAGCGGCCTTTTTGCCTGTTTTAGCGCAAACGTTACGTAGGTTTTTGATACGGTTGCCATGCTCTTCATAGTCACCGTGAGAGAAGTTTAGACGCATAACGTTCATGCCTGCGTCTAGTAATTGATTCAGTTTTTCTTCAGATTCGGTTTTTGGCCCGATGGTGCAAACAATTTTTGTCTTTTTCATGGCAGTCTATTTAATGGTTGTATTGTAATGGATGAATAAGGATTAATGTCGCCGTTTTCTATTAACTGTATCAACGGTGCAAAACAGGATGTACAAACTCACCTCTAATGGATAAGTTGCGCAACATGTTAATGGTTCAGCAACATCATAAAAATCTTGTCACTATTTTGTTTCAAGGGTTGGTAGACATCTTACATTATAGTCTATCACGATTCATTTGTTCTGTTTTCTAAAGATGCCCGTAAATCAATACGCTGAAACCTTTCAACAAAATTATGTTTCGTATTATAGAGGTTAATTTCTATGAAGAAAATCGAAAAAAGGTAAATTTAAGTGATGTGATCAAAATACAGCGCTGACTGCTTGTTTTTTAAACAATTTGTTGCGCAATAAAATATTGCAAGCTAGATTAATTATTTTGTAGGGTAGGTAAGATGAACAACAATAAGAAAATATAGAGAAAGAGAAATGGTGCGTCCAAGTGGACTCGAACCACCGACCCCCACCATGTCAAGGTGGTGCTCTAACCAACTGAGCTATGGACGCACTGTATTGAGATGTTGCCGAAAAATAAATGGTGCGTCCAAGTGGACTCGAACCACCGACCCCCACCATGTCAAGGTGGTGCTCTAACCAACTGAGCTATGGACGCATTATCTATTGGGTGACAACGGGGACGAATATTAACGAGATGATTCGATTCTGGCAAGAGGAAAAACACAAATTTATATTCAACTGCTCGTATTTAAAGCTATTTGTTGATATTTGTGTCATTCCCTTGCCTAAATAACTGTTTATCTTTAACGCTCTGAGCGTAATAACACCACTTCATCAGATTGGCGTTGGATCCACCAAATACGGGAACCCATCATAATTGCTGAGGCAGTTAAACCTAGAATAAAGCCAATCCAGAAACCAGCAGGTCCCATCGCTTCAACAACGTAATTAGTACGCCCTAAGATATAACCAGAAGGCAATCCAATTACCCAGTAGGCAATAAAGGTAATAAAGAAGATAGAGCGGGTATCTTTATAACCTCTTAATACACCTGAGCCAATAACTTGCACAGAATCTGATAACTGATAAAGCGCAGCGAATAACATAAGATGAGATGCTAATGTCACCACTTCAATATCATCGTTATACATTAATGCGATTTTTTCTCTAAAGATGATAGAGAAAATCGCAGTACAACTTGCCAACATTAGCCCAACAGCAAGTGCTGTAATGGCTGAAGTGCGGGCTTGTTCTGTGGAGCGTTGTCCTAAGTTATGACCAACACGGATTGTTGCCGCTATTCCCAATGACAGAGGGAACATAAACATCAGGGAACTAAAGTTAAGTGCTATTTGATGACTAGCAACCGCAGTAACGCCTAAAGGTGAAACTAATAATGCAACAACAGCAAAGAGTGTTACTTCAAAGAATAAGGCTAAACCAACGGGTAATCCTAAAAATGTAATACGTTTTATCGTGTGGAAATCAGGACTTACTAAACGTTTCTTTGGCATAACATCACGTTGTGTCGGTGCTCGACGCACGTAATAACGCATCATTAAGAACATTGCCCAGAAAACAGAGGCCGTTGCAACACCGCAACCAATACCCCCTAATTGTGGTGCGCCAAATTTACCGTAAATAAACGCATAGTTAACAGGGATATTAATTAATAAGCCAATAAAACCAATTATCATGCCGGGTTTTGTTTTAGATAATCCCTCACATTGGCTTCTTAGTACCTGATAGTAAAGGCAACCTGGCGCACCCCACATAATGGCGTGAATAAATCCAATGGCCTTTTCGGCTAATTCCGGTTCGATATCATGTTGCGCTTCAATAATAAAACGGCTGTTATAAAGAATAGCAATTACCATGATTGATAAGAAAGTGGCGAGCCAAAAACCTTGCTGTGTACGATTAGCAATGTGTTTTCGTTGTCCTGAACCATTTAATTGTGCAACGATTGGGGTTAATGCCATTAATATGCCTTGGCCTAATAAAATCGTTGGTAACCAAATAGACGTACCTACTGCCACTGCCGACATTTCTGTGGCATTTACAGCACCCGCCATGACAGTATCAACCACACCCATTGCTGTCTGGGAAAATTGCGCGATGATAACGGGGATACCGAGAGCAAGTAAGCTACGCGCTTCTCTTATGTACTTCTGCACGCATACACCTTTATTTATTATAAGAAAACGAAAGGAAAGGAAGAGAACAAACGTCGTATTGTTAAAATGACGTAAAGAGATCCTCAAGACCGCCTATTCTAATGATAAAAGTTTAATTAGCAACGAAAGAAGTTTAGCTTTTCAAGCACAGAATTTTGATAATTTATTAGGTGTTTTTACGTTATATTTAACGACAATAATCGATAAGGAATAAATGCGATAATTGTTCCTTTGTATTAATACGAGCTATGTTATCCTTAATAGCATAAACCTAAATTGAGTTTACCAGTTTATCGATCCAAGGAGATGTAAGATGTTTACAGGTATTGTTCAGGGAAAAGGGCGGGTTATTGCTATCGAAGATAAAGGCGATTTTCGTACCCATATCATTGAATTACCCAGCGAGTTAGTCGGCAATTTAGAAACAGGTGCTTCTGTTGCAAATAATGGTTGCTGTTTAACGGTCACTAAAATTGAAGGTACACATATTAGCTTTGATTTGGTGAAAGAGACATTACGTTTAACTAACCTTGGTGAATTAAAAGTCGGCTCCGAAGTAAATATTGAACGTGCGGCTAAGTATGGTGATGAAATTGGCGGGCATGTGATGTCTGGTCATATTGTAACAACGGCTGAAGTTGCCAAAATTATTACCTCAGAAAATAATCTACAAATATGGTTTCGTATTTTTGATAAAGCATTAATGAAGTATATTTTACACAAAGGTTTTATTGGTATTGATGGAATAAGCTTAACTGTGGGCGATGTGGTTAATAACCGTTTTTGTGTCCATTTAATTCCAGAAACTCGAGATAGAACGACATTAGGTCGTAAGCGCCTTGGTGATAAAGTCAATATTGAGCTTGATCCTCAAACTCAAGCGATTGTCGATACAGTAGAGCGCGTTATGGCACAACAAGCACAGCAACAAGCTTTATTCGCAACACAACAAATTGAAAATGAAGAACAAGCTTCACACAATTAATGATTAATGTTGTTGTTCTTAAAGAGAACCAAAGAAAAAGCCAGTTTATCAATCAAACTGGCTTTTCTCTTGTTAGAAAAAAATAATTAACGAGGGATCTGTAAACCGCCAATATGGCCTTTAGGGCTTAGCACTATTTGCCATAACTGAATATCTCTGGCACGAAATGCGCCAGCACAGGCATTAAGATAATAGCTAAACATACGTTTAAAACGCGGTGTGTAGTTAGATTCAATACTTGGCCAACACGCTAAAAAACGCTGATACCATGCCATTAATGTTTTATCGTAATCAGCGCCAAAGTTATGCCAATCTTCCATCACAAATTTATTGTCCATTGCATGAGCAATTTTTTGAATAGACGGTAAACACCCATTAGGAAAGATATATTTGCTTATCCAGCTATCTACATTTACTTTATCGCGGTTAGAACCAATGGTGTGCAATAAAAACAGACCATCTTCTTTTAAATTATGACGAACTACATCAAAATAAGTTGCATAATTTTTAGGTCCAACGTGTTCGAACATCCCCACTGAAACTATGCGATCAAATTTTTCATGTAAATCACGATAGTCTTCTAGAATAATATTAACATCAAGTCCTTGGCATCGAGCTTGTGCCAGTTTTTGTTGCTCAACAGAAATAGTGACACCCGTAACAGATACGCCAAAGTATTTGGCTGCGTAGCCTGCTAGTCCACCCCAGCCACAACCAATATCCAATAAGGTCATACCTGGCTTTAAATCTAATTTTCGGCAAATTAAATCTAATTTATGCTCTTGGGCTTGGGCTAAATTATCTGCATTTTTCCAGTAACCACAGGAATATTGCATATTAGGATCAAGCATGGCGGTAAATAGATCATTACCAAGATCGTAATGCTCTTTACCTACCATCCATGCGCGTTTTTGTGTTTGCAGATTAAAAAGGCGGGCTGTTGCAATCTTGAAAAGATCACGTAGATTTTGTGGAAGCTTATTTTCAAGACCAGCACGTAAAACTTTATGAAAGAATATATCTAGTCGCTCACAATCCCACCAACCATCCATATAACTTTCGCCGAGACCTAATGAGCCTTGCTGTAATACTCTTTTATAAAAATTTTGATTATGAACCTGAATATCATAAGGTTCTGAGCCATTAACTCGAATATCAGCGTGAGCTAACAGTTCTGTTGCGATCTTTTTATAAGGATCGTTGGAGGTCTTTCGGCCTTCTTCTACACAAGATGTACTCATATACTCTCCGCGTAAACTAAGCGGGTTTTGAAACATAAAGCTAAGAAAGGATGTGTACAGATTGATAGTATTAAAATGGTATTGTGTTCAGTATGAATTGAACGAATAGAATTAATAAAACAACTAATCTGACATAATCAGCAAATAATCTGTTTAAT
This sequence comes from Proteus sp. TSJ240517, assembly GCF_047921575.1. Lineage (NCBI taxonomy): Bacteria > Pseudomonadati > Pseudomonadota > Gammaproteobacteria > Enterobacterales > Morganellaceae > Proteus > Proteus sp. TSJ240517. The sequence goes on from NZ_JBLRMH010000001.1 coordinate 127,374, forward strand.
GTCTCAAAATCCGAAAGAAAAATAAATAAAATGCTATTACAGCGTATGAGTAAGTATAGAGACGTAGAATGTTTTTCTCTAGAAAAGAAAAAGGCCATTTTTATAAAATGGCCTTTTTAAGATGATTCTTAAAATAAGGGGGCGATTATTCTGCGGTTTGAACCGTGTGCTTGGTAACAGATTTATTGTGCTGAATAAAGTAGCCAACCGCCATTGGAATTGCTGTTAACGCCATAATTGCCGTGGTGTTAATCAGCGGTTGTTGGCTGATAAATGCGGACACAATAAAACTCGCTAAGCTACAAAGACCCAGTTGAAGTGCATTTTGTAACGCAGCTGCTTTACCACTAATTTCAGGGTAAGCGGATAAAGCATTAGATACTGCGATTGGATAAGATGCACCATTCATTGCAGCCATAATACAGAATGGAATTAAAATAGTCGTTAATGTTGGCTCAGTAAATTTAGCAACAAGGTATAACGCAGTCATACTGACAGCATAACCAATTAACAACAGTGGCAGTAGCGTTTTACCTGCCATTTTTGACAGTAAAATACGACAGCCATAACCACCCACCATAAATGCAACAGTTTGTGGAATATAACTTAAACCGATATCCTGTGGAGAGTAGCCCATCTTTTCAAGAATGATTGGTGAGCCAGCTAACCAAGCAAAGAAACCTGCACTACAAGAAGCGTAAACTAATACGTTACCTGTGTAGAGAGGGGATTTTAGTAAAGTCGTAAATGAAGCGGTAGATTGGTTTTCATCAGTGACTGATTTTTGTTTAATGTTTTTTAGCATTAATGTCGGTAACATTAGAACTAATGTTACAGCCATTAACACCATGAAAATCATACGCCAGCCACCGTGATCTAATAATGATGCACCGATTAAAGGCGCAAGTGCTGGTGATAATGCAACCAGTGGCATAATTAAAGCAAAAACGTGCTGAGCGCGAGATTCATCAAAACGGTCGATGACAAGAGCTTGCCAAATAACAGCCGCAGAGCAGACGCCGAAAGCTTGTAGGAAGCGCATAGCAAGTAAGCCAGTTGCACTCTCAACCCACAGCATACCAAGACAGCCTAAAGAGAAAAGGCTTAAACCAATAAGTAGAATAGGTTTACGACCGACTTTGTCAGAAAGTGGTCCCCAAAGTAATTGAGCAACAGCAAAGCCAAATAAAAAGATACTTAAGCTATTACTAATAGCACCTTCGCTGATAGAGAGCTCACGCTGCATCATACCAAATGCAGGTAAGTACATATCAATAGCTAAGTAACCTAGCATACTCAAACCCGCTAGGTACACCATAAAGCTCATAGGTGTTTTTGATTGTGTGGAAGTTTTAGAATTCATTTTATTTTCTATGCTATGTGATGTAGAACATTTTATGTATTGTAACTAAGACTTATTTTACTTGTGAAACGGGAATATTTGGTTAATGCTGTGAAAAATTTTCAAAGGAATAAACTCTATGTGGTCAGAATACTCTTTAGAAGTTGTTGATGCAGTTGCAAGAACAGGAAGTTTTAGCTCCGCTGCTCAAGAATTGCACAGAGTGCCATCCGCCGTTAGTTACACTGTTCGGCAATTAGAGGAATGGCTTGCCGTTCCTTTGTTTGAGCGCCGTCACCGTGATGTAGAATTAACCGATGCAGGTAAAATTTTCATCAAAGAAGCACGATCTGTTATCAAAAAAATGAATGACACTAGACATCTTTGTCAACAAGTTTCTAATGGGTGGCGTGGTCAATTTAGTATAGCAGTTGATGGCATTGTTAAACCTGAAAGAACACAACAACTTATTCTCGATTTCTACCGCCATTTTCCTGATATTGAGCTGTATGTCTACCCTGAAGTGTTTAATGGCGTATGGGACTCCTTAGTTAATGGTCGTGTTGATTTAGCGATTGGTGCAACAAGAGCCTCACCAATTGGTGAACGTTATAGTTTTAGAGATATGGGATTTATGCCTTGGCGCTGTGTTTGTCATGTTGGTCACCCTTTAGCGAAAGCACAACATCCATTAATGGATGATGAGATGCGACCTTATCCAAGTTTATGCTTAGAAGATACTTCACGCAGTTTACCAAAGCGTGACACTTGGGCGCTAAATAATCAGCGTAGAATGGTTGTTCCGACATGGGATATGGGGCTTGAATGTTTGTTAGCGGGATTATGCGTAGGAATGGTGCCTTGGCATCGTGCTGAACCTTTAATTGAACAAGGTAAGCTGGTTACTTTACAACTGGCACAACCATTGCCAGACAGCCCATGCTGCCTGACGTGGGTCGATAAAAGTGAATCACCCGCTTTGACATGGTTGTTAGATTATCTTGGAGATAGCCAAACCTTAAATGAGGAATGGCTTCGCTAGAAATCAGATAGCCGAATAAATCTGAATTAACGACGGTAGTCAATAAAAGGACCGTCAGCAACTGAACGGCGCTCAACTAATCGTGGATGAACTTCGATTGTTTGGGCGTCTTCGCGTTTATTGACGATGCGATCAAGCAACATTGACAAAGCCATTTGACCTAAACGCTCTTTTGGCTGGTGGACTGTGGTTAATGCTGGTGTAAAATAACGCGCATTACGAATATTGTCGTAACCCACAATGGAAATATCGAAAGGAACACGTAAACCTAGCTCATCAGCGGCACAAATTGCGCCCATTGCCATCACATCACCACCACAAAAAACAGCAGTAGGGCGATGTTTTTGATTTAACATCTGATACATGGCTTTATAACCAGATTCTGGCTCAAAGTCGCCTTGTACAATCCACTCATCTTTTACTGTGATTTTTGCTTCTTCCATGGCTTTTAAGAAACCTTGTAAGCGACCACCACCGGTATTACGTTCTAATGGACCAGGGATAATACCAATATCACGATGACCTCGTTCAATAAGGTAACGACCCGCAATATAACCACCATGAAAAGCATTATCGATAATCGTATCGGTAAAGTCACCACGCGCCTTACCCCAATCCATGACAACCATTGGAATATTACGATAGCCTTCTAACAGTGACAGAAGGTGATCGGGGTATTCAGAACACATGACTAATAACCCATCAACACGTTTTTGTGCCAGCATCGCTAAATAGGCTTTTTGTTTATCGAGGTTATTATGTGAATTACATAAAATCAGTGTGTAGCCTTTGCTATAACAACTATTTTCAACAGCTTCAATCACTTCAGCAAAGTAAGGAGCTTCACTGGACGTGGCTAACAGGCCAATAGATTTGGTGTGATTGACTTTTAAACTACGCGCAACGGCACTAGGCGAATAATTTAATTCTTTTATAGCGGCCCAAACTGCTGCCCGTGTGTTCTCAGCAACAAAACGTGTTTTGTTGATCACATGAGAAACAGTCGTGGTTGATACGCCTGCGCGTTTTGCCACGTCTTTTATTGTTGCCATGGTGTGGAAAACTCCTGACCTTCATTGGTCTCTTTTATCTAATTTTATGGTTTAACTGCCAGTATAGTCATACATAGGGCAAACACTGGCAATAATTTAGCGATTAGCTGTGAATTTTGTATGATCTAGCTCAAAAGTGAAAGTATTAATCAATGTTATAAATTGTGCACTAGTCGCTATTTTAGCAAATTTTGATATGTGATAATAATTAACCATGACAAGGTTATGGTTAAAAAAGTGTATTATAATCATTTTGAGGGAGAAATAGATGGATACGGATCTGAAATTTGGTTTGAGTACAGCAGTAGCAGCGCTTGTTATGATTGTTTTATTTTCGACTATGTTGTTCTAATCACTGCTTTATAGAATATCCGATCAATTTAAATAATAAATTATCGAATATCTGAATATAACAAAGGGCTCAAGGCCCTTTGTTATTTTGTCACCAAAAATGAATCTCAATCACTCACCTTTGATTATCAAGCTCAATTAAGCAAGGTTAGCTTCAACAAATGACCAGTTAACCAGTGCCCAGAACTCTTCTAAATATTTAACGCGCGCATTACGGTAGTCGATGTAGTAAGCATGTTCCCATACGTCTACTGTTAACAGTGGTTTGTCTGCGCCTGAAACTGGAGTAGCAGCATTAGACGTGTTAACAATTGCAACTGAACCGTCTGCTTTTTTAACTAACCAAGTCCAACCTGAACCGAAGTTTTTAGCTGCCGCATCATTAAATTGCTTTTTGAACTCTTCAAAAGAGCCGAATGCTTTGTTGATAGCATCAGCAACTTTACCTGTTGGTGCGCCACCTGCGTTTGGTGCTAAGCAGTTCCAGTAGAAAGTGTGGTTCCATACTTGAGCTGCATTGTTAAAGATACCACCATCAGTAGATTTGATGATTTCTTCTAAGGATTTGCTTTCTAAATCAGTACCTTTAACCAGGTTATTTAAATTGGTTACGTAGGTTTGGTGGTGTTTGCCGTAGTGATATTCTAAAGTTTCTTTAGAGATGTGTGGCTCAAGAGCATCTAACGCATAAGGTAATTTTGGTAATTCGAAAGACATTGCGTACTCCTTTAAACTATCTATTTCGGGTTTTGTGCCTGAAATCATTCCATCAAAATCATTTGAATTGATAGAATGAGGCAAATGAATCACTAAGTTGTTACTATTTTGCTAATTATTTTAACAAAAATCTGTTGAAATAACAGCTAAATATCTTTTATCTATAGTTATAAGCCATATAGATTAATTATACTCATAAGAGTATATCCCACAGAGTAACTCGTAAAGCAGTAAAATATTGACTGTGTTCAGAGCCTATATCCTCTGATTGTTGCATTTTTTGCTTACTCTATCATCAGTGTATACATCATTTTCACTACGACTAAGAATAGGAATAATGCAAATATTTGGCGAACTCTTGGAATAGGTAGGCGATAAGCAACTTTTACACCGACAGGGGCGAAGAGAATGCTGGTAATGCTTATTCCAATAAAGGCAGGTAAGTAAACAAAGCCTAAATAATAGTCATCAATATTTGTTTGATTCCAACCATAGATAATACCCATGATTGTGCCTATGGAAGCGATGATGACACCAATCATTGAAGAGGTTGCAATACATTTGCGTGTATTAAATCCCCAATGACTTAAAAGAGGAATGGTGATAGTCCCACCAGCAATACCGATAAAGCTGGATATAAAGCCAATTAAAGAGCCACCACTGGTTAACGCTGGTTTTGAAACAACAGGATCTTTCACGTTTTCTATGCGTTCTGCTTCTTTCTTTTTAGTTAATAATCCATAGATGGTATATACCATGAAAATACAGAACACGATTTGCAATATCGTGTTTGACATTTTTTGTACCAAAAATGTCCCAACAAGCATACCAATGATAGTGCCGATGGATAATAGAGGAAATTGCTGCCATAAAATGGCTTTATGTTTGTTATGGGAATACGCTGAAGATGCTGTGGAAAATATAATGACAGAGAACGAGGTAGATAAGGCAATTTTCATCACCATATCTGTTGGGATAGCTTGTTGACTCACTACATACATAACTACCGGAACAATGATTGCACCGCCTCCTATGCCAAGTAGTCCAGCAAAAAAGCCAGTGATACATCCCACTAAAAGAAACAGCAAAATCATATCCATAGTTAATACTCATCAAGGTTTATAACAAATTTATTTATATACATTATATCCTTTTAATAAAGTAGCGTTTTATCTTAATGTATAGATTATGAAATTTAATATATTGATTTTGATGTAAAACTAAAGCCGTTGTTATTTCATTTAATAATAAAGCAGTGCTTCATATACTTTAAAATCAAGTGAAGAAAAAATGCTCTTAAAATTAAGAAAGGAAAAACTGCAAAAATAAAAGGGGAGCTAATAGGATAAAACACACTCATAACCATCGGTAACGTATTGATTTATTTTTTATGCTTTATTGTATTTTTTCTCATCAATAATCTCATAGATTAATACCAACTTATTGTTTTATATCGAGAACTAAACTTATATAGAGGTTTCTAATATAAAGTGGTATTCTTCTTTCATGTTTTCCCCTATAAAGCATATCGAATATAAAAGGCTGTAAGGACTTACAAATGACGACTATTGAAAAAATTGAACGCCAGATCAATGAAAACCCAATTATTTTATACATGAAAGGTTCACCAAAATTACCAAGTTGTGGTTTTTCTGCTCAGGCAGTTCAAGCTATTTCTGCTTGTGGTGAGCGTTTTGCGTATGTTGATATCTTGCAAAACCCAGATATTCGTGCAGAGCTACCAAAATATGCACACTGGCCAACCTTCCCACAATTATGGGTAGATGGTGAATTAGTCGGTGGATGTGACATTATTTTAGAAATGTATCAGCGCGGTGAATTACAGAAGTTATTAAAAGAGACTGCTGATAAATACCGTGGTGAAGAAGAAGCACAGTAATTAATTTTTATTGTGTCGGTATTGAAACGCATAAAATAATGAGATCTTCGATAAAAAAGCCCGTTCAATGATGAACGGGCTTTTTTCTGTTATTCATAAATGTATCAGCGAAATCATAGTTTCAAGATGTAGGCAATGGCCATCCACCAAGCTTTTTCCAACGGTTAACTAATTCACAAAAAAGTAATGATGTGCGATTAGTATCGTATAATGCACCGTGCGCTAATTTGCTATCAAAGGGAATGCCAGCAGTGATGCAGGCTTTAGCCAAAATTGTCTGCCCTAATACCAATCCACTTAAAGCCGCTGTATCAAAGGTGGCAAAAGGGTGAAAAGGATTACGTTTTAATCCAGCACGCTCAGCAGCAGCCATCACAAAGCTGTGATCAAAATTTGCATTATGAGCGACAATAATAGCGCGATTACAATCTGCATCCTTCATTCCTTTACGTACCATTTTAAAAATGGCATGAAAGGCTTCATATTCACTGACTGCGCCACGTAAAGGATTAGTTGGATCAATACCTGTAAACTCTAAGGCTGCTGGCTCTAAATTAGCCCCTTCAAAGGGTTCAACATGAAAATGTAATGTGTTATCAGGTTTTAGCCAACCTTGCTCATCCATTTTTAGTGTAATGGCGGCGATTTCAAGTAAACCGTCTGTTTTCGCATTAAATCCACCTGTTTCAACATCAATGACAACAGGGTAGTAACCCCGAAAACGGTTACAAAGCTTATTGGGATTATTTATATCAGGCATTAAGTTGTACTTATCCGATAAAAATAGAATATCGGAAATTGATAATCAGTAAGGCCAGAAAGATACACATGTTATCTTTCTGGTTTTAATAAATATTAGTTACCTAGAGCGTGACTTGCACTTTTGTTTTCGATGAGCTCGATTTTATATCCATCAGGATCTTCAACAAAAGCAATAATTGTTGAGCCACCTTTTACTGGACCCGCATCACGGGTAACATTACCGCCAGCTTGGCGAATGGCTTCACAGGTTGCGGAAACATCATCAACACCTAATGCCACATGCCCAAAAGCGGTTCCCATTTCGTAGCTGTTTACACCCCAGTTATAGGTTAATTCGATAACCGCACCAGTGCTTTCATCACCATAACCAACAAAAGCTAACGAGTATTTATATTCCTCATTCTCGCTAGTGCGTAGAAGTTGCATACCTAAAACCTTGGTATAAAAGTCGATAGAACGTTGTAAATCGCCCACACGGATCATGGTATGAAGTACTCGCATATAAACCTCTTGTGTTTTTCTAATGATTAAACCCTACAGTTAAACTGATGGCGGAGTACTATAACGCGTTAAAGCCCTAAAGTTCAATTTTACTACGCCTTTAACAGTTCAATAAATCATGTTGTGCAGATAATATCTCTATTAACTATACTCTATTGTAACAAACAATAGGGAGGGAAAATCAAATGCAAGAACAATTAGAATTTTTTGATATTCCTAGTCCTTGTATTGGGCGTTGTGAAATGAATGCGCAAGGATATTGCGTTGGGTGCTATCGCAGTCGCCAAGAGCGGTTTAATTGGTCAATAATGAGTCAACAAGAGAAAAGAAATATATTACGACTTTGTCAGCAACGTTATTTAAGAACATTAAAAAAACTGGGTTCTTCAATTGAAAGAGAAAATGATCAACTCAATTTATTTTAAATGTGCTACTTATTTTTTAATATTAAAATAATAATTAACTATCTTTTTAATTCATTATTGTTATTTATTGTAGTTATGTGGTTTATTATTTTTTCTTTATTAATATAAAGTTATAACTTTAAAGTGTTGTTGCTCTATTTTTATTTGCAATCAATTGATAAGAATGGTTTTTTTCTTGGTTTTAGTGTTGGATTTAAAATAATAATAATTATTATGTAAAAAAATATAGATTAGTTTTTATAACAAGGTTATTCTTTATGAACTTTCTTTGCTAGAAAGAAAAGCTTTAATTATATCTGGAAAATAATTACTTATCTAATAAATAGGGTTATAACTATATTAGTTATTAAAGGTAATGTTTTAATTAAAAAGAATAGGTAAATATTGTATTAAAAATGAATATCTAAACTTTGTAATAAGTTGACTGAAAATGCTAATTAAGGAGAGATAAGTGGAATCAACATTAGGAGCTGATTTAGCGCGTTTAGTTCGATTGTGGCGTGCTTTAATTGATCATCGTCTCAAACCATTAAAATTAACCCAAACCCACTGGGTTACTTTGTACAATATCAGCCAATTACCTCCAGAGCAGTCACAAATCCAATTGGCAAAAGCAATAGGGATCGAGCAACCGTCTTTAGTGAGAACCTTAGATCAACTGGAAGAAAAAAAGCTGATATGTCGGCATACATGTGCAAATGATCGTAGAGCAAAACGTATAAAATTAACAAAAGAATCTGAGCCTTTTATTAATGAGGTTTATACTGTTATAGAAAAAACGAGACGAGAAATATTAGGTGGTATCCAACTAGACGAAATCGAAAGGCTAATAGGTACAATCCAAAAATTAGAAAAAAATATAAATAGGTTAAATGACTAATAATTTCAAATTTAATATATATTCTATTTAAATAAGATTAATGACATGATGATAACTATACTCTAAATAATTTGATGTTCAGCTAGATAACAAGTGAATGAGTCACTAGGGATATATAAAATATGTCACTGGTGCGAGTAAACGATGTCAACAATACTGAAATTTGAAATATGACGAGTATATAACAAAAATCATTATATAATCCTAATTGTCATAACTAGATTATATATTCGTTCTCTCTTTAGGTTACTTATTATTGAGTCATAAAATAAAACAGGCAACTTTAATGTTGCCTGTTTTTTGTTGTTCATTAGCGAGGAGAAACAGTTAAGTTATTTCCGTTGCCAATAACTGCAACACGTTGACCTTGGCTATAAACAGTATTATCTGCTTTTTGAACGATAGCGACAGTTCTACCACTATCTAAACGAACTTCAATTTGAACACCCTTAGTGGTATTTAAAGCGCCTTGTGCTTGTTGTCCTGCCATACCACCTGCTATTGCACCCGCGGCTGTTGCAAGATTACGACCTGTACCACCCCCCACAGTGTTACCTAGCATACCACCAAGAACGGCACCACCGATAGCGCCTAAAATATTCTCATCGCTACCCGCTTGAATATTTACTGCACGCACAGAAACCACTGTACCATAAGTAATATTTTGAGCTTGTTTTGCTTGGCTTGCGGTATAAGTGTCACCAGATAGTGAATTTGTATTCACACAACCAGTAAGTACAGTCATTGTAAAAAGACCAATAAGTAAATGCTTAAACATAGTCACTCCTAAAGAAAATCTGAGGTAAATTATTCAGATTATACCAATGTTATCTAGTATCAGTTATAGCTCGTTTTTTGCGTATGTCGACACTGATTTTAATAATATATAGCTTACTATATAGTAAAGGCCGATCGTAAAAACAGAAGAGATTTCTGAAAAGAGAGAATATAACATTATATGTTAAAAATTTGCATCATCTTGATTATAAGGAAAAGAACATGATAGCAGGGCGGTACATTGGCGTGATGTCTGGCACAAGCTTAGATGGTGTTGATGTTGTATTAGCTGCAATCAATAATAAGTTCGTAGCACAACAAGAAAATCACTTTCTGCCTTATCCACAAAAACTACGCCAACGAATTTTAGCTGTTTGCCAAGGACAACCTACTACCTTGCATGAAATCGGCCTATTAGATGCCCAACTGGGCGAACTTTATGCGCAAGCAATTATAGAGTTACTCGCAAAAGTAAAACTTAGCGCGAGTGATATTACGGCGATAGGATGTCATGGACAAACCGTTTGGCATGAGCCAGAAAGTGATATGCCATTTACTATGCAAATTGGTGACAACAACCGTGTTGCTGCACTAACAGGAATTACGACAGTTGGTGATTTTCGTCGCAGAGATATTGCTTATGGCGGACAAGGTGCACCTTTAGTACCCGCTTTTCATCTTGCCGTGTTAGGACACTCTGTTGAAAAACGTGTTATTTTAAATATTGGTGGTATTGCCAATATCTCATTGTTATTACCTGGTATTGCAGTCAAAGGCTACGATACAGGACTCGGAAATATGCTATTAGATAGCTGGAATTGGATCCATAACCAAACACCCTATGATGATAATGGTAAATGGGCTGCTACTGGCACTGTAAACGCAACTTTATTGAAAGATATGCTTTCAGATCCTTATTTTTCGCGTTCAGCACCTAAAAGTACAGGGCGAGAATATTTTAATACACAATGGCTAAATTACCATTTAGCAAGAGTACCGAATATTTTTCCTGAAGATGTACAAGCCACTTTAGTTGAATTAACCGCGATAAGTATTGTGCAACAGATCCAATTAAACGGTGGATGTGAACGTTTACTCGTTTGTGGTGGTGGGGCGAGAAATGGGCAAATTATGCATCGTTTAGCTTCATTATTACCAGGTACAGAAGTCGCAACAACGGATAAATATGGTTTAAGTGGCGATGATATGGAAGCGTTGGCATTTGCTTGGTTAGCCGCTCGAACTATCGCAAATGAATCAGGGAATTTGCCTTCTGTAACAGGGGCATCAAGAGAAACCGTTTTAGGGGCGATTTACCCTACAAATCCTCGTTAAGCGTGATATGCTGAACGCAGTTTCTCAAAAGAGAGAGTGAAAAATGACAGAACTTGATTTTATTGATGTTGCAGATTTACGCCGTGAATATATGAAAGGCGGATTACGACGTCATGAATTAACAGAAGAGCCATTAGTCTTGTTCGAAAAGTGGCTAAAACAGGCTTGTGAAGCACGTTTAAGCGATCCTACTGCCATGTGTGTCGCCACAGTTGATGAAAATGGACAACCCTATCAACGTATCGTGTTATTAAAACACTTTGATGAAAAAGGGCTCGTGTTCTATACCAATTTGGGTAGCCGCAAAGCCAGTCATTTAGAGCATAATCAAAAAATCAGTCTGTTGTTTCCTTGGTATCCCTTGGAAAGACAAGTTTGCTTTTTAGGTAAAGCAGAGAGGCTCTCTTCACTCGAAGTGATTAAATATTTTCATAGTCGTCCTAAAGATAGTCAAATTGCAGCGTGGGCTTCTCAACAGTCTTCTCGCATTTCCGCAAGAGGCGTATTAGAAAGTAAATTTCTGGAATTAAAACAGAAATTCCAAAATGGAGAAGTGCCATTACCGAGTTTCTGGGGTGGATATCGTGTGACATTTGATTCTGTTGAATTTTGGCAAGGACGAGAAAATCGTCTACACGATCGCTTTATCTACCAAAAATCACCACAAGGATGGGACATTGAGCGATTAGCACCTTAATGCTGTGTTAATAAATTTGCCTCAAAAAGTCTTTTTCTACTGGTACTTAATGTAGTGGCGCTTTATGCTATACCACTTGTGTTTCACTTATATTTTAATAGACAAAAAACAATAAACCGATGGAGTCATTGATGTCTAGCAAGAACCTAATCACACAATTGCAGGAGCGTGGGCTAATCGCTCAGGTCACGGATGAGGCAGCTTTAGTAGAGCGTTTGGAGCAAGGTCCTATCGCTCTCTATTGTGGCTTCGATCCTACCGCTGATAGCCTGCACTTGGGGCATTTGGTTCCTTTGCTGTGTTTAAAACGATTCCAACTAGCCGGGCATAAGCCTGTGGCGTTGGTGGGTGGTGCAACGGGTCTAATTGGTGATCCTAGTTTTAAAGCCACTGAGCGCAAACTGAATACCCAAGATACTGTTCACGAATGGGTAGAAAAAATTCGTAAACAAGTGTCACCTTTCTTAGATTTCAACAGTGGTGAAAACAGTGCGGAATTAGCAAACAACTATGACTGGTTTGGTCAAATGGATGTGCTGACATTCCTGCGTGATATCGGTAAACACTTCTCTGTGAACCAAATGATCAACAAAGAAGCGGTTAAACAACGTTTAAACCGTGACGACGTGGGTATCTCTTTTACTGAATTCGCCTATAACCTATTACAAGCTTATGACTTTGCGTCATTAAATACGCATTTAGGTGTTGAATTACAAATCGGTGGCTCTGATCAGTGGGGTAATATCACTTCAGGTATCGATTTAACCCGTCGTTTCAATCAGAAACAAGTATTTGGTATGACTGTACCATTAATTACTAAATCTGATGGAACTAAATTCGGTAAGACAGAAGGCGGTGCGGTTTGGTTAGATCCTAAGAAAACAAGCCCATACAAATTCTACCAGTTCTGGATCAATACAGCAGATGCTGACGTTTATCGCTTCTTAAAATTCTTCACATTTATGAGCATTGAAGAAATTAATGCACTTGAAGAAGAAGATAAAAATAGCGGTCAAGCGCCTCGTGCTCAACGTGTATTAGCAGAACTAGTCACTGGTTTAGTTCATGGTGAAGAAGGTTTAATCGCTGCTAAACGTATTACAGAAAGCTTATTCTCTGGTGCAATTGCAGACTTAACACAAGCTGACCTTGAACAATTAGCACAAGATGGTATGCCAACAATTGAGTTAGAAAAAGGCAGTGATTTGCAACAAGCACTGGTTAACGCAGAATTAGTTCCTTCTCGCGGTCAGGCTCGTACAATGATTGGCTCTAACGCAGTTTCAATTAATGGTGAAAAACAAGACAATCCTGAATACGTCTTTGAAGAAAAAGATTTCTTATTTGGTCATTATTCTATTTTGCGTCGCGGTAAAAAACATTACTGCCTCGTTATCTGGAAATAATTGACAGTAAAGGGCAGCCGATGAGTTGCCCTTTTTCTTAATAACAATAAATAAACGTATATACCTCGCCTATGATGATAAAGCTTGGGTGTTGTGTGTATTCACAATAATCGGTTTATGTCATGAAAAATATACTCTCTATTCAGTCACATGTTGTTTTCGGTCATGCAGGTAACAGCGCCTCTGAGTTTCCAATGCGTCGTATGGGGGTAAATGTTTGGCCTCTAAATACAGTGCAATTTTCAAATCACACACAATATCCAGAAAAATGGACTGGCTGCGTCATGTCAGCAGAACATATTACTGAGATTGTTGATGGTATTGCCGCAATTGGTAAACTTTCACAATGTGATGCAGTACTAAGTGGTTATTTGGGATCGGCTGAACAAGGTTTGCGCATTGTTGATATCGTTAAAAAAGTAAAACAAGCGAATCCTAACGCATGGTATTTTTGTGATCCTGTAATGGGACATCCTGAAAAAGGGTGTATCGTGCCGCCAGAAGTATCTGGTGTACTGTGTGAAGAAGCGTTACCTATCAGCGATATCATTGCGCCTAATTTGTTAGAACTTGAAACATTAAGTGGTGGCAAAGCCCTTCATAATGTTGATGAGTGTGTCAATGCTGCCCGTGAATTGTGTAAACAAGGTCCAAAGGTTGTATTAGTAAAACACTTATCACGCGCTGGATATCGTCATGATCGTTTTGAAATGCTGCTAGTTACCGCAGAACATAGTTGGCATGTGAGCCGTCCATTAGTTGATTTTGGTGAGCGTCAACCTGTGGGTGTCGGTGATTTAACCAGTGGTTTAATGCTAGTGGATTTACTTAAAGGTGTTGAATTACAAACTGCATTAGAACACGTTGCCGCGGCAGTTTATGAAGTGATGCTAAAAACGAAAGAGATGAATGAGTACGAACTGCAACTCGTTGCTGCTCAAGATCAAATGGTGCATCCAACACACAGATTCTGCGCAACACAGATAGATTAAACCACACAAATCCTAAGAAAAGAAAAAGCGGATATGAATATTACGTCCGCTTTTTTATTGTATTAAGTTTATTTTTTATTACGTTTTAACTCACTCTTTAATTAACCCTTCAGTGACCAGTGCGCTATGCACATTAGGTCGTTGTGCAATGCGTTTTAGGTAATCTTGCAGATGTGTTAAGTCAGTTAAATCTAAACCCACATGCGGTGCCCATTGGCTTAATGTAAATAAATAGGCATCAATAACCGTAAAATGCTCACCACATGCACATTTTTGCTTGCTTAATACATCATTAATATAAGCAAATTTACTTTTTAATTTAGTTTTAATAACAGGTACATAGCTTTCAGGTGTATCTGGTGAAAATAGAGGGCTATAGCCTTTATGTACTTCACTGGCAAGAAAGTTTAACCACTCAATTTGATGGTAACGTTCTAGCGATTTTGGCGGTGCAATTAAATTCCTATCTGGTTTTAAGTCTGCAAGGTATTGAACAATTGCAACACCTTCAGTCAAAATATCACCATTATCTAATTGAAGAACAGGGACTTGGCCTTTTGGGTTGATGGTTAGAAAATCTTTCCCCGATTCTGTTTTCTTAGCACGTAAGTCGATGCGCTCTATTGAAAAGTCTAAACCGGTTTCACGTAAAACGATATGAGGGGAAAGCGAGCAACTACCTGGCGTGTAGTACAATTTCATATTGAATAGCTCCCTATCAATGAGGTGGTGAATTAACTTACAGATATCAGAATATCTTCACTAATATAAGATGATAAGAGGTTCTAAGAAATTAGCAAACTCAAATGATGCGAATAAAAAAGGCTTTTGTAAATCTGTGAACAAGGCAGTTAATTGATGAAAATACACGAAAACAAATGCTCCTTATATTAATAGGATATAAGACGTCTTCAATTATGACTCTTCAAAGGAGGGTAAAAAAGAAATATCAAGGTAATAGATTTTTGGATTTCGTTTATCAACATAGACTGTAACAAGCTCTTTATTAATATAAGGTGTGGGATCAAAAAAGATATAACCACTTTTATAACGAATTAATCGATTGTTTAATGTATCATGATAATCAGCAATAATTTGATAGGGAGAACGGTGATTAAAACGAATATGACTATTAATAATAATTTCGGATATTTTTACATTGATAGGCATCCCATCACGTTTTAGTCGTTGATCCCTTGTTGCTCTTCTTCTGATAAAATACAAAGGGATAAGCCCTGTTGATGCAAATACCAATCCAAAAATACTTAATATAGTACCCGCGCCATATAAGCCTAAAAAATTGTTTATTGTTGCTCTTTGTGGATCACTTGGAAGATAAATAACGTTAATCTTTTCACCAAGATAAAAGCGGGATTGATTGCCACCTTCTGGTGAGCGAAACGTTATTTCTCTATTATCTTCCGTATTAAATCTAATAATAGGGTGATAAATACTTCTATCATCCGAAGATTTACTCACACTTTGGTCAATAACAACACCTGTTGTCTCTATTCCATTTCTTACTACATTTAATTCAGATTTAATAACAAACAACGCCACAACAAAAATAATTGCACCAATAAGAGCAAAAATATAAAACAGAAATCTAAATTTCTTCATACATTAAGTCCTTTTATTAATAGGTGATTATTTTATCGCTAGTATAAAAAAGATTATAGGAATAAGCTAAAAAATAGAAGAAAAAAATCAATTAAAAAGTAAGGATAAATAGCAGCATTGTTATAATAAAAAAGCCAGCCTTAACAGTAAGACTGGCTTCTATTTATTTATAGAATAGAATTATTTTAATTCTAATTCATTCATTGCAGCGATGCTGAAACCACCATCTACGTGAATGATTTCACCTGTGATACCACCAGATAAGTCAGAGCATAAGAATGCGGCTGTATTACCCACATCTTCCGTTGTTACAGTACGACGCAGAGGAGTTACTGACTCGCAATGGCTTAACATTTTACGGAAATCTTTGATACCAGATGCCGCTAATGTACGGATCGGACCTGCTGAGATACCGTTAACACGAATACCTTCAGGACCCATAGCATTTGCCATATAACGAACGTTAGCTTCTAAAGAGGCTTTTGCCAGACCCATAACGTTATAGTTAGGGATTGCACGTTCAGCGCCTAAATAAGTCAGAGTTAATAGAGCTGAATTTGGATTTAGCATTTCACGGCTTGCTTTCGCCATAGCAACGAAGCTGTATGCACTGATGTCGTGAGCAATTTTAAAGCCTTCACGAGTTACGGCATTAACGTAGTCGCCATCTAATTGGTCAGCAGGAGCAAAACCGATAGAGTGAACAAAACCATCGTATTTTGGCCAAACTTTTGCAAGTTCTGCGTACATGGTATCGATGCTTTCGTCTTTTGACACATCACACTCTAATACGATATTTGAGTCTAATGATGCTGCAAATTCTTCAACGCGTGGTTTCAGTTTTTCATTTTGGTAAGTAAATGCAAGTTCTGCACCTTGGTCACGCATAGCTTTGGCAATACCATAAGCAATTGATAATTTACTAGCAACACCAGTAATAAGAATGCGTTTGCCGGTCATAAAGCCCATAGCTGTATCCTTGTTTTTTCGTAAATCGCGATAATAACATCATTCACAGTTTTATTTATCTGTTAGGTTATCACGCTTATTGTTAATAAACGTGGCTGATTCTACCACGACATTTGTAAATTTGTTTAATTTCCCTAGCACCTCCGAGGAGTTAAGGGAAAAGGGTGAAATAATGTACAATCAACATTATGCTTATATTGTTTACACTTAAGTCAAATCTTGACGCCAAGCTTCTGCTGTTAAGGCTTCACCAAAGTGACTTGCTACCAATCTTCGAGTAACTTCATGTAATGGTGACGCAAGGACTTCTGCTGTATTACCACGTTCAACGACTTCGCCATTATCCATCACTATGATTTTATCGCTAATATGTTTTGTCATGCCTAAGTTTTGTGTCACATAAATATAGGCAATATCATGGGTTTCTTGCAGTTCTAACATCAAGTTTATTATTTGTGAGCGTAAAGACATATCCAGCGAAGCTATTGCCTCATCGGCAATAATGACTTGAGGTTGTAATATCAATGCTCGTGCAAGCGCAATTCGTTGACGCTGACCTGATGCAAACATATGAGGATAATAGTTTGCATGTTCAGGTAAAAGACCCACTTGGCGTAATGTTTGATAAATTCGTTTTTCACGCTCAATCGCACTTAAGTCTGTATTCAGGCGTAAAGGGATCTCTAATGTTTGACCAATACGCTGGCGCGGGTTTAATGAGTTGGTGGGATCTTGAAATATCATTCTAATTCGCTGACTACGATAAGGGTAATCACCAAAAGTCAGTTGATGCCCATTAATAAAAATATCGCCACCCGTAGGCTCTGTCACACCTGATAACATTCTCGCTAGTGTAGATTTTCCCGAACCATTAGCACCAATAATAGCTAAAGTTTGCTTGGGTTCTAGCGTAAAACTCACAGGTTTTACGGCTTCTAACTGCTGACGCCGAAATAATCCGGTACGATAGCGAAATGTTTTTGATAGATTTTTCACCTCAAGCAGCTTATCGAACATCAGTTTGCTCCACATTTAACGGAAAATGACAAGCCACGGCATGGTTTTTAAATAAACGTAACCGAGGTGCTTCAATACATTGTCGCTGCGCATAAGGGCAGCGAGGCCCTAAGCGACATCCCACAGGTAAATGCTCAAGAGAGGGGATTGCGCCGGGTAATGTATTTAAACGGCTCTTATGTGCCAATGAGTTGGTAAAATCGGGAATAGAGCGGATCAAAGCCTGAGTATAAGGATGATAAGGTGTCACTAATAACTCGTCAGGGGATGCCGTTTCAACGGTTTGACCACAATACATAACCGTAATTTTATTCGCCAATTTGCTCATCCATTGCAAATCATGGCTAATCAACAAAATGGTCATATTGTTATTTTGATTAAGTCGAGTCAGTAAACGAAAGATTTGGGTTTGTGTTGCTGGCTCCATAGCGTTAGTCGGTTCATCCGCAATCAGCAATCGAGGCTGATTTGCAATAGCAATGGCAATCATCACCTTTTGGCATTCACCCTCAGTTAATTCATAAGGATAACTGCGCATAATGTCTTTGTGATCTTTAATACCTACACGGTGTAATAGTTCAATTGCGCGACGTTTTCGCCAATGAAAGCGTTGCCACCAATGGCCTTTAAAAGTCCAACCAGGAATTGCCTGTATAAGTTGCTGTTCAATTTTTGTAGCAGGATCAAGACAAGATTGTGGCTCTTGGAAAATCATTGAGACATTATGACCAATGACACGGCGTCTAGCTCTTGGTGATAATTTAAGTAAGTCGATATCATCAAAACGAAAGCGATCGGCTGTCACACTGATATTATCTTTTGTAACGCCACAAATCGCTTTTGCAATTAAGCTTTTACCCGACCCTGATTCACCAACAAGACCTCTCACTTCACCTTCATTTAAGGTTATAGAAACACGATCTACCGCTTTTACTGGGCCATCGGGTGTCATAAATTCAATGGTTAAATTGCGTATATCTAATAAAGGCATTATTCAACTCCCTCATTTATTGCACGCTGTAAACCATCACCTAAAAGGTTCACCAGTAAAACGCTTATCATAATTGTGGCGCCCGGAATTAAGACTGTCCAAGGAGCAACATATATTAACTCTAACGAATCACCTAACATCGCTCCCCATTCTGGTGAAGGAAGTTGGGCACCTAAATTGAGAAAACCTAATGCTGTAATATCAAGAATAGCAATTGAGAAAGCGCGTGTTAATTCAGAAACTAATACAGGCGTAATATTAGGCAGTACGGTATACCATAAAATGGAAATGTTCGATGCACCATCAAGTCGAGAAGCAATAACATACTCTTTGTTTAATTCATCATTAACCGCAGAATAAATCATTCTGACTAAACGAGGTAACAGCGCCAGCCAAATCGCTATCATCGCATGACCAAGGCTTGTTCCAACAAAAGCTACAACAATAATAGCAAGCAGTAGGGATGGAATTGATAACAGGGTATCTAATATATGATTGAGAATAGCGGATTTTAAGCCATGAGTCATACCTGCAAAACAACCGATAATTAATCCCATCAGTGTCGCTGCAAAAGTAACAATAAATGCACCACCAAAGGTCATGCTTGTACCAATTAAAATTCGGCTGAATACATCACGTCCTAAATCATCTGTACCAAAGAAATAAGAGACATTGCCGTTTTGATACCAAGATGGCGGAGTGAGTTGATGGCCAAAAAATTGTTGGTCGAGTGCATAAGGCGCAATATAAGGGCCTATAATACTGAGCACTAAGAGAAAAAGAACGCCATAAAACCCTACCATTGAGATAACGTCTTTAGAAAAACATTGCCAAATCACCGCAGCGGGTGTGGGTGTTTTTTTCTCTTTATAAAATTGGCTATCTAAAGGCATATCCCACCTTGTGTTTCATTGGGTTGCTCATTGCGCCCACAATATCTGATAAAACGTTGACAATAATGACCATTGAACCCACCAACATTACGCCAGCTGAAATAGCAGAGTAATCTTGTTGACGGATTGCTGTAACCAACCAACGACCAAGCCCCGGCCAGTTAAATACAATTTCTGTTACCATAGTTAGCGTAAGCATGGTGGAGAACTGTAAGCCTAATTTAGGGATGATTGGGGGTAAAGCATTATGAAGAATATGGCGACGAATAATTGTAAAACGTGAAAGACCTCGAGTTGCGGCTGCTTTCACGTAGTTCTCTGACATAATTTCTTCCGTACTGTTTCGCATTAATCGAATAACTTCGGTTGTTGGTGCAATAGCCAGAGTTATTACAGGTAAAATTAAATGCTGTAATACATTAATGATCATTTGTTGACGATAAGGTGAATCAGATAACCACGCATCCACTAATGCAATGCCTGTAATAGGTTGTAAGTTATAAAGCAAATCAATACGGCCTGAAACAGGTAGCCAACCCAATTTTAGTGAGAAGAAAAGCGTTAGCAGCAATGCAAGTCCAAATACTGGCACAGAAAAACCTAAAAGCGCGAAGTTACTGATAATAATATCGGCGGATTTATTACGCCAAACTCCCGCAATAATACCAGCAGGAATACCTACAATAAGGGCAAAAAGAAAAGCTAATGTACAAAGCTCCATGGTCGCTGGAAGTGCCTCTACCAATTGCGCTTTGATAGGTTCACCATTGATAGAGGAAATACCAAAATCAAAATGGATCATATTATGGGCATAAAAAAAGTAGGCATCGGTGAGTGATGCACCACTTAACGGGGCATTTGGTGTGTAATAACTTAGGCTAAAGCTCACTAGCGACAAAAAGAACAGTGTCACAAGCAATAAAAGCAATCGACGTATTGAATAAATAATCATGGATTATTTTACAGCCTCTTTCTTGTGATTTTGTTCGTCTACTTCTGCCTCTCGATAAACACCAGCAAAAGACGCATTACCAAAAGTACTCAATACCAATCCTTTAATATCATAACGATATGCTTGCATACGTAAAGAGTTTGCTAAAGGCAACACTGGTAACTCTTGAGCAAGAATATCTTGAGCTTCATGATAATAATCCATTCTTGAAGCAAGTTGCTGACTATAAAGCGCTTTTTTCAAAATATCATCAAAGCTAGGTAAACACCAATGACTTAAGTTAGTTTGTGAGCCAATGGCTGCACAGCTAAAGAGAGGACGGAAAAAACTATCAGGATCGTTACTGTCAGTTGACCAACCAGATAAGGTCATATCATGGGTGCGATCCATCATACTCGTTTCTTGATATCGTCCTTCAATAGGACGAATGCTCATTTGAATACCCACTTGCGCTAAGTCTGCTTGAATAAGTTCCGCCATTTTTAATGGGCTTGGATTATAAGATTGTGAGGCGCTAGGTACCCAAAGATTTAATTTCAGCCCATCAAGGCCTAGCTCTTTAAGAATTTGTTTCGATTTCTCAGGATTATATTCTGTAATTTTTGCTCGGTTATCATAAGCCCAAGATGCGCGAGGAAGCACTGATGCTGCCGTTTCTGCCGTACCATAATAAATAGATTCCATTAAACGTTCGTTGTTAATGGCATAAGCAATAGCTTGACGAACTTTAAGATCATTTAGGGGTGGTTTGCTGGTGTTAAAGGCTAAATAAGCGATATTCATACCAGAACGCAAAGTTAATCTTAGTCGTGGATCGTCACGTAAGACTTTTAATTGGCTTGCGGCAGGATAGGCTAAAACATCACATTCACCAGTGAGTAATTTAGATATACGGCCTGTACCACCTGCACCCATATCAATAACAATCTGTTGCATTTTGGGTTGGCCTTTCCAGTAATCTTTATTTCTAAATAAACGAACAAATTGCCCTGGTTGATATTCATCTAAAAAGAAAGGGCCTGTTCCTACTGGTTTCCAATCAAGCTGTGTTTGATCGCCTGATTTTTCTAAATTTTGGGCGTATTCGGCAGAAAGAATAGGGGCGTAATGTGTTGCTAAATGCCATAGAAAGGAGGCGTCAGGCTCTTTTAAGCTAAATTCTACCGTGTATTGACCTAGTCTTTTTATCGATTGGATATTATTGGCAAAACTTAAGCTGTCAAAATAGGGGTATTTTCCGCCATTAATTTGATTGAAAGGATTTTGTGGATTGATCATCCTTTCAAAACTAAAAATAACATCATCAGCGGTAAGTTTACGTGTTGGTGTGAACCAAGATGTTTGTTGAAAGGAGACATTTTTACGTAAATAAAAGCGGTATGTCGCGCCGTTATCTAATGTTTCCCATCGAGCTGCAATTTCAGGGATCAGGCGATAAGTGTATGGGTCGACATCTAAAAGACGGTCATAAAGCTGTGCAGCTAGAGGATCAATAATTAATCCACTACTTGATAGTTGTGGATTAAAGGTATTTACACTGCCATCAACACAGTAAACAAAGCCATTTTGATTAATTGGAGTTGGCTCAAGCGTTATAGATGGTGCTTGTGTTTTTGGTGCTACATCCGCAATACAAGTTACGCTTGTAAAGGTGAGTAGCAAAGTACCAATAAATAAAATAGGGCGCATAAATAATGTCTTTTAGAGAAACGATTTTGCTATTGTAACTTAAAAAACTTTCTATCCCCAAATAGTCAAAAAAACAAAGTGAGAAAAATTCTCAATAAAATGCTTTACAAATGCTAATGATAAAGATTATCATCCGTATTGTCCTTCGGCGGTAAGAGGTTTTCCGCAGAGGGCACGACATTGCTCACATTGCTTCCAGTATTTTTTACTAGCCAGCTCGGGTGCTGGCTTTTTTTTTGCCTATTGTTTACGCCTCCCCCTTGGCAATTAAAAAACTATATTTATCAATAAATTAAGTTATTATTTGATGTTTTTTAATTAGCCCTCTAAATTGATCGTAACTTAGTGATAATTTTTCAGCCGCCTCTTTCTGGTTATATAAGCTCTCTTTTAATGCACTATTTACTAATTTTTTTTCTACATCATTTTGCCATTGGCGTAAATCCAACGGTAATATAGGTAGTGAAAAATTTTCTTTAGGTGATTTTTTTAATGTGGGTGTTTTTGACGTCTGAAGACCGGCAAAGGGATCAATAATAATATTGGTGAGTACGTTATCGCAGGTTCCATGACGATAAACCGAGCGTTCAACAACATTTTTTAGCTCACGAATATTACCTGGCCATGAATAATCTAAAAGTACTTGGCGCGCACTATCACTAAAACCAGGAAAAAAAGGTAAACCTAACTCTTGGCACATTGAGATAGCGAAATTTTCAGCAAGCAACATAATATCTGCACGTCGCTCTCTTAATGGCGGGAGTCTAATAACATCAAACGCCAATCTATCGAGTAAATCGGCACGAAATTTACCTTCTTCTGCCATTGCGGGTAAATCTGCATTTGTCGCGCAAATAAGCCTAACATCAACATGCAGAGATTGACTGCCCCCAACGCGCTCTAAATGACCATACTCAATGACGCGCAGAAGCTTTTCTTGCACAAGCATGGGAGCAGTCGCCAGTTCATCAAGAAAAAGAGAACCTCCATCCGCACGTTCAAAACGCCCTTGATGACGATTTCTAGCACCAGTAAAAGCGCCTGCTTCATGACCAAAAAGCTCAGAATCAAGTAAATTGTCATTGAGCGCAGAACAGTTGATTGAAATAAAAGGTCCTTGCCACCAAGGAGCAAGATAGTGTAAGCGATGAGCGATCAACTCTTTGCCTGTACCTCGTTCACCAATAATTAATACAGGCTTTTTTAATTGAGCGAGTGCTGAGGTTTGTTCTAATACATCAATAAATTGACTGTCAACGCCGATTATTGTCTCTAAATTCTCATTCATTGGTTAAATTCACCATATTGAGGTATTTTTTACCAGTCTATCAGGTGTTCGAAAAATAGGCGAACAATATAAATTACCTATTATTAATAGTTTAAGTGAATTTTAAAAGTTGGCACGCAAATTGTATTAACTAAAGTATGCCGGCGTTACGACAGTGCGCCATTACTGAAATAATTTAACGTCACTAATTAGCATAGCTATTAAGGATAACATCATGGGTATATTTTCACGTTTTGCTGACATTATTAATGCCAATATCGCTTCTTTATTAGATAAAGCGGAAGATCCTGAAAAAATGATCCGCCTAATGATCCAAGAAATGGAAGATATGTTAGTTGAGATCCGTACAACTTCTGCACGCACTTTAGCTGAAAAGAAAGGATTAGAGCGCCGTATCGAACAAGCTGAAAAACAGATGAAAGATTGGCAGGATAAAGCAGAGTTAGCTCTTATCAAGGAAAAGGAAGATTTAGCTCGTGCAGCATTAATCGAAAAACAACGTGTAGCATCAGTTAATGACACATTGAAACACGAACTGATTATTATTGATGAAACGCTAACTCGTTTAAAAGGCGAAATTAGTGAATTAGAAAACAAGCTAACTGAAACACGCGCAAAACAGCAGTCTTTAGTTGTGCGTCATCAAGCAGCAAATTCATCTCGCCAAGTTCGTCGCCAATTAGACAGTGGTAAAATGGATGCAGCAATGGCGCGTTTTGAACAATTTGAACGCCGTATTGACCATATGGAAGGTGAAGCTCAAAGTTATGGTTTAGGAAAGGAAAAATCTTTAGACCAACAGTTTGCTGAATTAAAAGCTGATGATGAAATTAGCGCGCAATTAGCGGCATTAAAAGCTAAAATCAATATCAATAAAGAGTAACAGCAAGCGTAATAACCATCTTATAAAGGATATGTAATGGGCTATATATTTCTGGGAATACCACTGACAATTTTCGTTTTATTTATTCTCCCTATTTGGTTGTGGTTGCACTACAACAGTCAGAAAGGTGGAGGTAATGTTCAGTTAACCCATCAAGAAATGCAGCGACTGAGCGCGCTGGTGGATAAAGCTCAGCAAATGCAGGAACGCATTAAGACGTTAGAACAAATACTTGATGCAGAACATCCTAACTGGAGGCAATCACAATGACGATGCAAAGCAAGCAATTGTATCGCTTGCCACAAGAGGGCATGATCCGTGGTGTATGTGCTGGGCTTGCCCATTATTTTAATATTCCTGTTTTACTTATCAGGGTTATTGCGGTGATTGCGCTGTTTGCTGGTTTTTTCGGTTTAACTATTGTTGCTTATTTTGTTTTAAGTTTCTTTATGGAGCCAGCTCCTGCTAATTACCAGCAAGGTGAAAATCAGCAAGAGAGCTTAAAAGACATTTTAAGCGAGGTAGATAATCAATTGATGCAAGGTGAAAAACGTTTACAACAAATGGAACGTTATATTACCTCTTCTACTTATCAGTTAAATAAACGTTTTCGAGATTTGTAATATTTTTGCCATTTAATCTGATAAGACGCTCCATTTTAGGAGCGTCTTTCTTTCAGTCCGTTTATCTTTTTCAACGCTTGTATTGTGAGAGAATAAAATTTCTGATTGAGGAGCCTATTATGAATTCCAATCAAGTATTCGTTTCTTTAAAAACAAATAAACTCGCCCAATTAGCCAAAAAAGGGTTAACATTTGGGTTAATGTTATTCACTTTATTTGGGCCAGCTGCAATCACAGGCGGTATATTAAAACGAGTAAGTAGCAAACCGTTACGTTGGCTGGTTCTATTGATAGCTGAACCTATTATCAAAGCAGGTTTTAATAAGCTATCGCGTCAAATGTCTTGGGAGAAACATGAAACGCCTACAAAATGAACTTACCGCTTTTCTTAATCGTGGTGTTGATAGACATCTTCGTTTGGCCGTAACTGGATTAAGTCGAAGTGGTAAAACAGCATTTATTACCTCTTTAGTTAATCAACTTATTAATGTGCATACAGGCGCGCGTTTACCACTATTTTCGGCTGCACGAAATAAACAACTACTAGGTGTAAAACGCATTCCTCAACATAATTTAAATATTCCTCGTTTTACTTATGATGAGGGAATGGAATCTCTTTATCATACACCGCCAAGTTGGCCCGTTCCTACAAAAGGGGTCAGCGAAATTCGTTTACAACTACGTTATCGCTCGAATGAATCTTTAACACGTTTTATAAAAGAAACATCTTCTCTTTATTTAGAAATTGTTGATTACCCCGGCGAATGGCTATTAGATTTACCTATGCTTGAGCAAGACTATTTTGAATGGTCAGAGCAAATGAATAAGGTCAATCGCCAAAGAACATCACCAGAACAGCATTGGCAATTACTCCTTAAAAAATGTGATCCTTTTGCGCCAGCTGATGAAACGTTATTAGCTGATATTGCCTCCGCTTACACTGACTATTTATTATCGTGCAAGGAAGAAGGGCTTCACTTTATTCAACCTGGACGTTTTGTATTACCCGGTGAATTAGCAGGAGCACCTGTTTTACAGTTTTTCCCTTGGGCTGATTTGCAACAATATGATATTGCTAAATTAAAGAATGCAGATAAACGCACTAATATTGGTATGCTAAAACAGCGTTATGAATATTATGGACAGCATGTTGTAAAAGGTTTTTATCGCGATCATTTCCAAGGATTTGATAGACAAATTGTTTTGGTTGATTGCCTACAACCTTTAAATCAAGGTGCAGATGTTTTTAATGATATGCGCCAAGCATTAACACAATTAATGCGCAGTTTTCATTATGGAAAAAGAACTTTACTTAGACGCTTATTTTCACCTTGTATCGATAAACTTCTGTTTGCAGCCACAAAAGCCGACCATATCACGGTTGATCAACACGAAAACTTAGTGTCATTGCTTCAACAGCTTATTCAAGATGCTAAACAAAATGCTATTTTTGAGGGGATCAGTATAGATTGCATGGGACTAGCTTCTATTGCGGCAACTGAAAGTGGGATTGTTGATCATCATGGCGAAAAAATACCAGCCTTAAAAGGTTTTCGTTTAAGCGATAACACACCATTAGTATATTTTCCCGGTGAGGTTCCTAAGCGATTACCTGAAAAAACATTTTGGGAAAAACAAGGGTTTAGTTTCGAATCTTTTAGGCCGCAACAAATATCAAGAGATAGTGCGGTTCCTCATATTCGTATGGATAGTGCAATGGAGTTTTTGTTAGGGGATAAATTAAAATGAATGAGCCATTAAAATCGCGAATTGATTTTAAAGAGCCCATACTTCACGAAGAAGTCATCTTGAAAAAAGGTGTTGGCTTTAATGAAAATGAGCAATTTTTGCCTATTGATCCACAATTGGATGAAGTGAATGAAGGGCAATTAGAAGGTGATGTTCAATCAATTTTAAAACCGAAAAAAAGTATCTGGAAACGTTTATTAACGATTGCGAGTACCATTTTAGGGATTAGTGTTATTGCACAAACGGGACAATGGATTTATGACTCATGGGTAAATTCTGACTGGATTGCGTTGGGTGCAGCCAGTGCGGGTGGGTTAATTGTTGTCGCTGGGATTGGATCAGTTATAACAGAGTGGCGCCGTATTTATCGTTTACGTCAACGGGCAGATGAAAGAGATAAAGCAAAAGAGTTACTTTATAGCCATGCGATGGGGAATGGTCGATCATTTTGTGAAAAACTTGCTAAACAAGCGGGTATTAGCTCACAACACCCTGCATTAATTCGTTGGCAAAGTGCATTACATGACACCCATAACGACAAAGAAGTATTAGAACTTTATAGTCAACTTGTTCAACCTATTTTGGATAAACAAGCTAGAGCTGAAATTAGTCGTTCTGCAGCAGAGTCAACCTTAATGATCGCTGTTAGTCCGCTGGCAATGGTTGATATGGCCTTTATTGGTTGGCGTAATATTCGTTTAATTAATCGTATTGCAGAAATTTACGGTATCGAATTAGGCTACTATAGTCGTCTAAAACTCTTTCGCCTTGTTCTAGTCAATATTGCATTTGCGGGTGCGACAGAACTGGTTAGAGAAGTTGGAATGGACTGGCTTTCACAAGATCTTGCAGCACGATTATCAACAAGAGCCGCTCAAGGTATTGGAGCAGGCTTATTAACGGCACGCTTAGGAATAAAAGCAATGGAATTATGCCGTCCTTTACCTTGGATTGATGATAATAAACCTAAGCTAGGCGATTTTAGAAAAGAGCTAATTGGAAAATTAAAAAATACCATTGGTAGTAAGAAAAAAGAATAACTTATTATTTTCACCTTTTAATAATTTTAAATAAAAACCGCAGAAGCCATTCTGCGTTTTTTTTGTATAAAGATTGGCAAGGTGTTATTTATATAAAATAGCCATAATAATAAAGATGATAAAATATTATTTTAAAATAAGTCACTGAATGCTATAAAGTGTTTTTATAGTTTTACTACCAATAATGTTATTGTTTTAAATGGAAACTATCGTGATAAAAAATTTTAAAAAGAGTCAATTTTCACAAAATTTGAGATGGTTATAACTATTTGTATATAAAGAATAATTTACTTCCCTCTGGTGAAATGTTTGTAATTTCAATCAAAATATTCCTTTTTTGAAAGAAAAATAGTCTTGAGTTTGGTTTAATAAATAGCGTTAAATGTTACCGCAAAAATGTATCGCAAGACCTATTCTATCAATATATTTTCAAACATCTAATTTGTAAGTTATTCGTTATTTAGTAAACAGAGGCGGTTTTTTTATTTGTAAAAAATAGAAAATAGTTAATAAATAATTATTCTAAGAAGGGTAAAAAAATGAAAGAAATACAAATTTCAGTAATAAAAAAACTCTCTAAAGCAAGACGTCAACTCTACCTAAGTTCAGAATTTAATGTTTCAAACATTGACAACCAATTAAGTATTTTAATCCCTATTCTTGATGAGACGATCAGTGAGATTAAAAAAAGACAATATCAAAAGCAACCTAAGTCATTTCAAATAAAAGAGATATCCCAATTTTTTGAATATCTGACTGAATCGGATAAGAAAGAAAAGGCAATAAACGCATTAGAGTATCTCCTCTTTTGTTTTGATAATGGATGTAAAACTATCAAAAAGGTGATCCGTCGAGAATTAAGCCCTTTGGTAAAGGATGTCGAATATCTTATCGATTTTGAACTAAAAAAAATAATAAAAACCTCTTCATTTTCGTTATTCGGTTTTTTTAAAGCATAAATAATCTTGCTTAAAAATTAGGAGATTGATTTAGTTGTGTAAAAATAAATGCTAGTGGTGTCAACCTTTGCTGACAATCCTCTTTATTTCGTTGATATTTATGTATAATATCTAGAATTAGTTCAGGGTCACTCAGTATTAAGAAGGTTTATAATGCGTTTAGAGGTCACTTGTGAAGATCGCATCGGGTTAACCCGTGAATTATTAGATCTGCTCGTATTAAAAAATATCGATTTGCGTGGAATTGAAATATTCCCAATTGGTCTTATTTACCTGAATTTCTCACAGATAGATTTTAATATATTTCAACCTCTTATGGCGGAGATACGTCGAATAAATGGTGTTATTGATGTACGTACTGTTGCATTTATGCCGTCAGAGCAAGAACATCGTGCAATTTGGACATTATTAGAATCTGTTCCTGTTCCTGTTTTTTCTATTGATACCAAGGGTAAGGTAAAATTACTTAACCCTGCAACAAGACAGCTTTTTGGTTTATCTCCAGATGATCATGCTGAGAAAACATTTAACCAATTTATCCCAAATTTTAATATTCATCGTTTTTTAGAACAAAAAGAGCACTTTATTCAAAAGGTGCCTATTACTGTGAAAAAACAGAATTTTGAAATGGAAATAGTCCCAATTAAACTGACAGACGATAACCAATATAATCATTGCGTTGGGGCTTTTGTTTTACTGAAATATAATGAAATTATTTATAATTACCCTAGATTAGTGACTAATGATCAAAGTGGGTTTGACCAAATTATTGCCGTAACACCTAAAATGAAGCAGCTTATTACTCGAGCAAAGAAAATGGCAATAATGAATGATCCATTGTTATTAGTGGGTGAAACAGGTACAGGAAAAGATTTATTAGCAAAAGCCTGCCATTTACTAAGTAGCCGTTTAAGATATCCATTTCTTGGCTTAAATTGCGCTTCAATGCCTGATGATGTTGTTGAAAGTGAGTTATTTGGCTATGCAGCGGGTGCTTATCCTAATGCCATTGAAGGAAAAAAGGGCTTTTTTGAGCAAGCCAATGGCGGTACTGTTTTACTTGATGAAATCGGTGAAATGTCCCCGCAAATGCAGATCAAACTTCTACGCTTTTTAAATGATGGAACGTTCCGCCGAGTGGGTGAAGAAGAAGAAGTTAATGTAGATGTGCGCATTATTTGTGCTACTCAGAAAAATTTGTGGGAATTAGTACAAAAGGGATTGTTTAGAGAAGATCTCTATTATCGCTTGAACGTATTAACATTAACATTACCGCCATTAAGGGAAAGAAAGGACGATATCATTCCGTTGGCAACTCATTTTATTAATCAGTACTGTCAAGAACAAAAAGTGGGTGTACCGTCCATTTCTACTGATTTCTCAAATTATTTAATGCAATATTCTTGGGCGGGTAATATTCGCCAATTACGGAATACTGTTTATCAAGCAATGGCACAGTTAGTCGGAAATACATTGCGTGTTCAAGATATTACGTTACCTGAGCACACGGATGAAACATTATTTGATGAGAATCTATTAGAAGGCTCGTTAGATGAAATGACAAAACGCTTTGAAGCTTCGATTTTAACGCGTTTATACCGTGATTATCCAAGTACACGTAAATTAGCGAAACGCTTAGGT
Organism: Proteus sp. TSJ240517; assembly: GCF_047921575.1. Taxonomy (NCBI): domain Bacteria; kingdom Pseudomonadati; phylum Pseudomonadota; class Gammaproteobacteria; order Enterobacterales; family Morganellaceae; genus Proteus; species Proteus sp. TSJ240517. The sequence continues at coordinate 157,867 of NZ_JBLRMH010000001.1, forward strand.
ATTTCTCATACCGCTATTGCGAATAAGCTAAGAGAATACAATCTTACGAATAAAAAGAGTGATAAGTCTGAAGAATAATAATTGAGTAGTAAGATTTTGTGCATAATAAAAATAGACGAGCATAATACTCGTCTATTTTTTTATCAGTATTATTTCAGTGTTTTTAACGCATCATCATAATTGGGTTCAGTTGTAATTTCGTCAACCAACTGGGTGTAGATAACCATGTTATTTTCATCTAAAACAATCACTGCTCGGCTTGTTAAGCCAGCTAATGGACCTGATGTAATTGCAACACCGTAGTTTTCTTTAAATTCAGCACCACGCATTGTAGATAATGTCACAACGTTATCTAAGCCTTCCGCGCCACAAAAACGCGCTTGAGCAAAAGGTAAATCAGCTGAAATACATAAAACAACCGTGTTATTTAATTCATTTGCAACTTTGTTAAATTGGCGAACACTTGCAGCACAAACACCAGTATCTACACTTGGAAAAATGTTTAGAACTTTACGTTTACCTGCAAAATTCGCTAAAGAAACATCATTAAGATCTTTACCAACAAGAGAAAAATCAGCTGCTTTTTGACCGACTGTTGGGAAATTACCCGATAGTGCCACTGCATTTCCTTGTAAAGTAACTTGATGTGCCATTGTTGTTCTCCTTTATTAGTTGTCAGACTAACTGTTATTAATACTCAGTATTAACGATAATTTTCGTTAATGCTTAACCATTATTAAAATTTGCCACTATTGGCGTAGTCATCACTAAAAACATAAAAATTTATAAAATATTTGTAATCAGTGATTGTGCCTTTTTATCAGGCTCTTATAATTGTGCAGTTTATTCTCATACAGATTACAGGACGAAACAGACATGCGCAAAATATTCGTCATCTCATGTGCACTTGTCGTTCAAGGATTACTCACATCGCAGATAAATGCGGCAGTAGTCCCCGCAGGAACGATACTCGATAAAAAGCAAGAAGTAGTTCGACATTTAAAAGATGAGCCTGCATCACTTGATCCCATTAATGCAGTAGGATTAACAGAAGCTCAAGTGCAACGTGATTTATTTGAAGGGTTGACGATAGAAGATGAGCATGGACGTCCCATTCCAGGTGTTGCTCAAAGTTGGCGTACAGAAGATAATCGTGTGTGGATCTTCACTTTACGCGATAATGCCAAATGGTCTAATGGTGAAAAAGTAACCGCAACAGATTTTGTCTATAGCTGGCAAAGGTTAGTTGACCCTAAGAATCTTTCACCTTTTGCATGGTATGCATCACTTGCATCTATTGAAAATGCACAAAAGATTATTGATGGAAAATTAAAACCAACATCATTAGGCGTGGAAGCACTTGATGAAAAAACGCTAAAAGTGACATTAGAGCGACCAGTCTCGTATTTTCCAAGTTTAACGACTAATTTTTCGTTATATCCTGTACCTCATCATAGCATTGAAAAATATGGCACTGAATGGGTTAAGGTTGGCAATTTAGTCGGAAATGGAGCTTTTGTTTTAAAAGATAGAGTCGTTAATGAGAAGATCGTATTAACGCCAAATCCTTATTATTGGGATCATAAAAATACAGTATTAACCAAAGTCACTTTTGTGCCGATTAATCATGAATCACATGCGACTAAGCGTTATTTAGCGGGTGATATTGATATTACAGAGTCGTTCCCGAAAAATTTATATCATAAATTAATGAAAGATATTCCTAATGAGGTTTATATTCCTGACCAGTTAGGAACTTATTATTATGCTTTTAATACCCAATCAGGGCCAACAAAAGATATTCGTGTACGTAAAGCGTTAGCGATGGCAATAGATAGAAAAATTATCACTGATAAAGTATTAGGAACAGGGGAGAAATCAGCAAACCGTTTTACACCTGATGTAACGGCAGGCTTTACCCCAGAACCTACAATTTATGATGAATACAATCAAGATGAATTAGATAGTCAAGCTAAGATCTTATTAGCGGCTGCGGGATATGGCCCTCATAATCCATTAACACTCTCATTGCTATACAATAATTCAGAGAATCATCAGAAAATTGCTATTGCAGTTGCTTCTATGTGGAAGAAAAAGTTAGGCGTGAAAGTCGAATTACGTAATCAGGAATGGAAAACATATATTGATAGCCGAAATTCTGGGGATTTTGATGTTATAAGAGCATCATGGGTTGGCGATTATAACGAGCCTTCTACTTTTTTAAGCTTATTAGGCTCTAAACACGCTGGTAATATCCCTAAATATCAGAATAAGCAATATGATGAAATATTAACATTGTCTGGTATGACTATTGATACAAACGAAAGAAATAGTCTGTATAACCGCGCTGAGCAAATAATTGCTGAAGATGCACCAATCGCACCTATTTATCAATACACAAATGGACGCTTGATAAAGCCGTGGTTAAAAGGTTATCCCATTGAGAACCCAGAAGATGTTGCTTATAGCCATACACTTTATATATTGAAACATTGATTCAATTCTTTATTTTAACATAAACAGAAAACACTCAATTTAATTGAGTGTTTTTTTATAGAAAAATAAAAAAGAACCCCTTTTAGAAAGGGGCGTAGCAAAATAAAGCAGGGTAACTTATTATCTAGATATAAATTATATTGTTAATACTTTCTTTGCACGCCTTTTATTGTATCTAACTGTTACAGTGATTAATAAAATATTTATAACAAAAAAAATCCCTCTGTTATGAAAACAGAAGGAGACTCAAAAGGAATAAACATTGCAAGTAGGATGTTAATACATTTTTGCGACATTGTTTTGACTAATCGTGCAATGTGCGTGATGTTAAATATTGTATTTTTGTTTATTTATAGTTGTAAACTCTTAATTATAACAATAATTAATGCTTTTGTTATGGTGTTTGATGGTTTTATAAATGAATCTATCTGTTTTTCTTTTTGTAAGTGTTAAATGACACTACAGATTGTCAACACGATTTAAAAACGATATCCCAAAGAGAGTTGTAAGGCATTTAATTCAATATGACGTTTATTGGCTGTGGTATCAGAATAAAGATAGCCCAAGCTAAATGAGATATCCTTAACAGGATTATAATCGATGCCAATTTGACCAATTACACTTGTTGTATTAATTATATGGGAATCTGTTGTATTTATTTTAGGGTGATATTTATCTTCCTGATGCTTTAATTTATTAGGCCCCATTTGAGCATAAACAGAAATTTCAGGTGTTATTCTATAAGTTGGGCCGATTAATAGTCCTGTGGTTTTAGTTCGGTATTTTATTGTTGAAGGTATGGTAAAACGAGGATCAATAAAATGTTCTTTATGGTTGGCATTTAAACGTAGTAGAGAAATTAATATTCCCCAAGCATTTTCTGTTTCATAACGATAACTGATTATTTCACCTTTTGCTGTGTCACCTTTTATTTTGCCATAAATATAGCCACCAGAGAGGGTATGCGTCTTATCATAGGCATGTAATGTAGAGGAATAAGATAAAGCTAAACTAATTAAAATAAGGACTAATTTATTCATTATGGAGTTTCTATGTTGATGTGTAGAACACCATTTTTAGTAAAATAAATGTTGATTTCAATATTAATTGATTGAAATTACTCTTAAAAAAAGTTTGAATGCTTATTTTTAAACTCAATAAAAAATCAAACTATTATAAATAGCTAATTATTAAACAGCATAAGATTTATTAATTATCTTAATGATAGTGCAATGAAATGATAAGAAATTACTTAAATAGAAGGGAGTAGTAATTGAGCGTAATAGGTAAAATACTCACAATAAGCTTTAATACCTATTGTGAGCCAGATTTTAGTGCGATGTTCTATTTTTTATCTACAACTTCAATCAGTGTATATTTTACACTTGATGCATCTGCTGGTGGGTTAGGAATATCTGTAACATTAACTTTTAATGTATATTCAGTGCCTGCTTTATATTCAAAACCATCAATATTTTGATAGAACAGGGACCATTCTCCAGAAGGCAGCTCTTTCACCTTCATACACTTCATTGGCGCGACACCCACACAATCATACAGTTGTGAGTCCACTAGAAGCGTTTTTGTCGTTCCCGTAGATGATGTTGTATTTGCACTTTCAGTTGAAGTTGCGTCATTGCATCCAGCCAAAAGCAAAAATAAAGGAATAGCGATAAATTTTTTCATATTGATGACCTTATTTTTAGGGTGCAACAAATGCATTAAAGAATATTTAGTATACACCAGTTAGATAGTTATTATAAATTACAGTAGGTAACTTTTCTCCTGAAAATAAAATAAGTTACCTGCGGTTGTTCTAAGTATTAATATACTAACGCAACTATCAGTATTTGATTTAGTGTAATAATCCTAAAGTAATAAAGATAATTAGATATTTTAGATGAATGAAACAAAAATAGTGCTGATATACAGTTAACTAGAAAAAAAGTATAGAATAACGGTTCAAAACATAGCGTTATAAAATGAAGGTAGATTAATCATATTTGACAGTTGAGTATTTAATTCAAATATTACTTTTAAAGCAAAAGTTATGGAGGAAGTTAAGTGAAAACAATTAATGACTCTGTTATACAAGATTCAGATGCTATTTATACAGCACAACTTAATGGGCATGGAGGAGCAGCAGAAATCACGGCCGAAACTGTTGCAACAAATGAAAATCCATATTGGGTGCACTTAGATTACCGCAAGCCACAAAGTGCTCAATGGATACAAGAGACAGAATTACTTCCACCTATTGCTAAAGATATATTACTTGCAGAGAACGTCAGACCAAAAGCACAACGCATTGGTGAAGGTATCGTCATCAATTTGCAAACAATTAATAATAATCCTAATGATCGGCCCGATGAGCTTGTCGCTTTTAGAATTTATATTAACAGCCAAACAATTGTTTCAAGTCGCCATCGCCGAGTTAATTCTGTAGATTCTGTTATTCATACATTAGAACTTGGTAATGGCCCTGAAAATAGCGGTGATTGGCTAATTACAATGGCTGATGCAGTGACTGATGAAATAGGCGAATTTGTTGAGACGCTTCATGACCAATTAATTGAATTGGAAGATATGATCCTCGATCAACAAATACCAGCAAGAGGTGAACTTGCATTATTAAGAAAGCAGTTAATTGTTTTACGTCGTTATATGGCACCTCAACGAGATGTATTTTCAAGACTCTCTATTGAAAAATTACCGTGGATGAGTGATAGCGATAGAGTCACGATGTTAGAAATCTCAGAAAGACTTTCTCGACGTTTAGAAGATTTGGACAGTAGTATTTCTCGTACGGCGGTAATTGCAGATGAAATAACATCAATGATGGCTGATGCGATGAATAGACGTACTTATACTATGTCTCTAATGGCGATGTTATTTTTACCAACAACGTTTCTAACAGGGCTATTTGGTGTCAATTTAGGTGGCATACCTGGAAATGAATTTCCTTATGGTTTTACCATTTTTTGTTTATCTCTCTTTGTTTTGATTGTGATTGTTACTTGGTGGTTAAAGCGTAGTAGATGGTTGTAAAATTTCAGCAAATTAATCGTAACTAAATGGATTTAAAAAAGAATTCTCTAACCCTGTTTGAGATATATCAATTTTTTAAAATAGAACATCTGGCATTATAACTCTCGCAGGTGAATACAACGTTGAGCGATGAACGTTGTGCTCCATAATTGTAGTTTTTCTCATATTGAGTTCTTAATACAGAATAATTGACCATTATTACACCGATGTTTATTAACATCGGTTTTTTTTTGCTTAAATTTATTATTGGCGATTATTTAGCCATAAAAATCCTAAGCCCTGAATGCAAGGCTTAGGAGATAGTGCATTATTTCACTTCAACAATATCGAGTTTGTTTTGGCTAAAGTCAGGGCGTTCATCATCTTCTTCTTGGAACATGACTGGAACGGCTGGAATATCGTCTTTATCAAAAGCTAAGTCGCCACCATTAATGACTTCATCACCATGCTTGATATTCACAAAATCAAATAATTGAGTATCACATAAGTGTGATGGGACAATATTTTGTGTTGCTCTAAACATGGTTTCAATACGACCAGGGTAACGCTTATCCCAATCTCTTAGCATCTCTTTAATAACCTGACGTTGGAGATTCGGTTGTGAGCCACAAAGATTGCAAGGGATAATTGGAAACTGTTTTGCTTGTGCAAAACGCTCAATATCTTTTTCACGAGCGTAAGCAAGAGGGCGAATAACGATTTGTTTGCCATCGTCACTCATTAATTTAGGTGGCATACCTTTAAGTTTTCCACCATAAAACATATTTAAGAATAATGTTTCTAAAATATCATCACGATGGTGGCCTAAAGCAATTTTAGTTGCACCAAGTTCTGTCGCTGTGCGATATAAAATACCACGACGTAAACGTGAGCATAAAGAGCAGGTTGTTTTACCTTCAGGAATAATATCTTTAACGATCCCATAGGTATTCTCTTCAACAATTTTATATTCCACACCAAGTTCATTTAAATACTCAGGTAAAATATGCTCAGGGAATCCGGGTTGTTTTTGGTCTAAATTGACTGCAACAAGTGAAAAATTAATTGGCGCACTTTTTTGCAGATTCATTAAGATAGAAAGTAGCGTGTAGCTATCTTTACCACCAGAGAGGCAGACCATGATTTTGTCGCCGTCTTCTATCATATTAAAGTCAGCGATAGCTTGCCCAACATCACGGCGTAAGCGTTTTTGTAGTTTGTTGAAATTATACTGTTCTTTTGGGATGCTCATTTTTTACGGTTCTATATCGTTGCTGATTATTCTGTAACTTGCTAACCAAGGCTTTGTTCTTCGCTGTTTTGATGCCTTAACAATATGATAAATATATAAAATATCTTATAGGCTCAAGTAATAAGTTGTGTGAAAAACAAAGTTATTTATGGCAAGAAAATTGATAAGTCGCCAATGATACCAGATGGTAGGGTGGTTTCGATATAGATAACTATAGTTAAGCGATTTCAAGGCGGTAAAAAGTAAGAAGTAATAGCCTTATATAAACTGAATAAGGCTATAAACTTTTTGTATCACGTGGTGATTATTAAATAAGCATAGACTTTAATAAGGTATCGTTGGTAGTTCTCGTAAAATAGAGTTTTTTCTACGTTCAGCAGTCAATTGTGACAATTCATTATCAGAGACAAAAATTAAGGCATCTTGAGGACAAAACTCAACACAAGCAGGGCCTTGTTCTCTATGATTACATAAATCACATTTAACGATATCAATTTGAAATTGTTGACCAAGATCTAAACAATAAGTAGGTACCGAATGCGCCTTTTTCTCAAGTTCAATGGCGCCAAATGGGCAAGCTAAAAGACAAGCTCTACATCCAATGCAATTTTCAGGGTGTGTTTCGACAAAATTTTCACCACGCACTAATGCTTTTGTCTGACAAGCTTGGGCACAGGGTGCATCTTCACATTGATGGCAAACAGAAGCTGTAAATTGATGCATTAATTTAATAATGCGGATCCTTGGATGAAAATTCTTTTTATTGAGAAAATCATTTCCATCCTTTTCTGATGTATGACCGACTGAACAAACAACTTCACATGTTTTACAGCCAATACATTTTTTAGAGTCAATAACAATTTGGCTATTCATCTCAATACCTATTTATAGGGTTATATAACTTATAATATAATGTTTGATGATTTATTTTAGTAATATTAATCAAGATTATCTCTAATAAATAAGGTCAAATAATAACAACTAAATAAAAAAGGGGTTTTTAAACTTAAAATCAAATGAGAATGAATAGTATTTAATAAAATAATAGGAATAAGACTTTATAATATACGTAAATAATCGTAGATGAAAAAACGGCAATCGAAATAAGATTGCCGTTTCTTTAATGGATATCTGTTATTAAAAACTATGATGATAATGTTGCTAATTTAGTTGCGAATCCCATAAAGAAAAGCCCGATAACACCATTACCCAGTTTAGCGATATTTTTACGTGAGCCAAAGAAACGAGCAAGGGCTACACCACCAAATATTAGAAAAGAGAGATAGATAAAACTAAACGCTTCAAGCATGGACGCGAGAATTAAATAAGATAATCCGGTATGTGCATAATTAAAATCGATAAACTGAACAAAAAATGAAATATAAAATAGGATCGCCTTAGGATTGGTCATACTTAATGTAAGCGCTTTTCTGAAAATGTGTTTCTGTACCGTTGTTGTTTGTTCTGAATGTACTTTTTTGGAGAAAAAAGTCGCATGGATAATCTTTATTCCTAAATACAGGAGATAAAAAGCACCTAAAAAACGGACAATAGTAAAGAGTACTGGAGAGGCTTTTATAACAGATGCGACACCAATAAAGGCGAGAAAAATCAAAATGGCATCACCTAAAAAGACACCAAATGCAGCACGATAACCATCACTGACGCCACCTGATGCGCTTGTTTTTAGCACATAGAGTGTATTAGGGCCAGGAACGAGGATAATAAAAAACATGCCTGCGAGGTATGTCCAGATATTGAGTACACCAAATTGTTCAAGCCACACGTTAACCCCCAATCCTACTTTCTCTGTATTACTTAATGAATTGCTATTATATAAAGAGAATCCACCTTATTTAAATGCATATTTTCACTCATATAGAAGATAAATGTTTGATGCTTACTGCTTTCTGTTTGAAACAGCACCTGTTATCACTTCAATGGATTACACTCTATTGTTAGCATTTAAAAAAGATGCAATTTTCTTATGTAAAGAGAGTAGATCTCTTAAGTTAACTCGATTATATTTATCTGTGTTTTTATACAGTATTCTGTATTGATCAATTACGCTAAGGGAAATGTGATGTTAAAAGTAATTGCTGAAGATTTTATTAAAACAGAAGCGATAGAAATTGTTTTACCTCTTTATCGAGAACTTGTTGAGGCGACTAAGAAAGAGCCTCTGTGTATTAGCTACAATTTATATGTTGATGAGAAAGATCTTGGTCACTTTGTCTTTATTGAACAATGGCCAGATCATGCTGCGCTTGATGTGCATTGTGCTAGTGAACATTTTCAGCGATTAGTCCCTATGATTAATGCATATAAAAAAGCTGAGCCTAAATTTTTACTTATGGCGGATGCTTTTGATGAAAAATAAAGTAATAAAACTAGACTCATTTATAATGGGTACACTAAATAATAAGAAGTAAGGCAAGAGAGAAGGTGATGTTAGCGAAGTATATATCTCAAATTGTAAACCAAGAAGATAGCTATCAAATTTTAAGTACTCAGAATTTTTTGGATAACTTAACAGAAATAACCAGGGCAACTCATACTTGGTTATTTTCTGATGGTGTCATCTTGAAATGCACAGAAGAGATAGAAACAGAACACTATGATAATGATGCTCAATGTCCTGAACATTGGATAACTTGGGAAATTGTAGAGTCGAATAACAAACCGATTTCTCCTTGTAGAAAAGAATTTTTTAATTTATGCCAGCAAAGTTTTTGGTTAAAAATGCAACTTGCTAATAATGTATGATTAGTCGTATAAAAAAGCTACTTTATAAGTGGCTTTTTTATACCTATTAAAATTAATAAAATAATTTATTTTAAATACCACTTTAAGCTTTTAATTAAATATTAATCAATGCTCCAGAGGTTAAAGTAAATTAATTTCACTTAGCGAGTGTTTTTTATTTTTTTATCTCTAAAAATAGATTATCAATCGTGGTTTAAATCATATTTAAACTGCGATTGAAGTTAATGATAAATCAAAATTAGTCTTTTTTCATAACGTTATGATCTTAATATTCTATTAATAATAGCAAAAAATAAGGTAAGTTTATTGTTGAGGCGAATGGTGTTTTAATTGTAGCTCTAATCATAAGATTTTCTTTATAAAATATTATAAATAACGTATTATTTATCAATAATTTTTATTGAGTATTGCACTCAATTTAATAAGAGAGCTAAATTTTAATTTAGTTCCATTTGTCTATCCTTTTTTATATAGAGAATAAAGATGAGTCGTAATTTATTTCTTTCTACTTCACTGTTAGCTATTTCTACACTTTCTTTTAATGCACAAGCAGCGTTAGATAATACTTTATCCGTAGGTTATGCTCAGAGCTCAATTAAATTGGGTGATTATAAAATCGATGATAAACCTAAAGGAATTAACTTTAAATACAATCACGAGTTTGATAATGATTGGGGTTTTATTGGATCACTGACGTACACAAAATTAACTTATAATTATTATAGCCGCTGGGGAAAAATTGGTTCAACTGAAATTGATTATGTTTCATTAACGGCTGGGCCTAGCTATCGTTTTAATGATCACTTTAGTGCATATGGTTTAATTGGGCTTGGTCACGTTAGCCAAGAAGATAAATATTATTATGTTAATGACGAATACAGCAAAACGTCTATGGCTTATGGGGTAGGCTTACAAATTAATCCAATCCCAAACGTAGCAATTGATGCATCTTATGAATATTCTAAATTAGATAATGCAAAATTTGGTACTTGGGTATTAGGTGTTGGTTACCGTTTCTAATTTTAAGCTAATAAATAATTTTTTTAAAAGGTCACGTTATGTGGCCTTTTTGTGAATACAAGTGTAAATGCATCACTATATGTAGGATATTCACTTATCAAAGCACATTAAATATACATTAAATGTGTGTTTTTTATTCGGGGTGCTTGACTGTCAATAAAGGAGCTTTAAGATGCCATATTTTATGGAGAGAGAATTATGTTAACTGTAATAAAAGCAGAACCTTCACACTATGATGAAATGATAGCAGTTTGGGAATCTTCAGTTAGAGCTACGCATGCATTTCTATCTGAAGATATTATCTTTTCGCTTAAAAAAGATATTGTAGAACAGTATTTTCCTATGCTTAATACCTATATCGCGATAGACAATAATAATGTTATTCATGGGATCTTAGGCACAGCAGAAAATAAGTTAGAAATGCTTTTTGTCGATGCGAATTCTAGAGGGCATGGTTGTGGTAAATTACTTACAACTTTCGCGATAAATACACTGCATATTGATGAGTTAGATGTAAATGAGCAAAATCCTCAAGCAATTGGCTTTTATCTTTATATTGGATTTGAGCAAATAGGGCGTTCAGAATTAGATGGACAAGGCAATCCTTTTCCATTGTTACATTTAAGATTAAATAAAAATAAGTATAAATACTAAATAAAGGAATATTAAAGATAAAAAATAAGGAGAAAAGTGAAAGTTCTCTCTTTTTATCTTGTTCAAATAATAATTATCCACCCAAGTTTGATTTATATCGTGATAAACCTTCTGCTTTAATGAAATAATTTTTTCATAATTAAATAGATCTAACACAACATTGGAATAGTTATGAAAAAAGCCTTAATTGTTATTTTATCTTTATTTTTACTACCCGCTTGCTCTGAATCAAGAGAAAATAAATTTATTGAATATTGTATGGATACATTAAGTGTCTATAGTAATGTGAGTAAAGATCAATGTTTGTGTTTTTATAATGAAGCAAGTAATAAATTTTCTTCAACTGAAATAGATAGAATGGTCAAATCACCACCAATAAAACAAGACAGTACACTTACAAGAGAGGGCACAATGTTTTTAACTATTGCTCATTCATCTAAATGCTTTGAGTAACAGATATTACACGCAATAATTAATAAAGAATAAGTCGTAAATTAAGTTACTTATACTGAAGATCATCGCCTCTAAACGCAAATACCACAAAATTGATAAACCCATCGCTATAAATTGAATATATTATTACTGTTTTTATATACAGTTAGTTGTGGGTTTATCTTTATTATGAATCGAGAGGAAATTATGTCAAAGCTTCGCTTATCTTACCCAAAGCTCAGTCCTAAAGCTTATGCTGGCTTAATTCAATGTAAAACTGCACTAGAAGGTAGTTCACTGGATATAACGTTAATCGAGCTTGTTTATTTAAGAGTGTCTCAAATCAATGGCTGTGCTTTTTGTTTAGAGATGCACAATAATTCGTTGCGTAATCATGGTGTTGCTCAAAATAAGTTAGATGCACTAAATGGTTGGCAAGTGAGTGAACGTTTTACTGATAAAGAGCGAGCTGCATTGCTATGGGCAGAGGTGGTCAGTAATATTTCAGCAAAAAGTACGGAGGATAATATTTATCAGCAGGTTAAAGCGTATTTTACAGATACAGAAATGAGTGATCTGACATTGGCAATTGGATTAATGAATGCCTTTAATCGTATCGCTGTGAGTTTGCGTCAGTAATTAGTATTATCTACGCAAATCATATGCCCCAAATAATGATCAAGAGAAAAGCGCTGATAGGGCGCTTTTGATTTTATTTGCTTAATTTTTACCAGAGGTATTGCATGAAAGGTAAATAAGCAAAAAATAAAGCAATGAGTATAAATAAGATACGAAATAACGTTTTTTTTGTTTTTATTGTGGTATAGAGCATGACGATAATAATAGCTACGCAGATATACCAGTAAAAGGCACCAAAGAAAGCTAAGGTAAAAATAGTATCAATAATAAAGTGACTTTCACTCATTTTATTTCTCTCTGAAATAAAAAATCACCTGCTAAAATATAAGCAGGTGAAGATAAAGTGATTATGATTTCCAAATAATATGGAACATAGGCTGTAATGGATCGCGACTAATCAGGACTCGACCAAAAATATCATCAATATCGGAATCATCGTCTGGAGCAAGGCCAATAATCACTTCGCTAAAACGGGCTGATGTGACAGGCTGGCCAACAATAAATTGCCAATCATTACCTAATGGAACCACTTCAGCTGCGCCTCTTTCTTCAAATTGCAGGTTAAAGAGTAATTGGTCTGCAACATCTAAATTATCAGCTGCTTGAGCTAAAAATAGATCATAAGCTTGTTCTAAAGCATCGTCTTCACTGATTAAGGTTGGTTCATTCATGGTAATGCCTGTCTATTATTCCAATAATTATCGCGTTGTTTGTATAGCATTTTTGCTCATTTAGCAAAATATTCTATTGCCTATTTTTATTACCTTCTTGATTATAACAGAGGGCTAAAGAAATAGCAGATGCGCTCTAATACACGATTTAAGAAAGGGCGCTTTTCCCATTCGTCTAGTGTCAATTCTGTAGAGCGAGCAATATAATCATATTGCACAATGCTTAAATCACTTCCGAAGCCTTCATCATCAATGACAACAGTGATTTCAAAGTTTAACCATAAGCTACGCATATCAAGGTTAACTGAACCTACCATACTAAGTTGTCCATCAACCATCACGCTTTTTGTATGTAATAAACCATCTTCAAATTGGAATATTTTTACACCAGATTCCAGCATTTCTGTAAAGAATGAACGGCTTGCCCAACGCACTAGGAAAGAGTCATTACTGCGAGGAACAATAATACTCACATTAACACCTCGCATCGCCGCGGTTGAGATTGCATGGGCAAGATCATCGCTAGGTACAAAATAAGGTGTTGTGAGCACTAATTCTTTTCTTGCGGAATAAATGGCTGTAATTAAGGATTGCTGAATAAGCTCGTCAGGAAAGCCAGGGCCTGATGCGATAACTTGTGTTGTATGGCCACTTTCTTGCTCACAAGGCATAATATTGTCATCAGGAGGAGGTGGTAAATGGCGTTCACCTGTTTCCATTTCCCAGTCAAAGGCATAAATCATCCCTAATGTGGTAGAAACTGGACCTTCCATTCTTACCATAATATCAATCCATTGACCGACACCGGAATCTTGTTTGAAATAACGAGGGTCGACCATATTCATACTCCCTGTGTAGGAAATATAATTATCAATCAATACGATTTTTCGATGTTGACGCAAATCCATGCGGCGCAAGAAGAAACGGAATAAATTAACATGCAGTGATTCAACAAATTCAATACCCGCGGCTCTCATTGCGTCTGGGCCTTTGGTACGAAAGAAGTTCCAGCTTCCAGCTGAGTCAACCATAACTCGACATTTTACACCGCGTTTAGCGGCTCTGATTAAGGCGTCGGTTACTTCATCGACTAAACCACCTGATTGCCAAATATAGAAGACCATTTCAATGTTATCACGAGCGTTATTAATATCGCGTGTAATTGAATTTAGTGAATCTTCACAGGTGGTTAAAAGTTCAATTTTGTTACCTTTAACACCTTTAATACCTTGGCGTTTAGCGGTTAATTGGAAAAGAGGAGTCGCAATATCGCTCGTACTTGTAGCAAAAATATGCTTACATTTCCTCAAGTCTTCAAGCCACGCAACAACAGAAGGCCACATCTGTTTAGCATGTTCAACGCGTCGTTTTCCTAGGTGTAATTCACCAAAAGCAAAATACGCAATAACCCCGACTAATGGCAGAATATAGATGATCAATAACCATGTCATTGTTGATGTAACTGGTCGTCGATGCATTAGGACACGAAATGTGACCCCCGCAATTAATAGCCAATAGAAGAAAAAGGTTAGCCAACTTAATACAGTATAAAATGTTGTCATAGTAGAGCTATTTTCCGTTGAAAATGAATTGCATGGATAAGCTGAAGGCAATTTACTAAAAATAGTTCATTATTTTTGTTATTTGCCGAATGTTGCTATTAAATCAGGATTATTATCTCTGTCAAATCTCTTTCTTAAGAGATAAGCATCAAATAAGCAATAAGATACAACTCTTTATTCATTTTTTCTTTGTGAGAAATGCTTAAATAATGGATGAAATTCAAGCAAATCATAAATCACCCCTTGGATCACAAAATGAACGTCTTATAATAGTCCACTTATTCGAAAAAATAGGTGCTGATAGCATGAGACACAGTAGGACTGAAGTAGCTCGTTGGCGGATGATGAGACAAGCTATACGTAAACGTCGTCGATGGTTAGAAGGGCAATCTCGTCGTAATTTCCGAATTTATAAACTGCGTAAACTTGATACTTCTAGAAAACATAGAGCACTTTTATTTGTACAACACATAGAATGGAACTCATAATTTCACTTTTTAACAGTTAATATCAATCATTTTGTTAAACGTTATTGAATATGATTGCTATTTGCATTTAAACTAGGGGCATATTTTTTCTTTAGGTGAAATAAGATCAGTTATGCGTTGGAAGCTTTGGGTACTCATATCACTTTGTCTACATGCCTCACTTGTTGCGGCTGCGATGTTATATGTTGTAGAAGATAAGCCAGTTACACCTGAGCCTATCTCTATACAGATGTTGGCATTTGCGGCAGATGAGCCAGCAGGCGAACCAGAGCCTGTGGTTGAAGAAGTCACTCCTCCAGAACCTGAGCCAGTTGTTGAGCCAGAACCCGAGCCAGAACCTATTCCTGATGTAAAACCTATTATCGAAAAACCAATAGAGAAAAAACCAGAACCAAAACCTAAGCCTAAACCAAAACCTGTGGATAAACCGAAACCGCCTGTTGAGCGACCACAACCTTTAGTTGTTAATAAAGGTAATGATCTCAAAAATCTTAACCCGACGGCAAAGCCAAGTGATAAAGGCGATGAAAAACCGGTTGCCGTGGCAAGCAGTGGTGAAGGCAAAGTACCCAATGCAGTACGCCAAGGTTTACCTGAATATCCTCAGAGAGCAAAAGCCGTGGGTATTGAAGGATCTATAAAAGTACGTTTTGATGTTGATGCTGATGGGCGAGTAGATAATGTAGAAATACTTTCTGCTGATCCTAAGAATGTATTTGAAAGAGATGTTAAAAGAGCGATGCGTCAATGGCGTTATGAAAAAATTCCTTATAAAGGAAAAGTGGTTCTCATTGAGTTCAAAATGACAGGGGTGTCAGCAAGCTAATTTTTATAAAGTTAGCCGTTAAACAAAGCGATATCCCTATTTGATACCAGATAAATAAAAGGCACTTTAATAAGTGCCTTTTTTAGTATTCAATTTTTAATGCTTTCACGCTATTAGCGTCGTAATCGAATTGTCGTAATGGCGTTTTATTCCATAGTACTTGTTAGCGTGAAGTGAGCTTTACCCTCAGGTAAGCGACGAGCAGAATTGTTCTCGTCAACGGCAACGTAGGTAAACACAGCCTCTGTTGCACGATAGCGTTGGCCGACAGGTTCTGTGGCGACTTTTTTAACCCATACTTCAATATTAACAGTAATTGAAGAGTTACCCGTTTTTAAGCAACGCGCATAGCAACAAACGACATCACCAACAGCAACAGGTTTAAGAAAGGTAATGCCTGTTACACTTACAGTAACGACACGACCTAACGCAATTTCTTTTGCTAAAATTGCACCACCGATGTCCATTTGAGACATTAACCAGCCACCGAAAATATCACCATTAGCGTTAGTATCAGCAGGCATGGCAAGGGTGCGTAAAACGAGCTCACCATTAGGCAAAGATTGTTGTTCAGTCATGGAAATAAAGTATCTGTAAAATAATGTTGAAACCAAGGAGATATTTACTCGTATACATCAAGTTTACTCGTCATACTTCAAGTTGTAGCGTTGTTGACTTCGTTCATTCGCACTAGTCACATACTAATGTATGCTCCTAGCGTCTCATTCACTTGCCGCCTAGCTACACCTCGAATTATCTAGAGTAAGAGTCTCGTCATACTTCAAGTTGTAGCGTTGTTGACTTCGTTCATTCGCACTAGTCACATACTAATGTATGCTCCTAGCGTCTCATTCACTTGTCGCCTAGCTACATCTTAAATTATTTAGAGTATCAGCAGGCTATACTCTAATAGCTACAACTTAAATTATTTAGAGCACATATCTCCCAATAAAATAAAAATAATTATTCAGATTTTGAATGGGCATCGTGTGATGTCGGTTTAGATGCTTGCTTTGTCATATTATCTGATAATTTGTGTTCACTATTTTCTGTAGCTTCATTTTCAGTTTGTTCTTCTGGTAAACGGTTATTCCAGATATAAACCACACTGGCGATAGTAAAGATAAAGGTTAAAATAGTTAAGCCAAAGACTTTAAAATTAACCCAAGTCTCTTCCGCCAAAGAAAATGCCACATAAATATTACCAAGTGCACAAGCAAAAAAGAAAACCACCCATGCAATATTGAGTTTCTTCCAATTTGCAGGCGGCATAGCGAGTTCTTTGCCTAACATTCTTTCCATTAACGTTTTTGGCGTAAATAACTGCATACCAATTAAAACGATAGCAAAAATGGCATAAATAGCCGTCACTTTCCATTTAATAAAATCAGCAGAATGGAAAAATAGGGTTAATGAACCAAAAATAGTGACAACCACAGCGGTAATGAGCGGCGCTTTCTCTACTTTATGGAAAATAAGCCATGTTAAACCGACTGAGATCCACGTCGCGATAATTAATGCACCTGAAGCATAGAAAATATCTTGCCATTTATAGAAGATAAAAAAAACTAATAGTGGAGCAAAATCAAGTAATTGCTTAAGCCAGCCATTTTTCATAACAGATAGGAACCTATGGTAATTAAATTCATAAACTTGGCTATTCTAATGCAAAGCGACAGAAAATGGGTAAACAATTGCATATCTTTAACGACAGAGTGTTAATTTGTACAAAAAAACCTAGTTTTATCTGAAATAACTCAATGAAAAATCAACGCAATTGCATTTATGTAAAATTAAAACTCAAGCTTGAATTATGAAGGAGGATTTAAATATTACACTAGTATATGATTCATATACTCATCATTTTCATCCGCTACTTTTTGATGAATGCATAAATAAAAAAGTATTTCTGATAAGAGGAAATCAATGATCGGAAAAAGACTAATAAAATGGATGCCAGGATTAGGCTTATTGTTTAACTATAAGCGTGAATATTTTGGCTATGATTTAAAAGCGGGCCTTTCTGTTGCTGCCGTGGCATTACCTGTCGCCATTGCTTATACCGAATTATTGGGTATTAACGCTATTGTTGGGTTATATGCCTGTATTTTCCCCATGATTATTTATGCGTTATTTGGTACTTCTCGCCAGTTAATTACGGGGCCAGATGCTGCAACTTGTGCCGTTATTGCTGCGGTCGTCATTCCACTATCTGCTGGTGATGAAAATACTCGATGGCAACTTGCGATTATCATGACAGCGATGACGGGGTTTTGGTGTATTTTAGCCAGCCATTTTAGATTAGGGGCTTTTACTGATTTTCTTTCTCGTCCCATTCTTCAAGGGCTTTTAAATGGTGTTGCGATCACCATTATGGTCGGGCAAATTAGCAAAGTCTTTGGCTTTGATACTTCCCCAGATCACTTAATCGAAAAACTCATTGAAGTTCCTTTTCGATTAATGGATGCTCATTTGCCCACAGTATTAATGTCAGCTGTAACATTAGCCTTATTATTAGGGATTCGTTATTTTCGTAGCCGATGGCCTGCACCGTTAATTGCCATGGTTATGATGACATATTTGAGTTGGCAATTTGATTTGGCAAGCTTTGGTATTGCTATCGTGAATAAAGAGGCTGGGAATGCTGATCTATTTCTGCCAGTAGTCTCGATGAGTGGATTTCATCCTGGTGTATTACGAGAATTATTAGTTCCATCCATAAACTTGGCTGTCATTAGCTTTGTGAGTTTTATGATGACAGCCCGCAGTTTTGCCAGCAAAAATGGTTATGATGTCGATGCAGACCAAGAATTAAAAGCATTAGGTATTGCCAATATTGCCGCCGCATTGTCTCAAGGGTTCGCTGTAAGTGCGGCAAGTAGTCGTACAGCGGTCAATGACTCCGTTGGGGGGAAAACGCAGTTAGTTTCTATTATTGCCGCATTGATGATTTTGCTCGTGTTGCTATTTATGACCGATTTTCTTGCTTATATTCCACTGTCTTCGTTAGGGATAGTGTTGATAGTTTCTTCTTGGTCACTGCTTAGTATTCGTCATATTTGGTCTTATCGTAAGCGTAATAAACAAGCATTTACATTGGCATCATTTACATTATTAGCTGTGTTATTGGCAGGTCTTATTAATGGTATTGGTTTTGCGGTTTTATTAGGCCTATTACAATTCTTACGTATTGTTTTTAGACCTAGCGATCAGTTATTGGGTGTTGATGAACAAGGAATGGTTCATTCAATGAATAAGGATAATGGCATTGAGCCTATTGATGGTTTAATGATGTACCGTTTTAATTCACCCCTGACTTATTTTAATGTAGGTTATTTTAAAAAACGAGTACTACAACTGGTTGATAACGCACCTCAAAGACCAGCATGGTTAGCGGTAGATGCTGCTGTAAGCTTTACTTATGATGATGTTAGCGTATTTGCTGCCATTGATGAGTTAATAAGAGAATTACGAATAAAAGGCGTTAAATTGGTTCTAGCGGGGCGCAGAACGGAATTAAATCGTTGGATAGAACGGAATAAAATTTCGCTCAATGAAGATGATTTGATTATTGCCCCAGATCTCTATTTTGTGATCCGCCTGTATCAAAGCCGACAGCAGATCAAAGAAAAACAGAAAGAAGCAAGAAAAGAGGCGCTAAAACAAGACTCTGAAAATAATGATGAGAATACAGTAGATGCGCCAACAACGAGTCATACATCTACTCTCTAAGTGTATTGGCTAAACTTCATTGGTGCATAATAAATAACAAAATCCCGTGATAAGTGATTAGCTTATACACGGGATTTTTTATAGGTAATGATAATGCTTTGAATCTTTGAATAGATTAACGCTGTTGCGTTGTGTATTTGTTTTCAACCAACATAAACAAACGGAGTAGATAAATAATCATCCAAGCCGAAGCCATATTTTTTAGGAAGTAGAATAAGAAGTTATGGATAACATCAGGTAGTTGAATTGTAAGATTACTCACAAAACCAATGCCGAACTGCAATAAGATCCAAATACCTAAAGCAGGAATAAGCGCAGCCGATTCACTAAATCCAACTTTCCAACCCAAACGTATTGCACTTCCCATATTTTGTTGACGTACTAAAACAACGGGCGCTAATGCAAAACCAATTAATAAAATGATGCCAGGAATAATCATCACCATAAAACCAGCGCTAATCAAAATAGAGCACAGCACAATCAATAGGAACATTTTAGGTAAGCGAGGTAGAGCCGCATTAAATGTTTGACCTAAGGTGACGTTATGACCTGTGGAAATCGCCGTAGCGAACATCAATAAGGTTAGAACCAAGATGCTTTGCTGTAATGTTTCAAATGCATACAGTGATAACACTTTTTTGGCAATACCCACGACACTGTTTGACATTGCTTCTAACTCAGCAGGAGAGGCTGAAGAAAGCTGTGTATTTTTAAAATTAGCCACAAATTCAATCATCAATTGGTACTCTTGAGGATTAGGGCCAATGAAGACATGAATGATCGCTAAAATAATGGCAAGAATAGCGGAAAGAGTAACAATGCTACGTCGTTCATTCTTATAAAAATTAAGACTGTCTCGGTAGATTGTGCGTGCCGTGGTAGGCATGAAACTGCTCCTATAAAAATAGACTGTGTCAATGCGCGCTATTGTACCTTTTACAACAGCAAAAAGGGATATTTTATCTCGATCCTCTTATTTCACGTTTTTCTAGATGCGAATAATCGAATTACACTTATCATTTAAATTAAATAAAACATATTTTTAACACAAAGATAACTTTATTTTCAAATAAGGCTTGTTAGGGTATTTTTTATTCAAAAAATAATAGTAATAATAAATTTAATTATAAGAAAAAATGGTATTAATGGGAAATTTGATGTGGATCAATTATAAATAATAGTATTGATAAATAATAAAAAGAGAAATAACACTTTCTGCAAAAATAATTCCAAAGTTGTGATCGGCATTAGATCATAATTACCAATAAATGGTTATATTTTTAGCGGAGATTTTACTTATTACAGGAATGGGTTAAATAATGAAAAAACTTTCTGCGCTTATTTTAGCGGCTGCAACTCTTGCGCCTTCTATTTCTTTTGCTCACCAAGCAGGTGATTTTTTATTCCGTGCAGGTACTGCAACAGTTCGTCCTAATGCGGGTTCTGATGCAATATTAGGTGGCGACCATTTTGAAGTAAATAATAATACCCAATTAGGTTTAACTTTCGGGTATATGATCACTGATAATATCGGTGTTGAGTTATTAGCAGCTACGCCTTTTGAACATAAAATTTCATTGACAGGTGTAGGTGAGATTGCAAAAGTTAAACATTTGCCACCAACATTAATGGCACAATATTACTTCGGTAATGGCGAAGATAAATTACGTCCTTATTTAGGTGCAGGTCTTAACTTTACCACTTTCTTTGATGAGAAATTTAATAATAACCCTGCTGTAGATGGTTTAGGCTTAAATGGTCTTGATCTTAAGGATTCATGGGGCTTTGCGGCACAAGCAGGTTTAGATTATAACCTTGATAAAAACTGGATGCTGAATGCTTCTGTTTGGTGGATGAACATCGAAACAAAAGCAAGATTTAATAGCACTGTTGCTGATAAAGATTTTGACGTTAAAACACGTTTAGACCCATTCGTATTTATGTTTGGTGTGGGTTACCGTTTCTAATTATTCTTTCTTTAAAAGAATATCTCATAATGAAAAAGCGAAGTTTCTCTTCGCTTTTTTTATCTTTTTAATTTGCTAAAAATCTTTCATTTCTAGATTATATACAGCTTCTTTTTTATTCTTAATACCTACATTATGAGTTATTAAAAGCAGCGTTAAATAGGTAAATATACATCTAAAATAAGACATTTAGCATTTTAATATTCATTAAAATGCATTTAATATACATCTTTTGTTTATTGATATTATCAAAATAAAAAAGTGTAGTTTTATTTATTAAGAGTTGCTGGCATTTTAATGAGTAAAAGAGTGTATTTTATTGATGTATTTAAAATGCATTTTTATATTTAAATTGAGTAAAACGGCTTTATCTATCAATAGATAGAAGAAAATAGAAAAAGAATAAAATGATATCAACATAGGAGATATTCAGAGTAATAAGGTGGGTAATTTATAATCTCAAAATGATTAGTAATATTTCTGATTTGTTCTTTTTGTGAGCTAATTCTGGCGTGGAATAAAAATAGACACTTTTTAGCTTATTTGTTTTTTTTGCAAAAATTGATCTACTTTATGAAAGATTAAATGATTAAGACAAAAGTCTTGGACAAAAAAAGACCACCGAAGTGGTCTAGAAAATTAGGACTAAAGGAAGACGAGAATAAAAGCGGATCAGCGAATAACCATTGAGTTTATAACCCCTTTTACACCTGTTACTTTACGTGTTGTTTCAATGGCACGATTGGCATCTGCTTGAGAAGAGACGAAACCACTTAGTTGAACTTTACCTTTAAATGTTTCAACGCTGATTTGTGTTGAATTAAGATTTTTTTCACCAATTAGCGCTGTTTTCACTTTAGTGGTGATCACGGAGTCATCAAAATATCCCCCAGTACCCTCTGATGTTGCAGTTGGAGAACATGCAGATAAAGTTAATGCCATCAGTAATGCTGCCATAACAGCGGAGATTTTTGCCCATAGTTTCATCATCAAACTCCTTGTAATTACATTATTGGTTGAGTATTTCCGAAAAGAAAATATAAAGTACCTTATAAAGTATGACCAAAAAATAAAATTTCGCCCAACTTTAGATAAAAAGATTATTTGATTCAGAATATGAACGAGGGAATGAGAACGCGGTTTATCGCGGTTTCAGCAGTCAATGAGTGGGATTGAATAGACAATAAATTAAGAGTAATCCGCTTAGAAAAATAGCAAATTATTTCTCTAAAGCGGATCTCACTAAGCGTATTTAAAGCAATTAGGCGAGGGTAGCTGCCTTCATCTCTTTCACAAATGTCGTCAGTGCTTTTAACATCACATCGGGTTGATGAAGATTTTTCTCAATAATTTGAACCACTGCCGAGCCTGAAATTGCGCCTGTGGCACCATTGGCAATCGCTTCTTTAACTTGCTTAGGCTCAGAAATGCCAAAACCTTGTAATGCGGGAGGGGCATTATAGGTTTTTAGTTTGTCAGTAAGATGTGTTAGTGATTGTTCTGCACGTTTATCTGTACCCGTTACACCTGCTCTTGATAATAAATAGGTATAGCCTTTACCTGATGCTGCCAACTCTTGTAAAAGTTCATCATCAGCATTAGGTGGACAAATAAAAATAGGACTGATATTTGCGCGTTGTGCTGCTTCACGGAACTCTTTTGATTCACGTAAAGGTACATCACCAATCAAGACAGAATCCACGCCTGCTTGCTCACATTTACTATAAAAATTATCAATGCCATTACTAAAAACAAGGTTGGCATAAACTAATAGGCCAATAGGAATATTAGGATGTTTTGCACGAATTTTAGTTAAGAGCGCAAAGCAATCTGTTGGCGTTACACCGACATTAAGCGCACGTAAATTAGCCCCTTGGATTGTAGGACCATCTGCAAGAGGATCGGAGAAGGGAATACCAATCTCTAATGCATCTGCGCCACCTTCAATTAACGCATCAATAATTTGTAATGACAGCTCAGGAGAAGGATCACCTAATGTGACAAAAGGAACGAATGCGCCTTGCTGTTTTTGTGCCAATGCTTCAAAGCATACTTGATAACGGCTCATTAGATTTCTCCTCTTGCTGCTAAAATATCGTTTACAGTAAAAATATCTTTATCACCACGGCCTGATAAGTTCACAATTAATAGCTGCTCTTTGTCAGGATTTTGTGCAATTAATTTCAATGCATAAGCCAATGCATGAGAAGATTCTAAGGCTGGAATAATCCCTTCACGGCGAGAAAGTGCTTTAAATGCTTCTATGGCTTCATCATCGGTAACAGAAACATAATCAGCACGACCAATGCTATTTAAGTGTGCGTGTTGAGGCCCGACAGATGGGAAATCAAGACCTGCTGAAATTGAATATGACTCTTCAATTTGTCCTTCATCAGTCTGCATAATTGGGGACTTCATACCAAAATAGATCCCTAATTTTCCATGCTTCAGTGGTGCGCCGTGTTCACCCGTTTCAATACCTTTACCCGCAGGTTCAACACCAATTAGTTGCACCGAAGTTTCTGGGATAAAGGATGCAAATAAACCGATAGCATTAGAACCACCGCCAATACAAGCGATAGCAGCATCAGGTAGACGACCTTCACGCTCTAGAATTTGTGCTTTGGCTTCATCACCAATCATGCGTTGAAATTCACGGACAATGGTTGGATAAGGATGAGGGCCTGCCGCCGTTCCTAATAAGTAATGTGCGCGGTCGTAACAACCAGACCAGTCACGTAATGCCTCATTACACGCATCTTTTAAGGTAGATGAACCACTGTGAACGGGGATCACTTCGGCACCCATTAAGCGCATACGAAATACGTTAGGCGATTGGCGTTCGACGTCTTTAGCACCCATATAGATACGACATTTCATATTAAGCAGTGCGCAGGCTAAAGCAGTTGCAACACCATGTTGACCCGCACCTGTTTCTGCAATAATTTCGGTTTTACCCATACGTTTTGCTAACAAGGCTTGACCCAATACTTGGTTAGTTTTATGGGCGCCACCATGCAGTAAATCTTCACGTTTTAGATATAAACGAGTTCGCGTGCCTTCTGTTAAATTACGACAAAGGGTTAGTGCCGTTGGTCTGCCTGCATAATTTTTTAATAAATCTTGGAATTCTTGCTGAAAAGAGGGATCGTTTTGCGCATCAATAAAAGCTTGTTCGAGTTGATCCAATGCAGGAATTAAGATTTCAGGTACATATTGGCCACCAAATTCGCCAAAGTAGGGGTTAAGTTTTCTCATTGTGATGTCATCCTGTTTGAAATTTTATTTTTGTGAAATTTAGTTTAGCTGTAATTGTGCAAATACTTGGTTCAGACGTTGCGCATCTTTTATGCCGGGAGCCGACTCTACTCCAGAGTTAAAATCAAGCCCGATACAGCCTGTTTTAACTGCATCCAAACAGTTTTCACTGTTAAGACCACCTGCAAGTAACGCTTTTTCACGTAATGTATTAGGAATTTTTTGCCAATTAAACGTTGTTCCTGTGCCACCAGTGCCGTTATCAAGTACATATTTATTAACGTGTGAAACCGGAGAAATATCTGCGTGAATTGCCATATTTATTGCTTGCCAAATCTCACAGCTAGGTTGAATTCTTTGTCTAAGTTGCTCAATAAACTGAGCATCTTCTTGTCCGTGTAATTGAATGGCAGATAAATTAAGTTTTTCAGCATAGTCACAAATAAGCGTAATGGGTTGGTTTTGAAAAACTCCCACAAAGGCTAAGGGAGCTTGCGCTATCAACTCTTGTGCTTGTGACAACGTCACTTTTCGAGGGGATTTTTCTGCGAAAATCAACCCTGCATAATAAGCACCAGCTTGATAAACCGCTTTTACATCTTGTGTGCGAGTTAACCCGCACACTTTATGCTTTCCCAAAACGAGCGCTCTCACTGCTTGGTCAATATTTTCTTGTGACATTAAGGCGCTACCAACTAGAAACCCATTAGCATATTGGCTTAACGCTTGAACTTGCTGGTGGGTGTGAATACCTGACTCACTGATCACGATTGCATCTTTAGGCAATCCTTGGCTTAACTGCTGGGTACGCGCTAAATCGATAGAGAGATCACGCAAATCACGATTGTTAATACCGATAACTTTGGCATTGAGATTAATGGCACGTTGACGTTCTTCTTCAGTGCTTACTTCCGTTAATACACCCATGTTTAATTGATGAGCAACGGCTGATAGTGCACGATATTGCTCATCATCTAAGACAGAGAGCATTAATAAAATGGCATCTGCTTGATAAAAACGAGCTAAATAGATTTGGTATTCATCAATAATAAAATCTTTGCACAAAACGGGTTGATGCACGGCTTGGCTAACTTGACGTAAATAATCAAAGCTCCCTTGAAAATATTTCTCATCCGTTAATACCGAAATTGCAGCAGCATAAGGCTGATAAATTTTTGCAATCGTAGCGGGATCAAAATCAGCACGAATTAGACCTTTTGAGGGTGATGCTTTTTTACACTCTAAAATAAAAACAGTATTGGGCTGAGTTAATGCCTGATAAAACGAGCGTGTTGATGGCTCTATTTGGTGCACAAATTCTGATAATGGTTGGCTTGCTTTACGTGCAATTAGATATTCAGCTTTATCTTTTACAATGGCGTTTAATACAGTCATGCTCTTATCCTCTCGCTGCTAATGCAGTTACACGATTTATTGCTTTACCGCTATAAATGGCGTGCATAGCAACTTCAGTATTCATTTTTAAATCTTCTTGCCCATGTAAACGCATTAATAAAGCGACATTAGCTGCAACAGATTCGGTATGTGCTCTTTTTCCTTCTCCTTGTAATAAATCTGCTAATAATTGACGGTTTATTTCAGGTGTACCACCTTCTAAATCAGTAATGGCACAAGGGCGAAGACCAAAATCACTAGGTGTCAGTTGATAACGTGTAATTTCACCATTGCGTAATTCAGCGACTTGAGTAGGTGCATGTAGTGAAACTTCATCCATTCCACCACTATGAACAACAGCAGCACGCTCATAACCTAAAACTTTTAATGTATCTGCGATAGGCATCAATAACTCTGGGCTATACACACCAATTAATGCTAATGGCGGACGCGCTGGGTTGATCAATGGACCTAATACATTAAATAACGTGCGTGTTTTCAATTGTTGGCGAACGGGTGCTGCAAAACGAAAACCACTGTGATATTGAGGTGCAAATAAAAAGCATAAACCCACTTCATCCAGTAATTGGCGCGCATCATCAGCACTTCTGTCTAAAGGGATACCAAATGCTGCTAATAAGTCGGAAGATCCAGAGCGGCTGGATACGCTACGATTACCGTGTTTCGCAACTTTGATACCTACTTCAGCTGCAACAAAGGCGCTTGCTGTTGAAATATTGATACTATTTGCACCATCACCGCCAGTGCCTACGATATCGCAAAAGGTATAATCAGGACGAGGAAATGGCAGTGCATTTTCGAGTAATGCGCGTGCTGCTCCTGCGATTTCTTGAGGATGTTCACCGCGCATTTTCATGCTGATTAATACTGCCGCTAATTGTGATTCTGTTAACTCACCGCGAATAATGGCGCTAAACAGTGTTTGGCTTTCTTCTAACGTCAATTGTTGTGCGCTAAATAATTTGTTGAAGATAGTTTCCATTTTATGCGTCTCCTTTAGGAGTTAATGCCCATGCGATTGTTTGCTCTAAAAGTTGTGCGCCTTTTGTGGTTAAAATTGATTCTGGGTGAAACTGAAAACCACAGGTTTTATGTTGACGGTGACGCACCGCCATAACAGTGTTATCGCACCAAGCATTAATAATGAGTTGTTCTGGAACTTGTTCTCCTGAAAGCGAATGATAACGAGCTACGGGTAAAGGGTTAGGTAAATTCACAAACATTTCGCTGTTATCGTGTTCAGCTAATGTCGCTTTGCCATGTAAGATCTCTCCACATGAAGAAACTTTGCCACCGTAAGCCTCAATAATGGCTTGATGACCTAAGCAAATACCAATTACAGGCAATGTGCCTAATACACGTTTTAACAGTTCAGGCATGCAACCAGCTTGTGAAGGTGCTCCTGGCCCCGGCGATAACAGTAAAATCGGGTTATCGAGCTCATGTAATTTTTGTTCAATAACATCGGCTGCGACGCTATTGCGATAAATCACAACATTATTGCCAAGGCTACGTAATTGATCGACAAGGTTATAAGTAAATGAGTCGATATTATCGAGCAGTAAGATAGTCGCCATTAGCAAGCCTCCTGCATTTGAGTATTGGTGTGAGCTTGTAAAATGGCATTGATAACAGCTTGTGATTTATTGCGTGTCTCTTCTGCTTCCATTTTTGGATCTGAATCGAGCACAATTCCAGCACCAACTTGAATAGTTGCAATATTATTTTCAACATAAGCGGAACGAATAACTATGCAAGTATCAAAATCTCCTGCGCCAGTAAAATAGCCGATAGCACCACCATAACTGCCACGTTTCGTTTTTTCATAACGAGCAATCAATTGCATTGCACTGACTTTCGGCGCTCCAGATAGTGTTCCCATATTCATACAAGCTTGATACGCATGGAAAATATCTAAATCATCACGTAATTTACCCACAACTCTTGAGACTAAGTGCATGACGAAAGCATAACGATCAACTTTTGTTAATTCAGCGACATAACGGCTACCTGCTTGGCAAATACGCGCTAAATCATTACGTGCCAAATCAACTAACATTAAATGTTCAGAAAGCTCTTTCGTATCAGTGCGCATTTCAAGTTCAATTCGACTGTCTAAATCTGCATTGATTGAACCATCTGTGTTGCGTCCTCTTGGGCGAGTTCCTGCAATTGGATAGATTTCAATTTGGCGATCACTTGTTTGATATTTCAATGCACTTTCTGGTGATGCTCCAAATACCGTGAACAAAGCATCTTGCATATAGAATAAATAAGGGCTTGGATTTTTCTCTTTCAACACTTGATAAGCGGCAAGTGGTGAAGGGCAAGCAACTTGAAAGCGACGTGATGGAACAACTTGGAAAATGTCACCTCGACGAATATAGGTTTTCATTGCCTCAACAATATCGCCATAACCTTTATCATCCATATTGCCTTGTATTGTTGATTCTGCTGCTGTTAAAGCGCGGCGGATAGGATGTTTTAAAGGTTGTTTAGCCAGTGAAATTAACTCAGATTGGCGTAAAGTGAGGCGCTGACACTCTGTTTTATCATCAGTAAAAGCAATGGAAATTAACTGACTATCTTTATTCTGATGGTCGATCACAATTAACTGTTCTGCTAAATAAAAGCAGTAGTCAGGGCATGAAAAAACGGTGTCTAATTCAGGAATGGGTTCAAATCCACTGACTAAATCATAAGCAAATAAACCGCCGACAAAAATAGCATTAGCATCTTTAGTGTCTTTATTAGCAAGAAAGAAACGTAAAGCATCAAATACGCTGGCTGATTTTAATTTGCTCTCTTCATCAATATCTTGTGCAGGTGAAGAAAAAGTAAAAACACACTGTTTATCGCTCTCTTGCATTAAGACCGCTTTTTCTTTTAGTGCGATTTTTAATGCAGGTAATAAACCTTGTCCATTAACGCTTAATGCATCAATAGTGACTTGATTTTTTACTGCGCTGATACGTAATGCGCTATCAACAATTAACAAACTTTTTAAGTTTGCTTTAGTGTCAACTTGTGCAGATTCTAATAATAATGTGTGATGTTTGTTTTCACATAATGTATTGAAAAGTAAAGCAGGTTCGCTGTGGTAAGGCAGTGGCGTTGCCTTGGTATTAAATGAGAATGCAAGTGATGTATTCATTATTATCGCTCTATATTATTTTTTACTAACTGTTTTTAATGCATAAAAAAACCCGCGTAGGCGGGTTTTAGATATCACTGACGTGAAGCAGGAGATCAAACCGCCCATAAAAGAGTATTGCGCCACCAAAGAGCGATAAGACGTTGATTAATATTCATAAGATCTCCTTACAGCTAACGACAGACAATAAGTTAATAGACTAGCTCGTGTTGTGTACTAGTAAACTGGATTGCGTTGGGTTCGTCAAGTACTTTATGGCATACTCTTTAAAAATTATTACCTTGCTAAGATGAAAAGGGAGAAGCGATGACAGAAGTGCTATCTGATTTAAGAGTGATTTATGATTTGCACAGCCACACTACCGCGTCAGATGGCGAGCTTTCACCAAAAGAATTGGTTGAGAGAGCGATAGAGCGTCAAATTAATGTCTTAGCGATTACAGATCACGATACAACAGCGGCGATTACTCCTGCTAATGATTATATTGCAGAAAAAAATCTGCCTCTTACCCTGATATCAGGTGTCGAAATATCGACTTTATGGGAGAATATAGAAATCCATATTGTTGGATTGAATATTGATATCAACCATAATGCAATGAAAGCACTCCTTTCGTCACAAAGCCAATGTCGTGAAACACGCGCGATAATGATAGGTGAGCGATTAGAAAAAGCGGGTATTGCAAATGCATTTGAAGGGGCAAAAGCCTTAGCACATGGTGGACAAGTTACAAGAGGACACTTTGCCCGTTTTCTCGTGAATGAAGGGCATGTTGCCTCGGTTAATAAAGTGTTTAAGCGTTATTTAGCGAAAGGTAAAACGGGTTATGTCCCCCCACAGTGGTGCTCAATAGGTGACGCTGTCACAGCGATTCATGAGGCTGGTGGCGTTGCAGTATTAGCGCATCCGGGACGATATGGTCTATCCTCTAAGTGGTTAAAACGCTTAACGCTTTATTTTAAACAACTTGGTGGTGATGCAATCGAAGTGGCACAATGCCAACAACCACCACAAGAACGAGAACAGCACGCAGCATTAGCGCAACTTTATGGGCTAAAAGCTTCGTTAGGTTCTGATTTTCATCGCCCTTGCTCGTGGATAGAATTGGGGCGTAATTTATGGTTACCCAGTGGTGTAGAACCAGTTTGGTCGCTATGGCAAGAGTAACATTAGAAATTCATTGAGGGATGTATGAGCCAACTTTTTTATATTCACCCTGATAATCCGCAGGCTCGTTTAATTGAACAAAGTGCTGATATTTTACGCAAAGGCGGTGTGGTGATTTATCCAACAGACTCTGGCTATGCTATTGGCTGTTGTTTAGAAAACAAAGATGCAATGACGCGAATTTGTCGTATTCGCCAATTAGATAAAAACCACAATTTCACACTGATGTGCCGTGATTTATCAGAAATCGCCAATTACGCTTATGTTGATAATGTGGTGTTTCGTTTAATAAAAAATAACACTCCAGGTAATTACACCTTTATCTTAAAAGCAACTAAAGATGTACCAAAACGTTTGATGAATGATAAACGTAAAACCATAGGTTTGCGTGTTCCTTCTAACCCTATTGCATTGGCATTGTTAGAAAATATTGGTGAGCCATTAATGTCAACAAGCCTGATTTTACCAGGCAACGATTTTGCTGAATCTGATCCGGAAGAAATCGAAGATTTATTAAGCAAACAAGTTGATTTGGTGATCCACGGTGGTTATTTAGGACAAAAACCGACAACGGTAATTGATTTAACAGAAGATACCCCAGTTATCGTGCGTGAAGGTACGGGTGATATTACGCCATTTCAGTAAGTCATTTAGCTGATTAAACTGAATTGGGAGTCAATGACTCGATAGTAATGACTCGATAGTGAAGAAATTTATCACGAGATAAAGAGATAAAAGGTGAAGGGATTTATCGCTTGTGTTAAATTTATACATTGCGATAAAAATCACGGTGTCTGTTTTTGAAATCGGTTATATCAACGCGTATTTTAAACGTTAAACACTATAACTTGATCTGCGAACAAACGGCTAAGCTATCGTTAAGGTTTTGCTAACGTCATTTTATCGCCACTATTTATCACAATGTTGATGTGAAAAATCATCAACATTGTTCACTATTGAATCAATAAACCTGTGTTTATTTCTTATTTTAATAAACATGGGTTATTTTTATTTAATTGATTTTTAAAAATTAATTCTATTTTTATGACGCCTGTGAAGGCGACACATGAGGTTGTTTCATGAGCGATAAATCGCAACGCACTGAAAAATTACAAAAAATCCTTGCTCGTTCTGGTCACGGTTCTCGCCGTGAAATTGAAGGCTATCTTCAAGAAGGGCGTATCAGCATTGATGGTACAAAAGCGAAATTAGGTGATCGTATTGATGTCACCACTACAGCAAAAATCCGCTTAGATGGCCGTATTCTAAATATTCGTGAAGCACAAAAAGATGTTTGCCGTGTGCTTGCTTATTACAAACCTGAAGGTGAACTGTGTACTCGCAGTGATCCGCAAGGTCGTCCAACCGTTTTCCAACGTCTTCCTCGCCTTAACAGTGCTCGCTGGATTGCCGTAGGTCGTCTTGATGTGAATACCAGTGGATTACTGTTATTTACAACTGATGGTGAATTAGCCAACCGTTTAATGCATCCTAGCCGTGAAGTTGAGCGTGAATACGCTGTCCGTGTTTTTGGTGAAATTGATGATGCGAAAATTCGTCAATTAACGCGTGGTGTACAATTAGAAGATGGTCCTGCTTCATTCCGCTCTGTTTCTTATCGTGGTGGTGAAGGGATTAACCAATGGTACAACGTTTCACTTACTGAAGGGCGTAATCGTGAAGTTCGCCGTATGTGGGAAGCTGTTGGTGTCCAAGTCAGCCGTCTTATTCGTGTTCGTTACGGTGACATCGATTTACCAAAAGGTTTACCGCGTGGTGGTTGGGTTGAACTTGGATTAGATCAAATCAACTATTTACGTCAATTAGTTGAATTAAACGACGAAACAGTAACAAAAGTTGCAGTAGAAAAAGATCAACGTCGTATCAAAGCGAATCAGATCCGTCGTGCAGTTAAGCGTCATACGAAAGTATCTGCTCGCACTTCAACATCACCAGCTAAAAGAGCGTCAAGTCGTCGCCAATCAGCAGGAAATAAAAAGTAATTAGCGAATAATTATTTATTATTTCAAATTAAATTTTCATTTTTAAAAAGAAGCACTCATGTTTTTATGAGTGCTTCTTTTTTTGATGGCTTTATTTTTATAATAAATATATCTATGATAATTACATTATTACGGTAGAAATATTAATAATTTTTTATTTAACGATAAGGTATTCAAAATAATATGTATCGTTATTTTTATTTAACAACAGTGTTATATATGACTTTTCTGATAGTAGGGTGCGACAACCCCGCAAAACGAGAAAAGCAGAACGGTATTTTTTATATCAGCAATAACCGATTAGAACCTTTAGAGTTTAAAGTTGATAATTCTTATTTCGTAATGGGTAAAGGTGAAGTTAAAAAAATAAAACTTAATAACGGAAAACATCTGTTAGTTGATAGTCATGGTGAACAGAGTGAATTTATGATTTATCCAGGCAATCGAGGCGGAATAATTAATCCAAATAGAGAAATATATTATAGTTTCACTTCGGTATTTAAACCAGATGATACACTTGATGATCTTCATATAGATGAGCGCACTGTATGGATTAACGGCATACTTGTACGCGGCGCCATTAATAGCTCTGACTCTCTTTTTATTGATAATAATATTTTTAATTGCGATATTCCATTAGATGAATCATTACCTACTTACTTATCTGATTGGGACGATAATGAAAAAGTGAATGTATTGACAAAATGTTTTTCAAGAGAGGATTTTTATCAATATATCGCTAAATATCCTTATGGTATTCACTTTTATTCTGAACGTGATTTGTTAACTGAATATTTAGCAACAGATAAGTTTAATTGGATAGATGGAGGGAACACACGAACAGATAATTTAACTCCACTAGAATATAATGTTAAATTTAGTAATGAAAAATT
The DNA here is from genome assembly GCF_047921575.1 of Proteus sp. TSJ240517. Lineage (NCBI taxonomy): Bacteria > Pseudomonadati > Pseudomonadota > Gammaproteobacteria > Enterobacterales > Morganellaceae > Proteus > Proteus sp. TSJ240517. Next base: position 191,290 of record NZ_JBLRMH010000001.1, read on the forward strand.
AACCAAAGAAGCAAATAGTATTTATGAAATAATGAAGAAATATTTAGCGTCAAGAGATCCTAAAGAAAAACAAATATTTTATGATGAATATCATAAATATTTAGTAAGAATGGCAATGATTTACAATCAACAAATACAAAATAATATTTTTGTAGATAGAGATGCCTATTTTGAATTTATGAAAAAAAATGGGAGAATATTTGGTGCTGGCATTTTAGGCGAGCCAATTCTTATTTAAGAAAAATATTCATTTTATGATAATCATTATAGGTCACCAATCTATACCTTTTTGTGCTTTTATTCCGCTGTCAAAAGCATGTTTTATAGGACGCATTTCTGTCACCGTATCGGCTAACTCAATTAATTTTCGATGGCAGCCTCTTCCTGTAATAATGACATTTTGGTGAGGTGGGCGAGAGCTAATAGCTGAAATAACTTCATCTAATGGTAAATAGTTAAAGCTAATCATATAGGTAATTTCATCAAGAATGACCAGATCGTACTCTGGATCGTTAAGTAGTTTCAGTGCATATTGCCAAGTATTCAAACAGGCAGCGGTATCTGCCGTTTTATCTTGTGTTTCCCAAGTAAAGCCCGTTTCCATTACATAAAATGGTACACCGAATTGTTCTAATAGGTTTCGTTCACCGTTTTCCCATGTACCTTTTATAAACTGCACAACACCGACTTTTTTTTGATGACCAACAGCACGCGTTGCGGTTCCCATCGCCGCTGTTGTTTTGCCTTTACCATTGCCAGTAAAAATTATCAAAATACCTTGCTCGTGTTGAGCTTGCTCAATTCGAGTATCTACTTTCTCTTTTAAACGTTGTTGGCGTTTTTGGTGTTGTGCATCATTCATTTTGTTACCTTAAATTATGTTATTCAGCGGGACCTGCTTTACGGCCAGGTTGTGCATCTAAAGATTGTCCTTTCACATCAATACTGTCATCACTCATAAGGTAGAGATATAACGGCATCAAATCTTTAGGTGTTTTTAATTTCTGTGCATCTTCATCTGGAAATGCACTTGCTCGCATTGCGGTACGAGTGCCACCAGGATTAATGCAGTTAATACGCAAAGTACTTTCGTTATATTCTTCATTAAGTACTTGCATAAAGCCTTCTGTTGCGAATTTAGAGACAGAATAAGCTCCCCAACCATAACGACCTTGGCGACCTACACTAGATGTGGTGAGGATAAGGCTTGCATGAGGCGCTTTGAGCATCAATGGTAGTAGTGCTTTTGTGAGCATAAATGTCGCATTAACGTTGACTTGCATAACGTCATACCAAAGATTACTCGGTTGATTAATGATAGGTTCAACAACACCTAATAAACCAGCATTTTGTAATACACCATCAAGATGAGGGAAGCGTTTAACGAGAGTATCAGCAAATTGCTGAAAATCGTTCTCTGTCGCTGTAAGTAGATCAAGTGGATATAACATGGGCTGTTGGCCACCTGATGTGATTATTTTTTCTTGAACATCTTCAAGTTTTGATAAAGTACGGCCTAATAAGATAAGTGTTGCGCCATATTGCGCATAAGTTAGTGCGGCTTCTTTTCCTATGCCATCACCAGCACCCGTTACTAGAATAATTTTATCTTTTAGCACGCTATGATCGGGTTGATATTGCAACATATTGATATCCTGTCTAGTAAAAAGTAAATAAAGTGTAACGTCTTATTTGTCTAGCGACCAGTTTAGTCTGATTTTTTGTTTACAATTTATGGCTATTTTCTTTATGGTATTAAACATAATCATGCCTTTGTTGCTGGCGCTAAAGCAGAATTTCGTTAAACTAGGCATATTGGTTTTAGTCAGTGTTATTAACCTTAAAAAGAGGTCTTTGTGGAGTATATTTTGCAATATGGGCTGTTTTTAGCAGAAATTGTCACTGTTGTTGTGGCGATTATCGCTATCGTGTTGTTTTTCGTTGTAATTGGAAATAAAAAGCAAAATCGTAAAGGGACGTTAAGAGTCACAGATCTTGCTGAAGCTTACGAAGAAAAACAGCGCGTTATGCAACAAGCAAAAATGGACGATGCTGAATTAAAAGTCTGGTATAAAGCGTTTAAAAAGCAGCAAAAAAAAGAGAATAAACAGAGTAAAAACAATGCAAAAGAAGGTAAAAAAGGCGTTGTAAAACCTTGTTTATATGTGCTTGATTTTAACGGTAGTATGGATGCACATGAAGTGGGTGCATTACGTGAAGAAATCAGCGCCATTCTTTCTGTTGCACAAGCAGGTGATGAAGTATTACTGCGCTTAGAAAGCCCAGGCGGTATGGTTCACGGATATGGATTAGCCGCAGCTCAATTAACACGCTTAAAAGAAAAGGGTATTAAACTGACGGCGGTTGTCGATAAAGTGGCTGCTAGCGGGGGATATATGATGGCATGTGTGGCAGATAAAATTGTTGCTGCACCATTTGCGATTATTGGCTCGATTGGTGTTGTGGCTCAGATCCCTAACATTCATCGTTTGCTCAAGAAAAACGATATTGATGTTGAGTTGCATACCGCTGGCGAATATAAACGTACATTGACCTTGTTAGGCGAAAATACTGAAGAAGGTCGTGAGAAATTTAAACAAGATTTAAATGAAACGCATCTATTGTTTAAATCATTTGTGCATAAATATCGCCCTCAACTTGATATCGATAGCGTTGCAACGGGTGAGTATTGGTACGGTTCAGAAGCACTAAACAGAGGCTTAATTGATGAAGTTGGTGTCAGTGATGATTGGCTAATCAATCATATTAATGACTTTGAAGTTCTTTCTGTCCAATATGTTACCAAAAAGAAAATGGTTGAGCGAGTTACAGGTGGCGCAATGGAAAGTATTGATAAACTGATGATGCGTTGGGTACAAAGAAGTAAAAAACCGCTGCTATAAGCCAATAAGTACGCAATAAATGATATCAGTGATATGGATTATCGCTGATATCATCCTTCCTTACTCAGTCACTTTTCCTAAATCTTCTCAAAAAATATTCTAACTCTCTATTTTAAAAGCTTTTATTTCCATAAAATAAAAAAAGCCAGTGAAAATTTCACTGGCAATCAAAGAAATAATTGATATTGCTTATAACAACAGGGTAAATATTTCCTCTTTCTAGGAGGTTTCAATATAGCTGTAAATAGAAAATAAAAATAATTGATATTACTGATTGTATTGATAGGTAAGTGTAATCTTGAGTTGAGATGTGACAGAAAATCTGCATTATAATCAAACTGAATTATTATTCTTTATTTTTGTTTGATTATGCCAGTTATTGGCATCTGAATGAATGCAATAACTGGCAAGCAAAGTCTCTTTTTTGTTATCGAGAAAGAGTAAATTAATTTACTTCAGTGATTAAATAAAAATAATCACGAAGATGACTTATTCTAAATGGTATTTATCAGATAACACATGAGCTAAATGCTTAAACATATTGAATGCTGCTGTGCTTTTTGCAGTAGGTAAACCTTGTTCATCTAAAAAAAATTCGCCTTTAAATACGAGGACATTACCTTTCTGTTCAACCGAATCAGCACGCATACCTTGTAAATAATCTTCATGTTCACATATGATTTTATTCGCTTTTTCAAGTAGCATCTCTGTTGTAATCGGTGTAGTTTGTGTTGACATAATATGTGCTCCTTAGAAAAATAATTTGTTGCGCCTCACTTTTTATCAGGTAGAGTGTGGCATTTTTAAAAGCTTAGCTACTCTATATGTAGCAAACAATGATTTGCCTGTACTCGGTCAAAGTAGTGAGGTGATTAAAATACCTCAAAAAAAGTGATGAGTTTTGAGCTTAAACAAAAGCTTTGAATAAAAACAGGTTGATATATTGCAAAACTAACGCAATATAAAAAAGAGATTTTAAACATTTTTTTAGTTGAGGGTATTAAACGATACCGTCATAACAAAGTTTAATTAGGTAAAGGTAATTATGGGTAAAGCTCTTGTTATCGTGGAGTCCCCGGCTAAAGCCAAAACGATCAATAAATATCTTGGCAATGACTACGTAGTTAAATCTAGCGTGGGTCACATTCGTGATTTGCCAAAGAGTGGTTCTGGCAGCCAGAAGAGCGAAAACTCATCCGCCACGAAAGGCGTGAAAAAAGTTAAAAAGGATGAGAAATCAGCCTTAGTCAGCCGTATGGGAATTGATCCCTATAATGGATGGAATGCGAACTATCAAATTCTACCCGGCAAAGAGAAAGTCGTGGCTGAACTAAAAGCATTGGCTGAGAAAGCTGATCATGTCTATCTCGCAACGGACCTTGACCGCGAAGGAGAAGCTATCGCGTGGCATTTACGTGAAGTTATCGGCGGTGATGATGAACGATTTAGTCGAGTGGTTTTTAACGAAATCACTAAAAATGCCATTACACAAGCTTTCCAAACTCCGGGTGAGTTAAATATAGATCGCGTTAACGCACAACAAGCTCGTCGCTTTATGGATCGTGTTGTGGGTTATATGGTTTCACCTTTACTTTGGAAAAAAGTTGCTCGTGGATTATCTGCGGGTCGAGTGCAATCTGTTGCTGTGCGTCTTTTAGTTGAACGTGAGCGTGAAATTAAAGCCTTTGTTCCTGAAGAATATTGGCAATTGCACGCGTCATTATTAACGCCTGACGAGCAACCGTTGCGTATGGAAGTCACGCATTATAATGATAAAGCCTTCAACCCTGTTTCATCCGATGAAACACAGGTGGCGGTTAAAGCATTACAAAATGCAACCTTCACGGTAAAAGATCGTGAAGATAGACCAACATCAAGCAAACCAAGCGCACCACTTATCACATCAACCTTACAGCAAGCGGCAAGTACGCGTTTAAGCTTTGGTGTGAAAAAGACGATGATGCTAGCTCAGCGCCTTTATGAAGCTGGTTATATAACCTATATGCGTACTGACTCAACTAACTTAAGTCAGGATGCAATTCAAATGGCGCGTGATTATATCAATGAGAATTTTGGCGCTAAATATTTGCCGAAAGAGCCAAATGTTTATTCGAGCAAAGAAAATTCTCAAGAAGCGCACGAAGCTATTCGTCCTTCAGATATCAACGTTATCGCAGAATCTTTAAAAGATATGGATAACGATGCCAAACGTTTATATCAACTGATTTGGAATCAATTTGTTGCTTGTCAAATGACACCAGCAAAATACGATTCAACCACATTAACAGTTGAATCAGGTGATTATAAACTACGAGCTAAAGGTCGTACTTTACGTTTTGCCGGTTGGACGAAAGTCATGCCAGCGATGCGTAACAAAGATGAAGACAAAACCTTACCTGCAGTTGATGTAGGGGCTAAACTGGCTTTAGCTGAATTAGAACCTACTCAGCACTTTACTAAGCCACCAGCACGTTTTAGCGAAGCGACTTTAGTTAAAGAGTTAGAAAAGCGCGGTATTGGTCGCCCTTCAACGTATGCTTCTATCATTTCCACTATTCAAGATCGTGGTTATGTGAAAGTTGAAAACCGTCGTTTTTATGCAGAAAAAATGGGTGAGATTGTAACGGATCGTTTAGAAGAGAATTTTAGCGATTTAATGAATTACGATTTTACTGCGCAAATGGAAGATCACCTCGACCATGTTGCTAATAATGAAGAAAACTGGAAAGCGGTATTAGATGCATTCTTCACCGATTTTAGTCAGCAATTAGAAGTTGCTGAAAAAGATCCTGAAGAAGGTGGAATGCGACCAAATCCAATGGTGATCACGTCGATTGAATGTCCAACTTGTTCTCGTCATATGGGAATTAGAACGGCGACAACAGGCGTATTTTTAGGATGTTCGGGCTATGCTTTACCGCCTAAAGAGCGTTGTAAGCAAACCATCAACCTTATCCCTGAAGATGAATTATTAAATATTCTTGAAGGGGAAGATGCAGAAACTAACGCATTACGTGCACGTCGCCGTTGCCCGAAATGTGGTACTGCAATGGACAGTTACTTGATTGATACTCATCGTAAATTACATGTTTGTGGTAATAACCCTGCATGTGATGGTTATGAAGTTGAAGAAGGTGAATTCCGCTTAAAAGGTTATGAAGGCCCAGTTATTGAGTGCGATAAATGTGGTTCTGAAATGCACCTAAAAATGGGGCGTTTTGGTAAATACATGGGTTGTACTAATGATGATTGTAAAAATACCCGTAAAATCTTAAAAAGCGGTGAAATTGCACCACCGAAGGAAGATCCTGTTCCACTTCCTGAATTGCTATGCGAAAAATCAGATGCTTACTTTGTCTTACGAGACGGTGCTGCTGGTGTCTTCTTGGCCGCAAACACGTTCCCTAAATCAAGAGAAACACGTGCACCAAAAGTAGAAGAACTGGTTCGCTTTAAAGACCGTTTAGCAGAGAAAATGCGCTATTTAGCAGAAGCTCCGGTGGCTGATCCTGAAGGAAATCCAACTATTGTGCGTTTTAGTCGTAAAACAAAACAGCAGTATGTTTCTTCAGAGAAAGATGGCAAGGCTACAGGTTGGTCTGCGTTTTATGTCGATGGCAAATGGGTTGAAAAAACCAAATAACATTGGCATTACGTGATAAATAAAAAAGCGACTAATGAGAGTTAGTCGCTTTTTTGTATTAAGACTGATGATCCAAGCTCTTAGTGACGACGGTGCAAGAATGGTATGTAGTGTGATTAAATAATTTAGTGGCACTAATATTATGAAATAGAAGCTGACAGATAAGGTTGGCTTTTTTTATGCTTATTTATAGCTTATAACTATTCGATATAACAAAACCTAAATAACACTATTAATTACGTTAGACCGAAATGAAATAAGTGATATAGTGGTTATATATTACATCTTTATTATTCTTTTTAGTTATATGAATATAAATAGAATAACGGAATAATAAGTCTTTTGTTGAAGGGATAGCCTCTCCATGAAATTACAACAGTTGCGTTATATCGTTGAAGTGGTGAATAACGATTTAAATGTTTCGACCACAGCAGAGCGTTTGTATACATCTCAACCGGGAATAAGTAAACAAATTCGCATGTTAGAAGATGAGCTAGGTATACAAATATTTTCTCGCAGTGGCAAGCATCTAACGCATGTGACACCAGCAGGTGAAGAAATTGTAAGGCTGTCTAGAGAGATTTTGTCAAAAACAGAAGCTATTCGATCAGCGGCGGGTGAACACACTTATCCAGATAGAGGCTCACTATCGATTGCAACAACGCATACGCAAGCTCGTTATGTATTACCTCCAGTAATAAAAGGTTTTATTGAGCGTTATCCAGATGTTTCATTACATATGAACCAAGGTTCACCAACGCAAATTGCTGAAGATGTATGCAGAGGTAAAAGTGATTTTGCAATAGCGACAGAATCACTGCATCTTTATAACGATTTAGTGATGCTACCTTGTTATCGTTGGAACCGCATTGTGGTGGTTTCTAAAGATCATCCACTGGCACAAAAACGAGAAGTGACTCTTAAAGAGCTCGCAAACTACGATATTGTCACTTATACCCAGGGGTTCACTGGGCGTTCAGATCTTGATGATGCCTTCGGTAAAGTAGGGTTGAAACCTAAAATTGTTTTCACTGCAACCGATGCGGATGTTATTAAAACTTATGTGAGACTGCATTTAGGCATTGGTGTGATTGCCAGCATGGCATTTGATCCTGTACTCGATAGCGATTTAGTTGCCATTGATATGCGTGATAAGTTTAGTTATAGCACCACTAAAATTGCGTTTCGCCGTAGTGGTTTCTTACGTGGCTATATGTATGATTTCATGTGGCGTTTTGCTCCCCATCTTACGCGTAATTTGATTGAGCAAGCTGTTGTGTTGCGAACTAACGAAGAGATTGAAGAGTTATTTAAAGATATCGAATTACCATTAGTGTAATACTGAAAGGCGGGTCATTCCCGCCTTCAAGCGTGTTCATAAATCTAATTTCTGTTATTACTCATTTCAAATAAAAATCCCCACTAAAAAAAGCATCTGATTTTGCAATGCTTAGCTGACGATACTTGTTTAAAAAATCATAAAACTGCTGATTAATCAGTGGATCATCAAGTGCACTAGCATCAAATACAGAGGTAATGGTGGTGTACTCTAAAGAGAGGGTAAATTTACGACCGATACAACTGGCGAGTAGCATTTTTGCTGATTGATAAGAAAAACGTAGGCTCAAAATTTTCAGCTTTGGAACAAAAATAAGATGATTATTATGATTGAGTATCTCCGTGATCCCCGCAATAGTTATCGTTTGATAGCTGTCTAATGAGTTTCGTAAGCCGATTTCTATTTTTTGTCCTTGGGTACGTAAAAAATCAATAAATTCTCCAAGTGCAGGAGAGGTGGCATTGATTGCAGCTCCTAGTAATAATTGAATAAACGCTTGAGCAACAGAAAAATCAAAGGTTTGCTTATGAAGTTTTTTTGTTTCTATTTTATTGTGTCCTAGAAGGGGTAAATGGTTGAGCGTATCTAACCAATGTTCGGGGCGATAATAGGCTTCATTATCCTCTTTTTTTAATGCGGCAAGATGGTTTGCCATAATAGAAATGAGTCCAATTTGGATATTTTTAAGTTGTGACATTTTTTCTATTTCGGAAGGCTCAAAAGGTTTTGGTGACGCGATGATAAATTGCACTAAGCCTTCGGTATCTTTTATATTTTGAGAATGTAATGCATTCATCGATAAGGTTTGCGGAAAAGGAGGTGTAATAGGTTCTGCAAAATAGCGATCCGCATTCATAATATTTTTAAGTAAATCAGATTGTTTATTACTCATAAAAGTTATCCTTACGTAGTCATACCTCCACCATTAAATCCTAATTAAGCGAAAATCCTGAGATTAAAATTTATTAACACTATGACACCCATAACATTACGTTAACAAATTGTGTGGTCTTTAAGCGAAATTCGGCGTTATATGATATGTTTAATAAATAACCTTACCTATTTTGATGGTTTAAACATGCTGTCAGTATAAAAATAAGAAGGAGGAGCTATGTCGTTACGTTTGAAAAAAGAGAGCCATTCCACGCTCTTAGTCGGATCTCAAGAATATGAGTACTACCGTCTTTCAGAAGTTGCCCGCCAATTAGGCGATATTACCCGTCTTCCTAAGTCTCTGAAGGTGTTACTAGAAAACTTAGTGCGTTATCTCGACAATGATACTGTTGTTGACGAGGATATTAAGGCACTCGTTGAGTGGCAAAAAACAGCACATGCATCGCGAGAAATTGCATATCGACCTACAAGGGTACTTATGCAAGATTTTACAGGTGTGCCTGCGGTTGTTGATTTAGCGGCTATGCGTGAAGCTGTGAAATCTTTGGGCGGGCAAGTGGATAAAGTTAATCCATTATCACCCGTAGATTTGGTTATTGACCACTCTGTTATGGTTGATGAATATGCCAGTAAAAATGCGTTTGCTGAAAACGTGGAAATTGAAATGGAGCGTAACTATGAACGCTACCTTTTTTTACGTTGGGGGCAGCAATCCTTTGAACGCTTTCGTGTCGTGCCGCCAGGGACAGGAATTTGCCATCAGGTAAACTTGGAGTACTTAGGTAAAGCTATTTGGTCTGAGGTGCAAAATGGGCGTCATGTGGCTTATCCTGATACCTTAGTCGGCACAGATTCTCACACCACAATGATAAATGGTCTTGGTGTTTTAGGTTGGGGTGTAGGAGGCATTGAAGCAGAAGCTGCAATGTTAGGACAACCTATCTCCATGCTAATTCCAGATGTTGTTGGCTTTAAATTGACAGGAAAATTACGTGAAGGGATCACGGCAACTGATTTGGTATTAACCGTCACACAGATGTTACGTTCTCATGGTGTTGTGGGTAAATTTGTGGAGTTCTATGGTGATGGTTTAGCGTCATTACCTTTAGCTGATCGTGCAACAATAGCGAATATGTCGCCAGAGTATGGCGCGACCTGTGGATTCTTCCCAATAGATGAGATCACCCTTGATTATTTGCGTTTAACAGGGCGTGAAGAACAAGAAATTGCACTTGTTGAAGCTTATAGCAAAGAGCAAGGTTTATGGCGACATACAGGTGATGAACCTATCTTTACGTCAACATTATCGTTAGATATGGGAACCGTTGAAGCGAGTCTTGCAGGGCCTAAACGCCCTCAAGATAGAGTTAATCTGCCGAGTGTACCTAAGGCATTTAAAGCAGCTGTAGATCTTGAAACCAATAAGAAACCACTGGCGCAGTTTCCTCAAGTAAAAATTGATGATTATCCTGTATTTGAGTTAACCGATGGTGCCGTCGTTATTGCGGCGATCACATCATGTACCAACACATCAAACCCTAATGTCTTAATGGCAGCAGGATTACTCGCTAAAAATGCGGTAGAAAAAGGATTGCAGCGTAAACCTTGGGTTAAGTCTTCTTTGGCTCCTGGCTCTAAAGTCGTCACGGATTATCTTAATCTAGCAGGATTAACGCCTTATCTGGATAAGTTAGGGTTTAATCTTGTGGGATATGGTTGCACAACATGTATTGGCAACTCTGGGCCTTTATTAGCACCGATTGAAAGTGCGATTAAAGATAATGACTTAACTATTGCGGCTGTATTATCTGGTAACCGTAACTTTGAAGGTCGAATTCATCCCTTAGTGAAAACCAACTGGTTAGCATCGCCGCCTTTAGTGGTTGCTTATGCTTTATCAGGAAATATGAATATCGATCTTACTAAAGAGCCATTAGGTAAAGATAAACAGGGTGCTCCCGTTTATTTAAAAGATATTTGGCCTGACAGTAAAGCTATTGCAGATGCTGTTGAGAAAGTTAAAACAGAGATGTTCCATAAAGAGTACTCTGCCGTGTTTGAAGGCGATGAAACATGGAAATCACTGCAAACACAAGATACACCCGTCTATGATTGGCAACCAGACTCTACCTATATTCGACATCCTCCTTTCTTTGAAGGTATGTCAAAAACGCCGGCTCCGATTAAAGATATTCATCAAGCCAGTATTTTGGCTATTTTAGGTGATTCGGTGACAACGGATCATATTTCACCTGCAGGTAATATTAAGGCGGATAGTCCCGCAGGGCGTTATTTGCGTGAACATGGTGTCGAGCCGAAAGATTTTAACTCTTATGGTTCAAGACGTGGTAATCATGAAGTCATGATGCGAGGCACATTTGCCAATATTCGTATTCGTAACGAAATGGTGCCGGGAATCGAAGGTGGTTTTACCAAGCATATTCCAACTGGTGAAATATTGGCTATTTATGATGCTTCAATGCGTTATCAGCAAGAAAATACGCCGTTGGCAATTATTGCTGGTAGTGAATATGGTTCAGGCTCTAGCCGTGACTGGGCGGCAAAAGGAACACGTCTATTAGGTGTACGTGTGGTGATTGCAGGCTCTTTTGAGCGTATTCACCGTTCTAACTTAATCGGTATGGGAGTTTTACCTTTAGAGTTTCCTAAAGGGGTATCTCGTCAAACATTGGGCTTAAAAGGTGATGAGAAAATTGAGATCACAGGGCTTAATGCATTAATACCGAGCCAAGATGTCGCGGTTAATATTACTTTTGCAGATAATCGTACTGAAACTATTATGGCGCGTTGCCGTATTGATACTCAAACTGAATTAGCCTATTTCCAACATGGTGGCATATTGCATTATGTTATTCGTAATATGCTTTAATTAGTTTTGTAACGTAATTAATAACAATGCCCCATTATAAAAATAATGGGGCATTGTCTTATCTTTTCTTTTTGTAATAACAATCACCAGCCTTGAATTGCACCACCGTTAAAAATGGTTTCGGCAGCGGTGGCAACTTCGGGAGATTGATATGCTTTGATAAAATCACGTACATTATCAGCGTCTTTGTTCTCTTCTCTTGTCACAATAATATTGGTGTAAGGAGAGTTTTTATCTTCAATAAAAATACTGTCTTTGGTCGGTGATAAATTAATTTGCTGGATATAAGTTGTACTGATAATAGCGACAGTTACTTTGGGATCGTTTAAAACCCGTGGTAATTGCGCACCTTCTAGCTCCATAATTTTAAGCCTAAGTGGATTATCAATAATGTCGATAGCCGTAGGCAATAAACCACTGTTTGGTTTTAGCGTAATAAGCTTTTCTTTATCTAGTAACAGTAATGCTCGACCTAAATTGGTGGGATCGTTAGGAACTGCAATGGTATCGCCTGATTTTAACTCCGAAGGGTGTTTGATTTTAGTTGAATAGCCCGCCATAGGAAAAACAAAGGTATTACCGACAGCCACTAAATTGTAACCACGAGATTGATTATCTTGGGCAAGAAAAGGGCGATGTTGAAAAACATTGGCATCAAGTTCTTTATTTGCAGTGGGATCATTAGGCAATAAAGAACCGCTGAAACTTACCAATTCAACCTCTAAGCCATATTTTTCTTTTGCGACTTTTTTGGCAATTTCAGCCACATCTTGTTCAGCACCATTAATCACACCAACCTTGATTGAATAGCTGTTTTTATCGCTATTATCACAACCAGTCAATAATGCTCCTGCTAATAAAAGCGCGCCGAAAACCCTACCAGAAAAATGTAATGGCATAATGCATTCCTATCAAAATTTATTTATTAATAAATAACTTAGAATCAGATAGATAGTCAATGAAATCGCATATGACAAATTTTCACATGATATAATTTAATGATAAAAAAGACATAAAAATAAGATGTAAGAGAAGAAAAATAGATAAAGAATAAATTTACAAGGTAATAAAATAAAAGGAATAAATAAAAAATCCGAGCAACTCAGGCTCGGATTTGAAAATAATTAATGTTGTGTTATTACTTTATTATTGCGCTTTCTTAAATAAAAGATGTCCCATTTTATCGGCTTTAGTATCAAGATAATGTGCATTACTTGGATTACGCCCGACAATCAAAGGAACTCGCTCGATAACATTAATTCCTGCGGCTTTCATGATTTCAATTTTCTTCGGATTATTGGTTAATAACCGAACTTCATGAACACCTAAGAGGTTATACATGTCAGCACAAAGGGTAAAATCGCGTTCGTCAGCTTTAAAACCTAACTCAAGGTTCGCTTCAACGGTATCTAAACCTTTATCTTGTAACGCATAGGCTCGTATTTTATTTAGCAATCCAATATTTCTGCCTTCTTGGCGATGATAAAGTAATACGCCACGACCTACTTTACTTATTTGTGAAAGTGCGGCTTCAAGTTGGAAACCACAATCACAACGTAAACTAAATAGGGCATCGCCCGTTAGGCACTCTGAATGAATACGAGATAATACGGGCTCTGAGCCTGAAATATCGCCATAAACTAGAGCGACATGATCTTTTCCTGTTGCGATTTCTTCAAAACCGACCATTAAAAACTCGCCAAAAGGAGTCGGTAGTTTTGCTTCTGCGATACGTCTTAATTTCATTATTTTTGACTCATAATTTCAGGTGATACTCTCGTCCAAGATTATACACTTTATAACGAGAACAAAGAGAAATAATACACTGAAATATTTCCAGGCCTCATAGGTAAGGAAATGAATAACACACACTTATTAAATCACACTTCAACAAATTATCAGATTTTGATGCCGAGTGCATAATGATTTATTGCTAAACTTGCATCGTTTATACTGATAATCTTTAGCTGTAAATGGATGAGAACATTTGTATTTAAGAAGAGGCAATATATTGAATAAGCAAGTAACAAAGTTGATTCTGTTAGGTAGTATGTTGCTCTTAATCATACCAAGTGCTGTGTTGATATTGGGTTGGAAGTGGCAACCTACTGATCACCCTTTAGGCGGGATAAGCACATTATGGATAGCTGATAGTGCAGCAAAACCTTGGGGCGCTGTGACTATTATTGTTTTGTTAGCATTGCTTTTTATGGTGTTGAAATTAAAACGTAATCATTTTATTCAATTAGCCGTGATAATTATTGCAACATTATTTATTGGGCAATTAATTAAGGTTGCGGTTAAAAATACAGTAAAAGAGCCTCGCCCTTATGTTGTTTGGGTTAGTGAAAATTTGCACATTAGCTCTGAAGCTTTTTATCAAGTATCAAGAGCTGAGCGAGAACAATTACTCCAAAATGGATTAGCCAACTCACCTGTGGTCCCTGAATGGCAACTTAAATATTGGAAAACTGAAACAGGTTATGCTTTTCCGTCTGGTCATAGTTTATTTTCAGCGACACTCGCATTATTTGTTTTTGTCCTTTTTATGTTGTGCCGTCATTATTTTTTAGCGTCACTCGGGTTATTATGGGGAATTGATGTCACGGTAGGGCGTATTGTATTAGGAATGCACTGGGCATCTGATGTGATTGTCGGTATTCTTATCAGCACCGTGCTGGTTTGGTGTGCATTTAAGGTGATTGAGCGGCGTTTATTACTCAAACCCTGACAATAGCCCTTATTTTTGAGAGAATGTCTTTTTCAGTATTTATATGAAAAAATATACGAAAATCAGATGATTCTAAGAAATGACTTTCTTTGTGCGTAGTGAAAATGCTACCTTTATCTGTCTACTAAAGAAAAGAGAATAAAAAAGGAAATAATGTGAAAAAAGTCCTACTTTTTATTTTGGTTATTCTTGTTCTTGCCATCGTGGTGATTGCCATGACTTTAGGCACAAATAACGATCAGGTAGTCACATTCAATTATCTTATCGCTCAAGGTGAATATCGTATTTCTACCTTGTTAGCTACCCTGTTTGGTATGGGTTTTGTACTTGGCTGGATTGTAAGTGGTGTTTTTTATCTACGTGTACGCTTATCACTAGGTCGAGCAAAACGTAAAATTAAACGTCTTGAAAGCGCCCAAACAAAACAAGAAAACCAAGAAAGTCGCCCAACGGTTGCTTCTGCTACGAAATAAGGACGATAGCTGATGCTAGAATTGCTGTTTCTGTTATTACCTGTCGCTGCGGCTTACGGCTGGTATATGGGGCGCCGTGGCGCCCAACAGGACAAACAGCAGAACGCCGATCGCCTGTCACGTGAGTATGTGGCGGGTGTTAACTTTTTACTTTCTGATCAACAAGATAAAGCAGTTGATCTTTTCCTCGAAATGCTTAAAGAAGATAGCTCTGCTTTTGAAGCTCATCTTACTTTAGGTAATCTTTTCCGCTCTCGTGGCGAAGTCGAACGCGCTATTCGTATCCACCAATCGCTAATGGAAAGTGCTGCGCTTTCCTTTGAGCAACGCCTACTTGCTGTTCAACAGTTAGGTCGTGACTATGTGGCGGCGGGTGTTTACGATCGCGCTGAAAATATGTTTCAGCAACTTATTGATGAGCATGAATTTCGCCAAAGTGCGTTGCAATCGCTGTTAGCTATTTACCAATTAACCAGTGATTGGGGAAAAGCCATAGAAACGGCTGAAAAATTAGTAAAATTGGGACAACGCGAGCTTAAAGAGCAAATCGCCCATTTCTATTGTGAATTGGCGTTACAAGAAATGAGTAGCGATAATCTTGAGAGCGCGCTCAATTTCTTACAAAAAGCAGGGCAAACAGACCCGCTTTGCGCTCGTGTTTCAATTATGTATGGTCGTATCTATATTGCTCGTGATGATAAACAAAAAGCTATCGATGTTTTAATGAAAGTTATTGAGCAAGATAAAGAGATGGTCAGTGAAACCTTACCTATGCTTTTTGAATGTTTCCAAGCTCAAGGCGACGATAATGCTCGTTGGGAAACTTATTTACGTCAATGTGTGGATAGTAATTGTGGTGCGATTGCGGAGCTTTACCTTGCTGACATTATTGAAGCTAAAGAAGGTATTGAAGCGGCTCAGTTATACATTAATCGTCAATTAGAGCGTCATCCAACCATGCGCTTGTTCTATCGTTTAATGCGTTACCATTTAGCAGAAGCAGAAGAAGGACGCGCTAAAGAGAGCCTTATCTTATTGCGCTATATGGTTGGTGAACAAATTCGCACGAAACCAGATTATCGTTGCCATAAATGTGGTTTTACCTCTCATGCATTATATTGGCATTGTCCATCCTGTCGTTCATGGGATACCGTTAAACCTATTCGCGGTTTAGATGGTCAGTGACGATGTCACTTTTTTAATAGTCTCTCTATAAATAAAGGCCCTAAAATGTCATTTCATTGTGATAAAAAATCGCCCGAGCTTACCTGCGCGCCCGTTATTGTGGCACTAGACTATGAAGACCAAAAAAGTGCATTAGACTTTGCACAGCGTATCGATCCCTTATCTTGTCGTTTAAAAATTGGTAAGGAGATGTTTACCCGTTTTGGATCTCAGTTTGTGACTCAATTACAAAAAGAAGGGTTTGATATTTTCCTCGATTTAAAATTCCATGATATTCCCAATACTGTTGCAAGAGCCGTTGCAGCCGCTGCTGATTTAGGTGTATGGATGGTTAATGTACACGCGAGTGGTGGCGGTCGTATGATGCGTGCGGCTAAAGAGAGTCTTGCTGCTTTTGGTAAAGACGCGCCACTTTTAACGGCAGTGACTGTACTTACCAGTATGGATCAATCTGATTTAATTGAATTGGGAATAACATTGACGCCCGCAGAACAAGCAGAACGTTTAGCGTTACTGACAAAATCTTGTGGTCTTGATGGTGTCGTCTGCTCTGCACATGAAGCAACACGTTTTAAACAAGTTTGTGGTGATGATTTCTTATTAGTCACTCCGGGTATTCGTCCAGCAGGAAGTGATGTTGGCGATCAGCGTCGTGTAATGACACCAGAGCAAGCCATTGCGGCAGGCGTTGATTATATGGTGATTGGTCGTCCTATTACTCGTAGCGATAACCCTCATGAAACATTGCAACAAATTAATCGTTCTATACAAGGTATGTAAATGGATAATAACTCTCGTTTGGTTTATTCCACAGATACGGGTCGCATAAAAGAAGAAGAACAAAAGCCAGTACGTCCTGCTGGTGATGGTATTGTGCGTATTCAGCGCCAAACTAGTGGACGTAAAGGCAAAGGTGTATGCGTTGTTTCAGGTATTGATCTGGATGATGCAGAGTTAGCTAAACTTGCGGCTGAACTGAAGAAAAAATGTGGCTGTGGTGGGAGTGTCAAAGACGGTTTAATTGAGATCCAAGGTGATAAACGTGATTTAATTAAATCGCTATTAGAAGCTAAAGGAATGAAGGTTAAACTTGCTGGTGGCTGATTTAACTAGCTAGATAGCAATGAAATGAATGATAATGCGCTGATTTTCTATTGAGATTAGCGCATTTTTTTATTGTCACTAATAGATGTCTTTTAAAAGGTATTTTATGAAAGCGTACTTGATGATTGTTGCACTATTATATTCTTCTGCGCTTTTTGCAGAAACGACTGCGGATAAAATAATTGTTCATAACAAATATTGTTCTTCACCAAAACAGACCATGGATGAAGTTTATGAGAATGGCGCAATAACACATTGTGTTTATGCTGGGCTTTCAATTGCAGATGCATATAAAAAATATGTCAATGAACACGATGAAGATTATCTTGTAAAAACCATTAAAGTGAACAATAACATCCAAAAAGAATATACAAAAGACGGTGTTTCTGTTGATTATAAATGGGAAAATCCGAAGAAATTAATGATAGAGCAACAGTTTTCAGGTGGTTTTACGGAGTTTGTGTTAGAAGAAGATAAGAAAGGCACTAAAATCACGATCACTGGTCACCCTGATTAATTATTAAGAAAACAGCGAAATCCATAAGTACGATTATAGGTGACAATGTCACCTATTTTTTTTGCATTCATTATCACTAACAAAAATAAGAGATATAAAAAAAGCCGATAGCTCTAAGTGAACTATCAGCCTCATTGTATACCGATTTAAGTCCTATTAGATAGGGCGAGCAACGATATTGCGTGTTTCCAGCTTCACATCTTCAATGCGTACAGGAATGATATCATTGAGTTTATAAGCAGTTTCACCTTTCACAATGACGGTGCCTGTTTCTTGGCTACATTGAATTTCATCACGTACAGCATGTAAGAATGGCGCAGGAATAAAGGCAACAGCACCATTTTCAACTAGACGAACACGAACACCACCACGAGTAATATCGATAATTTCTGCATTAAATGGTGTTTCAGTGCCAGCAAAAGGTTTTAAGAAACGCGCATATAACCAATCACCCACATCGCGTTCGGCCATACGATTAGCGCGGCGACGCTCTGCAATACGAATACCATCTTCTTCTTGTGGTTTTTCAGCACTTTCTTTGCTGATAATCGCTTTAAGCAAACGGTGATTTAAAATATCACTGTACTTACGAATTGGTGAAGTCCATGTTGCGTAAGCTTCTAATCCTAAACCAAAGTGAGGACCTGGCTCAGCTTTGATTTCAGCAAAGTTTTGGAAGCGGCGAATACGGCTATCAAGGAATTGATTTGGCTGATTATCAAGCTCACGACGCAATTGGCAGAAACCTTCAAGCGTTAATAAACTTTCAGATGTAGTTTCAATACCGTTATCTTTTAATGTCTGCACAACTTGATCGATATAAAGTGGATCAAAGCCTGTATGAACGTTGTAAACGCCAAAACCTAAGTTTTTCGCCAGTACTTTTGCCGCACAGATATTGGCGGTGATCATCGCTTCTTCAACAATACGGTTTGCGATACGGCGTTTTTCTGCAACGATATCTAAAACATTGCCACCTTCATCAAGAATAAAACGGTAATCAGGGCGTTCTTTAAAGACCAGAGCATGTTTTTCACGCCATTCATGACGTTTTTCACACATCTCTTTTAATAACATCACTTGCTCATGAACAATCTCATTTTCAGGTTGCCATTGGGTATTTTCACCTTCTAACCAATCTGAAATATGGTCATAAACTAGCTTGGCTTTTGATTCTACCCACGCAGAATAGAAGTGAATATCTTCAAGCAATGAGCCATCTTCGGTAATACTCACTTGGCAAACTAATGCAGGACGTTTCTCATTAGGACGTAATGAGCAAATATTGTCTGACAGTTCGCGAGGCAACATTGGGATATTAAAGCCTGGCAGATAGTTAGTTAGCGCACGTTGTGCGGCAATTTTATCTAATTCACTATTAGGCAGAATATAAGCGGTTGGATCTGCAATAGCGATAAAGAGTGTGAGTTGACCGTTCTCTTCTTTACGAATAAAGAGGGCGTCATCCATATCTTCTGTTGATGCACTATCAATAGTGACAAAGGAGAGAGAAGTCAGATCTTCACGAGGTAAAGTGTCATGTAATGTGAGCGCTTCGTCACCCATTTCAGGCGCATCACGTTCAAGCTGATGACGCATTAAGGTTACCCACCAAGGCGCAAAGTGATCGTCTTTATCGGTAATATAGTCTGTAATTTCAGCCTGAAAACCTTTATCACCTTTATTAAGTGGGTGACGACGCATTACGGCAACAGCCCAATCTTGATCAACAAAGCTATGTGTTAAGCCTTGAGCAGGACGGCAAGGAATAGCATCTTTTAAGAGAGGGTGATCAGGTACTATCCACAGACGGTTATCACCTTCTTTTTTCTGAATACGACCAACAAAACGCGTTAAGAAAGGTTCGACCAATTCTTCGGGTTCAACCGACTCTTTATCGCCGTTTGTATGAACGGCTGCAATAACTCTGTCGCCGTGCATCACTTTTTTCATTTGCGGAGGGGGAATAAAATAGCTTTTCTGACCATCAACTTCAAGGAAGCCAAAGCCTTTATCTGTTCCCTTTACAAGGCCTTCCACGCGCGGTGTTTGGGCATGGAGTTGCTGTTTTAGCTGTGCAAGCAGCGGATTGTCTTGAAACATATTTTTCCGGAAAGTCGGCAGTTTTAATAATAAAAGTGGGCAATAGTTTTATTCGATTGTGTGTAGTGACGCAAGTAATATCGCATCATAAAAACAGACAAATCGACAAATTTTCACTCGGGATCTGTTTTTTCTTTAAATTCACAAAGATCTTCGATAATACAAGAGCCACACCGTGGTTTTCGTGCAATGCAGGTATAACGACCATGAAGAATAAGCCAATGGTGACAATCAACCTTAAATTCTGCCGGAACAACCTTTAACAGTTTTTGTTCGACTTCATTGACATTTTTACCTGGGGCAAAACCTGTCCGATTACTCACTCTAAAGATATGTGTATCGACAGCGATTGTTGGCCAGCCAAATGCCGTGTTTAAAACGACATTGGCAGTTTTACGACCGACACCGGGTAAGGCTTCTAGGGCTTCTCTGTTTTCAGGTACTTCACTGTTATGTTTATCAACTAAGATTTGACACGTCTTAATCACATTTTCAGCTTTAGTATTATAGAGGCCGATGGTTTTAATGTATTTCTTAAGACCATCAACGCCTAAATTCAGTATTGCCTGTGGTGTATTGGCAACGGGGTAAAGCTTGGCTGTTGCTTTATTTACACTCACATCGGTTGCTTGTGCAGAGAGTAACACGGAGATCAATAGTTCAAACGGAGAGTCAAATTTTAGCTCTGTCGTAGGTTGCGGATTGTCATCACGCAACCGAGTTAGAATTTCAATACGTTTTGCTTGATTCATTATGCTCACAAATTAATTTTTGACGATATGACTACCACAGCCTTGTTCTTTTTCGTAAGTTTTCGTTGTCAAAGTGCTGCGCTTTTTCTGTCTTTCATCGATCAGGTATTTTGCTGCTAACATAAAGCCTAAGCCGATAAAAGCACCCGGTGGCAAAATGGCAAGTAAGAAGGGTGAGTCTAAATGTACTATCTCAATTCTTAATACTTGCGCCCATTCACCTAATAGTAAATCTGCACCATCAAATAATGTGCCGTTACCTAAAATTTCACGTATTGCACCTAAAACAAAGAGTGCCGCGGTTGCGCCTAATCCCATTGCTAAACCATCAATAGCGGAAGGAAAGACTTCATTTTTAGCGGCAAACGCTTCAGCACGACCAATAACAATACAGTTAGTGACGATCAATGGAATAAAGATCCCTAAAGATTGATATAAGCCGTAAGCATACGCATTGATTAGTAATTGCACAGCACTGACGACAGACGCAATTATCATAACATAAATTGGGATTCGAATTTCAGAAGGAACCCAACGACGTAAACTTGAAACCGCCACATTAGTACAAAAGAGCACTAATGTTGTTGCAAGCCCTAAGCCTAATGCGTTAGTGGCAGTAGAAGAAACAGCAAGTAAAGGACATAAACCCAGTAGTTGAACTAAAGCTGAGTTATTGGTCCATAACCCTTGTGAAAATAGCGTTTTGATAGAGTTCATCTTAATTCGCCTCACAGACAGGAAGTGTATCCAACTTCTCTGGTAAAGATTGTATTAGCCAAGCAGTGCGCTTTGATGAGTTAACAACAGCGCGAGGGGTGATCGTCGCGCCCGTGAATTGATCAAAATCGCCACCATCTTTTTTTACTGCCCAGTGCGGATCGTTTTCACTGGAAATGAATCTATTGCTCAATGTCGTGATCCAATCAGAAATACGTGTTTCAATTTTATCCCCTAACCCTGGTGTTTCATTATGAGCAGTAACACGTACACCAAGAACATTTGCTTTAAAGTCGGCGCCTACAAGAAGCTCAATTGCGCCTGAATATCCATCAGGAGCGGTAGATTCTAATGCGGCTGCAACAGGTTTACCGTCTAAACGAGCAACATAAAGCTTATGTGGTTTTGTATTCCCTAATTCAGGTGCCGTGAGTAGATAACAATCTTTAGAGAGATCGTTGTTATACATTGATTGTGGGATCACCTGATCTAATAATTTTTGTTTCTCTAAAGCGACTTGTTCTGCAATGGTGTCTGCGGTTAAGTGATAAACCACCGCAGTTAAGCCTGTCGTACAGGCAGCAAAGATAGCTAATGTTAACCCATGACGTTTTAATATTTCGATCATCATTTTCTCCTTGGATTAATGTCCGTAAACACGAGGGCGTGTATAGCTATCAATGAGCGGTACGGCAATATTGGCAAGCAATACAGAGAAGGCGACTGCATCTGGATATCCGCCATAGACACGGATAATCCAAACTAATAAACCAATCATGCCCGCATAAATTAAACGCCCCTTAGGGGTTGTTGAGGCGCTAACTGGATCAGTCGCAATAAAGAAGGCTCCTAACATTGTTGCACCAGAGAAGAGCTGTAATAGCGGTTGTGAATAACGCGTAGGATCAATACCCCAGCTAATAACCGAACATAGTGCTAATACAGAAATCATCGCAACAGGGATATGCCAGCTAATAATGCGTTTATAAAGCAGGATTAATCCGCCAACTAAATAAGCGACATTCACCCATTGCCAGCCAATGCCTGCAAATTCACCTTGTAAAATAGGTGTCGCTAAGACTTCATTAATAGGGTGAGTTAATAAACCCGTTTTAAAGCTATCAAGAGGTGTTGCTTGTGTAATGCCATCGACAGAACGTCTTAAATCTTCAAGCGTTAAGCCAGAAGAGGTATGCCCTGTAAAGAAGATGCTTAAACTATCCATGACATTGTAAGAGACAGCCTGTAATTCAACGGGAGGCATCCAAGATGTCATTTGTACTGGGAATGAGATCAGCAAAACCACATAACCCACCATTGCGGGATTAAATGGATTTTGTCCTAAGCCACCATAAATATGTTTTGCGATAACAATAGCAACAAAAGTACCTAAAACAATGATCCACCATGGCGCTAAAGGCGGAATACTAATGGCGAGCAATACACCAGTCAACAGCGCTGAATTGTCTTTCAGATAAAGTAAGGGATCTTCTTTTTTGAGCTTTACGCAAAGTGTTTCAGTAACAAGCGCCACGATAATAGCTAACACAATTTGGTAAATGGTTCCTAAGCCAAAGAAATAGATCTGGCTTAAGATCCCCGGAAGTGCCGCTAATGTTACCCATAGCATAACTTGGCTGGTGGACTGTTGATTATGCGTAAAAGGTGAACTCGCAATTTTTAATTTACTATTGTTATTTTGTTTTGGTCTGAATTTCATCTGTGATTAATCCAAGGTAACTTCTTCTTTATTAGCTCGACGTTGTTCGGCTTCTTTTTTGGCTTTTACTCTGGCAATTGCGGCAGCGACAGCGGCTTTGCGCGGATCGACATCTTCCGCTTCAGCACTTTGAACAGGCGCTTCTACGCTTGATGATTGAGAAGCTTGTTGAGCTTTCTTAGCTTTAACACGAGCCAATGCGGCAGCGACAGCGGCTTTGCGCGGATCGACATCTTCCGCTTCAGCACTTTGAACAGGCGCTTCTACGGTTGATGATTGAGAAGCTTGTTGAGCTTTCTTAGCTTTAACACGAGCCAGTGCGGCAGCGACAGCAGCCTTACGAGGATCAACTTCTTCAGCCTCGATGTTTTCAATTGGGGTTTCTACGGTTGATATGGCTTCAGCAGCTTGTTGAGCTTTCTTAGCTTTAACACGAGCCAATGCGGCAGCGACAGCGGCTTTACGTGGGTCAGCATCTTCGCTCTCACTCGCTGTATTTTCACTTGACGCTTCTAGTGTTTTTTGCTGTGCTAATTTAGCAGCCTGTTTTGCTCTGACTTCTTCTTTACGTTTTTTACGTGCGGCAATAGCGGCTGCATTATCTGGCTCTTCACCTGCTTTAACAGAAATAATTTTGCCGATACTTTGTTTCGCTTTTACGCGAGAAAGTGCGGATTGAACTTCACTGTGCTCTTCATCGTCAAGTTTAACTGCGGCACGTTGATGTCTTGCTTCACGTTCAAGTTTTTCTCGCTCCATACGTATTTTTTTCGCTTCAAAACGTGCTTTGGCTTCAGTCGCGCGTTTTGCTTCCGCATCAATTTCACGTATTTCTGCTTTTTCTTGGCGGTAGTATTGAACTAGTGGAATATTACTTGGGCAAACAAACGCACATGCACCACACTCAATACAATCAAATAAATTATGTTGTTGCGCTTTCTCATGCTCTTTACCTTTACTAAACCAGTAAAGTTGTTGAGGTAATAAACCACTAGGGCAAGCATCAACACAATGGCCACAACGGATACAGGCTTCTTCAAGGTTATCTGTATCCATCTCTTCAGCTGAAGGGATAAGTAGGCAGTTCGTTATCTTAACAACAGGGGCATTTAAGTCTGGTAAGGTAAAGCCCATTAATGGCCCACCCATAATCACCATTTGTTCAGAGCCTGCTACAAAGCCCGCTTGTTTTAATAACGAGTAAATCGGTGTACCTAAACGTGCCCAGAAGTTACCCGGTGTTTTGGCGCCATTACCTGTAACGGTGACGACACGCTCAATTAAAGGTTCATCATCGATAATTGCGCGTTTGATCGCGACAACAGTACCTACGTTTTGCATCAAAACGCCAATGTCAGATGAACGACCTCCCGATGGAACTTCTTTACCCGTTAAGATCTTGGTAAGTTGTTTAGCGCCACCTGATGGGTATTTTGTTGGGATAACACGAATGAAAATACGTTTTTCATCGGGCATCGCGTTTAATGCCTGTTTTAATGCCTCAATGGCTTCAGGCTTGTTATCTTCAATACCAATTAATACTTCATCAGGGGAGAGAAGGTGAATTAATACCTGACATCCAGCAATTACTTCATCAGCGTGTTCTTGCATTAAGCGATCGTCAGCGGTGATATAAGGTTCACATTCTGCTGCATTGATGATCAGTGTTTTAACGAGATCGCCACCACCTTTTAATTTTGATGCCGTTGGGAATCCCGCACCGCCTAATCCTGCAATACCAGCTTCATGAATACGGCTAAGTAATGTTTCTCTGCTTTCTAACTGGTAATTAATGATAGGTGATTTCTCTCTCCATTCATCTTTACCATCAGATTGGATCCTTACTGCAATTTCAGGTAAGCCAGAAGGGTGAGCACTTGGAAAAGGTTCTATTGCCGTAACGGTACCAGAGATAGATGCATGTACAGGTAATGTTCTGCCAACTCCTTTTGTTAAGGGTTGGCCTTTTAATACATGCTCACCTACGCTGACACAAAGTTGACCCGGTACACCTAAGTGCTGATGAATAGGAATAATGACTTCATCAGGTAATTGCGCTATACGTATGGGTGTACGACTTGACTGTAATTTCATTTCAGGAGGATGAATACCGCCTTTAAAATCCCAGATTTTATCTTTTTTAAATAACGAAAAGAGATTAAACATGAGCGCTATCCTCCGCCTTTAATGACGGTTCATCTTCAGGTGTTTCTTCAGGCTCTGCTGGAATGTTTTTAACAGGGATTGTGTTTAAATCCCATTTCCAGTTCGAGGTTGTGACTTTGACAGGAATCAAGGTTATACAATCAGTAGGGCAAGGAGGAACACATAAGTCACAGCCCGTACATAAGTCTTCAATAACGGTGTGCATAGCTCGTGTTGCGCCCACAATGGCATCAACAGGGCATGCTTGAATACACTTAGTACATCCTATGCAGTTATCTTCATCGATTAAGGCGACTTTTCTAATTGGATTTAATGCTTCTTCGTCACCATCAAGCGGTTGAGGATCAACACCCATCAACTCCGCGATTTTTAACATCACTTGTTCGCCACCCGGCGCACAACGGTTAATCATTTCACCATTGTTTGCGACTGCATCGGCATAAGGACGACAACCAGGATGACCACATTGTCCGCATTGGCTTTGTGGTAATATCGCGTCAATTTTTTCGACAATAGGATCTTCTTCCACTTTAAAACGACGTGCGGAATAGCCCAAAATTAGCCCAAAGATAAGACCTAGCGCACCCAGTACGCCAATTGCTATCCATAAAGAATTCATTACAGTTTCACCAAACCACTAAAACCCATAAAGGCAAGAGACATTAAACCTGCGGTAATTAAACCGATTGAAGCACCTTTAAATGGCGCGGGTACATTGGCGACCGCTAATCGTTCTCTAATGGCGGCAAATAATACCATTACAAGAGAGAAACCGACGGCTGCACCAAAACCATAAACGGCAGATTGCATAAAGGTGTGGGCTTGATTGATATTTAATAACGCAACACCTAAGACGGCACAGTTTGTGGTAATTAAAGGTAAGAAGATCCCTAACAAACGATAGAGTGTCGGGCTTGTTTTTCTTACGACCATTTCAGTGAATTGTACAACTACTGCAATAACTAAGATAAAGCTCAGTGTGCGTAAATAAAGTAAGTCCAAAGGGACTAAAATAAAATTATCCATCAGCCAAGAACTAATCGAGGCGAGTGTCATAACAAAGGTCGTCGCAAATCCCATACCAATCGCGGTTTCTAATTTTTTTGATACACCCATAAATGGGCATAAACCCAGGAATTTGACGAGTACAAAGTTATTCACCAATACGGTGCCGACGAATAGAAGCAAGTAATCAGTCATTGTTATGCCAAAATTGTTAAACAGAGAAACAAAAAGCCTCCAGAAATAAAGAGGCTAAACAAGCGTATATAATATCAAGGGTAAAGGTGTGAAGTTATCGAAGTTGTGTGAAAGTTTCACGAACACGCTTAGCATACTTGATATAAGGCACAAAACAGACTGTCGAGAAGACCGACCATAGAAGGGATTTTAACGCTGTTTGATCGTCAACAGGAGCAAAACCAAAGCTTTTAATGGCTAAGAGTAAGTTAATCAATAACCACAAAATAAATAGTCGTGGAAAATTTTGAGCGCGATAAAAAAATTGTCTTAACAGATATAACGTAAAGGCAAACATCACCCATGTTGTTAATGCAGAAAGATACCAACTAGAGATCAAATGAAAAGGAAGCTGGTGGAGGATCGAAAAATCTGAAAAATATTTAATAACATAGAGAACTGACATCAATCCAGAGCCAATAATCGACAAAATCATATACGCCAATGGCGCAAGCAACCATCCTGTAATCGGCGCTTTGCCTGAATGGTTATTCGACGTGTTTGCTTTGAGATCAAATTTCATTAATTAATTATTCCTACCTGTGTACAGAACTAAACGAGATATTATCACAAACTTTGTTATTATTTATTTAGCTACAAAAGTGAAAGTGATTTTTGTTAATAAAAAAACATATAAAAATAGGATAGGGTGATGACAATTAAACTCAATGTTGGAATTATCGGATATGGCTATGCAAGTAAAACCTTTCATGCTCCGCTAATAACAACAACCGAAGGCTTAAATCTTAGTGCAATTTCAAGCTCTGATGAAAATAAAGTTAAACAAGATTTTCCTCACATTACGGTTTATGCAGATCCTCAAGCACTTATTAATGATCCCTCAATAGACTTAATCATTATTCCAACGCCAAATAATACTCACTATTCACTGGCTTCACAGGCTCTGGCAAAAGGTAAACATGTTATTGTTGATAAACCGTTTACACTGACACTGGAAGAAGCTGAAAAATTAACTCAGCAAGCAACAGATGCTGGTAAACTTCTTTCCGTCTTTCATAATCGTCGTTGGGATTCAGGCTTTTTAACCGTTAAAAAGCTTTTAGCTGATAAAACACTCGGTGAAGTTAGTGCATACGAAGCGCATTTTGATCGTTTTCGCCCAACTGTACGTCAACGTTGGCGAGAAGATGCCGGAATTGGAGGCGGGCTTTGGTACGATCTCGCTCCTCATGTTCTTGACCAAGCGATTTGTTTATTTGGTGAACCTAAAGCGATTACTGCTGATATTGCTCAGTTACGCCCTAATGCAAAAAATGCCGATTACTTTCATGCATTACTAGAATATGAAAATCTTAGAGTTGTTCTTCATGCTTCTATGTTAGTTGCGTCTCCAACACCTATTTTTGCTATTCATGGGACAAAAGGAAGTTATGTTAAGTATGGTTTAGATACCCAAGAAGATGCCTTAAAAGCAGGTTATCTTCCTAACCAAACATATAATTGGGGAATGGATAATAGTGATGGTGAATTAACAACACTGTCAGATTCTGGAGAGTTAGAGACAACAACACTGGCAACACTCTCTGGTGATTACCCCGCTTATTACCAACAAATTTATCGTGCAATTACATTGGGTGAAGAAAACCCTGTTACGCCAATACAAGCAACAGCCATTATGCGTTTGATTGAAGCTGGCGAAATTTCTAATCGTTTAAAACAAACTATTACGCTATAAGCCAAAGGGAGCGCTAAATCTAATGTCTTGGTGGCAAAAATTAAAACTCGATCCTTTTCTCATGATAATGATTTGTGTGGTGACGCTAGCAACGCTACTACCCGCACAAGGTGATATTAAAGTCTTGTTCCAATATCTTACGACCGGTGCGATAGCATTGCTGTTCTTCTTGCATGGTGCGAAGCTTTCTAGAGAGGCGATATTAGCAGGACTTGGACATTGGCGTTTACATCTTACTGTATTTACCAGTACCTTTATTCTTTTCCCTATTTTGGGGCTCGGATTACAAGTTATTGTGCCCGAATGGATGTCACCCACTGTCTATATGGGTTTTTTATATCTTTGTGCGTTACCAGCGACGGTTCAATCTGCCATTGCCTTTACTTCTGTGGCAGGGGGAAATGTCGCAGCTGCTATTTGTAGTGCATCTGCATCTAGTATTCTGGGTGTTTTTCTTTCACCCGTATTAGTCGGTTTTTTAATGCAAACGCAAGGCTCTGCGAATGATTTTGATACTGCTGGGGCGATTCAATCGATCTTACTGCAATTGATGGTGCC
Source organism: Proteus sp. TSJ240517 (assembly GCF_047921575.1). Classification (NCBI taxonomy): domain Bacteria; kingdom Pseudomonadati; phylum Pseudomonadota; class Gammaproteobacteria; order Enterobacterales; family Morganellaceae; genus Proteus; species Proteus sp. TSJ240517. The sequence goes on from NZ_JBLRMH010000001.1 coordinate 219,920, forward strand.
TTTTATTATTGGTCACTTATCACGCCCTTTAATTGGTCGTTGGGTTGATAAGCATAAGAAATTAGTTAATAGAACGGATCGTTCTTCTATTTTGCTGGTGGTTTATGTGGCGTTTAGTGAGGCGGTTGTTGAAGGGATCTGGCATAAAATTGACGGTTGGTCACTATTAACGATTGCAGGAGTGAGTTGTATTCTGTTAGCGATTGTTATTTTTGTGAACGTGTACAGTGCAAGATTGCTTGGTTTTAATAAAGAAGATGAAATCACTATTGTTTTTTGTGGATCTAAAAAGAGCTTAGCAAATGGTGTGCCTATGGCGAATGTGTTATTTCCAGCAGCAACTGTTGGGGTAATGTTATTGCCATTAATGATATTCCATCAGATCCAATTAATGGTTTGTGCTGTGTTAGCGCAGCGCTATGCCAATCAAGGTAAAAGAGCAGAGAAAAAATAATGAATTTAAGCTGGTGGATACAATAACGTTAAGTGAATATTGATTATTGGGTTCATTAGGAAAAACGGCATCGATTTAACAATTAATCGGTGCTTTTTTATTTATTGAGCTTTTTCTTTATTCTCTTTTTTGTCTGATAGCGATTGATATTTTGATTTAAACGGAAGGGCTAAACCCAGTGTAAAAAAGACTAAAAATACAAGCCCCATATTTAAATAGTCAGATTTATTATTTTTCACATCAACCTTTAATTCACAATCGATGGGTTCTAACTGATCGTTGATATTATATTTGCCTTGGTAAAGTTCATTAAGCATTGTCTGTGCTTGCTCAAATTCTTTATAGTTGACGAGTAATTTTACCCCCCCAGTCGCTTGAGCATAAACTTGGTTATTCCAAACAATATTTTCATCTAAAAGGATCGCATCAATGCCTTCTGATTGAAGAAAACCTGCTTCAATAGAAGCATCAATTGGTGATAGATATTGTGCTAATAATTTATATTGACCTCTTGTCGGATGAATATTCCACATAGCTTTTCCTTAATGATTAATAGCCCCTTGAAAATTAATTCTAGCCTAAGAGCCATTAATCATTCCATCCATTTTCAATAAATATAAAAAACCACCTGATAAACAGGTGGTTTTAATCAAAAAGCGATCAAATATTAACGTGAGCTTACTTTCTTAATTAATGCGTCACGTTCTGCTTGGCTAATAAATGCCATTCTTAAGCCATTAATCTGTGTTTGGCGGATTTGCTCTGGCGTTAATCCAGCAGCAGGCGCCGCAACGGTATATTCGTGTTTTAGCTCAATACCCTCAACCGCAGGATCATCGGTATTAAGAGAGGCAATAATGCCATGCTCTAAAAATGTTTTTAAAGGATGCTCTGCTAACGAATTGATAGTACTAGTTTGAATATTTGACGTTAAGCAAGACTCAATACCAATTTGATGCTCGGCAAGGTAATCCATTAAGCGTGGATCTTCAATCGCTTTAACACCATGACCAATACGACTTGCACCCAATTCTTTAATGGCATGCCAGATACTTTCTGCACCCGCCGCTTCACCAGCATGAACCGTAATATTCCAGCCAGTATCACGAGCACGATTAAAATGAGGTTGGAATAAATGACCAGGAAAACCTAATTCATCACCGGCTAAATCAAGCGCTGTAATTTTATCTTGATGTTTTAGTAAGCCATTTAATTCTTGTTGGCAGGCGTTTTCACCAAAGGTACGGCTTAAAATACCGATTAAACGAACATCTACATCGTGTGATTGTCGTGCGCTTTGTACACCATCAACAATGGCTTCCACGACACCTTCAACCGGTAATTGATGTTTCATTGCCATATAATAAGGTGAGAATCGCAGCTCAGCGTAATCGATACCAGCATTAACCACATCTACTACGTTTTCATAAGCAACACGATGACATGCGTCTAAATCAGCTAAAACCGCCACACCCCAATCTAATTTTTGTAAAAAGCTAACAAGGCTTGGCTCATTTTTTGTAATTTGTACATGAGGGCGCAATGCTTCTAATTCATAAGCTGGTAGCGCAATATTATGTTGTTTTGCTAACTCTAAAATAGTTTGAGGGCGGATATTACCATCTAAATGGCGATGTAAATCGGTTAAAGGCAACTGTGTGTCAATCACGCGTTATTTTCCTTTTAATAGAAATAATGAAAATCTATCGTTTATAGTGATTTTCTTATAATCGGGTAAATATAAATGAGTTGCAGATAATTATGACTGATTTTTATTTTATTCACTAATAAATAAACTTAAATTGGCTATTTTTAAAACTGAAAATGCAGTTTTTTCTCAATTTTAAGTTAAAAAATAAAAAATGGGAAAAAGACGTGTTTATTTATTAGCTACAATATTCAATGTAATTGACGTGTATTATCAGGTTAATTGATACATTAAAAATTAAGTTTAAAAATATTTATCATTATAATTGAAATGTCTTATCAGTTATTTTGATAGGTTTGAAAGGGGGAAATGAATAAAAAAATAACTGAAATATCATTTTGTTATGGTTTGCTTTAATAGGTGGCTTGTTTGTCACGGGTTAAAGCAATTGAATAAAGAATGAAAAGATTATTTTTATAAAAATAACAAAGTTTGTTTTTTCTTGAATTTATATAAATAAAATAGAACTAAAAAATAAAATATCTCTTTTATTAAATAAGGGGTAAAGAATAGGGAATTAACGCCATAATAGATTGCTGTTAAATAAATATATTCAACTGAATGTAATTATTTCCACAATGATTTTTTAATAGAAACCTAATTATTTTAAATTAAGGCATATAATATGAATGAGAATTCTGATTTTAGTTTTGAAAAGAAAAATGATAATATACAACACCAATTAATGTCCAAAATACTTCCGCCTTCATCCGCAAATAATCTTAGTTATGGCTCACAAGTCGTTACGGGTGATGGCACGATTGCGTTAGATTTAGTTGTCGTGATTGATACCAGTGGTTCTATGTCTGATGAGTCGTCAGATTTAAGTAAAGATATTGATATTGCAATACAAAAAGCACTGGAAAATTGCCCATCAAAACTTCGGGTGACTTTTTTAGGTATTGAAGGTACATGGGATGATACTAAATTTGATCAATCAGCTAGTGACTATTTAAAAGCGCTAGGCGTACCTGAAAGTCGCTTACAGGCAAGAAAGCCTTTTAAAGAGGCTGATGGGCGTGATCACGCGGGTAATAAAGAAGATTTATGTCGTGCAGTGATTGATTTAAGTAAGCATTTTGATTGGCGTGATGGTGCTCGTCGTGCTGTTTTTGTTTTGGGTGATGAAGGTATGGAAGGTGGCGGAGGTATATTGACCAACGCGGCAAAGATAAAAAATGACGAAGCGATTGCTGTTGCCCAACAAGAAAAAGTCAAAGTATATACCTACCAAGGAACGCCAGACGATAGTGCAACGAACCTCGATCGTTTCCCAAGTGTGGCTGATAGAGATCGCGTAACAAAAGAGTATATACGTTTAGCGGAGCAAACAGGGGGACGCTCGTATATTTACACCACAGGCATTGCGAATTTCTCTTTAGTATTACAAGAAATTCTCTGTGATAGTTTGACACTACCGAACATTCCTAAGCCGAATGAAAAAACATCTAGCTGTAGTCAGGTCTGCGCACAATTCACGTCTATTATGTCAACAGTAAATACGCTTGCTGGAATAGTTAATAAAGCCATTGATTCTTGTTGCAAAGAGGAATGGAACAATCACCATATTCTGGTTAGAGATCGCGATTGTTAATTAAAATACGATGCTAAAAAAACACCCCATTATGTTATTCACAAATGGGGTGTTTATTTATTTTTTACCAGATTATTGTTTTAACCGATGATTATTTTAACAACGTACCGTTCTAACAAAAAGTTAATTATTGAGCTTGTGCTGGTTGCTCAGGAATTAAGATTTCTTGTTCTTCGATAATAGCTGGATCTTCAGTGATTTCTTCTTGATAACCTTCTTCTGAATAATCAGAATCATCGTAATCATAAGATGATGCGCCCATACCGAATAACATTGCTGCTAAACCTAACATTTGAGGAGCTTGGGTCACTTCCATAAATTCATCAAAAGTATAAGTTTTACCATTCATGGTAAATTTATCAGCAGCATAGTTCAGTTTCATGTTTAATGCGTTACCATCTTGAGCCAGTAACATCAGTGGTAATGCATCTTTCTCGTCTTGAGAAATTTGGTTGATATTTTGCTGTAGCTCAGTTTTTAACTGTTCAATATCAGCCGCTGTTGTTGCTTCGATCTCTTTTTTATCTTCATCTGTTAATGCGGTTTCTTGGTAACGAGCCGCATCAAGATATTGAGTGGTGTTACGGAATTCAGCTAACATTGGAAGAGATAAATCAACATTGAAATCAATGTTTTTAAACAGATAGTTAAATAACTCTGCTGGTGATTTCTCTTGGCTTTCTAATACTTTAACGTTAAAAGCATTTAAGTCTAAGTTAAAGGCTAACTTACTTGCACCGCTTTTATTTGTTAAAGAGGCTTCATCGATACGGAAAACTAAGCCTTTTTCCAGAACATCACGAACGGCTTGTTCAACCATTTCTGAACTATCGAAATGATTTTTATTCCACGGTAACAATGAGTTGTTATAAACTTTGGTTAATAACAACATAGCATCTGGATCAGCTTTATCAATTGAATAGCCAAATTTACCTGCACCAAATTCGAATCCTGCAACATTTAGTGACTTAAAGTAATAAGTTTGAGAGATGTTAAAGAGCTTATCTTTGATATCACTTTTGGTTGTCAGAGAAAAATCTTTCAGCGAGAAATCAGACGCTTTGTCTTTACTGGTATGTGCAATTTCAGCAAAACTTAATAACTGCTCATTAAATAAGTATTGATCGTTATTAACTTTTGTTCCTGCAACAGAACCCGCGATATTTTTAATTGTGAAAGTTTCTTCACCTTCTTTAGTCACAACAACTTGGTCACCTTTAACTTTGGTTGTGAAGTTTGTTGCATCTTTATCTGATGAGAATTCAACCGTTAGAGGCGTCGTTTTAACGGTGTCACCATTTTCAGTAAAATCGATAGGATTTAGTTTCGCTTCACCTGAAACTCCACCATCGAATGCTAAAGAAGTATGGATATCAAAAATAGATTTCTCTTTAGTCAGTTTGAATAATTCTTTCGTTGTATCATTGTTGACTAACGTATTATTCATTGCTGCTAATTTGGGTGCTAAATTAAACTTAGCCAGATCAGAAAGAGGGAATGGACCATGATCAATATCGGTAGTGAAGATAACTTCTTCTACTTTTTTCTCTTGGTCTGCATCACTAGCATCTTTTGAAATCACGACAGCAAAGTCTGCATTAGAGGTAAAAACCCCTTTCTTATAGTCACGAATTTCAAGTTTAACATCAGCGCCAAATTGTGCATTTTTAGCAAGTTGCGCTAATTGGACATTAGCTAGTTTCGTTTCTTCCTGTAAGCGACTTTCAATTTTGCTGCCCATGTACCACGACGCACCAGTCCAAACAACACCCAGTGCGACGATAACACCAACAGCGACAAGCGATTTCTTCATAATTCTAGTCCATCCTCTGTGTACATCCGGCGATGTACGTTATAAAGGTTGTTTTGTAACCCTTAAACAACCCGATAAATTGGTGATAAATTTTACTAAATTTAAATATAGATAATCCACATATGTACATCGCCATCTATATTAACCGTAAATATAGATTTAGTGGAATAAAATCGCAATCAGAACTTACTTAGTTACTCGCTAACATAATGAGTTTAAAGCAAAATGAATATGATTTATAAGGTAAATAAAATAAGCATTAAAAACATCTTTTTTTACTCTTTTTTCAATTTAGACAATATTTAATTGTGATGTAATTCTATTTATGATGAATAATAAAGGCTCATAATAAGTATGGATATAAATATGAAAGCTTAAATAATAATGTTGGCAATGAAATAAGGTCGCCAACCGTATTTTTCTAAAAAAATCAACAGATTTCATTCTGTTATAAATTTCATAAGCTCGCTTTAGCTCTCATATTTATTATTCTGTTTATGGCATGATACTGGTATCCGAGTTATTTACTAGAAAGTGATTCGGAATTAATCAATTATTCTGTGTACTTAAGGAGATTGAAATGGCAGCCACTCGCATTGAAAAAGACTCAATGGGGCAAATCGAAGTACCTGCTGACCAGTTATGGGGAGCTCAAACGCAGCGTTCTCTTGAACACTTCCGTATTTCAGTTGAAAAAATGCCTGTTGCACTTATCCATGCGCTTGCTATCACGAAGAAAGCAGCCGCTGGTGTTAACATGGATTTAGGTTTATTACCAAAAGAGCGCGCTGATGCAATTATCGCCGCTGCAGATGAAGTGCTTGCAGGTAAACACCCAACTGAATTCCCATTAGCAATCTGGCAGACCGGTTCTGGCACTCAATCAAACATGAATATGAATGAAGTGTTAGCTAACCGTGGTAGTGAGATACTTGGTGGTATCCGTGGCATGGAACGCAAAATCCATCCGAATGATGATGTTAACAAAAGTCAAAGTTCAAATGATGTGTTCCCAACTGCCATGCATGTCGCTGCTGTTATTGCATTACGTCAGGATTTACTGCCAGAATTAAAATCACTGCTGAAAGTATTCAAAGAGAAAGCAGAAGCTTTCCATGATATCGTTAAAATTGGTCGTACTCACCTGCAAGATGCGACACCACTGACATTAGGTCAAGAGATCTCTGGTTGGGCTGCTATGCTTGAGCACAGCATCAAACATATCAATGATTCCGTTCCTCATGTTTGTGAATTAGCGCTCGGTGGTACAGCAGTGGGTACGGGGTTAAATACCCATCCAGAATATGCTGTTCGCGTTGCTAAGCGTATCGCTGAATTATCTGGCCAGCCTTTTGTAACGGCTCCTAATAAATTTGAAGCATTAGCAACTTGTGATGCATTAGTTCATTCACACGGTGCATTGAAAGGTTTAGCTGCATCATTAATGAAGATTGCTAACGACGTGCGTTGGTTAGCTTCTGGCCCTCGTTGTGGTATTGGCGAAATCGCTATCCCTGAAAACGAACCAGGTAGTTCAATCATGCCAGGTAAAGTTAACCCAACACAATGTGAAGCATTAACAATGTTATGTGCTCAAGTTATGGGTAATGACGTTGCTATTAATATTGGTGGCGCATCAGGTAACTTTGAACTGAACGTTTATCGCCCAATGATCATTGATAACTTCTTACAATCAGTCCGTTTATTGGCTGATGGTATGCGTAGTTTCAATGAGCACTGTGCAATTGGTATTGAGCCAAACCGTGAACGTATTAATAAACTACTGCATGAATCATTGATGCTAGTTACTGCGTTAAATACTCATATCGGTTACGATAAAGCCGCTGAAATTGCTAAGAAAGCGCATAAAGAAGGCTTAACGCTAAAAGAATCTGCATTGAAGCTGAACTATCTGACATCGGAAGAATTCGATAGCTGGGTTCGTCCAGAAGATATGGTTGGTAGCATGAAAAAATAAGTGTTAAATACACTTATTTAACCGATATTAAATCCCGCTATAATGGCGGGATTTTTAGATCTTATAGGAAAAATAATGACTGAAGAAATTACGTTTACTGCGACAGAAGTTAATTGCTATGTCGAAGATGATGTCACCATTATCGGAATAGGGGATGATGCTGTTTCTCCTGATCATTTCATTATTCTTTCAAGATTTGATGAAGAAGATGAAGATATAGATAACTCAATTGGTTTAATGACCCATTTATCTGATATTGAAGCCATTAATACGCTCGAAAAAATTACCCTTGATCGAAAAAATATTATCCTTGCATTAAAAAACAATGTGATGATAACAATCCATTTAGATATTGAAGACAATCATTTTGTTCAGCTTAATGATTATCTTCAGCAAATCCTTCAAGGAAGCTCAATTAAACTTATTGAAAAATAAGATATTCTCTATTTTTCAATATACAAATGCATTCTTGGAATAATTAATTGCAGCTTTTTAGCTTTAGGGCGATGGCGAATTTGAATGTTATCGGCATCATAATCAGGAAGTTCGCCTATAACGGGTTTAAAGTCGCTCTCTTTATCAATATAGAAAGCTAATAAAGGCAAAGGACACGCATATTGCACTTGTTTTTGAAGTTCTGAATACCAAACCCGCGCAATAGGTTGCACTTTGACAGGTCGCTTTATTTTTAATTTTGTATTTTCAGGTAATTGAGAAAGAGTGATGATCTCTTTATCCAGACGTTCTGCCCATTGTTCACTAGTATAAGGGGGGACTGCACGATTGGCTTCGCGACTTTTCTCTAATTGAGTCAAAACATCGTTACGCGTTAAATTCTTAATAATATTCTTATTCGCCCAACCAAAACGCACTGTATCTGGATCAGACAATAGGGTGAGGGTACGATAAGCATTGAGCGTAATTAAGCCTTTTAGTTGATTATGGACGAAATCAAAACGCTCTTCCTTCGATATACCAGACTCTTTAGTAACAATATCGGAAAGCTGTTTTTTTAATAAATTAATTTGCTCAACTTGTTTTTTTACAGACTTAAATGTTTGATTATCTGTACTAAAGCAAAGCACTCCGGGTAAACGAATAGCGCGCTTACTACTGATGTGCGGTGCATTGTCATAAATAAAAAGATTCGCCATTAGCTTTAAAGTGAGATCTCTAGCTTCCTCATTATAGCAAGGTGACACCGTAACGCGAACAACCTCATCATGTTCCTCTTCTTTACTCACTTCAGGTAATTCAAATACTGCTGATGGTAATAAAGTTAAATTTTTCAACACATCAGTTAGTTTTTTAATTTCAATTTCTAATTGCTGAAAACAGAGATTGAATTGCTCAATTAAATCATATCGATTCATCTTAACATCCTTATTTAGTTACAACATACAACTAGCCTTTGTTTAAAACAATACATTAGCTTCAGTGAAAAGTACATCGCCTAACAGCGATAAATTCCAAAAACACGATACACTGTTTATTTATACAGTATATCGTGAAAAGGGCATATTGGGATGATATTTTTCCTAAAAAGGGATTATTTGATGGTTTTTAAATCAAAGCTAGTTTGTTTTTCATTCGACTGTATTAACGTTCCATCAATAACACTACAATCTGGTTTTGTTGGTGGGCACTGTTCTGTAAATGCATTTGTAAGAGATGTAAAAAAGAGAAATAGCAGGGTAATAGATAGTTTTATAATAGCCATAATCGTAATTCCTTCTTAAAGAATAAGTTTATACCTTAAGAAGGGAGTGCAAAATCGACAACATTAAACCGCGTTAACCTGCTTTTGAACTTTGTTAATTATCAATAAATTACTGGGCAACTTTGTTTAAGTGTAATGCTATTAATAAGGCTGTTAACATTAAAAGGGCAATAAATAACCCTACACCAAGCCAGCCAAAACTCACCCAGAATAATCCGCCCACTGTACCTGCAAGGCTAGATCCCGCATAGTAAGTAAAAAGATAAAGTGAAGAGGCTTGGGCTCTTCCTCGTTTAGCGCGACGGCCAACCCAACTACTTGCGACTGCATGTGCAGCAAAGAAACCTGTCGTTAAGATAAGCATCCCAATAAAGATAACGGGCAGTGATTCAATCAAAGTAATCAATATGCCAATTAACATCATTGAAATTCCAGCAATAAAGACTTTGCCTAAACCGTATTTAGTGGTTAATAAGCCAGCTTTGGATGCGCTATAAGTACCACTTAAATAGACGATAGAAATCAGACCCACAGTAGTTTGACTTAATGAATAGGGTGCGTCTAATAAACGATAGCCGATATAGTTAAATAAAGTAACAAAACCACCCATTAATAAACCACCTTCAATAAATAACAAAGGCAGCCCTTTATCTCTAAAATGCAATTTAGTCGTTATAAGAAGATTGCGAGGTTTTAATGCTGTCGGCCTAAAGTGCTGTGAAGCTGGTAATATCTTCCAGAAAGTAATTGCAGCAAAAAGGGCAAAAATACCGAGAATAACAACGGATAAACGCCAAGAATAATAATCACTTAGTACCCCTGTAATAACGCGCCCGCTCATTCCTCCAATAGAGTTTCCGCTAATATATAACCCCATTGATAATGCGAGATAAGCAGGGTGAATTTCTTCACTTAAATACGTCATTGCTACTGCTGCAACGCCACTTAATGAAAGTCCAACTAAAGCTCGCGTAATTAAAATACCTGTCCAGCTATTCATTGTCGCACTTAATAATGTAAAAAATGCGGCGCAAAACAGTGCGATAACCATGACATTCTTACGACCAAAGGCGTCTGAAAGTGGGCCAGTGATTAATAATCCACATGCCATTAAAGCGGTTGAAAGTGAGAGAGCTAAACTACTGGTTGCTGGGCTGACGGAAAATTCGTTAGATAACACCGGTAATATGGGTTGCACAAAATAGAGTAAGGCGAATGTCGCTAAACCGACCATAAAAAATGACACTGTCACTTTTATATACAGTGCATCATCACGTTGAATATAGTGTTTAGGGTTAGATTGGTGTTGAGCAGGCTTTTCTATACTTGGTGTATTGTCTGAAATATCAGTGCCTAAGCTCATACTTTTACTGTCTATTTCGTGAGTATCCATATTGATTAAACTTCCATTACTTAAATTTGATTTATGTCAATGTTAGAAATATTTGATTTTTTTGTCTAATATATTAATCATTAGAAATAAGACTTTTAAAGTATCAATGGCGACATGAGAGAAATATGAATATTGAACTTAGACATTTACGTTACTTTATTGCTGTTGCAGAAGAGCTTCACTTTGGTAAAGCAGCAGAAAGATTGAATATTTCTCAACCTCCTTTAAGCCAACAAATACAAGCACTTGAAGGTGAAATAGGCGCTAGACTTTTAGAGCGAACAAACCGTTCTGTTTCGTTAACACCCGCAGGACAAATGTTTTTAAAAGAGTCGTATCAAATTATGGCGCAGGTCAACGCAGCCGCAACGCGCGCCGCTAGAATGGAAAAAGGTGAATTAGGTGAAATTTCAATTGGTTTTACCTCAACAACGCCTTTTATGCATTTAGTCACCTTGAGTTTGCGACAGTTTAGAGAAAACTATCCAGAAGTCGGTATTCATATGCATCAAATGAATACAAAACAACAGATATCGCCGTTACTAACGGGGCGTATTGATCTAGGGATCATGCGAAACACAACATTACCCGAAAATTTGCACCACCAGCTATTGTTTCGTGAGCCTTTTATATTAGCGGTTTATGAAGGGCATCCACTGCTTGCTTACAAAGAAACGGGGGTCAATATTCAAGATATTGGGCAATATCCTTTTGTTTTCTTTGAGAGAGATGTTGGTACGGCACTTTATGATGAGATTATTCAGTTACTTAGTCTGTCAGGAATTACGCCAACTATTGCACAAGAAGCGGGTGAAGCCATGACAATTTTAGGGCTAGTTGCAGCAGGGCTTGGTATTTCTATTGTGACAAAATCATTTACGCGAATGAAAGTTGATGGAGTGCACTATCTACACTTTGCAAATTCTCAAGCGTTCTCTGAAGTTTGGTTAGTTTCACATAATAAACGAACTATTCCTGCTGCGGCGAATCGATTAACGCAATTGCTGTTAAAAAATATCTTAGATCACCAAAAATCTTGATTTATCTGTGTTTTTGATCACGCTTTTTATGTAAGTATTGTACAATTATTACAAATTGACGACATAATCGGTAATGAATTATTTGGAGCCTCGAATTAATTATGGCTCTTTAATTAAGGATGCATTCAATGGGGAACCAACCTAGCCACATCGATCACGTAAAACAATTTAATCTTGGCACAGTCTTTCGCTTGATTGATGAACATGGTCCCATTTCTCGTATTTCATTGTCGAAAAAGGCAGAGCTTGCGCCAGCAAGTATTACTAAGATCACGCGAGAATTAGTTGAAGCGCATCTTATTCATGAAACGGAATTCCCAGATGTGGGATTTCGAGGCAGGCCTGCTGTCGGATTAAAATTAGAAAGCCAAGGCTGGCAATTTCTCTGTATTCGCGTCAATAAAGGCAGTTTACTTTTTAGTTTAAGAGAATTAGATAGCAAACTGGTTACTGAAGATACATTCGATTTCCCCAAAGAATACAGCGATGATTTTCTTAATCATTTTTTAGCTGCAATTGATAAATTCTTCGAGCGTTATCAATCTCATGTTGAAAGATTGACGGCAATTAGCATTACAATGAATGCTATTGTTGATCCTATTAGTGGTGTTATTTATAGCTCACCTTATTATGATATTAAAGACATTCCACTTGCCGATAAAATCCATGAAAAAACAGGTGTTTCTGTATTTTTACAACATAGCGTAACTGCATGGACAATGGCCGAATCTTTATATGGTGCGGCAAAAAACAATTCAGACGTTCTGCAAATTGTTATCGATGACATTGTTGGTGCTGGCGTAATAAACAATGGAAAAACATTACATTCTAACAGCCATAGCGCCGTCGAAATTGGACATACTAAAGTTATCGATTCTCAAAATAGCTGTTATTGCGGGGCAAAAGGGTGTTTAGAAACAGAAATTGCTATTCCTCAATTAATTAAGAAAGCCCAATTATTAGCTCAAGAAGATCCCACTTCGTTGCTAAACAAATATCCTATAACTGTGGAGACATTGTGTGATGCGATATTAGTTGGCGATAAACCCGCGCTTGAAATTGTAAATTTAGTCGCTCAGCGATTAGGTTTTATTTTGGCTGTTATGATCAATATCTTTAATCCGCAAAAAATATTAATTGGTTCGCCGCTATGTCGCGCTAAATCAGTGCTCTTTCCTTTGATGCTGAATCATATTCAAGATCACGTCATGCCTCGTTATGCAAAGTCACTCATTATTGAAGAAACAGAGTTAAGAAATAAAGGCACATTGCCAGCTGCATCTTTAGTGAAAGAAGCGCTGTACAACGGTTCTTTGCTAATTGAATTGATGCAAGGCTAAATTAAGCTAAATAAAACGTAACAAAACTGTTTTGTATGCGTAAATGCGTCAATTGATCATTAACGAATTCTCTATTTTTGAGCAATTAACTAAAAAATTGAGCTACCTCAAGCCACCAGAAACAGTGTTACCCTAAACTCTAATCTCTGTCATTTTTTATGAACCTGATTTATCTGTCATAACGGAAGTAAATTATATGTTAACACGCTTTTTTGTTACGGGGACAGATACCAACGTGGGTAAAACTGTTGTAACCCGAGCACTTCTTCAGTCATTAAATCGTGGCGGGTCAACGGCAGTAGGTTATAAGCCTATTGCAACAGAATTACATGAAACGGCTGATGGTGAAGGTAATCGTGACGCTATGATTATTCATAATTCATCACCAGTTGAAGTTCGCTACGACGAAATTAATCCTATTTTGCTTGATAATTGTTATGTTAGCGAAAATGAAATCGATTTTAATAAAATTTCAAATGAGCTCGACAATTTAAGTAAAAAAGCAGAGTGTGTTGTTATCGAAGGTAATGGTGGTTGGCGTTATCTGCTTGATGATAATACTTTTTATTCTGATTGGGTGGTGAAAGAACAAATCCCAGTTGTTTTGGTTGTTGGTATTCAACCAGGCTGTGTCAATCACTCAATATTAACAGCGCAATCTATTATCAATGATGGTTTGAAATTAGTAGGTTGGGTTGCGAACAGAATAAATCCAGGATTACCTTATTACGCGAAAATTGTGGAAAGGCTGTCTCAGCATATTCCTGCACCGCTGATTGGTGAAATCCCGTATTTGTTACGTCCTGAAGAACGTGATCTCTCTTGTTACCTCGATTTAAGTCAGTTGGAAATCGCTGTACCTGCTTAAGAGAGAATATAAATAAGTAACGAAGTGGATTGCTATCTGTTTTTAAACGATACCAAACTTGTTACTTTTAAATGCCTGATGAGTAAATTCATTGGGTGTTTTTGTTTTTTCTGATTTAGTCGCAAACATACTAATGATAAAAATAGCACATAAAATTAAGACTAAATAAGATAGAGCGGATCAGATAAATCAGAAGAGTAGTCATTGATAAACAGTGGAAAGGAAAAGGGCGCTAACATTGCGCCCTTTTTTAACACAAGATTTTATCAACTTATAGATTAATGACGAGTATAGATGATTTTCTTGCTGTCATTTTCGCAAGTTCCAACAACTTTACCTTCTGTTTGTGCAACTTGGTCGTTTTCAACGACAGTTAAAGTAAAGTTAGCGGCTGGCACACCATTATTAACGATTTTTTGTTGAATAGACTCAACGACTTCATCACAACCCGCATTTGCGGCTAAAGGTGCAAATGCAACCAGTGTGGCCATTACTGCAAATACATATTTTTTCATTTCAATCACTCCTTGTTTTACAAAGCAAAACATCACTGTTTTACACGATTTTCTTATGGGTTAACAGGGCGACCCGTATTACTGTCTAAACAACGACGAGTTTCAGGCTCCCAATAAGCGTAGACGTTTGCACTTTTCAGACAAGCATCCCGCTCATCAATGGCTTTATCTACTTTATTAAATTCAATTTTTTCTCGCTGATTGACTTGGGTACGTAGCTCACGCTTTTGATCCCAATCCTCTTTCATTTGTCGAGCTTGTTCTTTATCTAAGACATTATCATAGCCATCACCATTAATGGTTACATTAGTGGAAGCGGCAACAGAAGAAAAAGAAGACACTGATAAACCAAGAAATAAGGAGAACACCATTGTTCTGATAACTTGTTTCTTAGTGAGTGTGTTGATCATGGTTGCTATCCTCTAAAGTTATGTCGCTATTACTGTCAATGACTATTATATCTTAATAATTATAGCTGATGCTTTAATAAAATATGAGTTTTCAGTGCGTTTAGCTCTGACGATGAACACTTAAGCCAGCAAATGATTGGCTAACAGGCATCATTTCTAGGGTATTGATATTCACATGAGCAGGTAATGTTGCTGTCCAATATACCGCTTCTGCCACATCTTCAGGTGTTAACGCATTTGCATTAGCATAAGTTTGCTCAACTTTATTACTATCACCTTTAAAACGAACTAATGAGAACTCTGTACCACCAACAAGTCCTGGTTCAATATCGGTCACACGAACTTTTTTACCTTGGAGATCAGCACGTAATCCTAAACTAAATTGTTTAACAAATGCTTTAGTGGCGCCATAAACATTACCGCCCATATAAGGCCAAGAAGCTGCTGTTGAGCTGATATTAATAACATGACCTTTGTTTCTTTCTACCATAAAAGGAAGAATAGCGCGGGTGACATGAACCAGACCTTTATTATTTGTCTCGATCATCGTATCCCAGTCATCAAGGTTGGCTTTATCGGCGGTATTTAAACCTAGGGCTAATCCTGCATTATTGACTAACACATCAATTTCGCGCCATTTTTCAGGTAATTGAGTGTAAATCTCACTGACTGCTTTTTTATCTGTCACATCTAACTGTAATGGATAAAATTGTTCACCTAGCTCTTTATGCAAGTTATTCAGTTTATCCAAACGACGGGCTGTACCAATAACTTTGTGTCCGTGGCTGATAAAATGACGAGCAATGGCTTCACCAAAACCAGCAGAAGCACCCGTGATAAAAATAATCATTTAATTACCCTCGATAGTTATAATAATTGAAAGTAAAAGGCTATCACTAGAAAGAGTCAAGTTTAAAAGTAGGGTTTGTGATAAATCAGGCTAAAAACAAGATCCTTTTCTTATATGAAAGATTTTTATCTTTAATAATAAGTAAGATTTTTGTTTTCAACTGTAAGATAAGAGGGATTAGATATAGCAATTAACAATGCTGAGACTGGGCTTATTGAGCAACAAACCCAGCCTAGCTGAATAAGACAATATCAGTTATTTTTTACCAACTTGATGACCAATAACGCCACCTAAGACGCCACCACCAATAGTACCCAATGCGCTACCATCAGTTAAAATAGCACCACCGATAGCACCTGCACCGGCTCCAATTGCTGTATTACGGTCGCGTTTTGTCATGCTAGAACAACCCGCAAGTGAAAAAAGCAGAACAGAAGCGACACACAGTGTTCCAACCTTTTTTAACGTGATATTCATTTTTATAAACTCCGAAATAAAGGGCAATATAAAGATATCGTTATCGTATTTACACGAGCATCAGAATATTCGGGAACATAAGGGGAGAAAACTCTTAAAGTGAGTCATAATTCATAACTTATATTTTAAATGCGCTTTATCAAAATAATTTTTATTATCTATATTATTATTCTATGTTCAGAAGAAAAGCATCAATGCACTATGTCATTTATATGAGTTAAGATAACAGCATGATATTAATGAATAAATTTAAGATACTCTCTTCACAATTTGCATCGGGCTATTTTGGTGTAGTACTGGGGATGATAGGTACGGGTATGGCATGGCGCTATGCGGCTAAAGAGCATAACTATCCAGCTTATATTGGTGAAATATTTATTAGTGTGGGTTGTTTGGTTTGGCTAACACTGACGTTATTTCTATTGGGCAAATGGTTATTTCATCGACACGCTATTCTTGATGAAGTTAAACATCCCGTTGCCAGTGGATTTACCAGTTTATTTCCCGCAACAACAGTTTTAGTATCGATAGGTTTAAGTCCTTATTCACCGTTATTTTCTCTTGTATTATTTAGCCTCGGTGCGATTGCTCAGTTAGCGTATTCCAGTTGGCTGATTGGTTATCAATGGAAGGGTGAATATCCTAAAATGGCAACCACACCTGCATTATATTTACCGACAGTGGCGAATAACTTTATCTGTACTATGGCATGTGGTGCATTTGGATTTAATGATTTGGGTATTTTATTTTTTGGCGCTGGCGTATTTTCTTGGTTAAGTTTAGAACCTGCTATTTTAAACAGAATACGTAGTGAAGGGTTAATGGATGAGAAGTCACGGCTCTCATTTGGTATTCAATTAGCTCCTGCTTTAGTTGCCTGTAGTGCATATTTGGCTATCAATGATAATCATATCGACTTCTTCGCTAAAATGTTATTAGGCTATGGCCTATTACAACTTTTATTTATGGTGAGATTAATCCCTTGGTTTGTTAAACAGTCATTTTCATTACCATTTTGGAGTTTTTCCTTTGGTGTCTCTGCGTTAGCAAAAGCATCATTAAATATGAGTATGGCATCTAATAGCCGTTTTATGCAGTTATTATCAACGGCACTATTTATCTTTGCTAATTTAATTATCTTACTACTGATTTGGCATTCATTATTATGGGTTTTTAGAGGGCTAAAAAAATTATGTTGTCCATCTAAAGTATTTTAATAACCATAGAAAAAGAGAGCCTAAACAAGATCCTTTAGGCTCTTTTTATTTTAAGTCGAAAGATAGTTCAATAAAATATTAAAATACTTTAATAGGTAGAATTAAATTCTAATTGGTTTTCTACTTAAAATAGCCACGGTATTACCGATAAACATGGCTGAGTAATATAAAGGAACATAAATCAAACCTAAAGCAACCATCATAATACCAATCGATAACATTAATGCGACAGTGCTATCTGGTGATGTTAACTCTAAAAATCCTTTATCTAATCCAGTTAGAAATATCTTTTCTTGTAACCTTGCATATAACCATGATGCACCAACAAGAACGGCACCGAACCAAAAACTAAGCCAACATAATGCCGAAGTAAAAGACATCATATTATTTTTCATGATTTATTTTCCTTGTCAAATATAAAGCACACAATGAGTTATGATATTTTTTATAAAGATAAGCTCTTAGATTATATCGATAAATAAAAATAGATAAATACATATATGGGTAAGATGGCTAAATTAATATATAAAGAGTGCAAAGTTATTAATTGATTATTTGCTTATGATTTTTTATTACATACATCCACACATAAAGAAATATCGCGAATAATAATCACCTTTTAGGATAATTAGAGATGATTATTAAATAAGGCATCTAAACGTTGATCATCCTGTTTTGAAAAGCGAAGAAGTTCCCAATTATTCACTAACAGCGATGAAAAGAAAACTCATTAACTTTGTTTTCTATGCTTTTTAATTTGATAGACAAAATATCCTATTGCTAACGGTATGACCAATGGAATTAACACCATTATATATAATACACCGCCGCCTTTGGCTCCTCCGCCATTAATATACTCATCGAAAATGTGCTTTGAAAAATAATGAAGAAATATGTCGTCGCTGCATTTTTTAGCGAATGGAAGTAAGGGGATACAGATACAGCTATATGCCGTCTTTAAGTGCCATTTCAGCCATATAAGGAAAAATTAAAGTATTAGTGCATTCTCACCCCATTGGTTATTAAGTCAAGAGAAGTATCTCATCAATAAGGTGAATCGATTCGCTTAACTTTGTTTCATTTGATATAAGTCAACAGGGTATGCTTCCTGTGTGGAAAGGTGATTGCAAAAGTAATCATTAAAACACATATGATTTGACAGATATATGTTGCAAGTGTAATTTAGCTAATCTAAAGAGAGGAGCAAATATGGAACCATTGCAATTATTTAAGGTATTAAGTGATCAAACAAGGCTAGATATTGTGTTGCTACTTAAAGCATCTGGCGAGTTGTGTGTTTGTGACATCTATACAGCCCTAAACTTATCCCAGCCGAAGACTTCTCGCCACCTAGCTATGTTGCGGGAAAGTGGAATATTGCTTGATTCTAAACATGGAAAATGGGTTCATTATCGTTTATCTCCCACATTATTACCGTGGGTGAAAAATATTATTGAAATCACCTACGCGACAGAGAAAAATAAAATAGCAGATTTGCTTAGAACTATTGAAAAGAAAGGAGTGGTTAGTTGCTGCTCTGAATAAAATTTTTTAATTTTATATATATGAAAAAACAGATATGAAGAACTAGAAGATAAGTCTTCTGAAAGAGGTTTTTATGTTTATTGCAGTATTAATATTTGTCCTAACAATCACTTTTGTTATTTGGCAACCTAAAGGTTTAGGTATCGGCTGGAGTGCAACCGCGGGTGCACTAGTTGCACTACTGTTAGGTGTCATTCATCTTCAAGATATTCCTGTAGTTTGGAATATCGTCTGGAATGCAACTGCCACATTTGTTGCTGTTATTATTATCAGTCTGATTTTGGATGAAAGTGGCTTTTTTGAATGGGCAGCACTTCATGTTGCAAAATGGGGCGGTGGTAAGGGTCGTCTTTTATTTAGCTATATTATCCTGCTAGGTGCATCCGTTGCTGCACTGTTTGCCAACGATGGAGCTGCACTTATTTTAACACCCATTGTGATTGCAATGTTGCTCGCTCTTGGATTTAGTAAAGGCACAACATTGGCTTTTGTTATGGCGGCAGGATTTATTGCAGATACCGCAAGTTTGCCTTTAATTGTTTCAAATTTAGTCAATATCGTCTCTGCTGATTTCTTTAATATCGGATTTACGGAATATGCCTCAGTGATGGTTCCGGTTGATATTGCCGCTATTATCGCGACATTAATTATGTTGCATTGGTTTTTCCGCAAAGATATTCCTCAGCAATATGACACCTCTAAATTAGCGATGCCTGCGACAGCGATTAAAGATGTGAAAACATTTAGAGCAGGTTGGTTGGTATTGCTTCTTTTATTGCTTGGTTTTTTCATACTGGAACCGTTGGGTATTCCGATTAGTGCCATTGCAGCTGTTGGTGCCGTAATTTTGTGGTTTGTCGCGGCACAAGGAAAGGCGATTAATACTCGAAAAGTTTTACGAGAAGCACCTTGGCAAATCGTGATTTTCTCCCTTGGTATGTACCTTGTTGTTTATGGATTACGCAATGAGGGTTTGACTCATTATCTATCAGAAGTACTCAACACATTGGCAGAAAAAGGAATATGGGAAGCGACATTAGGAACAGGGTTTATTACCGCATTTTTATCTTCAATTATGAACAATATGCCAACTGTTCTTGTAGGTGCTTTATCTATTGAAGGTAGCAATGCGACGGGTTTAATTAAAGAAGCGATGATTTATGCCAATGTCATTGGTGCCGATCTCGGTCCAAAAATTACACCAATAGGAAGTTTAGCAACTTTATTGTGGCTACATGTATTATCACAAAAAAATATGACCATTACATGGGGCTATTATTTCAAAACGGGCATTATTATGACTATCCCAGTGCTGACAGTAACATTAATTGCTTTAGTACTTAGACTTACGTTAATAAATTGATGGTGACATTATGAGCAATATTACAATCTATCATAATCCAAATTGTGGTACTTCTCGCAATACGCTTGAAATGATCCGAAATAGTGGAATAGAGCCAGAAATTATCCATTATCTAGACACACCACCATCTAAACAGATTTTAGAAAAAATCATTGCTGATATGAATATTTCAGTTCGAGCATTATTACGAAAGAATGTTGAACCTTATGATAAATTAGGTCTTGGTCATATTGATGCTACTGATGAGCAACTTATTGATTATATGCTGCAATATCCAATATTAATCAATAGACCTATTGTTGTGACACCATTAGGAACTCGGTTATGCCGTCCTTCAGAAGTCGTTTTGGATATTCTTCCAAAAGCACAGAAAGGTGCCTTTTCAAAAGAAGATGGACAAAATGTTGTCGATGAAAAAGGGAATAGGCTGATATAAAAGAGTCTATTAACTATTTTTACGGTATTTTACAGTAATAGAAGCCTCGTTAAGACGAGGTTTTCTTATGGCAATTAAGAAGCCAACACCATCTGACTTGAGAAAGAAGGAGGGCGGAAATGACAAAATAAAACACCCGCAAGCAGGTGTTTTATCATATTCAGCAAATATCGCTTATTCTTCGAAGTACCAATATCCTTGATTGATAAATTCGGTTAATTCCGCAACAAAGGCTGGGTTCTTCAATGCTTCACCAAGTCGATCTGCTCCAACTTCTGTAAACTGGCATAATGCATCTGCTCCCTTCGTTTCTTTGGTGGCCCAAGCTTCTGTATTCACAAAGAAATTTTCTCCGATGCGTAGAACGCGCAGTCCGCTTAATCGGACCAGTTTTTCACCGTCATTCAACGCATTCAGTACTTCTTCTGGCTGATAAGGTGGTTCTGAAGGTGCAATATCTAGTTCATGACGCGGTGTAGTTGCAAAACGGCCTAACCACTGTTCAAAATCACCGGGCTTGTTGATCATCTCAATCATCATGGCGCGCAGGCGTTCAACTTCATGAGCTTCCATTATTCCTGCATTGTCGCGTACTGTCAGGTTTGGATCGCCATAATTGATCCCACCCAGATCTTGTTCTAGTGCATAGTCTGCAAAGCTACTCAGCAAATCACGGCCATTTGGTCCACGAAAGCCGACAGAATAATTCATGGTATCTTCAAAGGTGAAGCCATCGTGAGGGAATCCAGGCGGGATATATAAAATATCTCCTGGTGCCATTTCCACATCAATAATTGGCTCAAACGGATCAACATGCAGTAATGCGGGATGAGGGCAGAACTGGCGCATTGGCAGGGCATCACCCACACGCCAGCGACGACGTCCCATCCCTTGAATGATAAAAACATCATAGTTATCAATATGTGGTCCGACACCACCTCCCGGCACTGAATAGGAGATCATCAGGTCGTCAAGACGCCATTCAGGCAACACTCGAAATGGTTTCACCAGTTCAGCTGCTGGCATATGCCAATGGTTGACAGCTTGAACTAGCAGTGACCATCCTTCTTCGCCTAATTCGCTGAAGTCTTCAAACGGACCGTGACTTGCTTCCCATTTGTTGCCAGTGAGGCTAACAAGGCGGCTGTCGATTTCTGGTTCCATTGCAAGACCAGCCAGTTCATCTGGTGTGATAGGATCAACAAAATCAGGAAATGCGTTTTTCAGTACAACAGGTTTTTTTTGCCAGTATTTTTCTAAAAATTCAGGCCAGTTAAGATTCAGTTTGTTAACCATGTGACCACATCTGTATCAATGAGTAAGTTGGTAATTATAGAAGTAATGCATTGTGATATTTTTGTTTGGCGTCAAATGGTAGTTAATAACTGTCAGGGGAATGTTTGTAGCTTTGAAGAAAAAACAAAACTATATTCAAGCTTTAGAAAAAGCATTGGCAAATAAGTGTTAAGTTAAGAATCAACCAACATCATCAACCAGCCAAAAACAGAGATTTCAATGCCTATCCGTATTTGGACACTAAGGTTCGCATAATGTATATTATGTTAAATTGAATTCAATGTATAAACTCAGACTTTGTGAACCTTATTAATACCCCCACATAATGGCCAATTTCGTATCAAACCTTCTCCTTACCTTTTTACATTAAAATACTGAGCAAATATTTAATAGTTAATGATGAACAAAAACGTAACGCTTTTATTTTAATGCATCAACTCGATACTTATTTATCTAATGCGTTGTTATCTTCTATGCGATTAATGGAAGTGAAAAAAGGAGAATACTTAATAACGCAAAATAGCCAAGCAACACATTTATACTGCTTAGTGGAAGGAAAATTACAGATTGAACGCTACGAAATAAATGGTGAGCATGTGGTTTTTTCTTTTGAACAAGCTTTCTGTGTTATTGGCGATTTAGAGCTTTTCTCAGCCAAAGATGAAATGGTGTTTAGTACTGTACAAGCCTTAGTACCTTCTTATTTATTAGCGTTACCACTTTCTATTGTCAGACAAAAAGCATTACAAGATGCAAATTTTTTGACCTTTATTTGCCAACAATTAAGCCAAAAACTTTATCAATCATCGTTAAAACACTCTCAATCCCCCTATTCTTCAGAATTTAAATTACGCCGATATTTATTTTTTAAAACTCAGCAAGAAGGACTCTCTTTTCAATTAGAAAAAAGAGATCCATTAGCGGCAATGCTTGGGATCTCAACCAGACAATTAAACCGCGCGTTAGCACATTTAGTGAGTATTAAAGCGATTACATTAAAGAACAAATCGATAACGGTATTAAATTGTGAATGCTTATCCTACATTGATAATTCAAATGAATAGGTTTTAAATAATAGATATTCGATTGAATATCAACTAATTACCTCATCTCTATCTTGTTCATTTTTTTTGATCCCTTAAAGCAAATGTTTTAAATGGTAATGAAATAAACTTGAGCTACAATTTAATAAACCTGCTGGAATAAACATAAAAAAACTTACTTTCATATCTTTAATTCATTTTAAAAAGAAATAGTTATCTGTATTGCTAATAAAGCGCGGTACGCTCACACCTTTTATTTAATAAAGGGTTAATTCCTTTTAAATAGGAAATCAAAAATCATGAATAAAACTTTCGCGACTGAAATATTTATCAATGGTGAGATCCATACTCTTGATAGAGAAAATCCTATCGCTCAAGCGATAGCCGTCTATCAAGGTAAATTTCTTTTTATTGGCTCAAATGATGAAGCGATGCAGTTTCAAAATGCAGAAACAAAAATCATTGATCTAAAAAAACACATTATTATTCCTGGGCTTAATGACTCGCATCTTCACCTTATTCGCGGTGGATTAAATTATAACCTTGAATTACGGTGGGAAGGCGTACCTTCGCTTTCTATTGCTCTTGAGATGTTAAAGGCACAAGCACAAGTGACACCGTCACCGCAATGGGTGCGTGTTGTTGGTGGTTGGAGCGAATTTCAATTTGCAGAGCGCCGTATGCCAACGCTAGATGAAATAAATGCGGTTTCTCCTGATACGCCAGTTTTTGTATTACACCTCTATGACAGTGCATTGCTAAACAAAGCCGCTTTACGTGCGATTGGTTATACCAAAGAGACTCCCAATCCACCGGGAGGCGAAATTCAGCGTGATGAACATGGCAACCCTACCGGATTGTTGATAGCAAAACCCAACGCTATGTTGCTCTATTCTGCATTAGCAAAAGGCCCTAAATTACCCCTTGAATATCAAGTGAATTCAACTCGTCAATTTATGAGAGAACTCAACCGCCTTGGTGTAACTAGCGCTATTGATGCGGGTGGTGGTTTTCAAAATTATCCTGAAGATTATCAAGTCGTTGATGAGCTTGCCAAGAATAATCAATTAACTATTCGTATTGCTTATAATTTATTTACCCAAAGACCAAAACAAGAATTTGAAGATTTCCAACAATGGACATCAATGGTATCACCTGGTGATGGCAGTGATTTTTATCGCCATAACGGTGCGGGTGAAATGTTAGTTTTTTCTGCGGCTGATTTTGAGGACTTCTTACAGCCAAGACCTGATCTTCCTGAAAATATGGAAGCTGAATTAGAAAAAGTGATCCGTCATTTAGTCGAACATCGCTGGCCATTTCGTTTACATGCCACTTATAACGAATCTATTAGTCGTATGTTAGATGTCTTTGAAAAAGTAAATAAAGACATTCCTTTCGATGGATTACATTGGTTTTTCGATCATGCTGAAACCATCAGTGAGAAAAATATTGAACGCGTTAAAGCGCTTGGCGGTGGATTAGCAATTCAACATCGTATGGCATTCCAAGGCGAATATTTTGCACAACGTTATGGCACAAAAGCACTGAAACAAACACCGCCTATCGCCAAAATGCTAAATGCAGAAGTGCCTGTGGGATTAGGTACAGATGCAACCCGTGTAGCTAGTTACAATCCGTGGACAGCACTTTATTGGTTAGTTTCGGGGCGTACTGTGGGTGGTCTACAAATGTATGACGGCGATAATCGTTTAGACAGAGATACAGCGCTTATGTTATGGACGATGGGGAGTTCATGGTTCTCCAATGAACAAGGTAAAAAAGGTCAAATTAAAGCAGGTCAACTTGCCGATTTTATCGCCCTTTCTGCTGATTATTTTCGAGTGCCAGAAAACGAGATCAAAGCAATTGAATCACTTTTAACGGTAGTGGATGGAAAAATTGTGTATGCAAATGGTGATTTTTCATCATTAACACCGCCGTCTATTCCCGTATTACCAGATTGGTCGCCTGTGATCAAAGTGCCAGGTCATTATTCTTATTTACAACAAGAGACAAAAACAGCGGTATTAAATCAGTTACATCAATGCTGTGGTGCCTGCCATGTTCATGGGCATCAACATGATATCGCTCGCCAATCATCCATTCCTATTTCAGATGATAATGCATTTTGGGGCGCTTTAGGCTGTTCTTGTTTTGCATTCTAATTTTTATGATAACGATGGTCGGTAATTTATTTACCGGCCATTTCAAACAAAGAGAGATAAGACGATGGCAACGCAACGCGCCTCTGCATGGTCGCCCTTACGTAATCGCATTTTTTTCGTATTATGGATGGCAACGCTATTTTCTAATATTGGTACTTGGATGAATGATGTGGGTGCTGGTTGGTTGATGACAAACCTAAGCCCTGATCCCGTTATGATTGCTGCTATTCAAGCCATGACGACATTACCTGTTTTCTTATTAGCACTTCCAGCTGGAGCCATTGCTGATATTTTCGATAAACGAAAACTGCTTATTTTCGTCAATATCTTAATGCTCTGTGCTGCCACTCTATTGGCTGTTTTGGTTTATTTCAATGTTATCAGTATTGGCTGGTTATTATTAATTACCTTTGTTTTGGGTTCTGGTGCGGCGTTTTTAGGCCCTGCATGGCAAGCTATTGTGCCAAGTATTGTCGAGCCTCATGAATTAAAATCAGGTATTGCCTTAAACAGTATGGGAATTAATATCAGCCGTGCAATAGGCCCCGCACTTGCAGGTATTTTGATTTCTCAAGTCGGTCTTTATCTTCCATTTTTACTTAATGCCTTGAGCTTTATCGCCATTATCCTTGCTGTCTGGTGGTGGGAAGGTGAGAAAAAAGAAGAAGAGAAACTCCCTGCTGAATCTGTTGTGGCAGCAATGATCTCTGGTTTACGTTATGCGCGTTATAGCCCCGCGTTGATAAAAACGATTATAAGAGCCACCAGCTTTTTTATTTTTGCAAGTGCCTATTGGGCAATGTTACCGCTAGTGGCTCGTGTCTCATTGCAAGGTGATGCGACATTATACGGTTTATTAACGACTAGCATTGGTATTGGTGCTGTCGTTGGCGCATTTAGCTTATCAACATTACGTGAAAAATTTAGCACCAGCACACTCATTGCTTTTGGCACCATAGGTACAGCTTTGGTGTTATTTATTTTTGCCAGTGCAACTTCAAAATATCTCGCTATTTTCGCCAGTATGCTTGCAGGATTTAGTTGGATAATCACCCTTTCCACATTAATGGTCTCCGCACAAACAGCATTACCTAATTGGGTTCGTGCGAGAGGTCTTGCACTCTATTTAACTGTGTTTTCAGGCTCTATGGCGTTAGGATCTCTCGTTTGGGGATAAATCGCTTCACATACTTCAGTGACGATCGCGTTACTGTGTGCAATGGTTGGGATTATTTTAGTTTGGTTATGTGTTTTGCGTGTCAAATTAGAACACGACAACATCAACTTACAGCATTCAGAACACTTTATTCTTGATGATGGACTTATTGAGATCACAACAGATAAAGGCCCTGTGTTAATTACCGTCAATTATCAAATTGAAGCAATTCACCGTGAGCAATTTCTCAGTTTAATGAATCGACTAAAAACGGTTCGTTTAAGAGATGGCGGTTATTCATGGGGATTGTTTGTTTCATCTGATGCGATTACGGAAAATAACGCTCAAACTTATATGGAAACTTTTATGGTGGCTTCTTGGGCTGAGCATCTTCGTCAACATGATCGCGCGACAATGGATGATAAACAGTTGCAACAACAATTAGATAAAATAATTAGCGCTAAAAAAGTGACACACTCTTTTTCTGCTTTTTCACGTAAGAAGTAATTAATTAGCCAAGCCATTAAAACTTATTGAATTAACTTAATGGCTTGGCTTAATAAACGTTTTATTGATAAACAATCTCAAGATCTAACGTGGCATTTGCTGTTCCAGGAAAAATGTCCTTCTCCATTTGTTTGTAATAACCTCTAAAATTCAATGTTACCTCACCCTCATTTTTTGCAGCACTAATCACGGTATTACGTTTATTTAATTCTAAAGCAGTCCAATTACTGCCATTAACGCTGTACTGTGTTTCAACACCCACACCTTTGGCATTATCAGATGATGTATTTAATGCAAGTACGGTGCTATTTCCTGAAAATGCAGTGCCTTTAGGCGTTAAAATAACGGGTAAACCTTCAGGACAGTCTAAGGTTAAATTCCAATTAATAATAAATAGAAATGGTATTAGTCATTATGGTTAAGGATTTAATGGGTGTGTTGTAATCAACACGTTATGCTGGATAACAATGCATCACCTTTATTTTATTCAGCCTAGTTTATTGCCACTCTCACCGCTTTCTTGTACTCTGCACCGCTTCTTACCTTTGAAATAACTAAAACGTATTTGAGAAAATCATGACAGGACATATTTCTAAAGATCCGCTACATGGCATCACTCTTGAAATGCAAGTAAATGCACTAGTAGCAAAATATGGTTGGGCTAAATTAGGGCAACTCATCAAAATTAACTGTTTTAGAAGTGATCCTAGCGTGAAATCGAGTTTAAAATTTTTGCGCAGAACACCTTGGGCGCGAGCAGAAGTGGAAGCGCTATATCTTGATTCTCTTGAAGCAGATATTGATGATGTGATTGAAGTTATCGATCACCCAGACTGTGATCCGTGGGCGAATAGTAGGAAGAGATAGGCGTTTTTATTTCCCTTTTGCCATGATTATCTCACTCATCCCTAAACTCTTTCGGCGTCATACCAAATTCTTTTTTAAAGATAGAGTAAAAATATTGCAGTGATGGATAGCCACACATCACAGATATTTCTTGTATCGCAAGTGTTGTGGTGGCTAATAAATTTTGAGCCCGTTTGAGCTTTTCTTCATAAATAACCGTATGAATTGTCTTGCCAATTTCCTTTTTAAAGCGTTGTTCTAAATTAGAACGCGACATATTAACCGCATCTAAAACTTGCTCCGTTTTTATCCCCTTGCAAGCATTGTAATAAATATAATGCATAGCCTGTACAACGGTAGGATCGTTAAATGAATGGAAATCTGTTGAACGACGCTCAACAATTTTAACAGGGGGGACTAATATTCTTTGCTGTTTATCTGTTGAGTGCCCTTCTAATGTTTGATGTAAAAGCTTTGCTGCTAAATATCCCATTTGCCGTGAGCCTTGTACAACAGATGAAAGTGCAATGCGCGATAAATAACGAGTCATATCTTCGTCATCAATACCGATAATGCTTATTTCTTCAGGCACATTAATATTTAAATTATCGCAGACTTGCAGTAAATGACGCGCTCTTGCATCGGTGACTGCAATAATCCCTGTTTGTGGGGGTAATGTTTGTATCCAATCGGATAAACGGTTTTGCGCATGTTGCCAATTTTCTTGGGTAATATCCATGCCGTTATAAACAATGCCCGGATATTTTTCACTGGTGACTAATTGACGAAATGCATGCTCTCGTTCATTAGACCAATGAGGGTGATCTTTGGCTGGTAAACCATAAAAAGCAAAGTGTTTAAGCCCTTTTTGCTTTAAATGTAAAAAGGCTTGCTGGACTAATTCATAATTATCTGTGGCGATATAAGGTACAGATGGATAATTTTCTTCTTGATGATAAGAACCACCCACACCAATAACCGCTAATGGTAATTGGCTTAAATGTTTTGTAATAATGGGATCATCAAAATCAGCAATAATACCATCACAAACCCAACGGTTTATATTATCAAGCCGAGTACGAAAATCCTCTTCAATAAATACATCCCAATGACACTGTGATGCTTGAAGATATTCTCCAACACCCTCAACCACTTGTCGGTCATACACTTTATTAGCGTTGAATAACAGCACAATACGAAAGTATTTATCTTTTTTCATTTTACTCTACCTAATTACCCAGCCAGGCATTAAACCACAGCTTTAATTTTGCTAGAACTTGCTTTCATCGCTATGTGACTACTATCACACAAGCCAAATTTCGTAATAGCAAAGTAAAAAATAGGAATAACCAATGTTAATAACAACGAGTATTTTGTTTTTAAACCCGATTGCCGAGGAGATTTCTCATGTATCAGAATAACTTTAATAAATTAATTTCTAGGCAAAATACCTATAGTGCAAAATGGTGTAATAGTAACGCCAATGTTATCCCGTTATCTGTTGCAGATATGGATATTCCTGCGCCTGATTTTATTATTAATGAACTCACTCAATTTAATCTTAAAGGCATTTATGGCTATACCGACCTGAGCCATGATTGGAATAATGTTGCTGCCAATTGGTTTAAAACGCAATATCAGTGGGTTGTTGCCCCTGAGACGATTGTGTTTTGTCCTCGTATTATTCAAGCGGTTTCGCTTTATATTCAAAACTTCACACAAATTGGCGATAAAGTCACAACGCTGTCACCCGCTTATCATCCTATTAGCAATGCCGTTTGTGTCAATCAACGTGAACTATTAGAAAGTCCGTTGATTTATCGTGACGGCTATTATGAAATTGATTTTGATGACTTGGAAAGTAAGTTTAAACAGTCTGTCTGCTTTATTTTGCTATCGCCACATAACCCAACAGGAACGGTATGGCAAAAAAGTGACTTATTAAAAATAGCGGAACTTGCGCAAAAATATCAGGTTTTTATTATTTCTGACGATGTGCATGCAGATTTTATTTTTGATGACGCAACTTATCACCCTATTTCATCAGTAAATACATATGTAGAACAACACTCCTTTATTTGTACTTCTCCCGCTAAAACATTCAATTTAGCTGGCCTTGAAATTGCCAATATTGTTATTGCCAATCCTGAATATCGTGAAAAATTCAAGCAATGCTTAATTGCTGCGGGTATTCATAATCCTGGCTATTTTTCAGTGCCCGCTTTTTTACAAGCCTATACCTTACAAGGCCAACAGTGGGTTGGTGAATTAAAAATGTACCTTGCTGATAACCGTCGTTGGGTAAAAGAACAATGTGAACGTTACTTTCCTAATTGGGTTATCACACAAAGTCATGGCACCTACATGCTATGGATCAACTACCAAAAGATGCAGTTATCTGAAGAACAACTAAAACATTGGTTTGTTTCATTAGCTGAAGTGGAAATGAGTTGGGGGCGTGGTTTTGGTGCGGTTGGGGATGGTTTTTTCCGCATTAATATCGCGACACCTCGTTCAATATTAGAAACCGTTTTCACTCGGCTTATTCGTACCTTACCTCATGCCAGTTCGGAATAAATTACAATGAAAACGCAAACGATAAACAGCCCGAGAACACCTACATTACTCGAATCACTCTTTCCTATATTCACCATGGTGGTGCTATTAGGCGGAGGCTACGCCGCTTTTGATTTACCACCAGAGCCTTTAATGGTGCTATCTACCGTTGTAGCTGCGCTATTAGTAAAACGATTAGGATATCGCTATGACGAGATCTTAACGGCAATCTCACAAAAAATTGCTAAAACCATGCCAG
This sequence comes from Proteus sp. TSJ240517, assembly GCF_047921575.1. Lineage (NCBI taxonomy): Bacteria > Pseudomonadati > Pseudomonadota > Gammaproteobacteria > Enterobacterales > Morganellaceae > Proteus > Proteus sp. TSJ240517. The sequence goes on from NZ_JBLRMH010000001.1 coordinate 250,472, forward strand.
CATTGCTGATTTTAATCAGTGTGGGCTTATTAATAGGCACATGGATGATTGGTGGCACCATTCCACTGATGATCTATTACGGATTAAAAATGATCAGCCCAGAAATGCTGTACGTTACGGCATTATTGGTCACATCATTAGTATCAGTCTGTACGGGAACTTCATGGGGCTCTGCAGGAACCATCGGCGTTGCTTTTATGGGCGTAGCTGTAGGTATGGATGCTAACCTTGCCGCAACCGCAGGTGCGGTAGTTGCCGGCGCCTATTTTGGTGACAAACTTTCACCATTATCAGGTGATACTAACCTTGCAGCTATGGCAGCTAGAATCGACCTTTATCAGCATATCTGGCACTTACTTTACACCACACTGCCTTCTCTGATTTTAACGGCGATTGTGATGACTGTTTATGGCATGAATGGCGATTTAGCTGGTCAAGGTGTGCCAGAAAAAGTGACATTAATTACAAATGGTCTTGAGAATGTTTATAACTTCAATCTAATCCTTCTCATTCCAGTCTTAGTGATTTTATATGGTTCAGTAACGAAAAAACCGACTATCCCAGTGATGTTAGCTTCTGCCGCTATTGCGATGTTTAACGCTTATCTTATTCAAGGTTTTGGTTTACATGACATCGTAAAAAGTGCCGTTGATGGCTTTAATGTCTCGATGATCCAAGGTAAAGAAGTCCCTGAATTATTAGGTAATTTATTAAATCGTGGTGGCATGAACTCAATGATGAGCACCTTGCTTATCTGTTTCTGCGCCCTCTCTTTTGCCGGTACTTTATCGTTAAGTGGCGCATTAGAAGTGATTGTCCATGCATTGTTAAAAATGGTTCACTCAACAGGTTCAATGATCTTAGCCACAATTGCTTGCGGGCTAACCATGATTGGCGTGACCTGTAATGGACAAATCTCAATCCTTATTCCTATCGAAATGTTACGCGGTGCCTATATCGAACGAGGATTACACCCTAAAAACCTCGCTCGTACTGTCGAAGACTCCGCCACTATCTTTGAACCTATTTTACCGTGGACAGCCGCAGGGGCTTATATGGCAGGTACGTTAGGTGTTGCAACCTTAAGTTACTTACCTTGGGCCGTATTGTGCTGGAGTGGCATCTTCTTTGCCATGCTGTGGGGTTTCACGGGCTTTGGCATTGCCAAATTAACACCAGAAGAGCAGGAAGAAATGACTGCTGAGCTTGAATCACATTCAGAATTACAACTTGATACTAAATAAGGACGGTTCCATGTCTTACTTTGATAAAATTGAACAAATTCAATATGAAGGCACAACAAGCGATAACCCATTAGCGTTTCGTTACTATAATCCTGATGAGATTATTTTAGGTAAGCGAATGGAAGATCACCTAAGATTTGCGGCTTGTTATTGGCATAACTTCTGCTGGAATGGTTCTGATATGTTCGGTATCGGTACTTTTGATAGACCGTGGCAAACACCGGGTGAAGTCTTAGAGCAAGCAAAACGCAAAGCTGATGTTGCCTTTGAATTCTTTCATAAACTCAATGTTCCTTTCTACTGTTTTCATGACGTCGATGTTATTTCTGAAGGTAATAATATCAATGAATATATCTCTAATATGGCGGCAATCACCGATGTATTAGCGAGAAAACAAGAAGAAACCAACGTTAAGTTATTATGGGGAACGGCAAACTGCTTCACTAATCCTCGTTATGGTGCAGGTGCGGCAACTAACCCAGATCCTGACGTTTTTGCATGGGCAGCGACACAAGTCTGTGAAGCGATGAAAGCGACAAAAACACTGGGTGGCGAAAACTATGTATTATGGGGCGGACGCGAAGGCTACGAAACGCTATTAAACACGGATTTACGCCAAGAAAGAGAGCAAATTGGCCGTTTTATGCAGATGGTCGTTGAACACAAACATAAAATTGGTTTCCAAGGCACATTATTGATTGAACCCAAACCACAAGAGCCGACAAAACATCAGTATGATTACGATACTGCGACTGTTTATGGTTTCTTAAAACAGTTTGGCCTTGAAAAAGAAGTCAAAGTAAATATTGAAGCAAACCACGCTACATTGGCGGGACATAGCTTCCACCATGAAATTGCCACTGCCATTGCGCTAGGGATTTTAGGCTCAGTTGATGCTAACCGTGGCGATCCACAATTAGGTTGGGATACAGACCAATTCCCAAATAGCGTAGAAGAAAATGCACTCGTGATGTATGAAATTCTTAAATCAGGTGGCTTCACAACGGGTGGTTTAAACTTTGATGCTAAAGTTCGTCGTCAAAGTAATGATAAATATGACCTTTTCTATGGGCATATTTCAGGAATGGACACGATGGCAATGGCGTTACGCATTGCGGCAAGAATGATCCAAGATGGTGGACTTGATAAATTCACTGCACAGCGCTATTCAGGTTGGAGTGCTGAATTTGGTCAAAATATCTTACAAGGTCAATTAAGCCTTGAAGATGTGGCGAAATATGCACAAAGCAATACCTTAGCACCACAGTTACAAAGTGGACGCCAAGAAATGCTCGAAAGCTTAGTGAATCGCTATATTTTTGGTTAATAGCATCAATGTAATAACACAGCGGAAAACCCGCTGTGTTTATTAATTAGATACAGGTCATGAGGTAATTTCATGTATTTAGGGCTAGATTTAGGCACATCAAGCGTTAAAGCGATCATAATGAATGAACAAGGTGACGTTGTCACTAGCCATTCAGTTCCTTTAACAATTTCACGCCCTCACCCTCAATGGTCAGAACAAGATCCACTACAATGGTGGCAAGCAACAGAAGAAGCCATTCTTCAGCTTGGATGTCATTTTCCAATGGATCAAATTGAGGCGATTGGATTAAGCGGACAGATGCATGGCGCCGTTTTGCTTGATGATCAGCAAGCGGTTTTACGTCCTGCAATATTATGGAATGATGGACGCAGTTTTAAACAGTGCCAAATGCTTGAGGCGCAATATCCTCAGTTTAAAAAAATCACGGGTAACTTAGTTATGCCCGGCTTTACTGCGCCAAAACTACAATGGGTTGCTGAATATGAACCTGAAATCTTTCAACGCATTGCACATGTTTTATTACCTAAAGATTTTTTACGTTGGAAGATGAGCGGTAATTTCGCCAGTGATATGTCAGATTCAGCTGGTACGCTTTGGTTAGATATGCAAAAGCGAGATTGGAGTGATGAGCTTTTAAAGGCAACAGGATTAACGCGTCGTCAAATGCCCACGTTGTTTGAAGGTAATCAAATAACGGGCTATCTATTGGCTGATATCGCTAAAAAATGGCAGATGAAACAAGTACCTATTATTGCTGGTGGCGGCGATAATGCAGCAGGTGCAATTGGCGTGGGTGTTTATCAACCAGGTCAGGCAATGCTTTCTTTAGGTACGTCGGGTGTTTATTTTGTGGTGAGTGAACAGTTTCTCCAAAATAGTGATAATGCCGTACACAGTTTTTGTCATGCATTACCTAATACTTGGCATTTAATGTCGGTGATGCTGAGTGCTGCATCATGTCTTGATTGGGTGTGTCAACTAACAGGTATTGAGAGTGTGAGTGCGATGTTTGAAGAAATTGAACACGCTACTTTTGCTGATAGCCCTCTACTTTTTTTACCTTATCTTTCAGGTGAACGGACACCTTATAACAACCCTAATGCGAAAGGTATCTTTTGGGGATTAACCCATGAGCATCAACGAGCTGATTTATGCCAAGCGGTTCTAGAAGGAGTGAGTTTTGCGTTACGGCAAGGTATTGAAGTTGCTGAAAATGCAGGTCAATCAGCTGATAATATTACATTAATTGGTGGTGGAGCCAGAAGTGGATATTGGCGGCAACTGCTTGCTGATATTACAGGAAAAACACTTGATTATCGCCAAGGCGGTGATGTTGGCCCTGCTCTTGGTGCAGCAAGATTGGCTCAATTAGCGGTAAATCCAGCACATTTATCACAAGTTATTCTTTCTCAACCTAAGCTTAAAAAACGTCATACACCAAATTTAGAAAAACATAAAATATACGATAAAAAATATCATGCATTTAAAAAGTTATATTCATTAATAGAGACGATGGAAATATAACAATATTGCGTCAATATCAGGGTATTTAGAGCAATTAATTGAAAGTAAAACCTTTAAGGTAACTCCTTGCTAGTAATCGAATTTACTAGCAAGGCAAAAAATTAACGATATCCCCGACTGTGGTTTTTGGCTGACCAACTGTAGGTTTCATCACTTGGGGCTAGTTTTTGTTTTTTCTTGAGGGCTTGTGCTTTTTTGGTGGCTTTTTCAACTTCGAGGGAGATTTCGGTAATAATGGAGTCTTTGACTTTGTTCATTTCAGCATTCGTTAATTCACGCCCTAATTTCTTTCTCTCTTGACCTATTCGGGTTCTTACTCGCATTTGTTGGGCATCTGTCATTTCTTGGAGTGTCAGTTTCTTCATTCTATTACCCTACTTATGTTGAGTGAGGAGTCTTTAATATAGCATTATCCCGTTATTGCATCATCACTATATTCTTAAATTTAGATCGCTATTTTATTGAAGATCCATTACGCCTTAAAAAAGCGCGTAATGGATGAAGTTTAATAACCAATAACTTAAATAATTAAATTAATTTCAAAAAGGTCACTTTGAATTCATCAATATCTTGTTGTGTTGTTGCCCAAGAAGTACAAAGACGTAAACAACTCAAATTAGGGTATTCAAGTAAAACACGATGAAAAACAAACTGCTGTGTTAATTTTTCTGCAATCGTGTTTGGCAAAATAACAAAAATTTGGTTGGATTCTGGTGGCGCTAAAAATTCAAAACCTTGTGCAGTAAAGAACTCAGTTAATTGTGATGCCATTTCATTAAGGTGTTTACCTAATTTGAAATAGAGATCCTCTTTAAATAAAGCTTCAAATTGCGCGCCTAATAACCAGCCTTTCGCTTGTAATCCACCCTTTTGTTTTAAGCTAAAACGAAAATCAGATTTTAGTGCTGGGTGACAAATCACTAGCGTTTCAGCTGACATTGCACCAATTTTAGTGCCACCAATATAAAAAGCATCGGTTAAGCTAGCGATATCTTCGATAGTCAGATCGCTTTGTGCAGACATTAATCCTGCTGCCAAACGAGCACCATCAAGATACAACCATAAGTTATGCTCGTTACAGAAATCACGCAGTGCTTGCAACTCCGCTTTGCGATAAACCGTACCAATTTCGGTGGCATTCGTAATATAAACAAGCTTAGGTTGAACCCAGTGTTCATCGTTATGTTCAGCGAGAATAGGTTTTAACAATGCGGGCGTTAATTTACCATCTGCCGAAAAAGTGGTGATAACTTTGTGCCCCGTTGCTTCAATAGCACCTGTTTCATGTGTAGCGATATGCCCAGTACTAACAGAAATAACAGCTTGGTGTGGACGTAAAAAATGAGAGATAGCAGTTAAATTAGTAATGGTGCCACCATTAAAAAAGTGAATATCTGCACTAGGTTGTTGAATACGCTGTTTTATTGATTGAGCAGCTTGATGACAAAGCTTATCCATACCATATCCATCATAGCGTTGCCCTATTGTATCAGTGATTGCTTTCATGACCGCAGGATGTGCAATTTCATTATAATCATTTTGGAAGCGGTACATGTGTTCTCCTGTCGAATGTTGTGTTTTTATCGTGTTTTATAAAGAAAAAAGAAAAACGCTTTACATCTAATCAATACAAAGATTGAATGTAAAGCGCTTTAATATATTGAAAAAGTCAGTTATTTAAAACCGATTATTTGATATTAATTATTTAAAGCAAACCTCGCCCCAACGTGCTAATCCTGCGGTGACAGAGCCAAAATCATTACCTTTAACAATAGGAACATTGGGTAACTGTTGTTCTATTGCTTGGCATAAAATAGGCGAACGAGCCGAACCTCCAGTCATAAAGATAGCGTCCGGTTTTATTCCCCCTTGTTTTACCGCATCATTAACCAATTCAATCATTTTACTTTTTGGTGATTCAATAGATTCAACCATTTGATCACGTTCAATCGTTAATTCTAAGGTTTCACTTAATAACGCGATATTAGCAATATATTCAGGAGAATCTGATAAGGCAATTTTGGCTTCTTCAGCACGTCGAACAATGCTGTAACCCAATGTTTCATTATAGACTTCAATAAGGCGTGTTATTTTTTCAGGCTCTTTTGCGTCCCGTCTTAACTGATTTAATACAGCAAGGTTTTGACGAGAATAAAAATCTTTTTGAGCTTCTACATTATTAATCGCAATAGGATCCCAGAACTGTTTCAGAGGTAATTTAATACCTGAAGACGTTAACCCTGTCATACCAAATAATGGCATAATTTGTTTAAAAGCAAGGTAAATATCAAGATCATTACCACCAACACGTTGTCCACTATGCGCAAGTAATGTGTTTGAACGGTCGGTTTTACCTTGATAACTTGGCCCCATTTGAATTAATGAGCAGTCAGTTGTACCACCACCAATATCAACGACTAATACAGTTTGGTCTTTAGTTAACGTCGACTCATATTCAAGTCCGGCAGCAACAGGTTCAAATTCAAACATAATATTCTTAAAGCCAGCTCTTTTAGCTGCACGGATAAGAATGCTTTCAGCTTGCCTATTTGAAGCATCGCCACCTAACCCATTAAAGTTAATAGGTTTGCCAATAACAGTATCTGTGATCGCTTCTTGTGTGCTTTTTTCTGCTTGGTGCTTAATATTTGCCATCATGGCGCAAACTAAATCTTCAAAGAAGCTAATTTGTATCTCATGTAGGCCTGATGCACCTAAAAAGGATTTAGGTGATTTAACGTAATAGACATCACGAGGATCACGTAGGTATAAACTTAATGCAGATTGTCCGAAAAGAATATCTTCAGGAACTAATTCAATATCTTCTTCTCGATTAAACGCGATCGATTTTCTTAGTAATTGTTCGCCAACTTCACTGGACGGTTTAATATTTAAATGGCGAAATAAGTGCTCAGAAACGGATTCACGGGTTGGCGCACAAAGGGTTGATGGAATATACACATCATTACCTTCTAAAGGCAAAAGAGTGGGTTTTCCCTCTTTCATCATTGCAACAGAACAATTCGATGTTCCGTAGTCAAAGCCAATAAACATTTAGCCTCCCCAATAGACTTCATTAAAAAAAGACTGAGCACTCTACATCAAGCTTTTTGTAATTGCCATCATATTATGTGGCTTGAAAGAGAGAAAATAAGTGAAATCATTCAGCATATTAGAGGCTTAGAGAATAGAGTTGCTATTTAGAACAGATATAAAGTAATTTTTATCACAACTCATCGTTATTGTTAAATTGGGTTTTAATCCACCTAAATAACAGTCAACCGAGTCGGTAAATAAATGAAATAAACACCCTACCGCAATGGCTTTTAATTTCCATGAGGGTAAAAACCATATGCCTAAGTAAATTAAAGCAGCCCAACTGGTATGTAATGGGTGAAAACCCACGCTACAACGGTTGGGATCAAAAATAGGTGTTGCTAACAAATGGTCAATATCAATAGCCATTGTTCCTATCATAAGAAGTGAGGCTATCTTCCAATTCTTACGCCAGAAAAGATAGCCTAATAAAATAGGAGCTAAAAAGTGCAAGCTGTAATGTAAAAGCGTTCTAACAATCTCAAATATCACATAAACCTCGTAACAGTATCTACTTTTAACGGTTCATTTTAAATAAATAACACCCTGCTTTATTGGGTTTTATTCAAGAATTTCTTCACCATTAGCTTTTAAAATAGCCTTCATCATCCAATGTTTTTTAGACCAACCATAAAAAATAAGATGTGATGCTTTATCATCATAATTATAGTCATGTGGCGTATTTATTACGGTTATTAGCCCATTCCAAATGGGTATAAATAACGTTTTAAAATATTGAGATTGGGTATCAATATAGTTCTCTGCCCATAAGATAAATTGTTGAAGCTCTTCTTGTGATAAATAAGAGAGGTAAAAAATACATTGTCGCCATGCATATTTCTAGAAAAAATTATTCTGTCAGAAATAACACTTTATAATTTAATAAAAACATACGATCAAAGCGTGTCATCACATGCTCTTAAGAGTATAGTAGTCAATCTTTCAGCCAGACTAGATATAACAATTTTTATTATGGAATCAGCGTTTTCTGCTCAAAATATTCGACATATTCTTGCTAATAACACACCTATTATTGATGTGCGTGCGCCTATTGAATTTAATCAAGGTTCGATCCCTAATGCTATCAATTTGCCTTTAATGAATGATGAGGAACGCGCTGCTGTGGGGACTTGTTATAAACAGCAAGGTTCACAAAAAGCGGTTGATTTAGGGCATCAATTGGTTAGTGGTGAAATTCGTGACAACCGTATTGCAGCTTGGCGTGAAGCTTGTGAGCAATTTCCCAATGGTTATATTTGCTGTGCTCGAGGAGGAATGCGTTCTCATATAGTTCAGCAATGGCTTAAAGAAATAGGTATAGATTATCCATTAATTGAAGGTGGATATAAGGCGTTAAGACAGACTGTTATTGAAATGACCAATGAATTGGTTCAACGGCCTATTATCTTAATTGGTGGATGTACCGGTAATGGAAAAACGACTTTAGTGCGTTCATTACCTGAGGGTATTGACCTTGAAGGTATTGCACACCATCGAGGTTCATCTTTTGGCCGCACTGTAGAAGAACAATTTCCTCAAGCCACATTTGAAAACCATCTTGGTGTTGAAATGTTGCAGAAAGCACCGAAATATACACGATGGGTACTTGAGGATGAAGGTCGTGCCATTGGCGCCAATGGATTACCTGAATGTTTACGAGCAAAAATGGTTGAGGCTTCAATAGTTGTTGTTGATGATCCCTTTGAACGACGCATAGAACGTTTGAAAGCAGAATATTTTGATCGTATGACACACGATTTTTTAGATGTTTATGGCGAAAATGAAGGCTGGCAAGCTTATAGTGATTATTTACATCATGGGCTATTTGCAATACGTCGTCGATTAGGCTCTCAAAGAGCCTCTGAATTAACTCAATTACTTGATAAAGCATTAGAAACACAAAAAATGAGTGGTAATACAGAAGCGCATTTTTCTTGGTTAACCCTTTTACTTAAAGAGTATTACGATCCTATGTATCGTTATCAATTAAGTAAAAAGGAAGATAAAATTATTTACCAAGGAAGTTATGAAGAAGTCATGCAGTGGTTTAAAAATTAGTAGATAGCTAAGATTTCTTGTATTAAATGCGTATACCAAAGAAAAGCCCCGTAAATTTATGTTACGGGGCTTTAATGCTGTAATGATCTTAAACTTTGATAATGAGATAAATATATTATTTCCAAAATGGAAATTAGAGATTGCTTTTTTGTCATTAGGTTTCAGTTTCTTTGACGACTAGAATGCCTCTTCATCAGAATAATTGAGGTGGCTGGATGACAAAATATATCCTTTTTAGCTTTTATTTAGTGCTGATTTACCCTCTTGGTGTGGATTTACATTTAACAGGTTTAACGGCAATAGCGAATGATTTAGACGCATCAGAAGCGACATTACATCAAGCTTTTTCAATTTATTTAATGGGCATGGTTTCATCCATGTTAGTTGCAGGATGGTGTAGTGATAATTTAGGGCGTAAGCCCATTGTATTGCTTGGAACAGCTATTTTCTTATTGGCATCATTTAATGCGGGAATTTCTGTAACGGAAAATAATTTTTTAATTGCACGTTTTTTCCAAGGTATTGGGGCTGGGTTTTGTTACGTTGTTACCTTTGCGATATTACGAGATACATTAGCTGAAAAACAACGCGCTAAAGTCCTTTCTATGATAAATGGTATTACTTGTATTATTCCAGTATTAGCGCCTGTTTTAGGTTTTCTGATCTTATTAAAATTTAAATGGCCAGTGATGTTTTATGCTATGGCAATCTATGCGCTATTAATTTTTATTTATTGTTTCTTTGGAATAAAAGAAACTAAACCAAAACAGTGGACTAAAAATAAAAATAACACAATCACTGATGAGTCTTTCTTAAATAGTTTCTTTTTAAGTCGTTTGCTTATTTCGTGCTTGGGAATGAGCGTGATCCTGACTTATGTTAATATCTCTCCAATCGTGATTATGCAACAAATGCATTACACTACTGGGCAGTATTCAACAGCAATTACATTGCTTTCAATGGTCAGTATGGCAACGTCGTTTATGATGCCTAAAATTTTAACAAAACTTCGTTATGAAACCATTTTATATACTGGCTTATCGAGCTTTTTAGGTGCAGTTATTTTTCTTTTTATTGGAAAAAACAGTGATCCTCGTTGGTTCTTTGCTTCATTTTCATTATGTGGTGCGGGGTTTGCGTTGTTATTTGGTATTATAATGAGCCAAGCGCTCTCTCCATTTAGTCAGCGTGCAGGGCTTGCCAGTTCGATTTTAGGGATTTCGCAATTGAGTTTTGCATCTCTCTATATCTGGACTATGGGATGGTTGGGAATATCTGCACTTAATATGCTGATGGTTATATTGTCTGCTAGTTGCCTTATTGGTTTTACCTTTTTGCATCTCTTTCGTTCTTCTGGACAACAACAAAAGGTGAATTGTGATGCATAAGCCATTACATCGAATAGACTTGAATTTATTAGTTATTTTTCAAATTCTTTTACAAGAGCGCAGTGTTACATTAACTGCAAAATGGTTGTCTATTTCGCCTTCAGCAGTCAGTAAAGCATTGGCTAAATTACGGATTTGGTTTGATGATCCCCTTTTCGTTCGTAGCCCTCAAGGATTAATTCCAACACCTTTGACATTAAGTATTGAAGAGTCTCTTTCTGATTTTATTAATATTGGTAACCATATCGCGAGCAAGCAAAATAGCGAAACGCCTAAAGGTGTTCATTTCAGTTTAATATTAGAATCTCCTTTACATCAGGTACTACTCAATCAATTTCCTTTGGAAATATTGAATTATTATCCTCAATCAATGGTGCAAATACGAAATTGGGAATATAACTCGTTATCAAGCATTATCGATGGTGATGCTGATATTGCTTTTTTAGGTCGTGAATATTATTCAGGCTCTAAAGAGGCGTTACATTTATTACCTGAAGTCATCGATTGTGAAGAGCTTTTTCGTGATACACCATTGGTTTATGTTCGAAAAGATCATCCTTTATTAAAGGAACCTTGGAATTTAGAGACATTTTTGCACTATTCTCACATTTCAACAGAATATGATAAACGTGCTCATTGGGCACTAGATGATATATTGGCAGAGCATGGGCGTTTACGTAATATCGCGATAACTTACACGTCATTTGAGCAAACTTTATTTACGATTTCTCAACCTAATCATGAACTCATTACTTGTTTGCCTGGATATTGTGTCCATTATACCTCACGAGTTTTACCTAATTTAGTAACATTGCCTATCCCTCTACCACATAGTGTTTCTGAACAACTTGATATTTCATTTATTTTACTATGGCATAAACGCCATGCGTATAATTCTAAAGTGCTGTGGTTAAGAGAAACTATCAAAAATAGTGTTAATCAGTTTATGCAGAAAAATACTTATTAAAAGTTTTACTGCTATTTTTACTGCTATTTAAAATAGAAAAAGGTGCAAATGCCCCCTCTTCTATTTCGTCTATTTCTTCTATTTTACTTTTTAAATTTAGATGAGAAAAATCATAATCCCATAATTTGTCTATTTTTAGGATAAGAAAGGGTGTAATTTAGTGGTAATGATTTTTCCTCTTTTGCACCTAATGTGATATTCCATTTAATTTCGCCAGTATCTTTATCAAGTACGCCATCTTTATAAACCGCATCTGCTACATTGATATTGTTTTCCTGACTCAGTGGTAGCTGATCGTAAATAGTTACTTTTACAGGAGAATTGTAAGTGTTTCTTACTTTAATGGTATAACTCTCAAATTAGATAACAGAATAAACTTAAAGATCTAATAGCGTGAAGGTGAAAAGAATAGATAAAACAGTATATTAGTATTTTTAATTAAATGAATATTTAAATAATAAGGATTATCTTAATGATGGGGAAATATTTAGCTTTTATTAGCTTTATATCGTCTTGTTTAGATAAGAATAAGAGAAAAATTTCAGTAATAAACAATGAAAAAGGCAGTTTAAAAACAAACTGCCTAGGATAAAAATATTGCTATCGATTTTTATTTAACAACTTCACCGCTGTCGATAACAGTTTTACGCACTTTATCAGAGAAATCTTGCGCTTCTTTAATAATGGCTTTTTCATCAACTGTTAATAATTGGCGATCTTCCATTAAGATTTTTCCATCAACAATGGTATGACGAACATTACTTCCATTTGCACCATAAACTAATGCTGCATAAGGGCTATACATTGGCACCATGTTAGGTGATTTAGTATCAACAACGATAATATCAGCAAGTTTACCTGATTCTAAAGATCCCAATTTATCTTCCATATGTAATACTTTCGCCGACCCCATTGTTGCCAGCTCTACAACGGTTAATGGTGGCATAGCAGCACGATCTTTATTCTCTAACTTATGGATTTTACCCACAAGATTTAGCTCATTCATCGTCGTTAGTGTGTTACTTGACATTGGGCCATCAGTCCCTAAACCTACACGAACACCTTTTTCTAGCATCGCGACGACAGGCGCCACACCTTTCGCTGATTTAGTATTTGCACTAATATTATGAGCGACACCAACATCATATTTTTTCAGTAAATCAATATCGTTATCATCGACCATAATTGCGTGAGCCGCGATAACTTTATTATTTAACGCTCCGATATCTGCCATATATTGAACTGGGCTTTTACCGCCAGTACGTTTAGCGATTTCTTCTTGTTCACGATCAGTTTCAGCTAAATGGATCATAACAGGAACATCAAGTTCTATTGATAACTTAGCAATTTTCTGAAGGTTTTCTGTGGTATTTGTGTAAGGAGCATGTGGTGCAAATGCTGGGATAATACGAGGGTGATCTTTATATTCTTTAATAAAGTTTACTGCGTATTGGATACCCTCTTCTGGTGTTTTTGCATCGGCAACAGGGAAATTAATAACAGACTCTCCTAATACTGCACGATTACCCATTTTATCAACAGTCTTGGCTACTTCATCTTCGAAATAATACATATCAACGTAAGTTGTTACGCCACCTTTTACCATTTCGATATTTGCAAGATCAGCACCTACTCTGACCATTTCGCGAGAAACCATTTTGCTTTCAAGTGGGAAAATATAACGGTGAAGTCTGTCTGGCACATCATCGGCTAATGAACGAAATACCGTCATCGAACCATGAGTATGGGTATTAATTAAACCCGGCATCACAATATCACCATCAACATCTAATACTTTATTAGCTTGATACTCTTTAGAAAGCTCAGGGCCACCAACGGCAATAATTTTATTTTCTTTTACGACAACAGTACCCTGTTCAATGATTTTATTTTGCTGATCCATAGTCAGAACAGTGCCGTCAACTATCATCAAATCAGCCTGTTTTGCCGCGTAACTAGAAAAGGATACAGCCATTACAGCCAAAGCAAGCATAGATTTAGAAAATGACATCATTACCTCTCGTCTTGATGGGAAAATTTCCTTAAGATTATAAATAAATTCATTGGTTTTTGATATCAATTGAAAGTGAATGAGATCACCGAATAAATAATTAATTGAAGTTATTATCGCATTTGTTTACTGACTTAAATTAAGCGCGCTTTTTTTGTTGTAAAAGCCACTTATCTAATTCATTCGCAAAAAGTTGGCGGTCACGCTGACTTAAACTTGCGGGTCCTCCAGTTTGAATACCGCTTGCTCTCATCGTATCCATAAAATCACGTATATTTAAACGTTCACGAATAGTTGCTTCAGTATAACGTTCACCTCTTGGATTCAGTGCTACTGCGCCCTTTTCTATGACTTCGGCAGCTAATGGAATATCAGCGGTAATAACCAAATCATCTTTATTGGTGCGGCGAACAATTTCGTTATCAGCAACATCAAACCCAGCCGAAACTTGTAATGTACGTAAGAAAGGCGATGCAGGTACAATTAATCGTTGATTAGCAACAAACGTAATAATCACTTTTTCTCTATCTGCTGCACGATATAACACTTCTTTGATTACTTTTGGACATGCATCAGCATCAACCCATATAGGCATAACAACACTCTCTTTGTTATTTTCGGTATTAAATGGTCTATATTTATGGTGTTTAAAATAACACATTAATACTAACTAAGTGATTGAAGCTTTACTCTTTCTCGTCTCCTTTTCTTTATTTGCTTAAAAACCCTTCTTTTTATGCCTTTTTTGTTTATTTAAGCATCCATTGTGCATGAGATCACAATTTTACCTTGATCAAAATCAAAGATGTATTCTATTTGCCATTTTTATGTTGATGAATACCAAAACTTAAATTATAAAGCGAATGATAATAATTACCGATCTCATTAAGGTCTGCGACTATGTGCATTCAATTTAAATCTTGCTTCGTGTTGTCCGCTTTAACACTCTCACTCTCTCAATATGCTATTGCTGATAATGCTCCACCTAAAGAAGAAACACTTGTTGTGACAACAACACGTAGCGCAACTTCTTTATGGAACAGCCCTGCTACTATTCAAGTTATTGATAAAGAAACATTAAGCCAGTCAAATTCATCTTCTATTGCTGACCAATTACGTGATATTCCTGGTGTTGAAGTTACAGACAATAGCCTTGCTGGCCGTAAACAGATCCGTATTCGTGGAGAAGCATCATCGCGTGTACTTTTATTGGTCGATGGACAAGAAGTAACCTATCAACGAGGCGGTCAAAATTATGGTGCCGGTATTTTAATTGATGAATCTGCACTAGAGCGTATTGAAGTGGTTAAAGGCCCCTATTCTGTGCTTTATGGCTCACAAGCTATTGGCGGTGTGGTGAATTTAATTACTCAAAAAGGTGGCGATAAGCCTTTTGGGGGAAATGTCAAAGTCGTTTATGACTCAGCAACGATGGGATGGCGAGAGTCTGCATTAATTTCAGGTACTGTCGGTGATTTTGAATATCGCCTTAATGGAAGTTATGCCGATCATGGTGATAGATATACTCCTGATGGGCGTTTACCTAATACGCATTTTAGAAATAACGGTCAAGGTGCATGGTTAGGTTATAAAGTGGATAAACATAAGTTTGGTCTTTCGCTCGATCGTTATAATTTATCAACACAATCTTATTATGCTGATGAAGGAAAATATCAAGAGTTTAGCGTTAAAGTGCCTAAACTTGAGCGTGAAAAAGTCGGTTTATTTTATGACTATGATACTGATACAGATTATTTCAAAAAACTTCATATTGATGCCTATACACAACGTATAGAGCGAAAATTTGAAAACCGTGTTGGTGTTGTTACCCCAACGGGTAGCCCAATGATTGGTAATTTAACCGTTAAAAACCGAACTCAGTCTGAAGACACTCAAAATACTTATGGAATGACTATGCAGGCTAATTTTACTTTACCTGCAAATAATGAGTTAATTTTAGGCGCTCAATATCAACAAGATAAAGTAAAACAAACGTCCGCTGGGCAGACTTCTTCAAATAGTACAACGGGGTTTCCACCTGCTGTTAATTATGAAAAACAATCTCTTTTGCATAACCGCAGTAAACAAACCAATATCTCTGTTTTTGCCCAAAATGATTGGAAAATAACAGATGATTGGTCATGGACTATGGGCGCCAGACAATATTGGTTGGAATCAGAATTACAAGATGGTGATGAAACTATTCACCATAATAAAACAGGAACAAGTTATAAGACATTAGCTTACGATTCTGTGAAAGATAACGCTTTTATTGTGTCATCTCATTTGCGTTATTCTGGATTTAAAGATACAGAATTACGTCTCGCGTTTGCACAAGGTTATGTTTTCCCGACACTTGTTCAGCAATTCATGAACACAACTGCTGGCGGTGCGGTGACTTACGGTAATCGCGATCTTGAAGCTGAACATTCTAATAATGTGGAATTTGGTGCGCGTTATAAAGGGAATAATTGGTACATCGATAGCGCGATTTATTATTCTGAAGCCAAAGATTACATCACATCTATCGCTTGTGCGGGAGAACGTATTTGCGAAGGAAATAGTAAAACTGGCCGCGCAGATTATTTCTATTACGACAATATCGATCGCGCGAAAACTTATGGTATGGAAGTGATGGCTCAATACCAAGGTTGGTCAATTACTCCTTATGTTTCTGCCAATGTGATACGTCGTCAATTTATTGGTTCAACATTGAAAACATGGGATACCGGTGAACCAACATTAACTTCTCGTATTGGTGCTAAGCATTTATTACTGCTCAATAATATGAATCTAATGTCGGACTTATATTTAAGAGCAGCAACAAAAGCGAAAGATCATAGTAACCCCGAAAATAAACAGCACTATGCAGGTTGGACGACGATTAATCTTTCATTGAGTACAGAATTTGGTCATAACGATCAATACCGTATTAACTTCGATTTAAATAATATTTTAAATAAGCGTTATCAAACGGCTCATGAATCTATTCCTGCCGCGGGAATTAATGCAGCAGTTGGTCTGACATGGGCATTTTAATTATGAAAAAAATAGTAATCGCACTTAGTTTGTTATTGTTGCCTTTTAACTTAATGGCAAAAGAAAACAAAAATAATGAACGCTGGGTTATTGCTGGAGGCTCTATAACGGAATTGGTTTATGCCATAGGTGCTGGCAATAAGGTTGTCGGTGTTGATGAAACAACGTCTTATCCTGAACAAACACAAGCATTGCCTCATATCGGATATTGGAAACAGTTAAGTACAGAAGGCATTCTGTCATTACGCCCTTCTACTTTTGTGACTTGGGATGATGCTGAACCTAGAATGGTATTACGCCAACTCGCACAACATAATGTAAAGGTTATTTCTTTACCAAGAACACCCGCTACGTTTGAATTAATGCTTAAAAATATTCGTACCTTAGCGGTTTCATTAGATAAACAGACAGAAGCAGAAACTTTGATTAGTTCACTGCAATCTCGTTTAGCGACGATCACAGCTAAAAATAATCACATTAAGCGTAAAGTAAAAGTGTTGTTCTTTCTTTCACCAGGAGGGGGAATTCCTCAAGTTGCAGGAAAAAACAGTGTTGCAGATGCCATTTTGGCATTAGCGGGTGGAGATAATATCGCCACTCACGAAAATTATCGTATCTATAGCGCAGAAGCCATTATCGCGGCTGATCCAGAAGTTATCGTGATAACCACACAAAGCCAACAAAACCATACTGGCGGTATAAGAGCCTCTGAAGGATTAGCGTCCGTTCCCGGTGTCTCAATGACACAAGCATGGAAAAATCAACGCATTATTGAAATTGATCAATCCCTTATTTTGGGAATGGGACCTCGTATTGTGGATGCCGTGGAGTTATTGCATCAACAATTTTATCCCGCTGATCCTGTTAATGATAATAAGTAGGAATGATTTAATAATGAAAGAGTTAGTCGCAACACATAGCACGCAATTTTCGACTGAAATCGATCTTACTCCCCATTTTGCACTTGAGGGTGATAGCCCTTTTCGTGATAGACATGCCACAATGCCGTGGCGAGGCTCTGTACCTATTGCGAAAGGAGATCAACAATCTACATGGCAAACTCTGTTAAACAGTAAAACGCCTGCGTGTAAACGTTTGTTGTATATTCATATCCCTTTTTGTGCAACGCATTGTACATTTTGTGGTTTCTATCAAAATAACTATCACGAAGCAGCCTGTAAGCGTTATACCGACGCATTACTGCGTGAGATATCGGCTGAATCAGATCGCTTACTTTATCAGTCAGCACCAATTCATGCAGTTTACTTTGGCGGTGGAACCCCTTCTGCATTATCAGCAAAAGATCTCTATCGTGTGATCACACATTTACGCCAATCACTCCCCTTAGCACCAGATTGCGAAATCACGATTGAAGGTCGCGTTTTAAATTTTGATGATAATCGAATTGATGCTTGTTTAGATGCAGGTGCAAATCGATTTTCTATTGGTATTCAAACCTTTAACAGCAAAATACGTAAACGAATGGCAAGGACATCAACCGGTGAAGAAGCCGCTAAGTTTATGAAAGGACTCTGTTTACGAGATAGAGCTGCTGTGGTGTGTGATCTGTTATTTGGATTACCGGGACAAAATGCGCTGAATTGGCAAGAGGATCTGACTATTGCCCATGATATTGGCTTAGATGGTGTCGATTTATATGCCTTGAATTTATTGCCAAATACACCATTAGGTAAAGCTGTCGAAAATCAACGTGTGACAGTACCAACACCGATAGAAAGGCGAGCGCTTTATCTTCAAGGTTGTGATTTTATGGATAACGTGGGTTGGCGTCAGATCAGTAATAGTCATTGGGCTAGAACAACTCGTGAACGCAATCTCTATAATTTATTAATTAAACAAGGCGCGGATTGTCTTGCCTTTGGCTCTGGTGCTGGTGGTTCAGTTAATGGTTATTCTTGGATGATTGAACGCTCACTCGATAATTATTATCAAAAAATCACGGATAACCAAAAACCGTTGATGATGATGAGCCGTACAACAGACAGCGGTTTTCGTTGGCGTCATGAACTACAAGCGGGCATTGAATGTGGTCGTGTTGATTTAGCCAAATTAAGTCCGCAAGCGACTCAGCTCTCCCCTTTATTAAATCAATGGTATCAAGCAGGTCTTGTTGAAGATGATTTTCTTTGCATGAAACTGACCAATGAAGGTCGGTTTTGGGCAAGTAATTTACTGACTTCCTTACAGCAATTAATTTTGCAGTTAAATACTCCTCGTTAATCTCATCACCCTTACTATTAATGAAAAGATGGAAACAACATCATGAATACAGAGTTACAACAATTTTTAATGACAGAGCCTGATGGCACATTGGAAACTATTGCGACGCAATTTAATACAACGTTATTAGACGTTGTAAGACATTTACCATCACGTTCATTAATGGGTGGTGAGCAATTCGATATAGTGTGGGATAACGTCATGAAATGGGGTAATGTCACCACGCTTGTGCATACTCAAGATGTTATTTTAGAGTTTAGCGGTGAATTACCAAGTGGTTTTCATCGTCATGGCTATTTTAACTTACGTGGTAAAAAAGGAATGACAGGCCATATTAAAGCCGAAAATTGCCAATATATTGCGATGATCGAGCGTAAATTTATGGGTATGGATACCGCCTCTATCTTATTTTTCAATCATGAAGGCGTTGCAATGTTTAAGATTTTCCTTGGTAGAGACGAACATCGTCAATTGTTACCAGAGCAATTATCAGCCTTCCGTCAATTAGCACAACAATTAAATAAGGAATAATTGCGCGTGAAAACATGGGTTATTTTTGGCGCTGGCGGTAAAGGTGTTGGCGCACATATTGCAGATATTGGCGTTACACAACGACGCCCTATTGTGGCTTTAGTTCGTTCCGAAGAGGCAGCTAATCGGTTAGAAGAAAAAGGGATCAAAACAGTTATCGGCGATGCGATTGATGCTAAGGCTGTTGAAGCTGTTTTAACATTGGCAGGAAAAGAAGCAGACATCATTTCCACAATGGGCGGTGAAAATGATTATTTAGCTCATCGAACCGTAATTGATACTGCGGAGAAAATGGGTTTTCAGCGTATGTTAATGGTTTCTTCGTTAGGGTGTGGCGATAGTTGGGTCGCGTTATCTGACAGAGCAAAAGCCGCGTTTGGTCAAGCTGTGAGAGAAAAATCATTGGCTGAAGTGTGGTTGCAAACCAGTCGTTTTGATTATGCGATTGTCAGACCCAGTGGATTACTGAATGGTGAAGAAACGGGTAAGGCTCAGCTTTATCAATACGAAGAAACTCATGGTTTAGTTAATCGCCGAGATGTTGCACGTTTAGTGGCACAACTTCTAGACGCTGACCTTTTAGACGATCAAGTCTATGCCGTAGTTGAACCTGGTTTAGTGCCTTCTAAATAAGCACGTTATGTATTAATATCTACTCTATTATTCTTGGAGATAGCACTTTTGTGTTATCTCTTTTTTCTTATTTTTCTCGTGGGCAATAACTCACATTACGATGTGTTTTTCTCTCACAACAAAAATTCCTTTATAGTCATTCGTCACTTTACTGTCTTAATAGGGGTAACTTGTGGCATAATGCCGCCCCATTACCTTTTGTCATTCACTAATAATGAGTATTCGTCTTGTTAATCAGCAATAATATCACTATGCAGTTTGGCTCAAAGCCTCTGTTTGAAAACATTTCTGTCAAATTCGGTGGCGGAAATCGCTATGGTTTAATCGGTGCCAACGGTAGCGGTAAATCAACCTTTATGAAAATTTTAGGTGGCGATTTAGTGCCAAGTAGCGGCAACGTATTTCTCGATCCTAATGAACGCCTTGGTAAACTAAAACAAGACCAGTTTGCTTATGAAGAGTTTACTGTGCTTGATACGGTAATTATGGGTCACACAGAACTTTGGGAAGTGAAGCAAGAACGCGAACGCATCTATAGCTTACCTGAAATGAGCGAAGAAGACGGTTTACGTGTTGCTGATCTTGAAGTGAAATTTGGTGAAATGGACGGTTATACCGTTGAATCTCGTGCTGGCGAATTATTGCTAAACGTAGGTATTCCATTAGAACAACATAATGGCCCTATGAGTGAAGTGGCTCCCGGTTGGAAATTACGTGTGTTACTTGCGCAAGCCCTGTTCGCTGATCCAGATATTCTATTATTGGATGAACCGACGAATAACTTGGATATTGATACCATTCGTTGGCTTGAGCAAACGCTAAATGAACGTAACAGTACCATGATCATTATTTCCCATGATCGCCACTTCCTAAATATGGTCTGTACGCACATGGCAGACTTAGACTATGGTGCGCTTGCTGTTCATCCGGGTAACTATGATGAATATATGTTTGCTGCAACCCAAGCTCGTGAGCGTTTATTAGCGGATAATGCGAAGAAAAAAGCACAGATTAGTGAATTACAATCTTTCGTGAGTCGCTTTAGTGCTAATGCATCTAAATCACGCCAAGCAACCTCTCGTGCAAAACAAATTGAGAAAATTCAATTAGCAGAAGTGAAAGCGTCTAGCCGTCAAAACCCATTCATTCGTTTTGAACAAGAGAAAAAATTATTCCGTAATGCGCTTGAAGTGGAAAATATCTCTAAAGGCTATGATGATAATGCCCCGCTGTTTAAAAACGTCAATATGATGCTTGAAGTGGGCGAAAAAGTGGCTATTTTAGGTAATAACGGTGTGGGTAAATCGACAATGATCAAAACATTAGTCGGTGAATTAACACCTGATACAGGTCGTTTAAAATGGTCTGAAAACTCAAACATTGGCTATTATGCACAAGATCACGCAACTGATTTTGAAGTGGATATGACAGTATTTGATTGGATGAGCTTATGGATGAAACCAGAAGACGATGAGCAATCTGTACGCAGCGTATTAGGTCGTTTACTGTTCTCTCAAGATGATTTGAAGAAATCAGTCCAAGTTTTATCTGGTGGTGAAAAAGGTAGAATGTTATTTGGTAAGCTAATGATGCAAAAACCAAACATTTTAATTATGGATGAGCCGACCAACCACTTAGATATGGAATCTATCGAATCATTGAATATGGCATTAGAGCTTTATCAAGGTACGTTGATTTTCGTTTCTCATGACCGAGAATTCGTTAGCTCATTAGCAAACCGTATTATTGAAATTACACCTGAAAAAGTGACTAATTTCCAAGGAACTTATGATGAGTTCTTAGCGAAAAAAGGTGTTGAGGCTTAATCGCCGCCCTATTTATTAAATAGTAGATAAGATAAATGAAAAAGGCTTAGTGAATTGACTAAGCCTTTTAAAATTTAGATAAATGGGTTTTTACATTCTTATTTTATTATAGTTTCCTGAAATTTCCACATCAGGCTTATTTTTTATTTTTCTATTTATTTTTATCATTATTTCCAAGCCACTGTATAATAAAGGAGTTTCAAATAATAAACCTTCACTGATTTGTTTTTCTTCGATAAGCTTAAATTTCTCTTCTTTATCCTTTTTATATTTTAAATCCATATGTTTATCTGATAATAAAATACCCAACATATCTATATTGTTTAATAATGCTACATTTAACGCACTATCATTGATTATAGACCCAGTAGTATCTTTTTCTTTCTTTGCTAATTTATTTATATTTGCGTTTTTACTAATCATTTCACTGTTATTTTCATACCTCAACAATGAATTTTTAATATCATTTAAATCATTTTCATTTTGTTTTTCTGTAATAATTTTCATTAAATATTTTATTTCATCATTAATTTCGATCAATAAAGAGTGATTTATAACTTCTAAATTTAATATTGAATTTAATTTTTTCATTGAATTGCTAAGCTTATTTGCTAGAAAACTTGCAGGGGATTCAACATATTCTTTAATTTTATTAATTAAATAACTTTGAGTTCTTTTTTCTGATACTCTAATTTTAATTATATCTTCATCTTTTTCACTTTTTTTATCTACTTTAATTTCCAGTAAATCAGTTATATTTGGAAGCTTTCCATCTTTATGGTTTGTTTCTATAATTTTATTAAAATTTCCAGAAAATAAGATGTCGAGATATTTTTCTTTGTTAAGATTTTCTGTGTCAAATTTATTGGAAGATAAAATGTTTATTTTATTTTTTTGAGACTCTATTTCTATTTTTTTTAATTTTTCGATGATATTTTCTACAACTATTTTATTTAGCTCAGCGGAAAACTCTTCGCTAATAGTTTCTTTCTTGTTATTGCCATTTAAAATTAAGTTGTCGATTTTTGAATTTATTAAATATTTATTTTTGTTATTAATATCTTGTAAGTCTAATCTTTTTATAAATAATATGTCATTATAATATTTAAATACTTCATTTATTTCTTTTACACTATAAATATCGGTGTTTTTAGGTAATTTTTCTATTATGTTTTTTTCTTCGGTGCTAATTTCAAAAATATTTGTCTTTTCTTTATCCATCAATAAAGGCTCGATTATTCCGCGAAATTCTTTTTCAAATTCTTCTCCATATTCTTTTTTAAATTCTTCCTTTAACTCTGAAGATTTTTCAAAATTATGATAATGAAAGATCTTTAATATAGTTGAGTTTTTATTATACTTATCTAAATTTGCTAATATATTTATTTTGTTTTCAATGGAGAAATCGCTATTATTAAAGTTATTTATATTAAGTAAACCTAAATTATTATCATCATAAGGAATGGTAAATTTTAATACATTGTCATTCCCCTTTTCACTGGTTTTAAGCTTAAATTCTATTTGTTTTTCTTGAGTTATTTTAATGTCCAGTTTTTTATCTATATTACTATTATTATATTGTTTAGATATCGATTTAATTAATTCTAATTTATCACCTAATATGGTTTTTTCTTCCTTTAAATTCAATATGTTAATAAACATGTCGCCTTTGTCTTTTTCATTTAATTTTTCACTTAATATATAGTAAGTAGATAAAAAATTAGTTAATTTTTCTTTATCTTCCTTTAAAGTTGCATTATTGTATACGTTTTCATTATTTATAATGTATTCAAATGCTGCAAAGTCTAAATTAAATTTCTGTGTTATATTTGAATGTTCATTGGATATGATTTTATTATTATTTTCATCTAGAAGAAAAAAAGTTACTTTTTCTGGTGTAAACTCTATATCTAATATTTTTCTATCTTTATTGAGAATTTCTTTCAGTCCCAGATAACTATATATTATATTATAGGTTGAATAAAACCTATCGTTAAAAATATTGTCTATTAATAAGCTGGTGTAATAGTCATTATATTTTTCATTACCATTTTCTTTTATCCATATTTTATCCATGACATATTTTTCTGTCATTCCGCTACAATTTTTTTTGATGCAATCTCATTTAGTTTTGATTTTCCTTTCTTAAAAGAATCGAGTTCTTTATCTCTATAATTATCATCATTCAATAATAATGATAAAGTGCTTCTTATTAATTCTATTTTTTCTTCCGTGCTTTTATTTTCCATTTTATTTATTCTATCTATTTTATCTACTACTATTGATACTATATTATCAATATCATTTTGGGGTGATTGATTAAACAATGATTTAATACTTTGATTATTAATGATATTTTCATTTTGTTCTTCTGTGCAATCAATTTTAAAATATGATTGAGATATATGTGTACCATCCTGAATGTCCCCTATCTCAAAATAAAAAACATTATCATCTATTTTAATGTTAAATGTATCCTTATAATCATTTAGTGATAAATTCCTTAGTTCTTGAAACTTATCTATTTTATCTAAAAATGAAACTTTAGGGTTATAATAAACATCATAAAACAATGTCATGACTTGCTTTTTATCGCTAATATGGAAAAAATCTTTTATCTTATCCCAGATAGTCATGACTTTATTGACTTTTTCTCCAGATAAAACCCTATCAACTTGAGCTGACGTTAGTTTACTATTTCCTATGGTTATGCTATTCATATTTCACTTAGTTTGAAAATATTTAAAGTAAAATAATAATAAATAATAATAAAATTACTTAATATAAATAAATATATTGATTATTTTAATAAAAAATACTTTTATTTTTTATAATATAGAGCATATGCCAATATATCAATAATACTATTTTTATGTTTAAGCCACCATGCACAACATCGCAGCACTTCTGTCGGTGGACGCCTTGCTTGGATTGACATAAGCAGTTAATTAACCCGAAAAATTATCATTTATAGACATTTTTGCATAAATTAATTTACCTTAGTATCGATTACATGAATAATAGTGGTAATAGTAATGATTATTATTCGGTGACTTATTGTGATTAATTTTTATGCATTTAAATTGAAACCTGTGGCATTACTTTGTTCTGCCACCCTTCCTTTTATTTTGACTACACAGGCTTTTGCTGAAGAAACAGCAAAAACAGAACACGTTGAGAAGCTTGTTGTGAGCGCTCAAGCACTAAAAGTAAATACACGTTTGCAAGAAACACCTAAATCGGTTTCTGTTATTTCTCAACAAGATCTAGAAACACATGCTCCACAAAAATTAGATGAAGCATTGCGTTATACATCTGGTGTTGTCTCTCAACCTTATGGTGCGGATAACGACACAGATTGGCTTCGTGTTCGTGGCTTTGAAGCAGCAACCTATTTAGATGGTAGCCGTCTTTTCCGTGATGGTTATTATACATGGTTATTAGAGCCTTATGGTTTTGAACAAATTGAAGTGGTAAAAGGCGCATCGGCGGTATTATTTGGTGAATCGACACCAGGTGGTGCGGTTAACGTCGTACAAAAGAAACCCAGCTTTAAGCCTCAAAATGAAGTATTTCTTGAGGTCGGAAATAATGACCAACGTGGTTTAGGTTTTGATGTTTCAAGTGCTACCGATGATAAACGTGTGCGCTATCGTCTTGTTGGATTAATGAAAAAGTCAGATGGAGAATTATCTCACACTGATAATGAGCGTATTTACCTTGCGCCAAGTGTTGCGATCAACCTGACTGATGATACATCATTAACCTTTATGGCAACCTATTTGCATGATGATGGTACGCCAACTAATCCTTTCTTCCCTGCTGCCGGTACATTAATTTCATCTCCTTTTGGTAAAATAAAGCCTACTACCAACTTAGGTGAACCAGGATACGATAAATATAAACGAACCCAAATTTCAGCTGGTTATTTATTAGAGAGTAACATCAATGATGTTTGGCGTTTTTCTCAACGTTTAAATTATGGTTATAACGATCTGCTCTTACGTAGTGTTTATGCATTTCCTAATTCAGATATAACAGCAACAGAATTGAATCGCGGTGTTGTTTTCCGTGATGGTAAAAATCAAAGTATTACCTTTGATAATAATGTGGTCGGTGAATGGGATACGGATAACTTTGAGCACACATTATTAGTAGGCGCAGAATTGCAATATCACCAAACTAAAGGTGATGAACAAGATAATTATAGTTTTGGCACCATTAATCCTTGGAACCCTATTTACGGAAACTATACCCCACTCAATCCAGCAGATAACGTTAATAGGACTATTGATAAAACCCAATATAGCCTTTATTCACAATATCAAACCAAATTTGATAGTCGCTGGATTGCCGTTGCTGGTGTACGCCAAGATTGGGTAAAAACAGAGAATACAGCAAAAGTAAAAAATGAGGATAAATCTCGTACTGATAGCGAATTTAGCCTGAATGCAGGATTAATGTATTTAGCGGATAATGGATTATCGCCTTATGTCAGTTATTCCGAGTCCTTTGAGGTAATGAGCACTATCGATCCAGCAACAAAGGATCTGTATAAACCGTTAAAAGGTGAGCAAATTGAAGCAGGTGTGAAATATACACCTGATTTTATGGATGGCTACTTTAATATTGCTTGGTTTGATATTACTCAGAAAAATGCGCTTGTTGCAAACCCAACGACATTTGTTTCAACACAAACAGGTAAAGTGACTTCAAAAGGTATTGAGGTAACAAGTGAAATGCAATTAACGGAACGTTTAGCGTTAAAAGCCAATTACACCTATACCGATATGCAAACCGATGACACGGGTAATCGAGGTAAACAACAAGCAGGTTTAATTCCTAAACATACTGCTTCTGCTTGGGGTAGTTACACTATTCCAATAACAGGAACCCAAGATTTAACTTTAGGAACGGGTGTTCGTTATTTAGGTAAATCTAAAGATAATCCTAAGAGCAGTGATTTAACAGTACCAAGTGCAACATTATGGGATATGGCAGCAACCTATAATTTCAATAAACAGTGGCAATTACAGCTAAATATCAACAATATTCT
This sequence comes from Proteus sp. TSJ240517, assembly GCF_047921575.1. Lineage (NCBI taxonomy): Bacteria > Pseudomonadati > Pseudomonadota > Gammaproteobacteria > Enterobacterales > Morganellaceae > Proteus > Proteus sp. TSJ240517. The sequence continues at coordinate 277,416 of NZ_JBLRMH010000001.1, forward strand.
TGATAAAGAATATCTCTCTGGCTGTGATTATTACTGCTATTACGGGCAATCTCGTTCTGTTTTATTAAACGCTAAATATCGCTGGTAATTTTCTTTTTTATTCCGCTTTTTATTGTTAACCATGCAATAAAAGGCGGAATATGATTTTATAAATGAGTGACCATGTTTGAACTCTCAAATATTCAAATGGATCGCGGTGGACGCACTATTTTATCAATACCCTCACTGCGTATTTCAGATTCAGGATTAACCATTGTGCTTGGCCATAATGGCTCAGGTAAATCGACACTCGTCAGTTTGTTATCGGGTCAGCAAATTCCTGATAGCGGATGTCTCACACTAAATAACCGTAATATCTCACAATATAAGCCTCGTGATTTGGCTAAACAAATCGCGTTTCTTCCCCAAAAACTTCCCGCTTCTGCTGGATTAACTGTCAGAGAATTAGTGCGTTTAGGACGCTTTCCTTGGCGTGGAACATTAGGCCGCTGGAATAAAAAAGATGATGAAATTATCACAATGGCGATGGAAAAAGCGGGAGTACTTCCTTTCGCTGACACGCTTGCAGATGATTTATCAGGTGGTGAGCGTCAACGGGCTTGGGTTGCAATGTTACTCGCTCAACAATCACCGATCTTGATCTTAGATGAACCAACCTCGGCATTAGACATACATCATCAATACCAATTAATGGAATTGTTGAGTGAGTTAAATCAAACTCAGCACGTTGGTATTATTGTTATTTTGCATGATCTTAACCTTGCCTTGCGTTATGCCACTCATATCATCGCACTTAAAAAAGGGAAAATTGCGTTTGAAGGTGAAGCCTCGTTACTTTTTGATGAAGAGCGACTCTCCTCGCTTTATGAAACACCCATTAAGCTGATTGAACACCCTGATAATAAAGGCTCACAACAACATAAAGTGGCGGTGGTATGCGTGTAATATTACAAAAAATAGTTAATTTACTGTCCTTTTGTTTAGTAATTTTATTAATTACCCCCACAGTAAATGCGGCGCAACATAATAATGAAAAGGCTTCTAACACACCGCAACGTATTATTGTTTTAGACTGGGATTTACTTGAACAAATATTAACACTTGAAGTTATCCCCGTAGGGGCAACTGAAATTGCAGGTTATAACCAATGGGTTGCTCGCCCTATTGCACCGAATTCTATTGAAGAAGTTGGTATGCGAGCAGAGCCTAATTTAGAAAAAATAGCGACGTTAAAACCTGACCTTATTTTAGCATCAAGCTCACAACAAGATTTATTACCTGTATTAGAAACCATTGCTCCTGTGGTTTATTTACCTAATTTTTCTCGCCAAGATAATGCGGCACAAGTCGCTCTAGCGCATTTTAATACCCTTGCTTCGCTTTTGGGAAAAGAAGCTCTCGCACAACAGAAGTTAGCTGAAATGGACGCTACTTTTGCGCAATTTAAAGCAAAGTTACAGCAGGCATTTATCACATTACCTGAAGTAGAAGTGATCCGTTTTTCTACGCTCACCTCCATCTTTTTATATACTGAAAATTCAACAACCGAATATGTGATAAATAAGCTGGGGCTGAAATCGGCAATATCATTACCGCCACAACCTTGGGGTATTGATCAACGAAGAATGAATGTATTGCAACAGATTAAACATGGTTATGTCCTTTATATGTTGCCTTTTCCTGATGAAAGTAAACTGCAAAAATCAGTATTATGGAAAGCCATGCCATTTGTACAAAATGGGCATTTTCATTCAGTCAAACCTGTCTGGAATTATGGAGGAATGACATCATTGACATTAATGGCGCAAGCCATTACTGAAAGCTTATTAGATATGGCACCTAATAATGAAAATTAAGCAACTTACTTTCTATTTTTTGGTAATTATCTTATTAAGCATTACCAACTTACAAATTGATAATTCTCTTTCTTTATCTCACCAATTGTATTTATTGGCTAATTCAGCCACAACAATGCCTTTTGCTGATGTTTTTTTCTTGCACGCACAATTACCACGTTTAGCTATAACCGTTGTTATTGGCGGGTTATTTGGTGTTGTTGGCAGTTTAATGCAGCAATTAACGCAAAATAATTTAACTTCCCCTTTAACCTTAGGAACTTCATCAGGTGCTTGGCTAGCCTTAGTGATCGTTAATATTTGGTTCACTGGCTGGGTTGCAGATTACAGTGCAGTAGCTGCAACAATTGGCGCTTTATTAGCCTTTTCTCTGGTGATTATTATTGCAGGTATTCGCAATATGACCGGCTTACCTTTAGTTGTTTCAGGTATGGTGGTCAATATTTTATTAGGCGCTATTGCAACGGCATTAGTGACATTAAACTCACAATTTGCTCAAAATATATTCATGTGGGGAGCTGGTGATTTAGCACAAGATGGCTGGGATAAAGTTTATTGGTTATTACCACGAATAACACCTGTTTTACTTATTTTTATCTTTGCACCTCGTATTCTCACTTTATTACGTTTAGGGCATGAAGGTGCGGCGGCTCGTGGGCTTTCTGTTTTACCTGCATTTGCCTTTTTCATTATATTAAGTACTTGGTTAGTTTCTGTTTCTATTACGGCTGTTGGTGTAATTAGTTTTATCGGATTACTTGCACCTAATATAGTTAGAACATTAGGAGCTAGAACGGCTAGCCAAGAACTCATTGCAAGTGGATTAATGGGAATATGTTTGCTGTTAATTACCGATAGTCTTGCGATATGGGTTGGTCAGTGGCTCAATACAGTTATTCCTAGTGGTGTTACGGCAGCGGCTATTGGGGCGCCAGCATTAATTTGGTTTAGTCGTAAGAAAATGCGAGCTCAAGATCAGCTTTCTATTTCAATTATTTCTCAAACTAAAAAAATATCGAATTATACGGTCATAGGAATAACGGCATTATTAATACTTGGATTAGCGCTTACCCTGTTTATTCATATTAATGAGCGCCAATGGTTATGGGAAATACCTTCAGTTTATCAATGGGCTTTGCGTTTCCCTCGTCTATTAACAGCACTCTTTGCTGGTGTTGCACTGGCTATTGCTGGCGTTATTTTACAACGTTTAATTTATAACCCGTTAGCCAGCCCAGATATTTTAGGTGTTTCATCAGGTGCAACCTTCGCTTTGGTATTTTCTAGCTTAATTCTGGGAAGCACTTTACAAACATCACAATGGGGAACGGCGTTATTAGGAAGCGGTGTTGTTATGATTATCTTATTAGTGTTGGGTAAAAGGCACCAATATGCCCCTGCCAGTTTAATCTTAACGGGTATTGCATTAACCGCGAGTTTAGAGGCTTTTATTCAGTTTTTCTTAGCGAAAGGTTCGTTAAGTAGCTATAAAATATTATTGTGGTTATCAGGCTCGACTTATCGTGTAACAGGGCAACAAGCTATTTATTTTGCATTAGCTATCATCTTTATTGTGGGCGTTGTTTTATTACTCACTCGATGGTTGGCATTAATATCAATTGGTCGAAACTTTGCTTTAGCGCGAGGATTACATACAGCGCGAGCAAGTATTATTTTACTGATTATTGTTTCTCTGTTATGTGCATTAGTTACGTCAACTGTTGGCCCTATCGCCTTTATTGGCTTAGTCGCTCCTCATATGGCGGTATTAATTGGCGCTCAAAAAATAAAATCACAATTAATTCTTTCGGGATTAATCGGTGCGACTTTAATGGTTTGGGCTGATTGGCTTGGGCAAATATTGATTTATCCTGCACAAATTGCCGCAGGAACTTTAGTAGCGATTTTAGGTGGTAGCTATTTCCTTTGTTTAATGCTGTTAAATCGTAGTCGCTGATCGAAAAAAGCCTAAGATATCAACATTAATCTTGCTGATATTCTTAGGCTTTAATTATTATTGATTGTGCTTAAATCTTACTGTTGTGATTATTTATGCATTTAAAGCCAATAAATGCAATTAACATCACTAAAGTACTTGCGCCAATGGCAACCCATACGCCAGATTGAACACCAGAATAATCAATAAGTTGCCCTGTTAATGTTGCACCAATTGCTGTGCCTACATTTAATCCTGAAAGTAACCATGTCATTCCTTCAGTAAGCTGATTTTCTGGGACTATCTTCTCAATAAGTGACATTGTCACGATATATCATTAACGCTTATTTTAGCAATTGAGTAAATTGCTGATATAGCATATTACCTAATGTTTTTGCGGTATATTCTTCGCTATGACCTAAATTATCAACAGCAGCATGCATACCATGATAAATCAATGTACTGGTTAATTCCGGTTGTGTAACATGCCAAGTTTTATTTTCTGTACCCGAAATTAACAGTGTTTGAATTTGCTGTAATGCTCTATTTTCATGAATATTGCTGCTTTGATGAAATACTTGATGAAAAAGCATGTCGTGTAATTCTTGTTTCTCAACATAAGCAATAACGCTGATTTCACACCACTGTTTTAATTTCTCACGATGATCTTGTTGTGAGCAGGCATCCATGGCGTTATCTATTTTATTTAAATACCAATCCATATAACGTGTTCTGAGCGCATCAAGAACGTCTGTTTTGGCAGAAAAATAGTGATAATACGTTCCTTTTGCTACCCCTGCTTTTTTTACAATATCGCTAACGGTTGTGGCATCAAAACCTTTATCAAGAAATAACGCTTCTGCGGCATTCATTAACTCTTCTAAACGAACCTCTGCGGGTTTTGTTCTTGGTTTATCTGTTATTTGTTCTTCTAATGACATTGCTTATCTCCCTCAAAGTCGCTTGTAAAGAGTACTCTATATTAAAGCGAGTCACAATGATGACAAATGAAACTCATTATCAATATCAATTGACCGACGGTCGGTCGAGTATTATTATGCCATTATTATTCATCATTAAGGCAATAAAAGCTTATGACTTATTTAAAACGACTGTCACTTATCTGTGCCATTTGTTTAGGTACTTTTATGGCAACTCTCGATATTAGTATCGTGAATGTAGCTCTGCCAACTATTCAAAATGATATACATGCTGATATGGCAACCTTGCAGTGGATTGTTGATGCTTATGCGCTTTGTTTGTCAGCCTGTATTTTGTCATCAGGTCCTTTGAGCGATCGCTTTGGGCGAAAGAAGGTATGGCTATGGGGCGTGATTATTTTCACGTTAGGTTCAGTAATTTGTGCGATTGCACAGCAACATGAAATATTAATTCTTGGACGTATTATTCAAGGTATTGCCGCGGCTACACTTATTCCGGGTGCATTGTCTTTAATTACTCATGCTTTTCCTATTGATATTGAACGGGTTCGCATTATCGGTATTTGGTCTTCAGTCAGTGCATTATCGTTAATTATTGGTCCTATTTTAGGCGGTTTTTTAGTTTATGTGAGTGGCTGGGCGAGTATATTTCTTATTAATATTCCTATTGGCATTATTACCATCTTATTAGGTTGGTATGGATTAAGTGAGAGTGCTGATCCTGAAAATGTTGCTTTAGATCCTTTTGGCCAATTAACCAGTATGTTGGGATTAGGATTACTGACTTATGGTTTAATTGAAGCTGGCTCTGTGGGTTGGTCACATTATAGAACAGTATCAACACTGATTATGGGGATTATATTCCTTGCCCTTTTCTTAATGATAGAAAAACGTGTGGAGCGTCCTTTATTACCACTGGCTTTATTTAAAGATCGCACGTTCTTTCAATATAACCTTTCTTCTTTTACCTTGGGTTTTGCTACATACAGTAATGTATTTTTTATCGCATTCTTTTTGCAAAAAGCACAAGGTTGGAGTGCATTAGAAGCGGGTTGGAGAATGGCACCAGAATTTATTGCAATGGCACTATTTTCTATGTCTTTTGGACGGTTATCTTCTTATTTCTCTGTTAGAAAACTTATGATCTGTGGTTTCTTATTAATCGCTATTTCTTCTTGTTTATTAGCGACATTAGCAACAAATAGCCATTATGGAATAACCGGAAGCTATCTGTTTGTATTAGGTGCTGGAATGGGATTAGCAACACCCGCAATAGGTGCTTTAGTGATGAAAAGTGTGTCACCATCTCGTTCTGGTATGGCGTCTGCAACCATGAATGCATTAAGACAAACGGGTATGACAATGGGAATTGCTTTATTAGGCACTTTGATGGTGCAGCAAGCAATTCATTATATGGTGCTCCAAAGTCAGACATTGGGAATATCTGTAAGTTATACCGATATTGTTAGTTTGGTGACTGAAAATACGACAAATAGTTTAGACAAAGGATTTGTCACTCTATTACCAGAGGTATTTAATTCGGGGTTTGCTTATGCAATTGCGATCGCGGGGATCTCATGTTTTGTGACTTTATTTATTGTGCTCTTTCCTGTTAAAGCAAAACATAAGGCACTTACTCAACAAATCACAGATTAATATCTATAAACGTTGAGCTAGAAATTCAAGAAAAGACTCAATATTACGTGAGAGTGTGCTACGAGTTGCATATATTGCCACTAAGTTAATCGTTGCGGGTTGTTGAGGAAACTCGATAGCTCGTAACTTCCCTTCTTTAATCATATCAAGGCAGCAATGCTCAGCTAAAATAGCAAATCCCAATCCTTTTAATACTGCTGATTTTGCTAATATGGCACTGTTTACTCGATAATTACTATTAATGGTTACTCTGATTGGCTTTTTATCTTCATCCATAAATATCCAAGGTTGCCCTTCTAGTGCGCTTAAGCTAGAAATACAAGGCATTTTGCTTAATTGTTCAATATGTGTGGGTATTCCTGTTTTTTCTAATAATTCATTAGATGCCACAACAATACTGCGCCATGATTTAATTAAGCGTGAGTGATAGCTACTATCCGCTAAATTTCCACGATGAAAAGTTAACAGTAAATCAATATCATCATCGATGATATTTCTTGGCATTAGTTGGGTATCACATTGAATAAGTAAATTAGGATGAAGTGCAGCAAAATCAGCCAAAATATCACCAAGTAGCTCACTGCCATATTCACTCGGAATAGTTAAACGGAAAGTACCCGTTAATGGTCCATCACTAGTGATATTGCTTACAACATTGTCTAATTCAGTTAAGGTTTTTATTCCTTGCTGATAGAGTATTTTGCCTTGTTCAGTAAGGCGCATTTTTCGAGTTGTTCTATCAATAAGTTTACAATTGAGTTGCTGTTCAAGCTGTTTAATTGCACGACTGATATTTGAGGTAGGCATAGATAATAGCCGAGCTGCTGCTGCAAATTGCCCTTGCTCTGCTACGGCAGAAAAAATACGTAATAAATTAAGATCGATTTGCATAAATAATTCACTGCCTACTGTATTTCTATTACTCAATATAGGCAGTGTATCATTCATTTTCTTTTCACTCGTTAATAATTAACAGTAACCATGAGACATGAGTTTTTGATAGCGTTTATCTAAAAGTTCTTCGGTTGAATAGCTTTTTAATAAGGCTAAGTCAGTTAATAACTGTTGTTTAAGAAATTCGGCAGCTTGTTGATGATCTCGATGAGCTCCACCTAATGGCTCTGGAATAATGGCGTCGATAATACCTAATGATTGTAATTTAGGTGCTGTCATTCCCATGGTTTCTGCCGCAATTGGCGCTTTATCAGAACTTTTCCACAGAATAGATGCACAGCCTTCTGGTGAAATTGCTGCATAAGTACTGTATTGCAGCATATTAACTTTATCACCAACACCAATAGCTAGCGCACCTCCAGAAAATCCTTCACCAGTAATAGTGCAAATAATAGGTGTTTTTAATCGTGACATTTCAAGAATATTACGTGCGATAGCTTCAGCTTGTCCGCGCTCTTCAGCACCAACACCAGGGTACGCTCCCGCAGAATCAATAAAAATAATTACGGGTAGATGAAAGCGCTCCGCCATTTTCATTAAACGTAATGCTTTTCTATAACCTTCTGGTGACGGCATACCAAAATTGCGAAGAATTTTCTCTTTTGTATCACGCCCTTTTTGCTGCCCAATCACCATGACTGGCATTTTGTCTAAACGCGCTAAACCCGCAACAATCGCTTTATCATCGGCATAAGCTCTATCACCCGCCAACTCCTGAAAATCAGTAAAAACCGCTTTAATATAGTCAAGGGTATATGGACGCATTGGGTGACGAGCGAGTTGCACAATTTCCCAAGCACCTAAATCAGTAAAAATAGATTTTGTCAGCGAAAGGCTTTTTTGCCTTAAACGTGCGATTTCTTCATCTAAATTAATACCTGTTGGTTCATCTTGAGATTGCTTAAAGGTGAGCAATGCATCTATTTTTTCGTCTAATTCAACAATAGGTTTTTCAAATTCAAGATGAATAAAAGACATAACGACCTCAGATTTAATTCAGTAAATAAAACAATGATTGGCTCAGTTTAGAAAAAATAACAATGTGTTAATAGATTAGAATTTGATAAACACTATTATCAAAAATGGGATAATTGAACATTACAACAAGATCAGCAAGAAAAAAGATAAGATCAAAAAGAGCTTTTTTTCTGACTTTAAGCTATACAGTAATTACTAAGTTATGTATTAATATACAGTGCGAATTTGTTCTTTTTTTCACCCGTAAAAAATCGTACGAATTATAAAACACGCCATAAAATACAAATAATTAGAATAAAGATAATATGTTCTCAAAAAAAACACGCTCAACAGCTGCACTGCTATTTTCATCACTTCTTCTTACAATAGGAAGAGGTGCAACATTACCGTTTATGGCTATCTATTTGTCGAGGGAGTATCAATTACCTGTCGATGATATTGGTATTGCCATGTCTATTGCATTAACAACGGGGATTTTCTTCAGCCTTGGCTTTGGCATGCTTGCTGATAAATTTGAGAAAAAACGTTATATGATCCTTGCAATTCTAACGTTTATTTTTGGATTTGCTGCAATCCCTCTTGTTCATAGCACTATTTTAGTCGTTATCTTTTTTTCTGTGATTAACTGCTCTTATTTAGTGTTTTCAACCGTATTAAAAGCGTATTTTGCCGAAACCTTATCAGTTTCAGCAAAACCTAAAATATTCTCTCTAAACTATACCTTTATCAATATGGGATGGACGGTGGGGCCCCCTATCGGCACCTTATTATTAATGTATGGAACACAATTACCTTTCTGGCTTGCAGCTATTTCGGCAACATTTCCACTATTTATGATCCAAGTTTTTGTTCAACGCTCAAAAGCGGTGAATACAGATGAAGAAAATAGTGTGAAATGGGATCCGAAAATAATGCTAAAAGATAGAGCATTAAGTTGGTTTGTACTCTCAACTTTTTTCGGTACATTAACGTTTGGCTCTTTTGCCTCATGTATTTCGCAATATATTTTAGTGGTTTACGATGCAAAATTAGCAGAGTCTGTTATCGCCGTGGTATTACCTGTAAACGCTGCCATTGTAGTCTCTTTACAATATATAGTGGGTAAACATGTTACCGCAGAAAGGCTACGTAAATTAATGACATTAGGTACGTTATTTTTTATGACAGGCTTACTTGGCTTTATGTTTGCTGGTGACAATTTAATCTTTTGGGCACTAGCTATCGCTGTGTTTACCTTTGGTGAATTAATTTATGCACCAGGCGAGTATATGATGATTGATAACATTGCACCGTTAGGAATGAAAGCAAGTTATTTCTCTGCACAGTCACTCGGTTGGTTAGGTGCGGCGCTTAATCCACTTGCCAGTGGTTTTATTTTAACTGCATTTCCGCCCGCCTCTTTATTCGCTATTTTAATGGTGGTTTCTGCATTGGCTTGGTTTTGTATGATCCAAGGTATGAATGCCAGCCGAAATAAAATGATATCTGTTTAATATATTAGGTATTAATAAAATCATAACCACCCATCTTACGAGTGGTTATGATTTTTAGCCGAGTGGGATTTATAGTTTATTCAGTCTCTGACTTTATGCTTTTTTCTGCCAATAGATTAAGTAAAGCATATTTCTTTTCAATATTACGTTGTGCTTGATTCGCTAATGCCATTGCTTTATCAGGATAGATTTTAAATAGTCGACTAAAACGTTGCTCTTTATTTAACACCGCAGAAGCGACTTGGTTAGGAGCTCTTGAATCTAGCGTTAACGGATTTTTGCCCTCTTGTTCACGGCGAGGATCAAATCGATAGAGAGGCCAGAAACCTGATGCAGTCAGTTGCTTCATTTGTTCATAGCTAAAGGCCAAGTCATAACCATGCTCTTCACAAGGACTATAAGCAATAATCAGTGAAGGTCCTTGATAGGCCTCCGCTTCTTGAATGGCTTTAATAGTTTGGTTCATTTGAGCACCAATAGCGATTTGAGCAACATAAATGTTGCCATACATCATCATGGTGATACCCAAATCTTTGCGAGCTTTATTTTTTCCATCCTCACCAAATTTAGTAATAGCGCCCATTGGGGTTGCTTTAGATTGTTGTCCACCAGTATTGGAATAACATTGTGTATCTAACACCAGTACATTAACGTTTTCACCGCTACTCAATACATGATCAAGTCCGCCAAAACCAATATCATAAGCCCAACCGTCACCGCCAACCATCCATACAGATTTTTGCATTAAATAGTGCGCATCATGGAGTAACTCTTTGGCTAGTGGATCACTACTGTGACCTAATAAGGTGGATAACTCATTAATTCCATTGCGTTTATCCTGATTAGAATTATTCGTATCAGTCAACGTTTGATAAAGTGAAGCGGGTATTTCTGTTGCAAATCGATTTAATAAGCGCTCAACACGTTTTTTATGCTGATCTAAGGTGAGACGAAAACCTAGACCAAATTCGGCATTATCTTCAAACAAGGAGTTAGCCCAAGCAGGCCCTCTGCCTTCTCTGTTTGTGGTATAGGGTGTGGTTGGGAGATTACCACCGTAAATAGATGAACACCCTGTGGCATTTGCAATTAATAATTCATCGCCATAAAGCTGAGTTAATAATTTAATATAGGCGGTTTCACCACAGCCAGAACATGCACCTGAATATTCAAATAGTGGCGTAATTAATTGTGATGTCCTGATATCTATTTTTTCTAATTCAGAAGGATGTAAATCAGGTAATTGATTGAAGAAATTGAAGTTTTGTTTTTCTTGTTCTAATACACCAAGCTTTTCAATCATATTGATCGCCCTGATGTTTGGATCTTGTCTGTCTTTGGCTGGGCAAACTTCATAGCATAAGTTACAGCCAGTACAATCTTCAGGTGCAACTTGTAAAATATAGTCTAACCCTTTCATTTCACGAGATTTTACAGGAAGTTTTTCAAGGGTTATTGGTGCATTTTCTAACAGGCTAGTCTTGGTCACTTTAGCGCGAATAGCAGCATGAGGACAAGCGGCAACGCAATAGTTGCACTGTGTACATAAAGACGGTTTCCAGACAGGAATAAATTCAGCAATATTACGTTTTTCCCATTGTGTTGTGCCAGTTGGCCATGTGCCATCAGGTGGAAATGCCGAAACAGGTAAACTATCACCAAGCCCTGCTATCATCATGGCGGTGACTGTTTTGACAAAATCAGGCGCATTATCAGCGACAATCGGGGATTTATAAGGACTTTCGGTTAATACAGTCCCAACAGGAACGCGCTCTAATGCAGACAATGTTTGTGAAATCGCCATTAAGTTCGCATTGACCAATGCTTCGCCTTTATTTTGATAACTTTTAATAATTGTCTTATGCAGATAATCATTTATCTTTTCGGCAGGGAAAAGAGATGTTAAGTGGAAAAATGCTGTTTGCATTATGGTATTAATTCGTGCGCCTAATTGGCATTCACGCGCAATCTTATAAGCATTAATAACATAGATGCGCGCTTCTTTTTCAATAAGTAGCGCTTGAACTTCTTGCGGTAATTTAGCCCAAACGGTTGGCGCTGAATAAGGGGTATTTAATAGAAGTGTGCCCCCTACTTTTAATTTCTCAACAATTTGGTATTTATCAATAAACTGCCATTGGTGACAACCAATAAAATCAGCCTGTTTAATGAGGTAAGTTGAGTTAATAGGCGTTTGACTGATCCTTAAATGAGAAACAGTTAATCCACCCGCTTTTTTTGAGTCATAAACAAAATAGCCTTGGGCATATAACGGTGTGTTGCTACCAATAATATTAATATTATTCTTAGTCGCAGAAACAGAACCATCACTACCTAATCCATAAAAGAGTGCGCTAAGTTTATGATGTTCAGGTAATTTGGCATCCATAGGCATAATTGATAAATGTGTTACATCATCATAAATACCAACAGTGAACCGACGTTTAGGTTTAGATTGCTGTAATTCTTTAAACACAGCCATAACACAATCTGGATCGAATTCTTTTGAAGATAATCCATAACGACCAGAAATAGTCAGAGGCAATATTTCACGTTCACCTTGATGATAGGCTTCGGCAAATGCCGTAATAACATCAAGATAGAGAGGTTCAGCCTGTGCGCCTGGCTCTTTAGTTCTATCAAGAACAGCAATAGACTCAACTGAATTTGGAATAGCATCAAGAAAATGACACGCCGAAAATGGGCGATAAAGGTGTACACAAAGTAAGCCGAGTTTCTCGCCTTGCGTATTGAGCATATCAATAACTTCTTTACAAGGACCCGCGGCTGAACCCATTAGAACAATAATTCGTGTAGCTTGAGGATGCCCATAATATTCAAATGGCTGATAAGTACGCCCAGTCACTTTGGCAAATAAATTCATTGCCTCTTCAACATGTTGATAACCACTGTTATACCAAGGGTTCGAGGCTTCTCTAGCTTGAAAATAAGTATCAGGATTGGCGGAAGTTCCTCTTATCACAGGCGATTCTGGCGATAATGCACGTTGGCGATGAGCTTCAATCGCAGAGTATGGGATAAGCTGTTTGAGTTCATCATCAGAAATAGACATTATTTTATTCATTTCATGTGATGTTCTAAATCCATCAAAAAAATGAACAAATGGAATACGGCTATTGAGCGTTGCTATCTGCGCAATCACCGCAAAGTCTTGCGCTTCTTGCACACTATTGGCACAAAGTAGCGCACAGCCAGTTTGTCGTATTGCCATTACATCCGAATGATCACCAAAAATAGACAAAGCATGTGTTGCGACAGTACGTGCAGCGACATGCAATACAAAAGGCGTTAATTCCCCTGCTATTTTATAAAGTGATGGGATCATTAATAATAATCCCTGAGATGAGGTAAATGTGGTGGCTAACGCACCTGTTTGTAATGCACCATGAACCGTTGCTATCGCACCGCCTTCGGATTGCATTTCCATTAATCGAGGTATATCCCCCCAAAGATTGGGCTGGTGAGCAACTGCCCAACGATCAGCATATTCCGCCATCGTCGAGCTAGGTGTTATGGGATAAATAGCAATAACTTCATTTAAGCGATAAGCGATAGAAGCAACAGCTTGGTTAGCATCTGTTGTGATATAAGGGTGCAGTTTATGACTCACAATAATTACCTTTGTTGTTGATCTTTTTTCTTATGCTTTTGAAATTAGCAGAAATTAATTACAAGGAATTATCGTATTTGTGGCTCAAGAGCGATTTATTTGCCAATTAGATGATTTTAGTCAACATTGGCAAATAAATAAAATTGTTATTTAACAATGAATTAAATAATAGTTTTATTGTCGTTGGTGTTGTTTACGGTAACCAGATAAAGAATTACCCGTTTCTCTTTTAAAGTATCGGCATAAATAAGAGGGATCATCAAAATGGAGCTTCACTGATAATTCATTTACCGACAGCGAAGTGTGCATTAATAACGCCTTTATTTCAAGGATAACTTGACGATTAATCAAAGTCTTAGGCGCATCATTAAAGAATTGCTTTGTTATTTGAGATAAATAAAACGGTGTAATGTTAAGCTGATTTGCATAAAAAACCACCTCCCTATGTGCTAAACAATGCTTGCCAATCAATTCCCAAAACTGCCAGCAGAGCTTTTCTTTACGACTAAATTCTTTTTTGGCGATAGAGAAATGAGCGGGTATTGATTCAGTAATAGCAAAAAAGAGATTTTGTAAGTGGTTTTTTAACATTAATTTTCTGTGTTCAGAATAACTGTGATCTATATGTGTTAGTTGTTGAATCCATCTATTTAAGGCTTCATATTGTTCTTTATGTGGATGGCAAATAGGGTTGTCATGGAGAAAAGCAAATAAAGTATTTGAAAGAGAATAAGCAATTTCTGAAGCAAAAGATTTATCGAGAAAACAATAGAATAAGCGAAAATTCGCTGATTTTCGACTCAAAACCGCCATCATATCATCGCCTAAAATAAGAATATCATTCGCTTTGATCACCTGTTTTTGAAAACTAATATTGATTACCGCCCTCCCTTCTAAGCAAATCATGACTACGATATAGGATAATGGTAAAGGATAACCTATTTAATTCATCATATTACTTTCACCCATAATGGCATATTGCGGTGAAGTATTAAGTTGTGACAATACTTGGTTCAGCATAAATCCATTACCTCTTTTGCTCCTGACTTAACCCACTTTATGTTTTTATATTTGACGATATTGAACGTAATAACAAGTATCCCCTCTCATTTAGTTGTCAAAAGTACCGATTTTACCTCTTTTATGATATTCGGTTTTTTAGTTGTTTTCTTTAGAATACATACATCTTAAAGACGTAAGATAATTTGCAGAATATTTGAAAACTAAGAGAAGTTATTGAAATGAAAATATTAAAAACAGAGAGACTTATATTACGACCATGGAAACTTTCTGATGCGTCAAGTTTGTATCAATATGCAAAAGATGAACGCGTTGGCCCAATTGCAGGTTGGCCAGTGCATAGAAGTGTTGAAGAAAGTGCCGAAATTATTCGCACTATATTTATGCGTGATGATGTTTATGCCGTTACGTTAATTGATGATGATCTTGTCATAGGCTTAGTTGGATTATCTTTCGCAAATGAGAGTAATTTCCCGATTGGGGATAATGATGCTGAAGTTTCTTATTGGATTGGTGTTCCATTTTGGGGCAAAGGTTTAATACCAGAAGCCGTAAAAGAAATCAGTCGGTATAGCTTTGAAACACTGGAATTAGATAATTTATGGTGTGGCTATTTCGCTGATAATGAGAAATCACAAAAAACACAAGAAAAATGTGGATTTAAATTCCATCACGTCATTGAAGAACAGTACGCAGAATTTTTAGATGAAGTGAAAATTGAAAATATTTGCCGCTTAACTAAAGATGAGTGGATTGAAATCCAAAAACAAGTCTATTAAAACAAAACACCAGAGTGTGAAATTCACATTATCTGGTGTTTTTTAATATTAACAGGGCAATTTAATTAAGCACTTGCTAATGCTTGGGATAAATCAGCAATTAAATCTTGTGGATTTTCTATCCCAATAGATAAACGAATAGTGGTGTCTTGAATGCCAATGCTATGTCGTAATGTTATTGGTACACCCGAATGCGTTGTTGAACCTGGATGACATGCTAGAGATTCCGTTCCCCCCAGACTTACTGCAAGTTTAAAAATTTTCATTGCATTAAGAAAACGGAAAGCTTCACTTTCTCCACCTACAATATCAAATGAGAAAGTTGATCCCGCACCTGTACATTGTTTAGCAAAAAGCTGGGCTTCAACAGAATTTTTATCAGCAAAAGGTAAATAATGAATTGTTTTTACTTTTTCATGATCACGCAGAAACTCTGCAACTAATAATGCATTCTGATTGGCTTTTTCCATTCTAATTTGTAACGTTTCTAAAGAACGGCCTAGCATCCAGCAAGAATGCGGATCCAGTTGTGTCCCTATTGCTCCTCTTAATAATCTGATTTGATTAATAAGTTCACGAGAGCCCATTGCGGCACCAGCGACTAAATCTGAATGCCCACCAACATATTTAGTTAAAGAATAGACTGAGATATCAGCACCTTGTTCTATCGGATGTTGATATACAGGGCCAAGTAATGTGTTATCGCAGACAATAATAGGACGATAGCCTTGCACTTTTTCTAATTGATCAGCAACGTTTTTTAATGCTTCAATATCGACTAATGAATTAGTTGGGTTTGCGGGAGTTTCTGCAAAAATAACGGATACACGCCCTTTTTGACAGGCTTTATCTGCTTGTTCTTGAATAAGTGAACGGTTTAGCCCATCAGTAAATGGTGTGGCTTGGATCCCAAATTTAGCAAGTGTTTTGGCAATTAACGTTTCAGTTCCGCCATAAAGTGGCTGTGAATGTAAAATAACATCACCGGGCTGAGTTAATGCCATTAATGTTGTGGTAATTGAGGACATTCCTGATGAAAATAATACACAAGATTGCGTATTTTCATAAACCGCCAGTCTGTCTTCAACAATTTCACTATTAGGTTGATTAAAGCGAGAATAAACTAAACCGGCTTTTTCACCTTCTGGTAAAGGTTTTCTACCACTTACGGTATCAAAAAAAGCTTTACCCTCTTCAGCACTTTTAAAAATAAAGGTGGATGTTAAAAATACAGGTGGTTTAACTGAGCCTTCAGAGAGTAATGGATCATAACCATAACTCATCATTAGTGTTTCTGGTGAGAGTTTATGCTCGCCGATATATTGTTTTTTCAGTTGAGAGTCAGTCATTTTTTTATTTCTTATGTTTAATGAAGGATCTTTATCATACTGAAAAAAATTCATGTTGTTAGAATGTTTTATATAGAATAAAAACCAGTAGTTATATAAACATAACGCGTTTAAACATAAAAATAACGTTAAATAAAAGGTTCTATTTGTTGAGTGATATTTAATCAAGGTAATTTGACTAGATAAAAGTTGATTATTCTAGTTAAAAAGAAGGAAAAAACAGTAGGATAAACTTAAAGATAAAAAGAATGAGTGCCTCTTTTTACCTTTAAGTTAAGGGCGGTTACCAAGCTCTTACCGCATCACCTTTATACATTTCTTTGAATTTTAACTCGATTTGTCTTGAATGCAGAACTGAAACCAGTTTTTTTATATTTTCATCATTTTTGTTATCTTCACGCGTAACAACAACATTAGCATAAGGTGAATTTTTAGTTTCTAAGATCAGCCCATCACGAGTCGCAATGAGCCCAACTTGAGATGAAAAATTATTGTTGATTATAGCCATTGTGATATTTGGATCATTTAATGCTTCAGTCAGCTTAGGTGTGTCGACTTCAACAAAAGTGATTTCTTTTGCGTTATAGATAATGTCATCTACTGTTGGCGTGAAACCAACATCATCATTAAGAGTAATGAGATGATTTTCTGCTAGTAATAAAAGGGCACGCCCTTTCATGCTGACTTCATTTGAAATTGCAACGACATCACCAGACTTTAATTCATTTATATCGCTAATTTTTTTAGAGTATGCGGCTAAAGGAAAGATATACGTTTTGCTGGCAATATGAAATTGGTAGCCATGTTCTTTTATTTGAGCTTGAAGATAAGGAATTGATTGAAATACATTCGCATCAACTTCTTTATCGTTCAATGCCTTATTAGGCTGAACATAATCATTAAAAGCAACAATCTCAACATCTAACCCTTCAGTTAATTTCGCTAAACGAATTACTTCATCCCAAATCACTTGATCAGGCCCTGTATTAATTGCCACTTTTACTTTATGTGTGTCTTCTTGTGAGCAAGATACAGTAAATAGTGATATTGAGGCTAGAAGTAAACCTGTAATAATTTCCTTCATATCTTCCTCTTAAACAGACTTTGATAAAACAGCGCCATAAAAATCATTTTGATTAAGAAATATCCTAACAGTAGATTAATAACAAGGAACAAGAAATGATACAAGTACCCAATGCATATAAAGAAAGGAATATTATTTATATTTACACAATGTGTTGTTTTATAAAACAAAAAATAACACATCATAATATGATGTGTTTGTTATTTAATTGTAGATTTATTCATTAATAATTTTTTTTATACAATTATCAGAATACGCATCTTCTACACTAAGATAAGATGATTCAGTTACACAATAGCTATTAAATTGCCATTTAAATTGAATTTCATCACCTTTTTTATTTTCTAAAATAGAATAACTTGAAAAGCGGATTGGAGTGGCTTTTTGTAGGTTGTTTCCTATTTTTTCAGCACTTAACAATACAACGTGATTTTTTTTCTCAATAAATTTGAAATCAGAGATGGTGATATCAGTACCTTTAATTTTATTGTTAAAAAGACTCAAAGCATTAGCATATATGGACGGAACAATATAAACCTTTTGATCACTTCCTTTGATATAAACCGTTGCCAGATCAACAGAGGTTGAATCATTTAATGCTCGTCTAGATTTAACGACAACATCAGGAACACCATCACCATTAAAATCGATAAGATTTACTCCATATTCAAGTTTAATATCTACTGCTGTTGAAGCAAATGGCAACGATAAAAAAAGTAATCCTAGCCCAAGTTTTAATATATTCTTCATTGAGTTCACTTCTTTTTTTGCTTATTACTTGCACATCAGACTACTTTGTAACAGTGATTAGTCAAGGGGTTTTATGTTTCAAAATAATACAAAATTTACATTTATATTATTTATAAACTATTTTCATGATAACCACTATACTTATTTGACTATTATAAAAAGAATATATTTTTAGTGGTTATATTTTTTTTAGATTGAACATTTTTCTTTAATATAGAGCAATATAATTTTTAAGGTCGCTAATTCTTTCTTTTGTTTTATCTTTTAAACAACTGCTATATACCATTGGTGCTAAACTGCCACCTTGATAATAGTCAGCTTCATATTGGCAAGAGAGGTCTCTAAAATTAATCCAAACCAACTGGGCTTGTTTAAGCTGATCTTTTCGATCACCGTCTAATTTAGCGTAATATTGTTGATAAATATGGTTAAGTTCTTCATCTTTTTGCTGAAAATCTTGATGTACACATTGATTAATTTCAGTTTGAGTCGCCGCATTTCGACAATCAAAATTATCTGCTTGTAAATGTATAGACCAAAATAGTATACCGCCAGATATTGCACCGAATAGGATAAGTTTTTTCATCACACCGTCCGTTTTTTGATTAAAAATATCGCTAAAGATATTTACTTCATTCCTTTACTACTTAATTTAAAAGATAAAAACAAAGTAAGCCATTTATCATTTTAGCAATATTTCTTACATGACAATTACGTGAAGATAACGCAAAAATACTCTATTTTAGATAATCCAATTTAGACAACAATATTTAACATTGAGTAATTATACTGATATTTTGTTTAGAGAGAATATCTATTTAATAAAAATTAAAAAAAATGATAACTCAATATCTTTTTTCTTTAACAATAAATGTCATTTGTAAAAAAACTAAGTAAAATAGTAGTTATATTCTATTGTTTGTTTTTTTGTATTGAATCGCATTTATTGAAAATATTTAATCAATTTTACTTTAATAAGTAACTCGTCTTACCAGTTTCTATTTAAGCAAATTTTAATAAAATCATTTTAATTAATTAGACTAACCAGTCTAATTGGTACATATTATATGAAATAGAGACATAAATGATTTATTTATATTACTCACGGGTCTACACCCATAGTGGATTTTTCAAGATATGAAAAAATGTTTCAAATCAATTTGGTTTTATTTAGGATTTATTGTACTTCTTTTTGTGATTATCATTAGTCGTGGCCGGTATTCTGATTTTGAATTGGATGATCATGCCTTAGCGATAACCCCGATTAATTTTACTTCTAAAACAGATACTTTATCTGGAACATTAATTTTACCTAATCAGAATAATATAAAAGCAGTTGCTATTTTTGTTCATGGTGATGGTGCTCAAGATCGCTTTTCAAATAGTGGATATTTGCCATTAATTAATAGCTTGCTGGATTCTGGCATCGGTGTGTATACATGGGATAAAGCCGGTGTAGGAGAGAGCCAAGGAAATTGGTTGCTTCAATCTATGCAAGATAGAGCAGATGAAGCACAAATAGCATTAAAAATTATTCAAAAAAAATTTACTCATACAGATATTAAAGTTGGTTATTTAGGATTTTCACAGGCTGGATGGGTTATCCCTATTGCAGCGACGCAATCTAAACCTGATTTTTCCGTTATTATTGGTGGAGCTGTGAATTGGCGAGCTCAAGGCGTTTATTATCAGCAAGTACGTTTAAAAGCCGACAATATTGATGATAATGAAATTTCTCGAAGAGTCTCAGAGCAACTGCAACAAAATGATCGTGTGTTTGGTATTAATGGTAACCATGATATTTCAGCGCAAGGAGATATGTCTGACGATCGTTTCTATTTTGTTGTTCAAAACTATTTAAGTGATTCATCTCAATATTTACCGCACATGAATGGGCGGGTACTGGCTATGTTTGGTGAGTTAGATCTTAATGTCGATGCTCCAAAAAACGCATGTTTATATAGAACACTATTAGGAAATCATGTAGATAAAACAGTCACCCTATTCCCCAATGCTTCTCATGGTTTATTAAAAGCGCCTTTCTTTAATTACCAGTTAGATAATCAATGGCCTTGGTGGAAGCAGATGCTTTTCATTTATCAAGGTCAAGATAGTTATTCCCCAGATGCTTTAAATTACTTAACATCGTGGATCACTGAAGAGACGACAATATCTTCTGATTACATTGATTTTAAATGTGAAAATAGGAATACAAATTTAAAATAAAATGTAAATAACGCCTAAATGAGAGTTTCTCCTTAGGCGTTAAAGTGTAAAAAATATATTATAAATCAATTTGATACTCAATGATTTCTCTGATTTTTATTAATGCATCACGCAATAAATTAATATCAATTGAAGCTAGTGCAATACGAATTGCATGAGGAATATTGGTCGTTGTGGCATAAGGTTCAGCGGTTGCAACAGATATTTGTAATATTAGTGTTTCAGCATGGGTAGGCTTAGGCTATGTCTCGCTTTTTAGTATGTTGATTGGCTTTATATTTTGGTACAAAGGATTATCACAAGGTGGTATCGTGGCAGTAGGACAACTTCAATTATTACAACCATTCTTTGGCTTAGGTTTAGCCGCTGTATTACTTCATGAATCTGTCAATTTATTGATGTTGTTAGTCACTATTGGTGTTATTTTTTGTGTTGCTGGCTCAAGAAAATATGCTTAATTAAAGCTTGCTTTAAAAAACTAAAAAACACGCTAAATAGGGTTATTTAGCGTGTTTTATTCTTCAATTAAATTGGCAACTTCAAGCAAGTTATTATCAGGATCACGTAAATAAACCGATATAATAGCGCCAGTTGCACCCGTTCTAGGAACTGGCCCTTCTTCTATCTCTACACCTTGCTGATTTAAATGCTCAATAATCTCTGATAACGGTGTTTGTGTTAAAAAACACACATCAGCCGAACCTGCGGTTGGTTTTGCTGCTTTGGGAAGAAATTCCTTTCCTAATTGATGAAGATTTATTTTTTGAGAACCAAAAGTGAGTGCTTTGCGTCCTTCTTTAAACGTAATAACGTTAAAGCCTAATACGCGGTGATAAAAATCACAGGTCATCTGAATATCAGCAACCGTTAATACCAAATGATCAAGGTGTGTAATTTTCATCAAGCTCTCACTTTTTATACATCAATTAAAGTTCACACTTCGTTTTTAAAACAGCCGTTTTTCTATGGTGATCTAGTGCTAACTCAATTAATTTAGTAATTAATGATTGATAGCCTAAACCTGCACTCTGCCATAATTTTGGATACATACTAATATTGGTAAAACCAGGTAGTGTGTTTATTTCATTGATCACAACACGATTATCTTGAGTTAAGAACACATCTACACGAGCCATACCTAAGCAATTAAGAACACGGTATGCTTTTAATGCAACTTGGCGAATATTCACACTCGTATTTTCTTCCATTACCGCAGGGACAACGACTCTAGCACCGTCTTCATCGATATATTTTGTATTATAGGCATAGAAAGCATCGTTTAATACGATTTCACCACAAGGGCTAACTTCTGGATCCTCATTACCTAAAACAGCACACTCTATTTCACGACCTACAATAGCACTTTCAACAATCACTTTAAGATCGTATTCAAAAGCCATTGCTAATGCAGCGTTGAATTCTTCTTCATTATTAACTTTGCTAATTCCTACAGAAGAACCTAGGTTTGCAGGCTTAATAAATAAAGGAAGTCCTAATTGACGAACCATTTCGTTGTAAGGAATATCATTAATTTGATGCGCCATAATAGTAATAAATGGCGCAACCGCTAATCCGGCACCATCAAGTAGGCGTTTAGTAATATCTTTGTCCATACAAGCAGCTGAACTCATGATATTTGGTCCTACATAAGGCATATCAATCATGTGTAATAAGCCTTGGAGTGTTCCATCTTCACCGTACGCACCATGGACAATTGGGAATACAACATCAATTTGAGGTAATGCCTGGCCATCTTCAAGTGAAATAAATTGTTTTTTTACACTACCAGGAATAATAGCAACCGCTCTTAAAGGTTTGCTTAATGAAATAGTTTTAGGATTATCGCTATTTAGTAAATAATCAGTTTCTGAATATTCATGCCACTGACCTTGTTCATTAATACCGATTAAGCAAAGGTCGAATTTCGTTCGATCTAATTCATTAATAATGTTTTTTGCTGACTGTAATGAAACTTGATGTTCTGTGGATTTACCACCAAAAATAATAGCGACTCTTAATTTACTCATTTTCTAACCTTTTATAGGACAGCTATAGCGAATAGGTAGCAATATATCATGATAAAAACTCCCAATGTAGGTGGATAGTTCTTATCTGCGAAAAATTACGATAAAATGATGAAATTCTATGATTTAGAGTGTTAAAACATCACTATTTCAAGTTATAGAGTTTCTCTAACGATGACCATGCTATAGAAAAAGAGTAATGCCATGACTGATATAAAACAACCGATTGAGATGGATATTACTGAAGTTGCAAAAGCAACGGGACTCGCCTCTTCCGCGATCCGTTATTATGAGAAAAAAGGGCTTATTCATTCGATAGGTCGCAAAGGACTTAAGCGCGTATATCATAGAGATGTTCTGACTCGTTTAGCGTTAATCTCTTTGGCACAACAAGCTCATTTTTCTTTAGATGAAATAGCCCAACTGAGTCTTAATCAAAAAGTACCTGAAATTGATAGAAATATGGTGCGCTCAAAAATTGAAGAAATTGATATTAAAATTAGTGAATTAATTCAGTTACGAGATGGATTAGAGCATATTTTATTTTGTCCTGAAAAGAATCACTTTCAGTGCAAGCATTTTCAAGATGATCTCGCATTAAGTTTAGAAAAGAATAAGAAACGACTGCTTGAATAATCGACACAATTTTCATTTTTAATAATAAAAACAATATATTAAAAACAACTTTGATCAAACTGCCTTTCTATTGACTTGAAGTTAACTTCAAGTTGTATGATACAAATTCTTTCTTTATTTGTATCAGTGGAGACCTTTTATGCCTAAATCAGTTTGGTGGTTGGCATTTTCTTTAGCACTTTTTATTACAGGCAATGCATTAGTCCTTTCTGTCGCCGTTGTTATTGGTGAACAACTTGCTAAAGATCCTATTTATTCAACAGTTCCATTATTAAGCCAATATATTGGTATTATTTCAGCCACCATTCCTATGGCCTACTTTATGATGAAATATTCACGTAAAGCGGGCTTTATTATTGGTAATCTTGCCGGTTTAATTGGTGCTTTATTTGCTATTGCTGGAATATATTATCAAAATTTAATTTTATTTTCGGTAGGCACATTATTTACGGGTGTTGCGATTGGTACAGCACAACAATATCGATTTGCGGCTATTGAAGAAACACCCCCTAATATGCACGCAAAAGCGATTGGATTAGTCATGAGTGGCGGTATTATTGCTGCTATTATTGGCCCTACCTTAGCGGTTGTTACTCGTCAATTTTTTGCTAATTATCCTTTTATTGGTCCTTTCCTTTCACTTACGGTTATTTATATTTTAGCGTTTATTCTGTTGTGGAAAATTCCATTAAAAAAAGTAGTTAAATCAGTAGCAACACATAAGGAAAAATCCAGAAGTTATTTGCAACTTTATCGCCAGCCACTGTTATTTCTAGTCACAATAGTAAGTGCATGTGGTTATGGTATTTTAGTTTATATGATGGCTGCGATCCCGCTATCTATGAAGCAAAATGGATTTGAATTTGCCACCATTGCTTTTGTATTTCAATGCCATATTTTGGGAATGTTTGCGCCTTCATTTATTACAGGTCAACTGATCCATCGATTTGGTGTAAAGAAATTCTTTTTCTCTGCAATTATTTTACTTATCATCGCATTAGTGATTAATTTAACGGGAATAAGTTTTTATCACTATTTTATCAGCTTTGTTCTTGTTGGAATTTCGTGGAATCTAAATTTGATTAGTTCAACACATTTATTATCCAATACTTACCTACCTCATGAGCGAGCAAAAGTACAAGGAACTAATGATTTTCTGATTTTCTTCTTTGGTGCAGTTGGAAGCATTACGGGAGGTGTCGCCTTTTATCTCATCGGTTGGCAAAATACGAATATCATCAGTATTGTCATTAGCGTCATTATTTTATTGATTGCGATAAAACTACGAAAGTACTTACCTGTTACAACACAATAGAACAACCATGTTAAAACCTGAAAATTAGAGTAGATAAAACGATCCTTTATTTATTCATAATTATCTTAAACCCGCTTAAATAGCGGGTTTTCACACAAAATGACACCTTTTACCTCTTTTATAAGATTGTATGTTGTAACTCTATCTTGATAGAATCACACTACCGATTAACTTTTAAACTTAGAGAAGGAGGCTAATTATGTTTTTGTGTGATCTTATTGAATACTCACACTTCTTTGGTAATCGCCACAGCTCAGGCTTTCACAGTAATTTACTGCGTTAACCTGCCTGAGCGACGTTAACTATTACCTCTCCTCAGCTTACAGGGTTATCGCTTGATATTGCCCAAGGCGTTTTTACGCCTAAAGAATGAGTAAGCTATGAGCACATTATTATCTACACAAAATCTGTCTTTCCATAATAATCACGGTTTATTATTAAACGATATTTCTTTAGCACTGATTAAAGGTGAGAAGATTGGTTTAATTGGTTATAACGGTTGTGGGAAAAGTACTTTATTAAAATTACTTTCACATCAATTATCACCAAGTTCGGGTGTTATTTCTGTCGCTAATCAAACGGTTATGGCGTATATAGAACAACACTTACCCACTGAATTACAGTCAATGACTTTAATGGATGCTGTACTTCATAAATTACCTGAAGAATACAGATCATCTGAAGGCTGGCGAGCTGAATTATTGCTAAGTGAAATGGGATTTAAACTTCACGAAAAAGATCTCCTTGTTTTGCAATTAAGTGGTGGTCAACACACTCGTTTATTATTAGCGAGAGCGTTAATTATTGAGCCTGATTTATTATTACTTGATGAACCAAGTAACCACCTCGATTTACCCACTATTTTATGGTTGGAAACATTTTTAAAACAGTGGCGTGGTAGCTTCATTCTAGTTTCACATGATAATACGTTATTAGACAACGTAACGAATTGCACATGGATTATTCGTGATAAATCGCTATCTATATTTCGGTTACCCTGCTCTCAAGCTCGAGTTGCACAAGAAGAGCAAGATATCAGTGCACAACATCGCTATGATGCACAACAAAAAGAGATAGATAGAATAGCCCAAAGTGCGAAACAACTCGCAATATGGGGGCACGTTTATGATAACGAGAATTTATCTCGTAAAGCTAAACAGATGGAAAAGCATATTGTTCGTTTAAAAGATGAGCAAACTGAAGTGACGTCTGGAAATCAATGGGTATTACAGTTTTCTGGTACGGCATTACGTGCTGATAGGCTCTGCGAATTAAATCAACTTGCTGTTATTCCTGCTGAAAATACACCCGTTTTATATACTGTTGAAAATCAGCGTATAAAAAGTGGTGATCGAGTAGCAATAATTGGGGCTAATGGAACAGGTAAATCATCATTATTAAAAATGATTTGGTCACTTAGTTTAGTTGAGATAAATGAACAAAATGCAATAAAGCTGCATCCCCGAGTTGAATTGGGTTATTACGATCAAAAAATTGCTCAATTAGTTGATAATGATACCCTTTCTGATGCATTAAAACCTTTTGCACCATTAACGGATGAACAGAGAAAAATGGCGCTTATTAGTGCTGGCTTTGTTTATACGCGCCACGGGCAGAAAGTGAGTACATTAAGTGGTGGTGAACGAGCGCGTTTATTGTTTGTTGGCCTGAGTTTAGCAAACTATTCTTTATTAATGTTGGATGAGCCAACAAACCATATTGATATGGAAGGCAAAAAGGCATTATCTGAACAAATTAGTCAATTTCCCGGTGGTGTTTTATTAGTTAGCCATGATAGGGAATTGATTGAAAATAGCTGTAATCGTTTTTGGTATATTCATAATGGTGTTTTAACAGAACATCATGATATTGAAGCGATTTATCAGCTTATTGCTGAAGAAAAAATGCCAGAAACTCTGCTAGTGGATAAACTCAATAATTTGCAGAATATCTCATCAGTTCCATTAGTTTCACATCATGATGATGATGAAAAACTCTTTAAGTTAATTGAGCTAGAAGAAAAATTAGAGGCCGATTTAGCACGTAAAATTAACCATCAAAAACCTGCTTTGCAAGCACAATGGAAATTAGAGATTAACCAGCTAAAGCAAGCACTTAATTTGATTTAAGATAGATAAGATTTTGTTTAAGCAAAAAGGATCACGCTGTGATCCTTTTTTATTTATTCTTATTTTACTAATTGATATTCAATAAGATATAAAGATTTCGTTGTCGGATAAATATCTTTGATAAGCGCTTTCAACACTGGAAGTGTCATGCCTTCCTGTTGTGCGTGATACTCATTGATATCATCATAACGTAAAGGAGATACCGCTATGATTTTCAATTTTCCATAATGAGTACGATGTTCATTAGCAAATAATTCAACAATGCTTCCTGGTTTGTAATTACTTTCACTTTCATCTCTGATAGTAATCACTTTTTTTTCTTCAAGAATGGAAGGGATCAAACGTTCAAAAAAAGTAATTTCTGTTGGTATTGCCGACATAATATTGACTCATAAATTTATTGATAAATTACTGATTATCTTATCATGCAATAACTACTTTTTATTCTTTTTTACCCGCAAGGGTATTATTTAAAGCCTCCGTCTGAAGCAACTTAGCCTTACGTTCAATGCCCCAACGATAACCAGAAAATTCACCATTTTGTCGAATAACACGATGACATGGAATAGCAACTGCTAGCTTATTAGCTGCACAAGCATTAGCGACAGCGCGATATGCCTTAGGTGCTCCAATTTTGTCGGCGATTTCTTGGTAAGTCATCGTGCTACCAAAAGGGATATCTAATAATGCCTGCCAAACTTTTTGCTGAAATACCGTACCTTGGATATCAAGAGGTAAAGATAAGGGTTGTTTGGGTAATTCAATAAAACCGATGACTTGTGCAATGACTTGCTCAAACTCTTCATTGGCACCAATTAATTCAGCATGAGGGAATTGTTTTTGCAAATCTTCTAATAACAGCTCTGCATCATCCCCCAACATAATGGCACAAATCCCCTTTTCACTTTGCGCCACAAGGATACTTCCCAAAGAGCACTGAGCGATAGCAAAAAAGATAGCAATATTCTTACCACCTGTACGCCAATTTGTTGGCGTCATTCCTAATATCGCTGTTGCATTTTCATAGAAACGGCTATTCGCATTGAAGCCTGATTGATAAATCGCATCTGTAATACTGCCATCTTGAACTAACGCTTTTTTTATTAATTTTTGACGATAAGCATTAGCATAATCTTTTGGTGTGATCCCCATCGTTGATTTAAATAAGCGATGGAAATGATATGGGCTTGCCATAACATGCTCTGCAATACAGATAAGCGACACGTCACCGTTATTTTCTTCAATAAAACGGCAGGCTCGCTCAATAAGTTGATTATGTTTACTTTCCATTATGGTAGTCCTTTAAATGCGGGATTATGGCTATTATTGACAAACATAATGAATAAAGAACTCCGTTTATTGCTCAATCACTCTGATTCTTTAGATAATGCCCATAGATAAAGCGATGCCGTGGAGCCATAAGGTGAATAGCGTTTTCGGTAACGTTCGAAGCGTACTTTATCTAATGTTTTATGGCGATATAGACGCATAATTCCACGTTGAATAGCCAAGTCTCCCCAACTTAAAATATCTGGCCGATTAAGCGAAGAAATTAATAGCATTTCTGCAGTCCAAACCCCTATACCTTTTAGTTGAATTAAAGTATCGATAACCTCTTTATCTGTCATCTCAGGAATTTTATTTAAATCTAATCTTTCTGAAATAACGGCGTCAGCAATACCGATAATATAACTAGCTTTGCGCATAGTCATTCCACACTGTTGTATCTCTTGTTCTGATAATTTTGCGATACGTTCTGGTGTGTAAATACCGTCACATAAATTGAGTAACCGCTGATTAACGGTTATGGCAGCAGAAACCGAAATTTGTTGTTCAATAATGTTTTTAACTAATGCTGTAAATAAATCAGGTGTTAATGGACGTTTAATTTCTCCTATTCTTTCAATGAGTTTGGCTAAGCGCTTATCACGTTTTTTTAATGTGTTTATCTCTGTTTCGCCATACTGAAAGTGCATAATTTAACTTAATTTAAATAAAATATTTATGTCAGTATAACGTGAAGATAAGTGTATTACGCACTCTATTTCTTGCTTTTTTTTGAATTGAACCTTCTACCTTTTATCGTAGGCAAAGAAGATAATATTTGGCAAAAGAGTTTAATTGTTTTTTTAGAAGAAGTTAGTCAATCAAAAATATCATCACATTTAAAAACTATAGTTTCATATTAAAAGTTATAAAAAAATATAAAATTTAAATTACCGTCTATACTTTATTTGATTTTTTGAATTTTTACTTAGGTCAATTCTTAGTTATTCTGTAATTTCAGGATTTAATATGAAAAATTATGCACTCAATTTACAAAACAAAGCTGATGCGCTGGCAGTAATGAAAAAAGCAATGAGCTTTACTATTCCTGCCGCATTAAGAGTTGCTGCTAAATTAAATATCGCAGATTTATTAAAAGAAGGTTCTAAGAATATTAATGAACTTGCAGAAAAAACAAACTCCATCCCTGTTGTTTTAAATAGAATATTAAGAATGTTAGCTTCTGAAGGTATATTCTCTGAGTCAGAAGGATCTCGCTATTCTCTTGCTCCTGCGGGATACTTTTTATTAAGCGACCATGAATATAGCTTGCGTGATGCCGTATTAATGTTAACAAATGAAACGCTATGGCGCCCAGTAGGTGATGTTATTGAGTCAGTTCAGGGCAACCCCGCTTTTGAAAACTTATATGGCATGCCTTTTTATCAATATTGGCAAGATAATGTAAGAGATGATCATGATTTTCAAGCAGGTATGAACTCACTTTCAAAGATAGAAAATTATTTTATTATTAAGCATTACGAATTTCCTGAAGATATAACTATCACAGATATTGCTGGCGGATTGGGTGGGCTGTTATTAAGCGTATTAAAAGAAAATCCGACTCTGAAGGGACAATTATTTGATAGGCCACATGTGTTGGAAAGAACGTTATTGACTGAATTAAATGACGATAGTCGCTGGAAATTAATATCAGGTGATTTATTTGGAGAGTATCCAGAATCTGATATTTATTTAATAAAATATATTATTCATGATTGGGATGATGAAAGCGTCATTAAATTTTTTAAAAACTTCCGTAACGCAATGAAGCCTAATTCAAAAATACTTATTATTGAACCGGTTATTTTTAAAAAGAATGTACCTGATATGGCTAAATATATGGATCTTCTATGCATGTCTGCATTTCCTGAATCAGGTGAACGTACAGAAGATGAATTTATTGCTTTACTAGATCAAGCAGATTTGAAAATCAATAAAGTGATTAAAACAGGAACATATAACTCAATACTAGAAGTTGTTATTAAATAATCTATTGGAATAGCCATTTATTTGTAGCAAAAAAAGCCACTTTCAAAAGTGGCTTTTTAAGTTAAAAAAAGATTATGCAGTTAACGCCAGCTTGGCACCAAAAAGTAAGAACACTGCACCAATACAACTATTTGATAATGAAGCTAACCGTTTGTTATGTTTTACTTTATTAGTAATAGCAACACCGCCAAATATAAGAACTGATAAATAAAGCATACTGCATGTTTCTAAAATCGCACCTAATACAAAGAATGGAACACCCGCATTTTCATACTTAGGATCGATAAACTGAATAAAGAAAGAAACATAAAAAATGATCATTTTTGGGTTAAGCATACTCAAAAATAACGCCTTAACATAAAGACCATCTTTTGTTTTTACAGTTACTTCAGACACTTGCTCTGGCGTCTCTTTTTTCTTTTGGAACGTTGCATATAACGTTTTTAACCCTAAATAGGTTAAATAAAGTGCACCAGCATATTTAATGACAATAAAGAAGACGGGTGAAGTCTTGACTAATGAAGCAACCCCCAAAAATGCCAAAAAGATTAATAATGCATCACCCGTAAAAACACCAAGAGCGGCTTTATACCCCCCTTTTACGCCATGCTTCGCACTGGAAGTAAGGACGAAAATCGAGTTTGGACCTGGTACTAAAGTAATAAAAATAACGCCTAAAAGGTATGTCCAAATATTTGAAATACCGATACTTTCTAACATACGACGCCTTTTTTAAAAAAATAACATGCTGAATATGTGAGCTATCATATCTACAATATTTTTTTTGTAAAACAATAATCTTTATACCATCTAAAGATAAGTCAGTTACTCTGCCTTTTTGTGTAAAAAGCAGTTTATAAGTCTTTTTTTACAATTAATTTTGGATTAAAAAACCAATTTAAATGTGTGTTATAGTATGATGCTGAAATTAAAATTTATACAGACTTAGTGTCTAATTAAAGTCACATGTATGGAATTATAAACTGCATAGTGAATTAAATTCAGATGCAATACCCTATTGTTTGTTTTATGTTATGGTGCATTATTCTTTTTGTGATCTTAGGCGATATTTTATTTTTAACATTAAAACAGCCTTACTCATTAATTTTATGAAAAATAAGTGTTTTTATTGATATTCGGTGAGTTAATTAGCACGAAAAGCGAGGGAATAAAAAAGATTATATTTACCAAAACCATTACTCTAAGTTGTTTTTCATTTTTACCTTTATCTTGCATTTATCTTCACACCAAAGATGGAGTTACGCCATTTTGCTCAAAATGAGACTATTGCAGCTGAAGATTACATTGATAATAGTGATGTACATCACCCTGAGCGTATTGCATGCCAAGCACAAGCGACTTTTTATGATAATTTTACACAAACAGGTAAACTAACAATAAAACAGGTTGCTGTCGGTGAAAGGCCTATGCCTAAAGATGAAATGCCAATTATTGGAGAAATATCTCCTTATCAGAGATTATATCTTGTTACTATGCACGCCGCCGTGACACTGTCACCTTTGTTATGTGAATTAGTTGCACAAGAACTTATTTACGAAAAAGCGGAACCTCTATTAACGCCTTATCGCGTATCACGATTCAGCTAGAGAACCATTATGGATGCACAACTGTATAAAGAATTTAAAATAGTAGAAAAAGCCTTTTGGTCAGAAATTTGTGAAAATAATATTCGTATTGGTGATCATACTCACTGCTTTATGACACCAATGGATGCTGCCATTTTTAACTTTATTTATTTGCGCCAAGGCGCAACAGAAAGTTCATTCCAGCAAGCCAGCACCCTTTTTACTTCGCAGAAAAAAAATCATATTTTGGTATTACCCGAGTCATTGTTGCCTGAGTTTGAAGAAATAATAAAAAATGCAGGTTATACCGGTGATGGTATGACAACCGCAATGTATTTAACATTATCGGAAGCGGTATTTCCATCTTATAGAAATAATCCTTGTGATATCATTTTAACCAATCACAACCTTGAACAGTGGGCACACCCATTAAAAACGGCGTTTCCAGTAGGAGATGATAGTGATGATACGATTGTTAATGAATATATTCGCTATCATCAGAAAGCATTAGATAATGGCGCAGCTATTTTCCATTACGCGTTATTAGTTGATGGTCAGCCAGTCTCTTCATTAACGTTAACAATACACGATAAATTAGCGCGTTTTGATGATATTGGGACAGATATTGCCTATCAAGGTAATGGTTATGCGACACATTTGATTAAGCATGTTTTAGAGTTTTGCCGTGAGCAAGGCGTTGAACGTTGCTTCTTAGATGCATCAGCAGATGGTTTAGCGCTATACCGTAAGTTTGGTTTTAAATCGCTCTTTAACTATCTTAGTTTTATTAAAGAATAAAAGCAGCTATATGAATAGGCTCAATCATGTTTGTTGAGCCTATTTTTTAAATATTAATAAAGACTAAGCTTTTTCTCAGCATCTTGTTTATCTTTATCGCTAATTTGTCTTATCACTCGACAAGGATTTCCAACAGCAACGCAATTAGCTGGAATAGATTTTGTGACTACACTGCCGGCACCTATAACGCAATTATCACCAATAGTCACACCAGGTAAGATAATACACCCTGCACCTAACCATACTGAATTACCGATAGTAATCGGTAATGCATATTCTAATTCACTGTTGCGTATTTCAGGATCAATCGGATGAGTTGCAGTTAAAATACTGACATTTGGCGCACACATCACATTGTGTCCAATTTTTACTGGAGCACAATCTAATATCGTTAGATTAAAATTAGCGTAAAATGATTCACCAATTTCAATTAACTGACCATAGTCACAATGAAATGGTGGCTCAATAGTAAAATTATTGGCCGTTTTTCCTAAAAGTTGTTTTAAATATGTCTTTCTCTTTTCAACGTCAGAAGGACGCGTCATATTAAAATCATAAATAATTTCACGCGCTTTTACTCTAAGTGGTTCTAAACTATCATCTTTACTAGCATGATAAAGATGACCTGATACCATTTTTTCGTATTCTGTCATTGTGATACTCCGAATTTGAAATAAAACAGTTTAGATAAACGTCAATATTGATTTTCTTATTCTAGCGTTAATTGACTTAAATTAGCGGTGTTTTTTAAGTCCATTAAGTGCGGCTTACATTTTATTAAGAATAAATGCCATTAAATAGCAGTGAGCCACCAGCAAAAATTAGCATGGCATCTAATAGCCATTGAAAAAGTTTTGGTGTCAGTTTTAATACCAGTTTTTTACCAAAGTAATTTCCTACGGTTAAGCCACAACCTACTAACACTCCACTAATAAAGATAAAGCTATTAACTGCACCTAGTTGGCTAAATGTCAGGGCTTTAGTGAGATAAATAACAAATGAGGCAGCTGCTTCAGTTGCAAGTAATGGCCCTAATGTCAGACCATATGCAGAGAATATTGGAATAGTTAATGGTCCTGTAGAAAACACAATCCCTGTTAAATAGCCGATAACTGCACCCGCAATAATAACTTGGTAAGTTTTCATTTTGATTTGATGTTTGCGTAATAAGTGGATCACGGGGATCATCAATATAAAAAATATTCCCATACCAATATTTAGCCATTTTTCAGACATTATCCATAATGTATTAGCACCAAGAATAACGGCTGGAATACTGGGTAATAGATAATAAAATAGTGGTTTAAAGCGAATACTGTGACGCCATAAATAAATACGTGATAAATTTCCCATCACTGACGCTAATGCCATAATCGGTACGGCTTCCTTAGCACCAAATACATAAGTCAAAGCGGGAATTAATAAAATAGAAGAGCCCGTTCCTACAACGCCACTGATTACACCAGACAATACTGCCAATAAAATAACCGCGATAAAACTCATTATCATCCTTTAAGTTCAATAAGTTAAAGACGTTGTATCATACCCGTCTTCTTTATTTTTACCTGTGATAAAATGTCACGGTATTGTGAGTTTTAATCAGAAAGCCGCTTTATTTATGATGAATAAACTATAATGAGAAAATTATGATGAGAAACCTTCCTCCATTACCTTCATTGCGTGCTTTCTTAGTCGCTTGCCATAGCCAAAGTTATACTGAAGCCGCACAGACATTATGTGTCACTCATGGTGCGATCAGTCGTCATATCCAAGTTATAGAAAAATGGTTTGGTGTCACCTTATTCAATAAACAAGGTTTACGCCGCGTACCCACTCCTTATGCATTGACGCTAGCGCAAGAGTTAAGTGACGTTTTTGATAAATTAAATGATATTGGTTTTCGTTATGGTAATGGTGGAAAAAACGATATTTTAAATATCAGTGTTCCTACAACACTTTGTTTAAAATGGCTTATTCCGCGAATGGAGGATTTTTATCTTCAATATCCTAATGCAAATATCCAAGTTGCTTCTGCAAATAGCGAGCGATTTCATTTGATTAGTCATGATGATCTGATTATTCGCCCTCAACCTCAGCAACAAGAGTATTCATCCGTTGTTTTTTTAGAGGATAAACATTGTTTAATTGCTTCTGAAAAATTCTTAAAACGTTACAACGTCACTAGATTTGAAGATGTTTTTGACTGCCCCGTTATTGATACACTTACCCGCCCTGGTCATTGGCAACAATGGTTAATAGCGACTCATCTTAATACTCAGCGTTCATTCTCACGTCACTATCGCTTTGATCACTTTCATATTTCTCTTCAAGCCATTATTGAAGGATTAGGCCTCGGTATTGGCCCTGTTTCGATTTTGTCGAATGAAATAAATAGCGGTACTTTAAAAGTGTTATTTCCAAATATCCAAATTGTACCGATAAGCTACTACGCTTTAACACCATTGGGTGTACAAAAAACCAAAACACATCTTGATTTTGAACAATGGCTCACCCAACAAAAAAGTTAATTTCACTAATGAAATAAGTAATTTTTTTTCATAGAAATAGCGATTTCAATCCTATGCATTATACTTTTTACAACTAATTTACAGCTATTTTATTAAAAACATCTAATGTTTATCTTCTTTTTGTGAATAGGTAAAAACGCTAATCGTGCTGTTTTTATAATTCGCGATCTTTCTCTGTCATATTATTAAATTTATTTAAACTCAATATATTAAGCTAAAGAAATAAGTAAATTAACTTATTTAAATTATTTTGATTTTAAATAATCTGTTATAAACACTTATTGTTTAACTTAAATTAACGTTCTATGCTGATATTTATATATAAAATTTATTAATTTATTTGCTAGCAACGAAGGACGATAAGATGTCTGTAGCTGTGACAAAAAAAGCAATAGAAAAACTAATTAATGGGTATGAATCTGATCCTTTTGCACTTCTTGGTATGCATGAAACATCGGCAGGTTTAGAGGTTCGTGCTTTTTTACCAGATGCAGTTGCAGTCAGTGTCATCGATAGAAAAAATGGCCGAAAAGTAGCAACACTAGAGCGTAAACACCCTAGTGGTTTTTTCTGTGGTGCTATCCCCCGACGTAAACGCCGTTTTAGTTACTGTTTAGATGTAACGTGGGAAAATGCACAAGGTGTCGTTGATGATCCCTATCAATTTGGCATTTTATTGCAAGAAATGGATATTTGGTTTTTAGCGCAAGGCCATCACTCCCGCCCTTACCAATGTTTAGGCGCACACCCTGCAAAACTGGGTGATATCGATGGTATTACTTTTGCTGTATGGGCGCCCAACGCAAAAAGCGTAAGTGTTGTAGGCGATTTCTCATTCTGGGATGAACGTCGTTTTCCAATGCGATTACGCCGTGAAAGTGGAATATGGGAGCTCTTCCTTCCACAAGCTCATCTAGGTGATTGTTATAAATATTCTATTCTTGATGCGAATGGTGAACGTCGATTAAAAGCCGATCCTTATGCTTTTGAAACACAAATACGCCCTGAAACCGCATCAATTATCAATACATTACCACCAATCAAACCAATGCCATTATCGCGTCAGCAAGCGAATCAGCGTAATGCACCTATGTCTATTTATGAAGTTCATTTAGGTTCATGGCGTAGACATACTGACGATCAAAGCTGGTTAAGCTATCGCGAATTAGCTGAACAGTTAATTCCATATGTTAAAGAAATGGGTTTTACTCATATTGAGTTGCTCCCTATTAATGAGCATCCTTTTGATGGCTCATGGGGATATCAACCATTAGGGTTATATTCACCAACTCGTCGCTTTGGCTCCCCAATGGATTTCCGTGACTTTATTGAAGCAGCACATCAAGCAGAAATTAACGTTATTTTAGATTGGGTTCCTGGTCATTTCCCTGAAGATGATTACGGTTTACGTAATTTTGATGGCACATCACTCTATGAATATGCGGATAGACGTGAAGGCTTTCATCCCGATTGGAATACTTTAATTTATAACTATGGGCGCAATGAAGTGCTGAATTACCTTTCTGGTAATTTATTGTATTGGCATGAGCATTTTGCACTAGATGGTTTCCGTTTCGATGCTGTTGCCTCCATGCTTTATCGTGATTACAGCCGAAAAGAAGGCGAATGGATACCCAATAAACACGGTGGACGTGAGAATTTAGAAGCCATTGATTTTATTCGCCATACCAATAAATTACTGGGCACAACTTGCCCCGGTACTGTCACAATTGCAGAAGAATCTACTGATTTCCCGGGTGTTACCTTACCGCCTGATGATGGTGGCTTAGGTTTTAATTACAAATGGAATATGGGTTGGATGCATGACACGTTAGCTTATATGCAACGTGATCCTATCTACCGTAAATTTCACCACAATCAAATGACCTTTGGCATGCTCTATGCCTATAACGAAAACTTTGTTCTGCCTCTTTCTCATGATGAATTTGTGCATGGTAAAGGTTCGTTGATTGGCCGCATGGTGGGCGATGATTGGCAAAAATTTGCCAATTTACGTGCATATCTCGGTTTTATGTGGGCTTATCCCGGCAAAAAACTGCTATTTATGGGATGTGAGTTTGCACAATGGCGTGAATGGAACCACGACAGTAGCTTAGATTGGCATCTTCTCGAAGAACCAAATAGCCCACATCAAGGTGTTCAACACTTTGTACGTGATTTAAATCTTTCCTATCAAGCTAATGCTCCGCTTTATGAATGTGATTTTGAACGCGAAGGCTTTGAATGGCTTACCGTTGATGATCACGATAACTCTGTCTTTGCTTTTTGCCGTAAAGATGCGCAAGGCAATGAAATTATTATTATCAGTAATTTCACGCCTGTTGTTCATCACAATTACGTTGTCGGCGTAAATAAAGCAGGTACTTATCAGGAAATTCTTAACAGTGATTCTGAGTTTTATAACGGCAGTAATGTAGGAAATTTAGGTGAAATAGAAGCAACCGCAAGTACATTTAATGGCAAACCTCACTCCTTGCCATTGTCACTGCCTCCGCTTGCGACGCTGTATTTAAGATTGAAGGATTAATATGTCTTTAGATTATGGTCGCCCTTTTCCTATGGGCAGTCATTATGATGGCTATGGAGTAAACTTTACACTCTTTAGTGAAAATGCCACTAAAGTCATTCTTTGCCTGTTTGATAAAGCAGGCAAAGAGATCCGCTACCCATTACCAGGTAAAACGGGCGCAATTTGGCATGGATATTTGCCTGGTGCAGGGCCAGGTTTACATTATGGTTATCGTGTAGAAGGCGAATGGAACCCAGAGCAAGGATTGTTCTATCAACCTCAGCAACTATTATTAGATCCCTATGCAAAACAGGTGACAGGTATTGTTGATAATACATTGCCTTACACCTCCCCTGTTTTTAATGCATTAGAGCATGATGATAGTGCGATTACACCTAAAGCAGTTATCACAGATGATAGTGGTTGTTTTTGCCATTCTTATAAAGAAAAAGGCACGTATCAGCGTTTAAATACGCCGTGGTCAGAAACCATTATTTACGAAGGACATGTAAAAGGGCTGACAAAGCTTCATCCTGAAATACCCGAGAAAATTGCGGGCACTTATGCAGCATTAGGGCATCCTGCCTTTATTACGCATTTGCAAAAATTAGGTATTACAGCATTAGAACTGTTACCCGTTCAATACCATTTAACAGAGCCACATCTTCATAAAATCGGATTAAAAAATTATTGGGGTTATAACGTATTAGCGCCCTTTGCTTTATCGACACAATATTATTCCAACACAGGTCGGAATATTATGGATGAATTCCGAGAAGCAGTAAGGTGTTTACACAAAGCCAATATTGAAGT
The DNA here is from genome assembly GCF_047921575.1 of Proteus sp. TSJ240517. Taxonomy (NCBI): domain Bacteria; kingdom Pseudomonadati; phylum Pseudomonadota; class Gammaproteobacteria; order Enterobacterales; family Morganellaceae; genus Proteus; species Proteus sp. TSJ240517. The sequence goes on from NZ_JBLRMH010000001.1 coordinate 315,746, forward strand.
GATTTTAGATGTGGTATTCAACCACACAGCAGAATTAAGTGATCAATATGAAGGTTATATTGTTTCGCAGCGCGGTATTGATAATCAAAGCTATTATTGGCTAAACGACGAAAATAAAGCACAAAATTGGACTGGCTGTGGCAATACTCTAAATTTAAGTCGCCCTGAAACAGTGCAGTGGGTTATGGATTGCCTGCGTTATTGGGTGACAGAATTTCATATCGATGGTTTTCGTTTTGATTTAGCGACAAGTCTTGGTCGAGTTCCTTATTTTGATACTCAATCACCACTACTGACAGCGATACGACAAGATCCGCTGCTGTCACGTATCAAACTTATCGCAGAGCCTTGGGACTTAGGCTCTGATGGTTATCAAGTCGGTAATTTCCCTGTTCCATTTACAGAATGGAATGATGGCTATCGCGATGTTATTCGTCGTTTTTGGTTATGGCGTGATGTGGCTATTGCGACATTTGCAGACAATATTACGGGCTCTGCAAAGCTGTATCACAAAAACGGTAGACCTCCCTATTCTAGCGTCAATATGATAACAAGCCACGACGGCTTTACACTACGGGATTTAGTGAGTTATCAGAACAAACATAACGAGGAGAATGGAGAATCAAACCTAGATGGACATAACACCAATTACAGTGTGAATTTTGGTGAAGAAGGTTTGATAGTCAACGAAAAAATAAGTCAACACAGATTGCTTGCAACTCGGAATATGCTTGCAACCTTACTGCTTTCTAGAGGAACACCTCATTTACTCGCCGGTGATGAAGTGGGTAATACGCAATATGGTAATAACAACGCTTATTGTCAGGATAATAAAGTCAGTTGGATCAAATGGTTTCAACAACCTTATGATTTAACTGATTACATTCGCCACCTTATTGAATTACGTCACCAAATTACACCTTTAAGTTCGCTTAAGTGGTGGGAAGAAGATAGCCAAAACGTGGTTTGGTTAAATCAGAATGCTCAACCTATGAGTCATGAAGAATGGCAACAACTTCCACCCTCACCATTACAACTTCTTTTAGCGCAACAATGGATCTTAATGTTTAACCCATTAAGAAACAGCGCTGTTTTTTCTTTACCTGAAGGGTCTTGGTCTTGCTTGCTTGATACGGTTAGCTGGCCTGATTGTCACCCGACACAATCTCAGCATTGTGAAATACAACCTAACAGTATCACCCTTTGGCGAAATAGCGTTTTTTATACTCAGTCTTCTACTGAAAAATTACCCATTATTTCCTCCCAAGTTAAGTAATTTGATTGGAGTGCTATAACTATGATGACAACAGAACAAGGCCAAAAATTAATGTTGGCACAACAACTTCCTAAAGAGGCAATTGCACTCGTTTTAGCGGGAGGTCGTGGTACACGCTTAAAAGCATTGACTTCAAAACGTGCAAAACCGGCGGTTTTCTTTGGTGGGAAATTTCGAATTATTGACTTTACGCTATCAAACTGTCTTAACTCAGGAATTCGTCGTATTGGTGTAATCACCCAATATCAATCGCACTCTTTGGTTCAACATATTCAACGTGGTTGGTCATTCTTTAACGAAGATATGAATGAGTTCGTTGATTTATTACCCGCTCAGCAACGTCGTAATACCGAACATTGGTATATGGGTACAGCTGATGCTATCTATCAAAACCTCGATATTCTTCGTAGTTACAAAGCAAAATATGTCGTGATTTTAGCTGGCGACCATATTTATAAAATGAACTATGCGCGTTTATTACTTGATCACGTTGAAAACAAATCAAAATTCACCGTAGCTTGTATTCGTGTTCCTAAAGAAGATGCATTCCAATTTGGTATTATGGATATCGATGAAAATCGTAGAGTGCTCAATTTCTTAGAAAAACCATCAAACCCACCTTGTATTCCTGATGATCCAGAACACTCATTAGCAAGTATGGGTATTTATGTGGTAGATAGAGATTATCTCTTTGATTTATTGGAAGAAGATAGCAGCGATCCAAATTCACATCATGACTTTGGCCAAGATATCATTCCTAAGATCACAGAACGTGGTGATGTTCTTGCCCACCCATTTGAACTCTCTTGTGTCAGCTCAGATCCTTCAGTACCACCATACTGGCGCGATGTAGGTACTATTGAAGCATATTGGGCAGCTAATCTCGACTTAGCCTCTGTAACACCAGAGCTTGATATGTATGCGAAAGATTGGCCAATCCGCACCTTTATGACACCTTTACCACCAGCCAAGTTTGTTCAAGATAATCATGGTGAACATGGACAAATGATGAACTCGCTGATTGCTGACGGCTGTATTATCAATGGTTCAACGCTCTATTCATCTATTCTATTCCCATTAGTTCGTGTTGAATCTTTCTGCCATATTGAAGATTCTGTGATTTTACCTGATGTGACGGTGAGCCATCATTGCTACTTAAAACGCTGCATTATTGAACGTAGCTGTACAATTCCAGAAGGCACAGTGATTGGGATGAATGCAGAAGAAGATGCTGCGCGTTTCCACCGCACTGAAGAAGGCATCGTGCTTATAACAAGAGAAATGCTTGAGCAACTAGCACGTAAAGAAAAAGAAAATCCAACTGAAACAAGTGCAGAACAAAAACCTCAAAATGAGGAGGCATTTTCGTGAATGTCCTTCACTGTTGTTCTGAATTATTCCCTCTGCTAAAAACAGGGGGATTAGCTGATGTTATGGGCTCTTTGCCTTTAGCTCAGAAAAAAATAGGCTTAGATGCGCGGGTGGTTATTCCCGCGTTTCCTGCTATCAAAGATAATATTCCCGATCTCAAATTAGTGACTAATATCGATACGTTTGCAGGTAATGTTTCTCTGCTTTACGGACAATACCACGGTGTTGATATTTATCTTATTGATGCACCTCATCTTTATCAACGTACAGGTAGTCCTTATCACGATCAACATCAACATCCTTATGGTGATAATGTTTTTCGTTTTGCCCTGTTAGGTTGGGTGGCAAGTGAGCTATCAGCGGGATTAGATCCCTTATGGCGAGCGGATGTTGTTCATGCTCATGATTGGCATGCAGGACTAGCTTGTGCTTATCTCGCGGTTAAACATTACTCCGCAAAATCTGTTTTTACTGTTCATAATCTGGCTTATAAAGGCGAGTTTTCACCCTATCATCTGCATCAGCTTGAATTACCTGATTACAGTTTTTCAATTAATGGGCTGGAATATTACGGGCAAATTTCATTCCTAAAAGCAGGTCTTTTTTATGCTAACCATATTACGACAGTCAGCCCAACTTATGCCAAAGAGATAACCACTCACGAATTTGGTTACGGTTTAGAGGGATTATTACGCCAACGCGCTTATGAACAGCGATTAAGTGGCATCTTAAATGGTATTGATGAGGCCGTTTGGGATCCTGCAACAGACGGCTTAATTACGCGTCGTTACGATGTTAAAAACCTGAATAAGCGTTTAGAAAATAAAACCGCATTACAGAAAAAATGTGGTTTACCTGTTAACAATAGCGCCCCTCTTTTTGCAGCTGTCAGTCGTTTAACTTCGCAAAAAGGGCTCGATTTAGTGATTGAAACGCTCCCTGATATCGTTGAACAAGGCGGTCAGTTTATTTTATTAGGTACTGGCGATAGTCACCTTGAAGCGGCATTTTTACATGCACAACAACAGTATCCGCAAAATGTAGCGGTACATATTGGCTATGACGAGAGTTTTTCACACCAAGTTGTCGCAGGTGCTGATGTGATTATGGTGCCTAGTCGTTTTGAACCTTGTGGGTTAACTCAGTTATATGGCTTGAAATATGGAGCCCTACCTTTAGTAAGACACACAGGTGGATTAGCCGATACGGTTAATGATTGTTCATTAGAAAATTTAGCGCATCACCAAGCGACTGGTTTTGTTTTCTATGAAGCGACTCCTGACTCTCTGCGTCAAGCTATAAACCGAGCCTTTACCTTATGGGGTATGCCTAAACAGTGGCAACAAGCTCAAACTGATGGCATGACTCAAACTATTTTTAGTTGGGAAACCGCGGCAAAAACGTATGCGACACTGTATCAAAATTTATAGACATGAAGTCTATTTGAACCAGTGGATAACAAAAAGAGATTTATAATGAAAAATTTATGTGAATTTGATTATTTATCACCCGATAAGGATATTGAATCATTAAAGCGTTCCATTGTTTATAAACTTATGTTTATCGTTGGTACGTCGCCAAAATATGCAACACCAACAGATTGGTTAAATGCAACCTCTTACGCTATTAGAGACCGTTTAGTAGAGCGTTGGTTAAAATCGACCAAAGCAGAGCTTTCACCGAAAGTAAAACAAGTTTATTACATTTCGATGGAGTTTCTCATGGGGCGTTTTTTGACAAACGCCATGCTCTCTTTAGGTGTTTATCACGAAGTCAAAGAGGCATTAAAAGAGTTAGGTCTTGATCTTGAAAAACAAATCGAACTCGAGCCCGATCCAGGTTTAGGTAATGGGGGTTTAGGTCGATTGGCTGCATGCTTCCTTGATTCTTGTGCCACACTAGGTTATCCCGTTACAGGTTATGGTGTTCGTTATGAATACGGAATGTTCCGCCAACAAATTAAAAATGGCGAACAACATGAAGTTGCGGATAACTGGCTTGAAAAAGGTAATCCTTGGGAATTCCCTCGTCATGATCTGCAATTTGAAGTCGATTTTGGCGGACGTTTGCAACAAGAAGGTGAGAAAAATTATTGGGTCGATACCTTTAATGTTATGGCACAACCTTATGATTCTATTGTTCCTGGTTATAACACCCAAGCGACAGATACCATTCGTTTGTGGTCAGCCAAATCAAATGTTGCGTTTAACTTAGGTAAATTTAATAAAGGTGAATATCTAGAAGCAACAGAAGCAAAAGATCGCTCTGAAAATATCTCTCGTATTCTCTATCCTGATGATTCAACAATGTCAGGTAAAATGTTGCGTTTACAGCAAGAATATTTCTTAGTGAGTGCTTCTGTTCAAGATATTTTGCAACGTCATTATCATCTGCATCAACGCTTTGATAATTTAAAAGATTTTATTGCAATTCATCTTAATGATACTCACCCTGTTCTTGCTATTCCTGAGTTAATGCGTCAGCTGATTGATAATCATGGATTTAGCTGGGATGAGGCATGGGAACAAACTATTCATATATTCTCATACACCAACCATACATTAATGGGTGAAGCATTAGAGACTTGGCCTGTTGACATGCTAGGCCGTTCGCTTCCTCGCCATTTACAAATCATTTTCCAAATCAATGATAAATTCTTGAAACAAGTTAGAGCACAATTCCCTAACGATAACGATTTATTGCGTCGTGTTTCTATTATTGATGAAGAGAATGGCCGTAATGTTCGTATGGCATGGTTAGCGGTTATTATTAGTCATCAGGTTAATGGTGTTTCTGAACTTCATAGCCAACTAATGGTGCAATCTTTATTTGCTGATTTTGCGATGATCTATCCTAAGAAATTCTGCAATATTACCAATGGGATCACACCACGTCGTTGGTTGGCATTAGCAAACCCTTCTCTCTCTAAAGTAATTGATAGCCATATTGGTACAAACTGGCGAACTAATTTAGAGCAATTGGGTGAATTAATGCCATTGGTAAAAGATAAAAATTTCTTGCACCAATTAAAAGATTCAAAACGTATCAATAAACAAAATCTTGCTCAGATCATTAAGGAAGATTTAAAGATTGATATTAATCCTGATGCACTGTTTGATGTACAAATCAAACGTATTCATGAATATAAACGTCAACTTCTGAATGTGTTAGGTATTATCACTCGTTATAATCGCATTTTAGAAAATCCAGAGAAAAACTGGGTACCTCGCGTATTTATTTTTGGCGGTAAGGCTGCTTCAGCCTATTATAATGCGAAGAAAATTATCAATCTTATCAACGATATTGCAAGTAAGATTAATAATGACGAGCGTATTAAAGATAAACTAAAAGTGATCTTTATTCCTAATTACGGCGTAAGTTTAGCGCAACATATTATCCCTGCGGCAGATTTATCTGAACAAATATCATTAGCAGGAACAGAAGCTTCTGGTACAGGAAATATGAAATTTGCCCTAAATGGTGCATTAACCATCGGTACACTTGATGGCGCGAATATTGAAATTGGCGAACATGTTGGTTTCGATAATATGTTTATCTTTGGCCACAATGCACAAGAAGTGGCGGAATTAAGACAGCGTTATTCCCCTCGTCGTTATTACGATGAAGATATTGAGTTACACACTGTGCTTAATCAAATCGCTAATGGTTTCTTTAACCCAACGGATCCTGATAAGTACAAATCAATTTTCGATAGCTTAATTGAATTTGGCGATCATTATCAGGTATTAGCCGATTATCGTAGTTATGTTGATACTCAAGATAGTGTTGATGTTCTCTATCAAGATGAAGATGCTTGGTTGAGAAAATCTGCGTTAAATATCTGCCAAATGGGTTATTTTTCTGCGGATCGTGCGGTAACAGAATATATGCAACGAATTTGGAAAGCTTCTGCGATTACATTGTAAAAACTAAGCTAAACTTCTAAGGTCAGAACAGTAACCGCGCTTTATTGTGCGGTTTTTGCTTTTATCGTTTAAGACAAAATTCTTTTTATTTTTAGCATTAGCACCATTAATGGCGATTTATACAGCGTGGAAAATAACACGTTGTTCTTATTAAACCTTATACTTAATATTATAAAAAAGTAGTGATATGTTTTTACCTGTTTCTTATTAGATTTATTTGTTTTATTTATGAAAGATTTTATCATTTATTCTGTCAAAATTTCCTTTAATGACAAAAGGAGTTTTTATGAAAAATATTTCCAATAGCTTTGTAATTAAAAAGCAAAATACAGGAGCTTTTTTTAATGACTATAATTTAAAAGGTTATACGAAACTTTTTAATAATATTAAAGATATTAAAAACACCCCTTTAAAAGACATATCTTGTGGTTGTAATGGAAAAAAGGTTAGTATAAATATTGCAGAAATTAGTCGTGAATTACTATCAAAAATACTAAAACTTTATACACCCACCAAAATATCCTCTTACAAAATTAATACCGAAAACAGAGAAAAATCAATAAAATTATTAAATAAAGCTTATGGAAAAATAGATGAATATATTTCAGACTGGTGGGAAAATGAAATAAAAATTTTTCCTTCTTCAAGAATTAATCGAGAAATTGACAATCTATATCATGATGAAAAATTTATTATGAACAAAGAGACTAAAAAAATTTTATTTTTTTTAATTTCTAAAAAATTTAATCTAGATTTAGATAATAATGCGGCTCAAAGCACGATAATCCAACATTTACAAGATATCCCTGAAGTTGTAAAAGCAATAGATGAATTAGGAATTGCTAATGATTCACATTCAAAATATGAAACTTATTGTTTAATAGCTGAATATATTTACAATATTTTATCAGAAAATAAAGTTGATTTTTCTAAAATAAAAGATGCAGTGAAAGAAATCGCTGAACGAAATTTAGTTACTCCTGAAGATAAATTAGCTTCTCCTTATTCTACGCGTACTCTTATTTTTTTATAAAAAAGTAAACTATTGATCTAATGATAGACATTATGTATAACCAGATGTACATTTTATCTAACTTAAGTGAAATAGGAAAACACAATGACCTCACATCTTATCCAACAAAATATTGAAGCACTCTCTTTACCTGGTGGGCATTACTCTCATGTCGTGACTGCAAACAATATGTCGTTTATTTCAGGGTTATTACCCTTAGATAAACAAGGTAAACCTTTAGCAGACAAACCTGTTGAAGTACAAATCACACAAGTCCTTGAAAATTTACAAGCTTGCCTTATCGGAATAAATGCAAAGAAAACCGATATTGCTCAAGTTAAAGTCTATGTGACAGATATTAATGAATGGCCTATCGTTAATGAGTTATATGCAAAATGGATTGGCGAGCATAGACCAGCAAGATTAGTGGCGGGTGTAAAAGAGCTACATTTTGGGAGTAAAATTGAAATTGAAGCCGTTGTTATTAAGGAATAATCTTATGAATAAGTTACTTGCTCCCACTTATAAAGATGTTACTGAAGCTCATCAACGCATTCTGCCATATCTGAATAAAACACCGGTTTTAACCTCTCGCACTATTAATGAGCTAACAGGGGCGCAATTTTATTTTAAATGTGAAAACTTTCAGCGAATGGGTGCATTTAAATTTCGTGGTGCGATGAATGCGTTATCTCAATTTACCGCAGAACAACGTAAAAATGGTGTCGTGACTTTCTCATCAGGCAACCATGCACAAGCTATAGCTTTATCGGCAAAGCTATTAGGTATTCCTGCAACAATTATCATGCCTGAAGATGCACCAAAGGCAAAAATGGAAGCCACAAAAGGCTATCGTGGTCGCGTGATCACCTATAACCGTTATACAGAAGATCGTGAAGAAATTGGGCAACAACTGGCACAAAAGGAAGGCCTAACATTAATTCCACCTTACGATCATCCTCATATTATTGCTGGACAAGGTACTGCGGCAAAAGAGCTGTTTGATGAAGTGGGTGCATTAGATATGCTATTTGTTCCATTAGGTGGTGGTGGCTTACTTTCTGGCTCTTTATTATCAACCAAAGCTCTCTCACCAGATTGTAAAATATTTGGCGTGGAGCCTTTAGCCGGAAATGACGGACAACAATCATTACGCAAAGGCGAAATCATTCATATTGATACACCGAAAACAATTGCAGACGGTGCGCAAACTCAGCACTTAGGCAATTATACTTTTGAGATTATTCGTAACCATGTGAACGATATTTTAACGGCAACAGATGAAGAATTAATTTTGGCTATGCAGTTTTACGCTCAGCGAATGAAAATAATTGTAGAGCCAACTGGCTGTTTAAGTTTAGCGGCTGCTCGTCAATTTGGAGATAAGTTAAAAAGAAAAAAAATTGGTATTATTATCAGCGGTGGCAATGTCGATATCGCGCAATATGGTCTATTTTTAGCGCAATAAACTTGCATGTTCTAATATGAAAAAAAGCAGTATAGAAAAACCTATACTGCTTAAAAACACCAACATACAACCAATCAACTAAAATAACGGGGGCGTTTGTTTAACAAATTTTAATTAAGTGAAAAAGTGATACCTGCTTTTTTACATAATTGAGTCAGATTTTCTTTTAATTGTTGATTTTCTTCAGGCAATAAATCGAGTTGTGGCAAACGCATATGACCACCTTCTAAACCACGCATGGTTAATGCCGATTTAAATATTGCCATATTCGCGCCAGACTTAAGTGCATCACTAAATTTCACACAAAATTGTTGCCACTGTTTCGCTTCTTGGTAATTACCTGCGATATAAGCTTTATACATATTTACAAAAGGCTCAGGGAATACGCAAGCACAACCAGAAACCGTACCGTCACAGCCCGCATCTAATAAACCTAGGAATAATTTATCGTAGCCATGAAGGACGGAAAAATTATCGGCTACAGCAAGGTAGCTTAATGTTGTATTGTTATCAGCAAAACTGTATTTAATACCAATTACATTTTTACACTGTTGTTGTACTTTTGCCGCTAATTCAGGTTTTATATTATTTGCCGCACATTGCGGAATGTTATACAGATAAACAGGGAAATTATCCGGCACACTATTTGCCACTGTCACAAAATAGTTTTCTAATTCTCTGTCTGTCACACCAAAAAATTGTGGCGTCACCACACCAATACCATCGGCACCAATTTCAACTGCGTGTTTGGCTAATTCAATGGTTTCAGTTAATGTCATTGCACCAACATGAATAAAGACAGGTAAACGTTTATTCGCTGTTTCAACAACGGTTTTCGCAACATTTTTACGTTCTAATGCAGATAAACGCAACATCTCACCCGTTGTGCCACAAGGATAAAGGCAATCAACGCCCTTGGTTACTAGCATTTCAGTTAATGCAGATAACGCTTTAATATCTACTTGATCGTTCGAATCAAACGGAGTAACCATTGCCACTGTAACGCCAAATAATTTTTTCATATAAAGACCTTTATTAAATCAGATTGCTTCAACAATAACTTTAATTGCCAACATACCCGGATCATCTAAACCAATAGATTTTTCTGGGAACATACGGGCTCGACCTAATAAATTAGGTTTTTGGCGAAATTCATTAAGCGTACTATCGACGCTTTGTAAGGCTGCTGCTTTTAAACTATCGATAGCTAAAGTTGGTTTTAGCGCTTCAGATAAATGGTAAAGAATATCGAGTACGGATTTTTGCCCTAACTCCCCTTTTCCCCTTGCCATCATGCTTTGGTATGCAATAGTTAATAGCGATGAAATGTCGGAGGACGATATTTCTTGAAGTTGGTTTTCTTTGCAGTATTTGGCCATTGCCATAAAAGCGGTTGCTTGCAATGTACCAAAAGAAGAAGCACAGGCTTTTTGTAATGATTTACTGCATTGGAAAAGTGCTTTGCTTAGATCTTCAGGCCAATCTTGTGAATCATCTGCAATTTGTCGCCAGCCTTTTTGCATGGTGATCCCTAAATCCCCATCACCTAGACGACTATCTGCTTCACATAGCATTGATTGAGATTGCTCGCAAGCAATAGCGATACGGATCACCGCTTGTTTGAGCATATCAAGCGTAATATTCATCGCTATACCCTCCAGAATGCACAATGAGCCGGTGCATTCATCAAGGCTTCTAGCTCATCATCCAATTTGCATAATGTTAAACTTGCACCGGTCATTTCCATGGATGTGGCATAACGTCCAACTAACGGATGCACAATTGTTGCACCTGTTTTATCAATCAGCTGTGCAATTTTGTTGTACAGAATATAAAGCTCTTCTAATGGTGTTGCGCCTAAAGAGTTAACTAATACAGAGACTTTATCTCCTGTTTTTAATGATAATTCTGTCTGTAAGCGATCAAACATCTCTTGTGCAATATCATCTGCGTTGCGTAATTTATCACGCCAAATTCCCGGTTCACCGTGAATACCCATCCCCATTTCCATTTCATCGTCACCAATTTCAAAAGTAGGATGTCCTACTGCGGGTAAGGTGCAAGATGTCAGCGCACAACCAATGGTTCGAGTATTTTCCATGGTTTTTTGAGCAACACGCGTGACTTCATCAAGTGTTGCACCTTCTTCGGCTTTGGCGCCCGCCATTTTAAAACCATAGATCATTCCAGCAACACCACGGCGTTTGTGCGCTTCTTCTGGTTTTGCTGAAGCCACATCGTCAGTAGCTAAAACGGTTGTACAACGAATATCATCTTCAAAATCGACAGTTTCGGTCGCCATATCAAAATTCATGATATCGCCACCATAATTGCCATAAAGTAACAATACACCTAAGCCACTGTTTGCTTCACGAATGGCATCTGCCATTAAATCGGCTGAAGGTGAAGCAAAAACATCGCCTACGGCGACTGCATCTAATAAGCCCTCACCGACATATCCTGTAAATACAGGTAAGTGACCCGACCCGCCACCCGTTACAATACCCACTTTGGGCTTATTGGCTTTTTTCGAACGAGTAATCAATCTTGGCTGTGGTTGACGATAAATATCACCATGAGCAAGGCATAAGCCTGCTAATGTTTCATCGACATAATTTTCTGGCTTATTTAATATTTTTTTCATGTGATCACCCGATATTTTTATTTATCTGCTGATTTTTATCATCTTAAAAAAATCATTTCGTTTATTTAAGATGAGTTTTCCCTGATACTTAAAAAGCATCTTTATTTAAATAATTGTTTATAAATAAACGAGGCTTTATTTAGCTTTAAACGCACCTCTAATTTGCATAATAACAATGAATAAAAACACACTGGCTAATATCATCGAAATAGGTCTATTAACAAAATTAATAAAATCACCATCTGACTTCATTAATGATGAAAGTAAATTCTTTTCTAACATTGGCCCTAAGATCATGCCCAAAATAATGGGTGATATTGGGAATTTTCGTTCTTGAAGGAAATAGCCGATAACACCCATTACTAACATAACAACAATAGAAGACATCGTATTAGTAATTGCGTAAGAGCCTACGAGACTAAATAAGATAATTGCTGGATAAATAATTGCATTATCAATAGCAACGATCTTCTTCAATAAATTGACAACAATAAAAGCAATCGGTAATAAAATTAAATTAGCAATAAAGAAAATAATAAAGACAGCATACAATTTATCAGGGTTGAATAAAAATAGTGTTGGTCCTGGTTGCATATCTTTCATATACAAGACACCGATAATAATTGCAGCAGCAGAATCGCCCGGAATTCCAAATACTAAAGATGGGATCCAACTTCCCGCTAAACTTGCATTATTACTTGCTGAAGCATCAACAATACCTTCTTCAGAACCATGACCATATTTTTCTGGGTTTTTAGAGAGTTTCTTTGAAACGGCATAAGAGATCCATGCCGCAATATCGGCACCCGCACCGGGTAAAGCACCAATTAATGTTCCTATTATTCCGCTACGGAAAATGCCGCCTTTACGCTGGCGAACAACACCACCAATCCCTTTAAAAATATTGTAAGAATTATTTTCAGCATTCACTTCACTTAGCGTGATTTGCTTTTCTTTCCAACGCTCAACGTAATATTTAATTGCACCGGAAATTGCAAATAATCCTATCATTGCTGGAATAAAACTTACACCTTGCATTAAAGAGACTTCACCGAAAGTAAAGCGTGCTTGCCCTGTAAATTCATCATAACCAATGGTGGATAATGCAATACCAAAGAACAGTGCTAATAAGCTTTTTCTAATATGTGAACCTGAAACAATAGTTGCACAGCTAAGCCCAATTAAAGACAACCACATATATTCATAAGAACTAAATTTTAAAGCAAACTCAGCTAAAACTGGCGCTGTTGACGCTAATATAATTGTACCAATAACGCCACCAATCACAGAGCTTGTTAACGACATACCTAATACACGGTTGGTGTTACCTTCTTTAACTAAGCTGTGTGCATCATTGGTATAAGCCGCTGATGCAGGCGTACCCGGGATATTTAATAAAGCACCAGGAATATCACCTGCAAATATAGAAGACGCGCCAACAGAAATCATTAAGGCTAATGCAGGAATGGGATCAAGAAAAAAAGTAAATGGCACCATTAATGCGATAGCCATTGTTGATGTTAATCCAGGAATTGCACCAACAAATAAGCCAAATAAACAAGCACCAATAACGACAAGTATTATTGTGTAATCAATATAAGCAAGTGCGCTAATTAATATATCCATACTGTTGTTCTCTATTTATGAAAATAGCTGAGGTAGCGGTACTAACAGTACAGCGGTAAATAAGTAATACACACCTAACACCACACTGGCTGAAATAATAAAACTGTATATAGGTTTTGTTGTTGCATACTTTATCATTAACGGGGCGGTAATAATTAATCCTGTTAAAATAAAACCTAGATAATCTGATACAAAAACATAAAAAAGAATAATTCCAATAATTAATAAAACAAATTTTATTTCATGCCATGAAACTAATGGAATATCACTTTCTTGATTGCGTGAAAATATATCTATTAATGAAAATATAATCATGCCACCGCCAATAATAGAAGGCATAAATGCGGCGCCATATTCACTAAAATCACCTAATGAATACGCACTATAAACAATAAGAAATAAACCAAAGCAGCAAAATATTAGCGATAGAATATGACGATTTAGCATAGGCATAAAAACGGCTGTTGTTCAGCCGTTTCCTCAGTTATTTCTTTATAATTTCACCAAACTTTTTATCTTCATTGGCCATAAATTGAGTGGCATCATCTCCATATAGCTCGATCACTTCAAATCCTTGTTTATTTGCAAACTCGGCTAATTCACCAGATGCATACACTTTTTTCATTGCAGCCGTGAGTTTATCTTGCACTTCTTTATCTAGCCCTTTTGGCGCAACTAGCATATTCCATGCTTGCAAATCCCAGTTATAAGGTGTGGCTTCTTTAAATAATGGTACATCAGGATAAAAAGCCGATTTCTCATTTGACATGATTGCCATATGCTTCACTAATCCTGCCTTTACCATACTGTCTGCCTCACCTAATGAAGAGGTCACAATATCAACACCACCAGAAGCAAGCTCTTGTAATGCAGCACTTGCACCTTGAGATGGGATAAAGCGAATGGCGTTATCAGGCAATCCTGCGGCACGCAACATACCAATAGTATTGAGATGCCAGATTGAATTTAACCCACTGCCAGATGCTTTTAATTTACCCGGATTTGCTTTTGCGTAATCAATAATTTCCTGTGCATTTTTAAATGGTGAAGATTTCCCAACCTGTAATCCACCATAAATAACGGCAAGACGTGTAATCGGTGTGTAATCTTGATAAGTTAAATTTGTCATTCCTTGATGATGCATCATGGTAATTTCAACCGTTGCAATACCTAATGTGTAACCATCGGGTTTTGCATTTTTAATGGCATCATGACCTACAACACCACTACCTCCAGTTTTATTTACCACATTAACGGTCACGCCTAATTCTTCTTGTAGCCCTTTAGCCGCTAGGCGTGCAACAGTATCAGTATTACCTCCCGCAGCCCAAGGAACAATAATAGTAATCGGCTTTTCTGGATATTGAGCAAAAGCTGGAAGTGTAAAAATGGAACTGCATAGGGTAAATGCCAGAAGTGTTTTTTTCATTATATGCACCTTTTCTCATTGCAGATTATTTGTGGTCGAATATCTTCGAGCCTTGATTTAAGGCGAGCCTGAACCTGAGAAAGTACAGGCATTGCTGTTACGCCTTTTTGTTCTATAAATGCAGAGAGGAAAGCACTGGCAAATAATACACTCTCATGCATTGTGCCTCCTGCCGCTATTTTTGAAGCAAATGCGCCATTAAAAGCATCCGTGGCTGCCATCGTATCCACTCGTAACGATGGCATAGGGGGAATATGAAAAGTGGCGCGTCCGTCAAAATAGACCACACCAAGCTCATCCATATAGATAATGACTTTCTTATTTTCATCACCTGAAATAACGTTAATCGCTTGTGTTGCGTCTTTAATATCGTTTATTTCAATGTCAGCCCAGTGTGATGCTTGATTTGCATTTAACGTAATAAAATCAAGAGTGGAATAAAGTTGCTTTAAATCTTCGCTATAAGGTGCAACATTAAGTACGATAATTTTATTAACAGACTTTGCAAACATCGCTGCTTTAATATTGGCTTCTATATTAATTTCACCTTGGAGCAATAACACATCTGCCTCACTTACATAAGGCAAAGAAATATCAATCTCCTGCTCAGAGAATGTATTGTTCGCACCTAAATAAGTCGCTGTAATATTGTTTTGTGTTTTATCTGCTAAATAACTAATTGAACTGCCTGTTGGCTCTATTTCTGTTTGAAAAATAGTGAAAGAATCAATTCCACTTTCTTGTAAATATTTATATGCATATTTACTAAAATGATCTTCACCAACTTTTGTTATTAAATGCACTTTCGCATCAGAAAAACTGGCAGCCATTGCCTGATTTGTTCCTTTACCACCAGGACCTATCGAATTGCTTTTAGAGTTAATTAACTCTCCGACTTTTGGAAAAGAATCGACATTGGCAATAATATCTACCACAAATGACCCAAGTACACAGACTTTGCCTTCTGGCTTTCTATCTTTACGTTCTCTCACGATTAATAAATCGTGCAATAAACATGAAATATCAAAACTATCACTAAATTTACTTATTTTTTTAATTTCTTGTTTCCCTAGTATGGCGCCACCATGACAACGTTTGATCAACCCTTCTCCTTCGAGGTATTTCAAATCACTGCGAATAGTTTCCAATGTGACACTGAATTTTTCCGCAAGCTGAGCCACTTTAACTTTCTTTTGTTCTCTGATGATGGTGTAAATTTCCTGTCGCCGTTCTTCTGAAAACATATAAAGTGCCTCCGTATCATTGATAACGAGAATAAGGAGATTAGGTCAGTGATTCTGCGATGGTATTCAAAACAAAAAACCAAAAACAGAAGCAAAACCAAATCAAAGCAATTTAGATCACATTTTTTTAACACAACATCAATTGGCATACGTTAAAAATGAGAGGTGAAACGAGTCGAATAATGAATGGAGATTTAGAAAAGAGAGGTAGAATCAGCCGTTCAAGAACGGCTGATAAAATAATAACTTAGATTATTACAGATGTGATAGTTTTAAAATGTAAATACCATGTTAAATAAAATCACCTTGGTATTTAATTTAACAAAGCATTAAGCAGATAAAAGCCCACTAATGTCAGCAACACGACCACTAAGGTATTACGTATTTTAAGCGCTAATCCTACACATAATAAGGTTCCCCAAAGATAAGGATTATCTAGAATACCTTTAAATTCGCCTTTTTCTAACAGCACAATGGGTGCACAAATTGCAGTTAATAAACAAGGTGCAGAATATCCTAATGCCTGTCTGATCACAGACGGTAATTTGACGGGGATCGCCGGTTCAAGAAAGAAATAACGCAACATAAAAATGACGAGTGCCAAAATTAATAATAACGACCATGTCATTTTTGTTCTCCTCTGGCTCTAGCAACACAAACAGCAATAAACATGCCTGTTAATCCACCAATCACTACGCCACCTTCTATATTCAACCAGCTGAAAATAATAGATAGGCAAAAAGAGACAATAACGCCTACTAATGTACTAAATGTTTTTATTAACGGAATAACAATTGCCAATAACGTGGCAACAATAGAAAAATCAAGATGATAACGAGATAAATCAGAAACTTGGCTTGCCATAATAATACCAACAATACTAACGGCAACCCACGCTAAATAAAAACATAATCCCGCACCTATCATATAAGCGGGTGTGAGTTTTACTTTAGGTTGTGCTGAAACAGCAAAAAGTTCATCCGTTAATAAAAAACCTATTGTAATGCGTTGATACCATTTTAAATGGGCAACATGAGGACGTAAGGTTAGTCCGTATAAAAGATGCTGAGCTGTAATAAAAAAGACAGAAACAATAATGGTCAGCATTCCCGCACCAGAAACCACTAATCCTAATGTCACCAATTGCGCCGCCCCTGCAAATATAATTGCAGACATTCCGACACTTTGTGCAAAGGTTAATCCTGCATCAACGGCCATTGATCCCGCTAATATTCCCCAAGGAATAACCGCAAGGCATAAAGGTAAAACATGCAAAGCACCAAGGCCAAAAGCACGCATTACTTGCCTATCTTCATTATTATTTTTGATTTTTTCCATTTACCTGTCTTCACTTTTAATACATTAATTCTATAGAGAATAATTATCAGTCAGTAAAGATAAATGATATTGCATAAAATTGCTCAATCTTATTTATGTCGTTGGTGTATTTTTGCTGGAACAAAAATTTGGTGAGTTTCTAAATTTGCTTGGTTAATTAATCCCATAATGAGTCGAAAGCAGTGAGAGGCTAATTCAGGATTATTTTGTGCAATAGTATCTATTGGTATCGATAATGAATCATAAAGATAGTGATCATCAAAGCCTGCTAAATAAACATCATCTTGCATGATTTTATTTTGGCTTAAATACCGTAATACACCCTCTAGCAAACCGCAGGCTGAAGTAAAAACAAACTTGGGTGGACGACCTAAAGACGCACATAAAGAGCCGAACATTTCATAGCCTGAACTTGGATGATAGTGCCCGTGAATGATCCACTCTGTTTTCAAATTAATATTGGCTTGAGAAAGCCCTTGCGTAAAACCTAAAAGGCGATCTTTTGTGGGTGAAATCGTTGATTGTCCACCTAAAAAGTAAAATTCATCAATGCCTTTTGTTGAAGCAATCTCCGCAATAAGTTGTTGTGTCGTGGTAGTTGAATCTGTGACAACAAAAGGTAATGTTGTACCGTCAAAATAACGGTCAAATAACACAACGGGAATTTGTTTACTTAAGCGCTGATATTCAAAATCATTTTGTAAACAAGAAGCCACAATCAAACCGTCGATTTGTCGTGATAACAAATGTTCTATTGCAAGAGTCTCTTGAGCCGCATTTTCATCCGTACAGGAAATAAGTAGCTGAATACCCGCTTCTCTACATAATATTTCTAGTTCATAAGCCACTGAGGCAAATCCGTAGTTAGTAATATCAGGAATAACCAATCCCAATGCATAACTGCGATTATCACGTAAAGAGCGAGCATGAATGTTAGGTTGATACTGATATTGTTGGGCAATAGAGGTAATACGCGCAATGGTGTCATCAGCAACACGCATCTCTTTACCTCGGCCATTCAATACCAAACTAGCTGTTGTTTTTGATACACCTGCTAGTTTTGCAATATCTGTAATAGTCGTACGCTTTTGTTTTTTCACTATTATTTTACTTAAGGCTGCATTTGCTGAATTTAAATTAATTTATTGTTTATCTAATCTTATTTAACTAAACAATGCATCATTTAATTGCCAAGTTGTTAGCTTTATTGTGTTTTTACCCGAAAAATTAATGATCTGTTTTGCTGAAGGGAAAAAACGACTACTCATCACACCCAAACCATGATTAAAGAAAATCTCCACGCTCGAACTGTCACATAATATTTGAAGATGTTTTATATCACCAGACCAGAAACGTGATTGCCATTCACCATTTTTAACACTACGACGTTTTAATATTGCTTGATTATTCTCAATGGTTAATTCAAGTGAATCAGAGAATTGAATTAAGAGAGAGTCTATTAATTCCACCTCTAATTCAACACAAAACCCGTTAATTTCAGGCGCATCATCTGCAATGCCTTGCCAATATTGTACATTTTGTCTGAGTTGCTGTAATTCTTTTACGGGTTGCTGATAAAGTTGCCCTTCGCTTATTTGTAATTCACGAGGACAGGTCATTTGATGTATCCAGCCATTAGCAATGGTCGGTTGATACATTTCCTCTCCATCAGGAACCCCCATCCAACCAAATAATAAACGCCTACCATTAACTTGTGTGGTTTGCGGCGCATAAAACTCAAAACCTGCATCAAGTTCGATTAAATCACCATGTTGAAACTGCAATGTTGAATAATCAAAACTGCCCATTAAATAAGCACTAGAGTGCGAATTTAAAAATCGATATTGCTCTTTTTTTATTCCTTGAGGACAGGTTAATAAAATAAAGTGTCCACTAAGTTCAAAGAGATCTGGGCATTCCCACATATAACCCACATCATCTAACCCACCTAAATGACTTCCTGCTAACTCGCCTATTAATTGCCATTGATATAAGTGAGATCCGCGATAAAGTAAAACCTTACCCTGTTTATCTAACGTTTGCGCCCCTAACACCATGTACCATTTATCGTTGTGTTGCCAAATTTTAGGATCACGAACATGTCCGCTATAACCTTCAGGGAGCCCTAAAACAGGCCCTAACTTATCAAAACCACCCTGCTGATTTTCAACTGCTAAACACTGCCATGCAGTGCGAGAGCCATCATCAAATTTTACATTTCCGGTATAACAAAGCGTTAATTGTCCTTGATTGATCACAGCACTGCCAGAATAACAGCCATCTTTGTCATAAAATTCATCAGGCAATAAAGCAATAGGTTGATGTTGCCAAGTAATAAGATCCTTTGAACGCCAATGCCCCCAACATTTATTTTTATGCTCACAAGACAGAGGCGCCCATTGATAGAAAAGATGATAATACTTACCATCAAAACAAAACCCATTGGGATCATTTAATAACCCAGTTATTGGCGCTAAATGCCAACGCGGATAGTATTTATCTTTTGCAGCTTTAGCACTATTACGCATAACCGCTTGTAAAATTGCAGATAATCCTTCGCTTTTTGTCATTTATGCAGACTCCACTTTATATTTCAGTAAAAGAGAAAGAACAAAAGCTGTTAAGAATGCGATCACTAAACCAATAACATAATTAATAATTGAACCCGCTTGTACAATCGCAATACCCGGAATAGCGGTAAGACCAACAGCGGTCATATAAACGTGAGAGCCAACAACCCAAGCGCCTCCAGCAGCACCTCCAATTAGTGCAGCAATAAAAGGTTTACCATAACGCAAATTAATCCCGAAAATTGCCGCTTCTGTAATACCTAACATCGCGGAGAAACCCGATGGGATCGTAATAGCTTTAATTTTCGCATCGTTGGTTTTAAACCAAACGGCAATACAGGCTCCTCCTTGTGCAATATTAGCCATCGCCCAAATAGGTAATAAGAAATTTACGCCAATATTCGGATTCCCTAATAATCCAGCTTCGACTGCATGGAAACTATGGTGTATTCCTGTAATAACAATAACAGAATAAAGACCACCAAAAATAAGCCCTGCAATCCAACCTGCCTGCGTAATTAACGTACTTAGTATTAATGAAATACCATCACCTAAAAGACGACCGACAGGTCCAATCACTAATAACGCAACAAAGCCTGAAATAATAACGGTTAAAAATGGCGTGATAATTAAATCAAGTGCATTAGGAACAACTTTACGTAATTGTTTTTCCAGTACACTCATAAACCAAACTGCCAGTAATACAGGGAAAACAGTTCCTTGATAGCCAATCATGGCGACTTCTAACCCAAAAAAATTCATGGTATTAAATCCAGCTGCAACCCCCCACGCGTTAGTTAAGGCTGGATGCGTTAAAATTCCGCCTAATGTCGCGCCAAGATAAGGATTTCCGCCAAATTCTTTTGCAGCAGTAAAACCAATAAGAATGGGCAAAATAATAAAAGCCGCGGAGCTACACATATCAAGCATGATATAGAGTGCATTATCGGGACTTACCCACTGGTTAGTTTTCATTAATCCCAGCAATCCCATTAATAAGCCTGACGCTACAATGGCAGGAATAATAGGGACAAAGATATTAGAAAGCAGTCTAGCTATTCGTTGAAATGGATTGAGCTTTTTAGCCGCAATATTTGCAGCCTCAGATTTACTAGATTCACTAATACCTGCGGCAGCAATAAATGCAGCATGTACTTTATTAACTAACCCTGTGCCGAAAATGACCTGAATTTGCCCAGCGTTACTAAAACACCCTTTTACACCCTCTAATTTATTTATTGCCTCTTTATCTGCTTTTGAGTCATCAACAAGAACAAGTCTTAAGCGCGTAGCGCAATGTGCTGCACTTGCGATATTTTCAGCACCACCTAATAAAGGCACAAGCTGGTGAGCAACTTTTTCAATATTCATCATAGCCTCTGTCATTCTTTTTTATTTATGTAGCGAGTATTTAGTTTAATTGAAAACTAAAACGGTTTAGCTAACAATTGGATTAAATAAAAATCAATTCAAGATAGCAATAAAAACTCAGGTAAAGGTCGTTTAATTGTGATCTTAATTACAAAAAAGCACGTTTATTAATCATGTTTTGACTCTTTTAAATAATTAAAAACAACGAAAAGCTAAACTATCTTTAATTTTTGTTTAGCTAAATGGGTTAATTAGTTGTTAGATAATTATAGCCCCTAAAAATGATAGTTAAGCATGAATAAAAATGACTATTGAACCAACAAAATCATATAGATATAAACAAGTAAGCAGGCTTAATAAATGTTACTGATAACATCCAAAAACTTAACTAATCGTTATATATTTATTTATATAAAGGTTGTTAATCAAATGATTAAATATAACCAATACAAAAACTTAAGATAACCTTAAAAACTGGTAACGCTTGTAATAAATCACTTTTCTTTGATGTAAAGCAACTACAACTTTCAGGAAATACGTAGTATCCACATTAACAGTTGGGTTTTATTGCCTACGTTAAAGTGCTTATTTTTTAACAACAATAACAATCATTATTTCTTTATAAGCTTATTAGCTGCTGTTTTTTCTTAAAATTTTAATAATCAAGTGAGTAATGTATGAAAAACATCAAAGAGATGGCGTTACTTTCCACTCCCTTATCTCGCCGTCGTTTTGTAAAAACAGGTGCAGCGGGTGGTTTAGCGATAACCGCAGGTGGATTATCACTCCCCTTTCATCAAGCCATTGCCTCGGAAACAAAACCAACAACGAATAGCGAAAAAGTCGTGTGGAGCGCATGTACTGTAAACTGCGGTAGTCGTTGCCCATTACGTATGCATGTGATTGATGGTGAAATTAAATACGTTGAAACCGACAACACGGGCAATGATGTCTACGAAGAATTACATCAAGTGCGTGCTTGTTTACGTGGTCGTTCTATGCGTCGCCGTGTTTACAACCCAGACCGTTTACGTTATCCAATGAAACGTGTAGGTAAACGTGGTGAGGGTAAATTTGAACGTATTTCATGGGATGAAGCGTTTGATACTATTTCAGATACCATGAAACGTTTAATCAAAGATTATGGTAATGAATCTATTTATCTAAACTACGGTACAGGAACATTAGGTGGCACCATGACGAAGTCTTGGCCACCAGGTGCAACATTAATTGCACGTTTAATGAATTGTTGTGGCGGTTATCTGAATCATTATGGTGACTATAGTACGGCGCAAATCGCAGCGGGCTTAAATTATACTTATGGTGGTTGGGCAGATGGTAATAGCCCTTCAGATATTGAAAACACCAAACTTGTCGTAATGTTCGGTAATAATCCGGGTGAAACCCGTATGAGTGGTGGCGGTGTCACCTATTACGTTGAACAAGCTCGTGAAAAATCTGATGCACGAATGATTATCATCGATCCACGCTATACCGATACGGGTGCTGGTCGTGAAGATGAATGGATCCCAATTCGTCCAGGAACAGATGCTGCATTAGTTAATGCATTAGCTTATGTCATGATCAAAGAAGACTTAGTTGATAAGCCTTTCTTAGATAAATATTGTGTTGGTTACGATGAAACCACTATGCCAGAGGGTGCGCCAAAAAATGGCCACTATAAAGCCTATATTTTAGGTAATGGTGCAGATGGTCAGCCAAAAACGCCTGAGTGGGCGGCGCAGATCACTGGTATTCCTGCTTCACGCATTGTTAAATTAGCCCGTGAAATCGCAACAGCGAAACCTGCTTATATTACACAAGGCTGGGGTCCTCAACGTCGTTCTAACGGTGAGCTTGCTTCTCGTGCTATCGCAATGCTCTCTATTTTAACAGGTAATGTGGGAATTAACGGCGGTAATACTGGCGCTCGTGAAGGCTCTTACAGTATTCCTTTTGTTCGTATGCCAACCTTTACTAACCCTGTTACCACCAGCATTTCTATGTTTATGTGGACAGATGCCATTTTACGTGGTCCAGAAATGACGGCAACCCGTGACGGTGTTCGTGGTAAAGACAAACTTGATGTACCAATCAAAATGGTATGGAACTACGCGGGCAACTGCTTAGTAAACCAACATTCTGAAATCAATCGTACTCATGACATTTTGCAAGACGATAAAAAATGCGAAATGATTGTGGTGATCGATAACCATATGACAGCATCTGCTAAGTATGCCGACATTCTGCTTCCTGATTGCACAGCATCAGAACAAATGGATTTCTGTATGGATGCATCAGCAGGTAATATGGCTTATGTTATTTTCGCTGATCAGGCAATCAAGCCTCGCTTTGAAAGCCGTAATATCTATGAAATGACAAGCGAAATTGCAAAACGCATGGGGGTGGGTGAAAAATTCACTGAAAACCGAACACAAGAAGAGTGGCTACGTCACCTTTATGAGCAATCTCGTCAAAACTTACCTGAACTGCCGACTTTTGAAGAATTCCGTGCTCAAGGTATCTTCAAAAAACGCGATCCTGAAGGTCATCACGTTGCTTATCGTAAATTCCGTGAAGATCCTGAAAACAACCCATTAACAACGCCATCAGGTAAAATTGAGATTTATTCTTCTCAACTTGCCGACATTAAAGCGACATGGGAACTCGCGTCTGACGATGTGATTGATCCACTGCCTATCTACTCTGCTGGTTTTGAAAGCTATGGCGATCCAGCAATGGAAAAATATCCATTACAAATGACAGGATTCCACTATAAATCACGCACCCACTCAACGTATGGCAACGTTGATGTCTTAAAGGCAGCTTGCCCTCAAGAAATATGGATCAATCCTGTTGATGCTACTAAACGCGGTATCAAACACGGTGATTTAGTGCGTATTTATAACGATCGTGGTGAAGTTCGGATCAATGCGAAAGTCACACCTCGTATTTTACCGGGCGTTGTCGGCTTAAGCGAAGGTGCTTGGTATAACCCAGACAGTAATCGAATTGATCACGCAGGTAGTATTAACGTGTTAACGACACAACGCCCTTCACCTCTCGCTAAGGGTAATCCTTCTCACAGTAATCTTGTTGAAGTCGTCAAGGCGTAAGGAGTCTGGTTATGTCAACGCAATATGGTTTTTATATTGATTCAAGTCGTTGCACCGGCTGCAAAACCTGTGAACTGGCGTGCAAGGATTTTAAAAATTTATCCCCTGAAGTGAATTTCCGCCGTATTTATGAATATGCGGGTGGTGATTGGACTGAGCAAGATGGCGTTTATACACAAAACGTGTTTGCTTATTACCTATCTATTTCGTGTAACCACTGTGACGATCCAGCTTGTGCCAAAGTTTGCCCAAGTGGCGCGATGCATAAACGTGAAGACGGCTTTGTTGTTGTTAATGAAGATATTTGTATCGGTTGTCGTTATTGTCATATGGCTTGCCCTTACGGCGCACCGCAATTTGATGAAGTCAAAGGTCATATGACCAAATGTGATGGTTGCTATGAACGTGTGGCTGAAGGCAAAAAACCTATTTGTGTCGAATCTTGTCCACTGCGTGCATTAGATATGGCACCTATTGAAGAGTTACGCGCTAAATATGGTGATTTAGCTGAAATTGCACCACTTCCTTCAGCAAAATACACCAAACCAAATATTGTCCTTAAATTAAATGCCAATAGCCGTCCTGTGGGTGATACCACTGGTCATCTGGCAAACCCAGAGGAGGTGTAAGATGGTGGGATTGCATGAATGGCCACTAATGTTTTTTACTGTTATCGGCCAAAGTGTTGCGGGTGCCTTTATTATTATGGGGTGCGCTATCCTTTCGGGTAAGCTTTCCGCAGAAATGAACCGAAAAGTGCATTACAGCATGTTTGGACTCTGGGCATTAATGGGTATTGGCTTCTTATTATCCATGATGCATATGGGAACCCCATTACGCGCATTTAACTCATTACTTCGTTTGGGTCATTCATCATTAAGTAATGAAATTGCTAGCGGTTCAATTTTCTTTGCGCTGGGAGGTATTTACTGGTTACTGGCTGTACTTAATAAAATGCCTGTTGCATTAGGCAAATTATGGGTCGCACTGGTTATGGTATTAGCTGCATTATTTATTACGGCTATCTCTCGTGTATACCAAATTGATACTGTTCCGACTTGGTATAACAGCTATACCACATTTAATTTTGTGCTAACGGCCTTTATCTGTGGTCCTATTTTAGCGGCACTCTTAATGCGTATTGCAGGTTTTAATCTAAACTGTGTCAGTGCATTGCCATTACTCAGTGTTATCGCCATTCTTGTGAGTGCTATTGTGGCAACATCACAAGGTTTTGAATTAGGTTCTATTCAAACCTCTGTGCAAAAAGCGGTGGATTTAGTCCCTAACTATGGAGCTTTGATGGGGATTAAATTAGTGGCTTTAGTCTTAGGCTTGAGTTGTTGGATTGCCCCACTGTTACGTAAAAATAACCCTTCGATTGCTTTGTTAACATTGGGCTTTATTTTAGTGTTTGCTGGTGAGTTTATAGGACGCGGCGTGTTCTATGGTTTACATATGACTGTCGGCATGGCAGTAGTGGGTTAATTAATTTCTCACCCTTCTAAACCGCTGTAATAGTTAAAAAGCACACTCTTTTTATCTGTTATGGCGGTTTTCCTTTTATATTACGGTATCGCTCTTTTTTAATCTTCGTCATTATGTTTAGATAGAAAATCGCATATAGTAAAGACAATAAATCTAAGCGGATTATAAAAATATTATGGAACAACAACTTATTACTGATATTTCTCTCACTGCCCGTATTTTAGGCGCGGCTTTTTATTATGCACCTACTGAGAAAAGTGACATTGTCGAGCTGCTGTCTAGTCAAAAGTGGGTTGAAGAATGGCCTTATGGCAGTGATGAAGAAAAGCAACGCATTGCTAACCTTCTTTCACAAACTGCATTAGCGGAAGAAACTTTAGCACAGGCATATCAACGTTTATTTGTTGGCCCTTACGCACTGCCTGCGCCACCTTGGGGCTCTGTTTACCTTGATCATGAAAATGTATTATTCGGTAATTCAACATTAGATCTACGTGAATGGATGCTAGAAAATGGCATTGATATTGCGTTAACTCAAAATGAACCTGAAGATCATTTTGGTTTAATGGTGATGATGGTGGCATGGATTGCAGAAACTCGTCCTGAAAAATTAAATGAGCTATTAGCAGAACACCTTCTGCCGTGGGCTTATCGTTATTTAGAGAAGTTATCTCTGCAAGGTGCATTCCCTTATTATGAAGGTTTAGCTATGCTGGCGACATTAACGCTAAAAAACTGGCAATCTCTGCTAAATATCACCCCTGCTGAAAAACAGTTATTTTGCTAATAACTGTTTTACTAATAACAAAATAGCGTTACTAATAGATAGACCAGCCTTAATGGCTGGTTTATTATTTTAAGAGCTATAGAAATTTATTTAATCTTTTATTTAATTCTAATTCAATCACTGTCATTTTTTCTATCATTTCATCAAACCCCCAAGGCAACTGAGCATTTGGAAAAAGATCGTCCATATTATTCCAATCTTTTTTATATAATTTATATAGCTCACCTGTAGGCACTAATCTAAATTTCCCACTAAATTTAGGACAACATGCATCTTGGCTTTTTCTGTAAAATAGCCTTTGGAAAATTAAATTATCTCTATGTAGCTTTATATTAAAGCAATTTTCTTTATCGTTTTCATAAATCATCCAAATATCGTAAAGATGACGCGCATATTTATTAGCTAATTTAACGCCATTTCGTTTTTCACTTTTAAGAATGAGTTCATGAGTAGCATACATTTTTTCTACAACTGTTCTTTCTGGTTTTAATGCAATAACATTAAATTTCTCTTCTTTAAAAAAACTTATACAATCACCCAGCATATGGTTAATATGTATATGTTCAATTGGATGATTATTTGAACGACCGCCTGTTTCTAATAGAACGCGAGGTTTCACTGTTTTATTAGCATAATGTTCTTTTGGCAAACTCTGTGGATAATAAATAGCTAGGTTAAGAGGAAACTGACTCTCTATTTCAATTCTAATATTATTATCTAATAAACTAAGGTTATTTTTTAATTCTGGAGTTAATATTTCCTCAACAAACATTTTAGATTTCCTAGCCATATAGGAAATAAATGAATCGATAATCTTATTCTTTGCATTATTGTTTGGAACAGTATTGCTACACTCTAATAGCTC
The DNA here is from genome assembly GCF_047921575.1 of Proteus sp. TSJ240517. NCBI lineage: Bacteria > Pseudomonadati > Pseudomonadota > Gammaproteobacteria > Enterobacterales > Morganellaceae > Proteus > Proteus sp. TSJ240517. The sequence continues at coordinate 343,277 of NZ_JBLRMH010000001.1, forward strand.
TAATGAAAAAGAGAGATCAATATCTTCAGACATTCTATTTATTAGATTAAAGCATTTTGATAAACTCGTTCCACCTTTAAATATTAATGCAGGTTCTACACATCCTAATTTAGGCTCAATGACAGTAAAGATGATTTTTAATATTTGACATATCCAAAAATCCTTTTCAATGATAAATGCTGGTAATTTTTCTGAATGAGATAAGGATGCTGCTAATAATGCCTCTTCTCGCTCTTTATTACTTAATTGAATAAATTGATTCATTTTTATTTTCTAATTTTACCGTAATCCATTCCATAGATTTAGGAAGTGCTTGCAAGAATGCTTGTTGAGCATCTAACGATAATAATGAAATAAATATATAGTGGATCTTATCTTCATATTTTTCAAAATTGTTTGCATTAAGGCCAGTTAAACATGACCATAACAGTAATGCATTTTTACGATCGTCAATATTTTGAATATGAAGGTGCTTAGTAAATTTACCCAAAGATTCTTTGTATTCAAGTTTTATTGGTAGATGATAAAAATCTGTTCTTATTCTCGCTGTGACAAAATATTTATACACCATAGGTAATTGTGTACTTAAACCTAAAGCATTCATTGCTGAAGTTGATGCCAATACATACTCTGCTTTTTTGGTTGATGTTATTGTTTTAATAACCTCTTCAGGATCTACGGGAATTTCGCCAAAACGTGATACTTTAGGGCGATAATAAGTTCCTTTACCCACTCGCTTAACAACACCTTCAGACATTAGCCTAACCATCTCTGCAGAAACTGCATTAGCTTTAGATATCAATTTTTTACGATCAATAATTTGCTCAAAAGTAAATACTTTTCCGAATCGTTGATGGGTAACATATTGACGCACTGAATGTGCAATATTGATCCTCATAACTCCTCCTATTTCTGTATATAAAGCATATATAAAGTTCAAAGTATTGTCATTAGTTGACAGTTTAACTTGTCATGTTATGACAGTTATTAATGTGTTTTATTAATAGCTATTTTTATACTTTTTTTACACTTCTCACCTCTCTTTTATCAACATCTTTACAGCCCATTCAGTACGCTCACTCAATCTAAATAGTAAAAGGATTGTTCTGATGCTGATATTCGGTGCTGTGACGTTAGTTGTTTTGCTCACTGCTTATCTTATCTATGTGTTATTCCACGCAGAGGCATTTTAAAAATGGCAACAACGATGTTGATCTATCTTGCTGTTTTTCTGATCACATTATTAGTGATGGGGAAAATGCTTGGACATTATTTAGCTCGCCTTATTGAAGGTGACTTACCTCATTGGGTTACTCAAACCGAACATGTTATTTGGCGTTGTTGTGGTTTTAAGCCCGCAGGAAAAGCAATCCAGCCGATGAGCTGGTATCACTATATGCTTGCCCTACTTATTTTTAACTTAATGGGCGCAATTCTATTATTTGTCATACTGCTTAACCAAGGCTATTTACCTTTAAACCCTCAATTTGCATCTAATATGAATTGGGACTTAGCGTTAAATACCACAATTAGCTTTATCACTAATACTAATTGGCAAGCTTACAGCGGTGAAACCGCAGTGAGTTATTTAAGCCAAATGACAGGGCTTGCGGTGCAAAACTTCTTATCTGCAACAACGGGTATTGCTGTCGCTTTTGTTTTAATTAGAGCGCTAACACAGTCCTCTTGTTCCTCATTAGGGAATGCATGGGTCGATATTGGGCGCATTACATTATATGTCCTACTCCCTTTATCAATTGTTTGGTCACTGTTATTTGTCAGCCAAGGGGTAATACAAAACTTTCACCCAGCGGTATTAAGCCAAGGTCTTGATGGTCAACAACAATGGTTACCTATGGGGCCAGTTGCTTCTCAAGAAGCCATTAAATTGTTAGGAACAAATGGCGGTGGCTATTTCGCGGCAAACTCTGCCCATCCTTACGAAAATCCAACATCATTAAGTAACTTCTTGCAGATACTTGCCATATTTCTTATTCCTACTGCCTTATGTTTTGCCTTTGGTCGTTTAAGTGGAGCACAGCGCCAAGGTCATACCTTACTTTGGGCTATGACGTTTATTTTTATTGTTGCTGTTATTGTGGTCACTTGGGCTGAATGGCAAGGAAATCCAGAATTTATCTTTGCTGGTACAGATAGCTCGTTGAATATGGAAGGCAAAGAAACGCGCTTTGGAATAATAGGTAGCGCTATTTTTGTTGCTGTCACAACAGCAGCATCTTGTGGTGCAGTTAATGCCATGCATGACTCGTTAACCGCTTTAGGTGGCATGGTGCCAATGTGGTTAATGCAAACAGGAGAAGTGGTATTTGGTGGTGTAGGATCAGGATTTTACGGCATGATCCTCTATGTATTATTAGCGGTGTTTATCGCTGGATTAATGGTTGGTCGAGCACCTGAATACCTTGGTAAAAAGATTGGTGTTGCCGAAATGAAATGGGTAGCGGTTGCTATTTTAATTTCTCCTGCCGTTGTTTTATTAGGTACAACCCTCGCCTTATTTACTGATGTTGGTCGTGGAGCCATTTTAAATCCAGGTCCTCATGGCTTTAGTGAAGTGTTATATGCCTTTACTTCTGCTGCTAATAATAACGGTAGTGCTTTTGCTGGGCTTAATGCCACCTCACCTTTTTACAATCTATTATTAGGGCTTTCCATGTTGATTGGTCGCTTTGGTGTCATGTTACCTGTTTTAGCTATCGCAGGTAGTTTAGCCGTGAAAAAGCGTCAGCCAGAAAGCTTAGCAACACTCTCTACCACTTCACCGCTATTTATTTTGTTATTGATCCTCACTGTATTAATGATCGGCGCTTTAACTTTTGTTCCGGCATTAGCACTTGGCCCTATTGCAGAACACTTACAGCTGTTCTGGGCTAAATAAGGAAACGTATCATGAAAAAAACTCAACTATTTGACAGAAAAACTGTGATATCGGCTTTCTTTGATGCGATAAAAAAATGTACGCCTCAAGCACAATGGCGTAACCCCGTTATGTTTATTGTTTATGTGGGTGCGCTCTTAACTACCGGAATTTGGATTGCTTCGCTGTTAGGTTATCTTCCTGATGATAATCACTTTACTTCACAAGTCATGTTTTGGTTATGGGTGACATTGCTATTTGCCAATTTCGCTGAATCATTAGCAGAAAGTCGAAGCAAAGCACAAGCTGCTAGCTTACGAGGTGCTAAACAACAATCCAAAGCGATACGTTTACATCATGCAGACATTAATGCCTCGAAAGAAACCGTTGACTCTTTCTCATTGCATAAAGGTGATATCGTTTTAGTCAACGCTGGCGAAACTATTCCTTGTGATGGTGAAGTCATTGAAGGTGGTGCTTCTGTTGATGAAAGTGCGATTACGGGTGAATCAGCACCTGTTATTCGTGAATCAGGTGGCGATTTTTCTTCTGTGACTGGTGGCACTCGAGTATTGTCAGATTGGCTGATTATTCGCTGCACTGCTGAGGCAGGTAATTCATTTCTCGACCGCATGATTGGAATGGTAGAAGGTGCAAAGCGTAGAAAGACGCCGAATGAAGTTGCTTTGACCATCTTATTAACTGCACTGACGCTGATTTTCTTATTGGCTTGTATAACACTTTATCCATTTAGTGTGTTTGCTGTCGAATTTCAAGGTCATGGTGAGGTTATTTCTGTTGTCACTTTAATTGCTTTGTTGGTGTGTCTTATTCCCACAACGATTGGCGGCTTGCTTTCATCAATTGGTGTGGCGGGAATGAGCCGCATGTTAGATGCCAATGTGATTGCAACCAGTGGGCGTGCTGTTGAAGCCGCCGGTGATGTTGATGTCTTACTTCTTGATAAAACAGGCACGATTACACTCGGTAACCGTCAAGCTTCTCGTTTTATCCCTCTTTCGGGTATTAGCGAAAAACAACTTGCTGATGCAGCACAATTAAGCTCGCTTGCAGATGAAACGCCCGAAGGCAGAAGTATTGTGATCCTCGCTAAGCAGCGTTTTAATTTGCGCGAACGTGATTTAGCGTCAATTGGAGCTTCTTTTATTCCCTTCTCTGCAATGACAAGAATGAGTGGTGTCAATTTAGGAGAACGCTTGATCCGCAAAGGTTCCGTTGATGCTATTCGTCGCCATATTGAAGTCAGTCACGGCCATTTTCCTGATGAAGTCACCGCGATAGTTGAGCAAGTAGCGAGATCCGGAGGAACACCGCTGGTGGTAGTGGAAAATCAGAAAATTTTAGGTGTTGTTGAACTTAAAGATATTGTGAAAGGTGGAATTAAAGAGCGCTTTGCTCAACTTCGCCAAATGGGTATAAAAACCGTCATGATCACCGGTGATAATCATCTTACGGCGGCGGCTATCGCAGCAGAATCTGGTGTTGATGATTTTCTGGCTGAAGCAACACCTGAAGCAAAACTGGCATTAATTCGCCAATATCAATCAGAAGGTCGATTAGTCGCAATGACGGGTGACGGTACTAATGATGCTCCAGCTTTGGCACAAGCGGATGTCGCTGTTGCCATGAATTCAGGCACTCAAGCTGCCAAAGAAGCGGGAAATATGGTCGATTTAGACTCTAATCCAACAAAATTAATCGAAGTTGTGCATATTGGTAAACAAATGCTAATGACACGGGGCGCTTTAACCACATTTAGTATTTCCAATGATATCGCCAAATACTTCGCCATTATTCCTGCGGCTTTCGCTGTCACCTACCCACAGCTCAACATGCTTAATGTCATGAACTTACATTCACCAGCATCTGCCATGCTATCTGCAGTTATTTTTAATGCCTTAATCATTGTCTTTTTGATCCCTCTTGCCCTTAAAGGTGTGCATTATCGCCCTGTTTCTGCGCATTCATTATTGCGCCGTAACCTCTCTTTATATGGGATCAGCGGATTATTAGTCCCTTTTATTGGCATTAAAATCATCGATATGATCTTAGCGTTTATTGGGTTTTAAGGAGCTCTATATGCATCTATTTCGTTCATCCTTAGTAATGTTATTATTACTCACATTAATAACCGGACTCGCCTATCCTTTGCTTGTTACAGGATTAGCCAATCTTATTTTCCCATGGCAAGCGAATGGTTCATTGGTTTATCAAGATAACAAGCTCATTGGATCTGAATTTATTGGGCAACAATTTACACGGGATGATTATTTTAAAAGTCGTCCATCAATGACGTCAGAAATGCCCTATAACAGCATGGCTTCAGGCGCTAGCCAATTAGCATCTTCAAATCCATTATTGCTTAATGAGGTCACGAAACGCGTTCAAATGTGGCAAAAAGCGGTTGATAATGATCAGGCTGTTCCTGTTGATTTAGTGACCGCATCAGGGAGTGGACTTGATCCTCATATTTCATTACAAGCGGCCTATTACCAAGTTGAAAATATTGCACACTCTCGTCAACTCACTAAAGATGAGATTAAGCAATTAATAAAAGAGAATACGACAACACCATTAATCTCATTTTTAGGTGAGCCTGTGATTAATGTCTTTAAGCTTAATCAGGCACTTGATAGATTAAGTGCAGAAAAACACAAAAGAGTGAGTGTTCAATAAAATGGAACATGACCAACAATGGCAACGTCCCTCACCCGATGATTTACTCGCTTCAACGCGAACAACAACTCGTGGACGACTAAAAATATTTTTTGGGGCTTGTGCAGGTGTAGGGAAAACTTACACCATGTTGCAAGAAGCTCAACGCCTCCACCAGCAAGGTATTGATGTGCTTGCTGGTATTGTCGAAACGCACCAAAGACAAGAAACGGCGGCATTACTTCACGGATTACCTTTATTGCCGCCACAACGTATTCATCATCATGGTAGAAAGCTTGTCGCATTTGATTTAGATGCCGCATTAGCCAGACACCCAGCGGTGATCTTAATGGATGAGCTGGCATTTAGTAACCCTCATAAATGCCGGCATCCTAAGCGTTGGCAAGATGTGGAAGAGCTGTTGGATGCAGGTATTGATGTACTTGCCACAATAAATGTGCAACACATTGAAAGTCTTAATGATATCGTGGGAAGTATTACAGGAATTCGTGTCCAAGAGACGATCCCTGACTATATTTTTGATAGTGCTGATGAAGTGGTTATGGTGGATTTACCGCCTGATGATCTACAACAACGGTTGCATGAAGGCAAAGTATATCTAGCTGGACAAGCAGAACGGGCCATCGAACACTTTTTTCGTAAAGGTAATTTAATCGCACTACGAGAATTAGCTTTACGCCGTATGGCAGATAGAGTTGATACACAAGTTAAAGAGTTTCGAGATAGCCAAGGAACGGCTCCTGTTTGGCACACCACAGATAGTCTGATGGTATGCCTTGGTGCTCATGGCGGTAACGACAAATTAGTTCGCACGGCAGCGCGTTATGCTGCCGCTTTTGGTTGCCAATGGCATGCTATTTATGTTGAAACCCCTAAGCTTCATCAAATTGGAGAGCATAAACGCCGAGCTATTTTACACTCGCTAAAACTGGCACAACATCTAGGTGCAAGAACCGCGATCCTTTCTGATAATCAAGCTGAAAAAGCGGTGATCCGCTACGCCAGAGAGCATAATCTTGGAAAAGTGATTATTGGTCAACGTGCTTACCAAAAATGGCAATGGTTAAAACGTTGGATACGGATGCGTTTTGCAGAAAAATTAGCACGTTATGCACCCGACCTCCATGTTATTAGTGTTGCTCTCAATGATGAGGACATTCGTTATAAAACCAAAACAGCACCACTGCAAAATGATAAATGGCGACAAGAGATAAAAGGCTATTTAACAGCGATTGGATTATGTTTAGCGATAACCTTATTCTCTCGCACATTTCTATTAGCCCTTGATAAAGCCAACTTAGTGACACTCTATTTATTGGGTGTTGTATTAATTGCACTCTTTTTTGGTCGTCGTCCTTCTATTTTTGCAGCATTAATCAACGTTATTAGTTTTGACTTGTTTTTTGTACAGCCCCACTTTTCACTCGCTGTACTCGACATGCAATATTTGATCACTTTCACCGTCATGCTTATTGTAGGATTAGTGGTCGGTAATTTAACTGCGGGTATGCGTTATCAAACTCGTGTCGCCCGTTATCGAGAACAACGCACTCGCCACTTATTTGAAATGACAAGAGAACTGGGTCGAGCGGTAACGTTACAAGACGTTGTTCGTACCAGTTACCATTTTTTATCAAGTGCGTTTGATGCCAAAGTTTGCTTATTGCTTCCCAACAAACAAGGTGAATTAACACCTTTTTATGCGCAAGGTATGGGGCATTTACCTATTGATAATGCAATTGCACGTTGGTGTTGTGATAAAGACCAAATTGCTGGTGCAGGCACAGATACTCTGCCAAGTGTGCCTTATCAATTGCATCCGATTACAGCATCTCAACAAGTTTTAGCTATTTTAGCGATTGAACCGAATAATCTTCGCCAACTGCTTATCCCTGAACAACAGCAGCTATTGCAAACTTTTAATGGTTTGATTGCTAATGCACTTGAGCGATTACAACAGGCTGAAATTGCAGAACAATCTCGAATTAACATCGAACGAGAACAATTAAGAAATGCATTATTGGCTGCGCTTTCTCATGATTTAAAAACACCGCTTACTGTTCTTTTTGGACAATCAGAGATTTTACTTCTCGATTTAAGCGCTGAAGGTTCATCTCATACAGAACAAGTTAGCCAAATTCGACAACAGATCCTTACCACCTCACGCTTGGTCAATAATTTACTTGATATGGCACGTATTCAATCTGGCGGCATTCAAGTGAATTTACAATGGAATTCGTTGCAAGAAATTACAGGAAGTGCCATTCGTTCTCTCTCTTATTTACTTGATAAACATCCATTAGAAATTGATATTTCCGCTGATTTATTGCTCTATTGCGATGGTAATTTAATTGAACGAGTTATCACGAACTTACTTGAAAATGCAGTGAAATATACGACATCAAGCACAAAAATTGGAGTAAGAGCCTATATTGAAGCTTCTAAAATTCATGTTGAAGTGTGGGATGAAGGCGATGGTATTCCAACTGACCAACTACAACTTATTTTTAATAAATTTTCACGCGCAGTAAAAGAATCCGCAATTCCTGGTGTTGGATTAGGTCTAGCAATATGTAGCGCGATTATTCGCTTACATGAAGGTGAAATCTGGGCTGAAAACCTTAATTTGTCTGAAAACCATAAAAAAGGTGGAGCAAGTTTCCACTTTGTTTTACCTTTAAAATCACTCCCTGATATTGATGAGATTGAAATAAAACAGTGACTCCATATAACATTTTAATTATTGAAGATGAAAAAGAGATCTTACGCTTTGTTCGGCTTGCTTTAGAGAACGAAGGATTTCGTGTTTATGAAGCCAATGAATGTCAACGTGGGTTAATTGAAGCCGCATCAAGAAAACCTGATTTAGTCATTCTTGATCTGGGTTTACCTGATAAAGATGGGCTGTGTTTTATTCAAGACTTTCGCCAATGGAGTAGTACACCCGTTATCGTACTTTCAGCGCGAGATTCGGAACAAGATAAAGTGAAAGCGCTTGATGCAGGAGCGGACGACTATCTGACTAAACCCTTTGGCATCAGTGAACTACTCGCCAGAGTCAGAGCATCACTACGCCGTTTTGTTAAACAAGAAACACAGAGCACGCAATTTACGTTTGGCGATATTACAATTGATTGGGTTAATCGTATTGTTACTCGTCAAAATGAACCCGTTCATTTAACACCAACAGAATTTCGTTTGCTAAGCGAATTGGTTAATAACAGCGGTAAAGTGCTTACTCAACGGCATTTAATGCAACATGTTTGGGGACCAAATTTCGTTGAACACAGTCACTATTTGCGCATTTATATGGGACATTTACGCCAAAAACTAGAAACCGATCCCGCATGTCCAGTGCATTTAATGACAGAAACGGGGATCGGCTATCGATTTATGCCTTAATATTTTCTATAACATAATGACATTAAGCCATTGCCGAAATGGTTTTTCTAAAACGTAATAATGCTAATGAAAAAAACACAGAGCCAATAACAATTAAGATAATGAATTGTGGCCACACAATCGAGAAGTCAGCACCACGATATAAAATAGCCTGAGCTAAGCTAACAAAGTGTGTAGTTGGCATTGTTTGCATTACATCCTGTACAAACTGGGGCATACTTTCTCGTGATGTCATCCCTCCTGATAGCATATTTAATGGCAACAATACCATAATCATCAATAAACCAAATTGAGGCATTGAGCGAGCCATTGTTCCTAAAAAAATGCCTATTGAGGTTGTCGCAAATAAGCTTAAAGCAACACCACACATAAACAGTAGAACAGAACCTTCGATAGGAACATGAAGTAAAGATTTCACGACTAAGACCAGCGACATAGCTGATGCCAATAATACAACCAATCCCATTGACCATATCTTAGAAAGCATGATTTCAAAGGGAGTTACAGGCATAACCAGTAAGTGCTCAATGGTGCCATGCTCTCGCTCTCTTATTAATGCTGCTCCTGTTAATACTATCGATAACATAGTGATATTATTGATAATTGCCATAACAGAACCAAACCAAGATTGTGTCAGATTCGGGTTGAAACTCATTCTAACTTCCAAATCAACAGGCAGTGGATCGTTGGTTCTATTTTTCGCTAAAAAGGTTTTTGCTTCACCCATTACAATATTTTGAATATAGCTATTACCTAAAAAAGCTTGGCTCATTCTCGTTGCATCAATATTAACTTGTATTTCAGGTTTTCGACCTGCTAAGAGATCACGCTGAAAATTAGGCGGAATATCGAGTGCAAAGGTATAAGCTCCTCTATCTAATAAACCATCAATTTGCTCAGGAGTAATCTCAGCTGGAGGTAAGAAATAAGGCATATAAAAACTATTTACAATACGTGCAGATAGCTGAGATTTGTCTTGATCAGCAACAGCAATCGGCGCGTGATGCAACGAACCGGGTGTAACAGTTGCTGATGAATAAATAGACACAGTAAAAGCAAACACAATTAACGCCAACATCGCTTTATCACGAGAGAGACTGCGTAGCTCTTTTACGCCTAAATTAAACACATTTTGAATTGTGCGCCACATTTAAGCCTCCTGCTTTTTCAAGAAAAAGATACTCAACCCAATAACAATTGGGATAGTGATAAGCAAAGGAATAAAAGACCAAGGTAAATCAAAAAGGTTTAATCCCTTAGAGAATGTTCCTCTTGAGATAGTTAAAAAGTGAGATGTAGGATAAATATGCCCTATCCATTTACCTATACCTTCCAGTGACGAAACAGGATCAATCATTCCTGAAAATTGTGTTGCTGGAATTAAGGTAATAATTGAAGTACCAAAAATGGCTGCAATCTGACTTTTCATAAAGCAAGAAATGAGTAATCCCATTCCAGTAGCAATGGTGATATAGAGTAATGCACCTAAAGAAAGCGTTAACATACTCCCTTTAAAACTTACCCCAAACACAAAGACAGAAAGCGCACAGAGCATAAAAAAGTTAAACATACCCAACAAGATGTAAGGAAATTGCTTGCCTAGCAAAAATTCTGCTTTGGTGATAGGTGTAACATAAAGATTAATAATAGAACCCAGCTCTTTTTCACGAACGACACTCAATGCACTTAACATTGCAGGGATCATCATCAATAACAGTGGAATAACTGCTGGTACAATGGCGGGTAAACTTTTTACATCAGGATTATAGCGATAACGGGTTTCTATATTAATAGGTGATAATTTATCAACCACATTAGTTGGTTGACGCATAGCCATATCAAGCATCCATGTTGTATGCATTGCCTGAATATAACCGCGAACAGTTTCAGCCCGATTAGGCATTGCGCCATCAATCCAGACACCTATTTTTACAGTATGGCCTTTGGCAACATCTCGCGCAAAGTTAGGAGGAATTTCAATCGCAACCGTAATATCACCACTACGCAACCGCTTTTCCAGTTGGTCATAATCGGTGATAGGTGCCTTTTCAATAAAATAACGAGAGCCTGAAAGGTTTTGGCTATATGCCTGACTTAACCCTGTTTTATCTCTATCCATAATACCGAAGCGTAGATTTTCTACATCTAGACTAATACCGTAACCCATAATAAACATCAAGATCACCGTACCTAATAGCGCTAAAGTAAGGCGTACCGGATCTCGGCGTAATTCCATACCTTCACGAATACTATAGCTAAATAAACGCCGTAAACTAAATCGTTGCTTTAACGCTTTTTCTGCACTTTCATGACTAGATGCTGGAAGTTGTAGGCTTTTTTCATCAAGTTCAGGTGCCTCTTGTTCACCTGATGCCTTTTTAAGGTAATCAATAAAGACTTCTTCAAGCGTATCAAATTGGCTATTTTTAACTAAATTTTCAGGTGTATCTGTGACTAATACTTTACCAGCATGCATCAGCGACATTCGGTCACAACGTGCCGCTTCATTCATAAAGTGAGTTGAGATAAAAATAGTGACACCGTCACGTCTTGATAGGTCAACCATCAAATTCCAGAACATATCTCGCGCAATGGGATCAACCCCTGAAGTTGGTTCATCCAATATCAACATTTCAGGTTTATGGATAACAGCAACGGCGAGCGACAAACGCTGACGAATTCCTAATGGCAAACCATCAGGCATTATTTCTTCAACATCCGTTAAATTAAAACGCTCACTCATTTCCCTAACACGTTGAGGAATTTCCTCTTCTGGAATATGAAAAAGCTTGGCGTGTAATTCAAGGTTTTGTCGTACAGTCAATTCACTGTAAAGTGAAAATGCTTGAGACATATAACCAACACGACGACGTGTTTCAATATCTTTAGGATCAACTTCTTGACCAAATAACCAAGCTCGCCCTTCACTCGCTTCGAGTAAACCTGTCAGCATTTTCATAGTAGTTGATTTACCACAACCATTCGATCCTAAGAATCCAAAAATTTCTCCTTTAGGAATACGAAAGCTTACATGGTCTACTGCAACAAATTGCCCAAAACGCATGGTTAAATCTTGTGCTTCAATGGCGATAGTATCATCGTCACTTTTATCTCTTGGAGGGATAATCACTTTTTGATGATCTTTCTTTTTCTCTTCTGGCAATAACTCGATAAAAGCAGCTTCTAGTTCATCAGTATGAGTTTGGGCTTTTAATTCATCGGCATGGCCTGTTGCTAATATTTTTCCGGCATCCATAGCAACCAACCAATCAAAACGTTCAGCTTCTTCCATATAAGCGGTCGCTACTAATACGCTCATATTTTTTTGACGCTTACGTATACGATTAATTAATTCCCAAAATTGCGCGCGGGATAACGGGTCAACCCCAGTAGTGGGTTCATCGAGAATAAGTAACTCTGGATCGTGAATAAGCGCACAACATAAACCCAGTTTTTGTTTCATTCCTCCAGAAAGTTTACCCGCAGGCCTATCACGGAATGGGGCTAAACCCGTACTTTCAAGTAAATCATTTATGCGTTCTGCCCGCTCTTGTTTTGATTGACCAAATAAACGACCAAAAAAATCCACATTTTCAAAAACAGAAAGTGTGTGATAAAGATTTTTACCTAATCCTTGAGGCATATAAGCAATACGAGGACAAACAGCTCTTCGGTGTTCAACATCATTCATATCACCGTTTAAAACAATTATTTGCCCAGTTTGGATTTCTCTCGCACCAGCAATAAGAGAGATCAAGCTCGATTTCCCTACACCATCAGGACCAATTAGCCCGACCATTTTTCCAGCAGGAATAGCCAATGTCACATCATCAAGCGCTTTGGTATCGCCATAATGTTGGGATACATGAGTCAATTCAATGATATGAGAATGACTTTGCGTTCTCATTGTTTGACTCATTGCGGTAATTTCACCTCTAAATCAGTTGGCCAAGATTGGTTATTATCTAATCTAATATAAGCACGACCCGGTAATCCTGTTTTGACATATTCAAGGTGTTTTTCAAGTAATTCAGGTGCAATACGCGCTCTTACACGAAACATGAGTTTTAATCGTTCATTATCAGTTTCAACAGTTTTTGGTGTAAATTGAGCGACACTAGCAACGTAGGTTGTTTTTGCAGGAATAACGATATGAGGTGCCGCATCTAAAATAATGTGAACTTCACTTCCTAATGCAGCTTTACCAGCAGCTTCTGTTGGTAAAAAGAACGTCATATAAACATCACTTAAATCGACCATATTTAATACACGGCCGCCAGCGCCTAAAACTTCACCAGGCTCTGCGACACGATACTGAACACGACCATTACGCGGTGCTTTTAAAATACTGTCATCCAATTCTGCTAAGATGCGTCTTTCGGTTGCCGTTGCAGCATCCACTTTTGTATTAGCTTGAATGATCCCCGCTTTTGCCGATTCTATTGCAGCAATGGTTGCGGTTTCTTGAGCCTTAGCTGCTTCAACCGCCGCTCTTGCTCCTTCTGTTCTTGCAATATCATCATCTAATTGTTGAATAGAAATAGCATTAGTTTTTACTAATGCACGAGAACGATTAAGTCTTTTTTGTGCAGCATCAAGCTCCGCAATACGTTGACGAACAACTGCCTGAGCTGCAAGTTGTTCACTTTTACGTTGTGATAATGCAGATTGTGCAGTGACCACACTGCTTTTTGCTTGGTTTAATTGAGCTTGAACTTCATGAAGTTGTTCTTTAAGTGTTCGAGTGTCCATGTTTGCTAACACTTCACCCGCTTTAACAAAATCACCTTCTTGAACTAAAATAGAGTCTATTCTTCCCGGACTCTTTGTTGAAATATCGATTTCTGTTGCTTCTATTCTCCCATTACTTTGAGCAAATCCTGAAGGAAGTGTTGGTGCTTGAGATTTCCACCAAAAAATTCCCGCAGCAACAACCGCGACAAGAATGATGCTATAAATAAAAAAACGACTCTTTTTTTGATTTTTCATATAAATTATTTAACCTTCCTTTAGCCATAAAAGAATACCAAAAATATGTTTATCCGCTGTATGTAAGAAAATAGTTAAATAATGAGACGTATTAATTTTTATTTTTTATTTATATTTAAAAATAGTTCATTTGTATTGATAAAGCTAACGCACTCACTATAAAAAAATAAAATATTAAAAGCTAACCTTATGAATTATAAATGTTATGTCATTATAATAGAGCCTTAACCCAAATTAATGTAGTACTTTTATCACATAATCTACCATCTATTTTTGATTATTCGAGGAAACACACAAATTGTATATAGAAAGTTAGTTTTCGTTACATTAAAATACAAATGAAATAATAACAAAACGTTATCAAATATTAATCAATATTAAAATAAAACTTAATTTTTTGATAAAACCCCAATTAATAACCGAATTATCCCTAATTTAAAATTATCAAAAATTGTATTTATTATATTATTTAATAAATTTTATATTTTAAATTTCATAATATAAAATAAAAACAAAAAGTAAAAATAACATTATTATTTTTATTCTTAAAAAAATACTATTAGCTACGTCTTATATTTATTATCTTCATTAAACAAAGAAACATTAAAAATATACACCCCATTAACTTTTCCATTTGAAAAATAACGAAATCAGTCTATTACATGATGAAGATCGATAATTTAAAAAGAAAGTTGAGTGTTCAGACCACTTACACTTTAAACTTTTTATATAGTGATTATTGCAGTTAGTTATCAAAGTACTTTGATGTAGTTAATTAGAATTTAAGATCAAGATCGTAAAATCCATATGATGATACCACGTCAATTTTAATTAAAAACAAGAAGGGTTATATGAATAATATTAAGTATAAACTCGCTACAATAACACTTTGCACACTGTTTGCTACCTCTGTTTTCGCAAATACTGATACCCCTATTCGCCTTGTAATTCATGGTGGTGCAGGAACAATTACTAAAGACACCATCACACCAGAACAAGAAAAAGAATATAAAGAAAAACTAACTGAGGCATTAAATGCTGGATATGCTGTTTTAAATAGTGGAGGTACCAGCATAGAAGCTGTTCAAAAATCCATTAATGTGATGGAAGATTCCCCCTTATTTAATGCAGGGAAAGGTGCCGTTTTTACCCATGATGGTCGTAATGAACTTGATGCTTCTATTATGGATGGTAAAACCCGTAAAGCTGGCGCTGTTGCGGGTGTAACTACGGTTAAAAATCCAATTAACGCAGCCATTGCAGTGATGGAAAAAAGTCCACATGTTATGATGGTTTCTAATGGTGCTGATCTTTTTGCTAAAGAACAAGGGCTTACAATTGTTGATCCTTCCTATTTTAGGACTGAACATCGTTGGCAACAACTTCAAAAAGCAATAGAGAAAGAACAAGTCGTTTTAGACCATGATGGTAAAACAGCTGCTCTTTTTGTTGATCCTATGATGTACGATTATAAATATGGCACTGTTGGTGCAGTTGCTCTTGACCAACATGGCAACTTGGCAGCGGGAACTTCGACGGGAGGCATGACAAACAAGCGTTATGGCCGAGTTGGTGATTCCCCAATTATTGGTGCGGGTAATTATGCTGATAATGAAACCGTTGCTGTATCTGCAACAGGATCTGGTGAAATGTTTATCAGAACATTAACGGCATTTAATATCGCAGCCCAAGTTAAATATAAAAATTTACCTTTAGAAGAAGCTGCTCAAAATGCACTTGATGAAGTTAAAGCGATTGATGGTAGTGGCGGTGTTATCGTATTAGATAAAACAGGTAACTACACAATGAGTTTTAATTCTGAAGGTATGTATCGTGGCACGATTGGTAATGATGGAAAGCCAGTTGTCGCCATTTATAAAGAGTAAATTTAAACGGTTATTTTTCTATTTCGTACCCAATATTTATGTTTGATCTTCTCCTTTTCTAAAAAGAAAAAAGATAAAACATTGGGTACGAAACTCATAATATAAGCCTATTCCCCCCTTATTTCCTGCATTCTATCTTAAATCTATTTAACGTTATTTTTATCATTAACGCGCTCCGATTATTATTCACCCCCAAAAAGCTCATTTAATAAACGATATGATGGTAAAGCATACAAGATCGATTCTACTTATTAAAATGATCCTTTGAAAAAGTAGCTTTTTTCTTTTTTGGATCTGTTAGAATATTCATCATGGTTATGTTGATTTAATAAGGAAATCACAGTGGAATTTCACCACGACGATCAGGATTTAACACCCGAAACATCGCTAGTGTTGTCTGAAAAACAAGCAATATTGGATCTGAATGCAACATTCACCTCGCCTGCTCATACTAACCCTGCAATGGCATATTTAATGAGTTTAGGTTCAAAACGTAGTCGTCAAACAATGGGATCGTTTCTAACTATTGTTGCCAAAATGATCGGTTTCTCTTCTCTTAAAAATTGCCAATGGGGAGCACTTCGTCGTCATCATATTCAAGCAATTATTGATATGTTGTCTGATGCCAATAAAGCCCCCGCCACTATCAATACTTATCTTGCTGCCTTAAAAGGTGTTGCTTTAGAAGCTTGGGCAATGAAACAAATGGATACTGAAAGTTATCAGCATATCCGCCAAGTTAAATCGGTAAGAGGAAGTCGGTTACCCAAAGGGCGTGCACTAACTAGCAGTGAAATCCGTGCTTTATTTAGAAGTTGTGAAAAAGACAATTCATCGAAAGGTTTAAGAGATGCCGCAATATTAAGCGTGCTATTAGGTTGTGGATTACGTCGCTCAGAAATTGTGGCTCTAAATTACGAACATATTCAGTTTCGTGATCAAGCCTTTATTGTCAGGGGTAAAGGTAATAAAGAACGCATGTCTTATATGCCTGATGATACTTGGGATCGTGTTCAATTATGGATCGATGAAATAAGAGGTACTCAAGATGGCGCCCTTTTTACTCGAATTCGTCGGTTCGATGATGTTACTGATGAGCGAATAACAGACCAAGCCATTTACTATATTTTAGAAATACGCCAACAAGAAAGTGGTATTGATAAATTTGCTCCCCATGATTTGAGAAGAACCTTTGCTTCAGCAATGCTTGATAACGGTGAAGATATTGTCACGGTAAAAGATGCAATGGGACATGCCAGTATTATGACAACTCAGCGTTATGATAGACGCGGAGATGATCGACTAAGAAAAGCAGCTCGACATTTACGTTTTTAGTTTTTATTCTGAAAAATACCCAATTTAATAAATTAAATTGGGTATTTAAATTAAGCTTATTTTTATAACATGCTATTTTGCTGTTATTTTATTGTATTTTATCTGAAAGGTGGTTCGTTAAACGTTCTTAACTTACGAGAATGTAATTTATCTTCTTCTTCTTTTAATAGCTCAATCGCTTGAATACCAATTTGCAGATGTTCTGATACCGCACCTTCATAAAAATGATTAGCCTGACCAGGCAATTTAATTTCACCATGTAACGGTTTATCTGATACACACAATAAGGTGCCATAAGGAACGCGAAAACGATAACCTTGTGCAGCAATTGTGGCACTTTCCATATCAACAGCGACGGCGCGACTTAAGTTAAATCTTCTCGCTGAAACGGAAAAACGTAATTCCCAGTTGCGATCATCCGTTGTAACAACAGTTCCTGTTCTTAATCTCTGTTTTATTTCATGCCCTGGTTTACCGCTGATCATCTTCGTAGCATCATAAAGTGCACGTTGTACTTCCGCAATATTGGGGATAGGAATATCAGGAGGTAAAACGTCATCTAAAATATGATCATCACGTAAATAAGCATGAGCCAAAACATAATCACCAAGTTGCTGGCTTTCACGTAGCCCGCCACAATGACCAATCATTAACCAAACATGAGGGCGTAAAACCGCTAAGTGATCGCAAATTGTTTTCGCATTTGAAGGGCCAACACCAATATTCACTAATGTTATTCCGGGACCTTCTTTAGCAATTAAGTGATAGGCAGGCATTTGATATTTCTTCCAAGTTAAATCAGAAATTAACTTTTCAGGATCAACGGTTTCCGCCGTAATTTGCTGAAACCCCGCACAAGAGAGTGCGCAATATGCGCTATTCTTATCTGCAACTTGTTCACAAGCCCAACGAACAAACTCATCAACATAACGATTATAGTTTGTATATAAAATATAAGGTTGAACATCTTCAGGTAATGTTCCCGTATAATGTTTTAAACGTGCTAATGAAAAATCAGTACGCAATGCATCAAAATGAGAAAGAGGTAAAATATCCCTATCACTGATTAAACCATCGGTAATTTCATCACCAATTTTAGACAAATCAGTAGTAGGAAAGTATTTTGCTAAAGAGGCACTCATCTTTCTATCAAAACCAATGCCTGTACCATCAATGACAAAAGGATAAGGAATTTCTTGTTTTGAAGCAGTTACTTCAAAAGTAGCATGGTAAGCATCAGCAATAAGTTGCAGTTGTTCTGACAGATAATTTTCAAATAAAGCCGGATTAGTAATCGTGGTAGAATAATTACCTGATTTTGATAATCTACCATAAGCACGCGTTTTATCTTCTGTTTTAACTTCACCATACCAATGTACAGTTAATTGAGGGTAAGCAAATATTCCTTCAGCTCTTTGTTTTATATCTGGTAATTTTCCATCTTGAACATAATCAATAATGGCATTGCGTAATGCATCAACAGCATTTTGATATTGTTGTTTTAACTCATTAATAATTCTTTGAATTTCTAGGTTATGAGGTTGTGGCATAAAAGAGCCTCTTATTTATTATTGGTTTATAACCATAATAGCAAGAAGCTTCTCTATGCCATAGTGCTAAATATTTAGATAGGAATATTCATAATAACTTTTCTGTGGATCTACGCTGATATTTTTATTTTTAACGTTATAGGTAAAAACTAATTGTATATTTTCTTCTAAAAGAGGTATGCTCTTAGAGGGATCAAGTTCCTGATAAACATCATTTTCATCCAATATATTAAAAACCTCTGTTAAATTAGACGGCTTATTGAGTGCATTATCACATAAAAAATGCAATAAATTAATTTTACTTTTGGTATAAGATGTTAGACCTTGATTTATATATTTAGAAAAAAAAGAATCAGCATTTTTTTTACCTAACTCGTCTTTTTCGTTTAATGTTTTTTTATTAGATACAGTAATTACTAGGTTTTCATCTTTATCTTCATCAATCATTATTGTAGATTTTCCATCAATCGGAGAAAAACCCAATAAAAATAAAGGATCTATACCATGAAAAGAATCTTTTACTATATTGAATACACCTTGAGATATTAAATTATAAATGATAATCTTTTTATCAACATCAACATCTTCAAATATTTTTTGTATTTTATTTAAGCCTTCATTCATCAAGTTAAACTTTAGATATTCAATTTTATTTTCTTTCGTCTCTTCATTTTCATTACTTTCAGAAATTTTTTTTATCTCTAATTTTAGTATATTTTTGTCAATTAACTCTTTACCCAATAGATGATAATCCATTCTTAATAAATCTTTATGAAGTGTATTAGTAATTTCGTCAAGCGTTACAGAAATTGCATTATTTTTAATTAAATTATTTAAATTTAGTATAAACTCATTGGCATTAACCTTTAACCTCTCAGTCTTTTTTTCAAGATATTTTATATTTTCACTATAGAAAATAGATTCATCGATAACTTCAGCATTTATTTTTCTTTTCATTTCATTTCATTTCATTTCATTAATAATGGATTTCATTACATTTTCTTTTGTCTTCTTTTTATCAATGTTATCTATATTTATCATTCCTTTTTCGTCAAAATAATTAGTATTTTCTTTATTAATGAGTTCTAATATTAAGTATTTAAATACCTCATTATCTAACTCGCAAGTTTTAGGTAACTTTATCTCAATAAGGTTTTCTTGTATTTTTTTTATTTTTTCTATTTCTATTACATCTTCTTCTTTAGTAAATTCATATTTAACATCCACTTTACCAATAGATAAGCACAGTAAATCATCTACTACTTTTATTTTAAAATCATCACTTGAATTATTATTTTTTGATAATTCTTTCATAGCCTCAAAACTTTCTATTCTTTGATATAAATTTGGTTCTTTATTAATAAAAACCTCTTTAATTAAAGATAATATTTTTTCTTTTTCTTCAATATTACCGATATGGAAGAATTTTTGTATTTTTTCCCATATCGTTAATGCTGCAGATACTTCATCAGTTTTTTTTATTTTTTCTATTTTTTGATTTGTAATCTCCACACCACCTACATTTACTTTCATATTTATCCTGTATCCCTTTTTCTTTATTTTATAAAAAGGATAATTTTGAACTAAAAAAATAGATATAAAAAAAACACCTTTAAATTAAGAAATTTATTTCTATTAAATAAAAATTTAAATTGCTAATATACTCAATATTATAGGCAATGTTATTACTGCAAATATCGTTTGAGATGTAATAATCCCTGCCATGAGTTCAGAGTCCCCACCTAATTGTCTGGTTAGAATATAAGACGTGGGTGCCGTTGGTATCGAAAAGAAAATAACCAAAAGCATCATGACTAACGGAGACAAAGCTAAAAAATAAGCAACGCTATATGCTACTATCGGTACAATAAGTAAACGAGTAACAGTATTAATACTAATCATTTTACTTTCTGCTTTTAGTGTTGATAAATGTAATGCTGCACCAATACAAATAAGCCCCAAAGGTAAACTGGTTGCTGATAACAACTTGAGAAATTGATCACTACCAAAAGGAAGACCAATTCCTGATAGATTTATTATGATCCCAATAACACAAGAGATAATTAAAGGGTTTTTTATGATAGGTAATATTAGTTGACGCAATGTCACATTTTGCCCTGCGGTTAAACAAAGTACTGAAGTGACATTTGATAAAGGAACCAGTGTTGCTAATATCAAGGCGGCTATTCCTAATCCTTCAACACCAAATAAATCAGCGACAATAGCTAAACCTAAATAGGTGTTAAATCGAATATTGCCTTGAACGATTGCTCCAAAACGTCCAGCTGGCCAACCTGTGATTTTTTTCAAAATAACACACAAAATAGTGACAATAATGACTACAGAAAAAATAGCTACAGCAAGGTGAGGTAATTGAGGATCAGATAAAGGTGCATTTGCCAAACTATTAATTAGTAAAGCAGGAAAAAGTAAAAAATAATTTAATTTTTCAGCCCCCACCCAAAACGCAGGCTCAAACGTTTTATTTCTTCTTAAAATTGCACCTAGCGCAATTAACGCAAATAACGGCCATAACGTTAATAACACATTTTGCATAATATTTATCCTAGAGATATTGTGATACTTTACAATATCGCAACATTATGCAAATTGCTATTTCATGTTATTTAATATAAAAGCTAATTCAAAAAATGATAAAAATAAATTTATACCGCATTTTAAGAATAGCTTTTTTATTATTAGTCTATTATAAAAACCATCCTTAAAAATGGTTAAAATAAAAACAACTAATCTAAATCAATGCACATGCGGTAACAAGGTAAATTTGCTTTTGCTAAATCAGAATAATAATCACGTTCTTCTAATACTTTAAAACCCTGTTTTAAATAAAATAATACTGCATTAGGTGTTGCATCTAAAAACAACTTGGATTGACCTCTCTTAATTGCTTCATGTTTAAGTTGTTTTAAAATTAGTCCTGCAAATCCTTTCCCCATGTATTCAGGTAATGTAAAAATGGCCTCAGCAAAACCAGTTTTAACATCTAAAAAACCTGAAGCAACAGGAATATTGTATTCTTGATAATCAATCACATAAAATGGATTATCAATAATAGCCTGCCGATATCCTTCAGGCATTTTATCAGGAGTCCAAGCGGCTAAAATCTCTGATGGATAAACATTCTCACAACCAAATCGCAACGCTTGATTTCGTAAATACCATAACCTTCTGGCTTCTTGTGGTTCAGCGAGTCTAAGTTGAATCATACTTATTTCCATCTTATTCATTAGAATTAACAGCCTCAAATTAGTGAAACAATTTATTCTAATAATGCTTTTTAAATTTTAATTTTTTAGTGTTACTTTTTTTAAGAGCGTGATATGTTTTTGAAGAAGGAATAATGTAAGGAAATCTTATGCCTAATTCAACATTGCCTTCATCAATAAAAAAACCTCCTCTTTTGTTGCTGGTTCTCCACTTCCTTTTTATTATCGATTCATCTCGAGTGCAATTAGAGAAATCTACTTTTCCAAAATTTCACTTATTTACCCTAGTAGATCTCAAGCTGAAAATACACATCCAAAGTTAATTCTATGTAGTCATCGGAACAGTGCATTTGATGGTTATGTGGCATTAAAAGCATTAGGAGAGCGATTGGTTATTCGTAGCGTCTTAGATTGCCCAATGGATATTTATTTTGCTAATGAAAAACCTTTAGCTGATGCAATTCTTGCAGATAACCCTACTGAGTGGAATCAGTTACGTCATCATATATACCAAAATAAGGCGGGATATCTAAAAGCAAAATCAGTCACACCACAATGGATCTATGGTGAGGATAGTTGTAATGCACTAAATACAAATGAGCATCAATTAAAGGGACTAGCTGGTAGTGCAGGTATTGTTGAAGGTGAAGTTTATCTTGTTTATGGTTCAGAGAATTTTGCCTAATTTCCGCAGAATGCCATTTTAGTTGCAAGAACAACTAACCCTGCTTGGACAGCACTTTTTTACCGTGCATCTGGCATTATTACAGAAAGTGGTGGGCCATTATCTCATGGTGCGGTTACTGCTAGAGAATTGGGATTACCCGCAGTAATGGGTGTTCGCAATATCTTAAATATTTTAAAAAATGGGCAAAAAGTAAGGGTTGATGGACAAAAAGGTATTATAGAAATCTTATCTTAATTATTAGATCAATAATGCCTATTAAGCAGAAAAAGCATCTTTTCAGATGCTTTTTCTATTTTTCATACTATCAATCTGTCTTTTAACTGATTATTTTATTTTTTACTCTCTTTGGCGTCTTTATTAGTATAAATATCGACTTTATAAGCTGATGGTGCAAATAAAGCAACCAACCCAGCGATTAATAATATAGAAAGCAATACCATTAACATAGATGGTGCATTAAATAATAAGTATGGTGTTAATAAAATAGGACTAGCCGTTAAAATAATTGAAATAATAATAGGATAGCCTATACCTATATCTCTTATTCGTTGAGATAAAATAAGTGTAAATATGTAGACTTGTACTATTAAAAACACCATTTCTATTAGGCCATATGGTGTAAAAGAAAAGTGATAGTAAAAATAACTTTCAGTAATTGACTCCATTTTTTCGGGGTAAAGTTCTATATACCATCGATCAGCTAAGTTTTCTGCAATAGAAAAGAAAATTGTCCAAGCAATTTCTAGACCTAAAAAAGAGAGTCTCCCACGTCTTTGTTGTTTCCATTGATAAGCAAGTTTAGCTTGCATAACAAATCCCTTCATTTTTAAATGATAATTTAATCCTTTTAATCATAATACACTTAATATCTTTATCAAAATAATGTATTAGTTTAAAAAATACTGCTCTTTTATCGATTAAATAAAAGAGCGGATATCATTATTAAAAATTAAATTATTAATAATCATCTAACCTGCTTATTGATCCACTTAATCTCTTCATTAGTGAATCGAATATTGCTTTCTTTAGTTGTATCAGTATCTAACAAGATTTTATCTTTAATTAATTTACTGACAGGTACAATGATATTGAAATGGTCACCATTTTTAATGTTATATATTTTTAATGGAATATCATGCACCATTGCAACCGCTCGTAGCTCATTAAACTCATTCCAAAAATAGTCACGCCCTTCAAAATAGAAAGTTGGTGTTTTTATTGATTTAATATAGCGATATACAGAGCGAACATTAAACTCTTCTTCGTTATTTCTATCAAAAGGCAATTCAACTATCATATCTCCTTCAGCTCTTAATTTAAGATCAGGTATTCCACCCAAAGAGAAAATAGCTCTAAATTTGTCACTATATTCACTCGCTAATAATGCTCTAGTTCCCCCCGTACTATGTCCAACGACATAGATACGCTTAGAGTCAATATAAGGCAGTGATGCTAAATATTCTCTCGCTGATTCTAAATCTTCTAATTCGCCATAAAACATTTCATAACGACCTGGGTTAGTATTTTCACCTCGGAAAGACGGGATCATCAACACCATATTGGGATCACGGAAAGTTGCACCTGTTTGGTCATTATCAACTGGTTTAGGTTGCCAAAAATAATCATCACCACCAATTCCGCCGTAGCCTCCATTTAACCAAATTACAGCAGGTAATTTCATTTTTTTATTTGCTGGAGGTGGTGTTAAATAGGCATACATATCTCCTGGTTTTGCCGGATATTTAATAACATTAAATATTTCAGGCGGCGCTTCCCAAGGCGGATCAATATTATCAAAACTGTCGTTTATAATTTCTGTTTTAAAGCGTTGATGCGCTTCATATAAAGTTTCATCACGCACTTCAATATCTGCGTTGACAGAAAAAGAACTAGCACATAGCAGGGAAAAAAATAGCGCAGGTACAACTTGTCTAAAACACATTTTATTTATATTCATATCAACTTCCCTATAAATTATTAATTTTGCGTGATAATAGCATAGGTTATTTGGGGTTTATGAATAGGATTTTTAAGGTAAGTGGAAATTAATGCAGAAAAAAGCATCTCGATTGAGATGCTTTAAACGATATAAAATAATTAAATTTTTTAACGTTGATTTGCTTATTTTGCACTTGTGCGAATCAAGTAATCAAATGCGCTAAGTGAGGCTTTTGCACCTTCACCAGCGGCAATGATGATTTGCTTATAAGGTACGGTTGTACAGTCGCCGGCAGCAAATACACCTTTGATATTAGTTTCGCCACGAGCATCAACAATAATTTCGCCCATCTTATTACGCTCAACAGTACCTTCTAACCACTGTGTATTAGGTAATAAACCGATTTGAACGAAAATACCTGCTAATGCAATATCATGCATAGAATCATTAGTACGATCTTTATATTTTAGACCGGTTAACTTAGTGCCATCACCATATACTTCTGTAGTTTGCGCATTTAAGATAACTTCTACATTGCTTAAGCTACGTAATTTTTTCTGTAATACCGCATCTGCTCTCATTTCTGGAGCAAATTCTAATACTGTTACGTGTTCAACTAAGCCAGCTAAGTCAATTGCAGCTTCAACACCTGAGTTACCACCACCAATAACAGCAACTCTTTTGCCTTTAAACAGTGGGCCATCACAATGTGGGCAATAAGTTACACCACGAGTACGGTATTCATTTTCACCGGGAACATTCATATTTCTCCAGCGAGCACCTGTTGCAATAATTAGGCTACGAGTTTTTAAAATTGCACCTGATGTTGTTTCAATTTGATGTAATTCCCCTTCTGATGCACCCGGAATTAAGCGACTAACAGTTTGGCTATCAATCACATCCACTTGGTAATCATCAACGTGAGCTTTTAATGCACCTGCAAGTTTTGCACCTTCAGTTTTTGGTACTGAGATGTAGTTTTCAATATCAACAGTATCAAGAACTTGACCACCAAAACGTTCGCCAATAAGGCCTGTATTTAAACCTTTACGAGCGGAATAAACAGCTGCAGATGCACCCGCAGGACCACTACCCACAATTAATACATCAAATGCAGCTTTTTGATTCAATAATTCTGCAGTACGTTTTTCTGCATTGCTGTCTACTTTGTTAACGATTTCAGCTAAGGTCATACGGCCTTGACCAAACTCGTTACCATTTAAGAATACAGCAGGAACGCCCATGATATTACGTTCCTGAATTTCATTTTGGAACATGCCTCCGTCAATCGCAGTATGTGTGATCTTCGGATTTAAAATCGCCATTAAGTTTAATGCCTGAACAACATCAGGGCAGTTATGACAAGAGAGCGAATAATAGGTTTCGAAATGAAACTCACCGTCTAACTGACGAATTTGTTCAAGTAATTCTTGTGCTTCTTTTGATGGGTGTCCACCAGTTTGCAGTAATGCTAAAACTAATGAAGTAAATTCATGACCTAATGGTGAACCTGCAAAACGAACACCAGTTTCTTTCCCTGGGTTGGTAATAAGAAAAGATGGTTTACGTACATTTGCGTTATTATCTTCACGATAAGTGACTTTATCGGATAATGGTTCGATTTCTTTTAATAGCGCTTGGATATCAGCAGAATGTTTACTGTCGTCTAATGTTGCTACTAATTCAACTGGCTGGGTTAATCGTTCTAAATAAGCTTTCAATTGAGCTTTTAAATTATTATCTAACATTTTTGCACCCTCAATAAAATCGGGTGCCGAAACACCCGATAAATAACTTTTTAGTGGCTTAATTCTTATTTAGATTTTGCCAACTAAATCCAGTGATGGAGCTAAAGTTGCATCACCTTCTTTCCATTTTGCTGGGCAAACTTCGCCTGGGTGGCTAGCTACATACTGAGCAGCTTTAACTTTACGCAGCAGGTCTGATGCATCACGGCCAATACCTTCAGCTGTGATTTCAATTGCTTGGATGATACCTTGTGGGTCAACAACGAAAGTACCACGGTCTGCAAGACCTTCGTTCTCACGCATATTTTCGAAGTTACGAGTTAATGCGCCAGTTGGATCGCCAATCATGCCATATTTGATTTTACCGATAGTTTCTGAGCTGCTATGCCATGCTTTATGGGTAAAATGTGTGTCAGTAGAAACTGAGTAAATTTCTACGCCCATTTTTTGGAACTCAGCATAATGATCAGCTAAGTCACCTAATTCAGTTGGGCACACAAAAGTGAAGTCTGCAGGGTAAAAGAAGAAAACGCTCCATTTGCCTTCGACGTCCTTTTCAGTCACTTCAACGAATTGACCGTCTTTAAATGCCATGTTTTTGAATGGTTTGATTGGGGTATTAATTAAAGACATTGTATTTCCTCCTGTTTGGTATGGGACTAATGTACCTATTCCATTTGAGAATAGCTAATACATTCCTGCTATCAGTTCAATAGGTTTTACCTAATGAGTTGAAGAAATTGATAGAGATAGGTTAACGAAATGTAGCTATTAAAGCAAATGGACAACAAGTCAATTACGCCTACTTTCTATTAGCCTACTCTCTGTTTAATATTCTTAGCTTCAGCAACGAAATGATTATAACATTATGAATTATAAAATTAATATTCAATCCAGCATAGATAGATTCAATATTATTGCGCTAATTTGGCAGGTTTAAGAATAGTATAAGTACATTCAAATGCTGCCTTTTGAATACGATAAACATCTTGGCTATCTGTTGTGGATTGCACAACGGCATCGCCCGATTGAAAACGTTGTAATTCTCCCCAAGGAGCCTTCATTGCAAACGCGGGTGTAGATTCAGGCACAATAAAATAATTCATTTCGATACCTTTAGGGATAAAAGGCTGATAATTATCGGGATAAGCCGTTATATTGATTTTGATCTTATTTTTATCTGTTTCGCTATAACGCTGAATAAATTTGTTTTTCCTTACCAGGATTTCCTCATTACCTGTTTCTGGGCAAATATTTTGTACTACCCAATCTCCTGCTTTTGCAGGTTCTGAAACTGTTTCAATCCCTTCACCTTTAATTATCGTTGTAATGATCTCACCTTCTTTGGCTGGTCTTGCTAGGACAGGCTTTGTTTTAATTGCAACACCAGTGATCCCCGCTTGCTGAGCTTGCGTAAAGTAAGCGACACGTTCTTTTTGCGGTAATTGAGAAAGATCATTAGCAAACACAAATGAAGGAATTAAGGTTAAGCCTATTAATAGTGGTTTTGTTCTATTTTTCTTATAGGTCTTGTCGTTATTTGAATTACTGCGTTGTATATAGAAAGGCATTGAATTGTTTCCTGATAAATATCATCTGCACTTAATACGCTAGTCAGCGTCTGTAAACATTAAACCGATTATGGCAGGAAATAAAACAATGGCACGAGTAAAATCAGATACCTAGTCGAAAAAGATCAAAAAATCGAGAGATCTCACAACTTAGAAAAGAGAACATGTAATTAAGAGAAAAAAGGTTCAAGTCGTTAAATAAAACGTTAGGATATTTCTTCATCAAACCTATTTAATTAAAAGGAATTACTTATGCAAATAATTTACCCTGATGACTATTCAAAAACAGGAAAACCTGATGAGGCCTTTGAACAAGAATATCGTTGCGCTCAAATGCTAAATATTCATTGTTTGTTACTCTCATCAGAAGATATGGCATTGGGTAAATATAAGTTTTCACATCCTTTTAAATCAGACTCTCCTGTTATTTGGCGTGGATGGATGCTAAATAAAGACGAATATCAACAGCTATACCATGCTGTGAATACTCATGGTGGTCAAATGCTTGAAACTTCTGAAGATTATATCCGTAACCATCATATAACGGGTTGGTATGAAAATTGTAAAGAGTTCACACCAAGAACAGTTATCACAACTATGGATACTGACTTTGAAAGCTTAACTAACCAACTTCAATGGCCAGCTTACTTTGTAAAAGACTATGTAAAATCTTTAACAACCACGAGAGGTTCCATCGCTAAAAATGCAGATGAAATTAGAGAAATACTAAAACTTATTGCACAGTTTAGGGGAAACATTGAAGGTGGTGTAAGTCTTCGCTATGTTGAGGAATTTATTAATGATAGTGAGCGCAGATATTTTGTTTTAAATAAGAAAATATTCTCTGCGGATGATGAAATTCCTGAGTTTGTAAAAAAAGTAGCGCAGCATGTAAACACACCCTTCTATTCCATTGATGTAGTCAAAAATGCAGTAGGAGAATTACGTTTAGTTGAAATTGGTGATGGGCAAGTTTCAGACATTAAAGAGTGGTCAGCTGAAAAGTTAGTTAAGGCTTTTTTCTTATCGGGTATCTGATGTTTTATGTCCCAACACTGAGCAAACTATATAAAAATATAAAGACCTCAATTAGCCAACAATACGCTGTATCTTGAAGTCTTTATATAAAATCAATCTCTAACAAGAAGTACTAAAAATAAAGTTAAAATAGATACTTAAAGCGAATACGGGCACCATAACGATCTTTATCACTGCTATTTACATTAATGTCGTCTTTACCATCTATACGTGAATAATAAGCACCTAAATAGGTTTTAAAATTATCCATATCTAAAATATTAGGCAGTTCATAAGAAGCAAATACAGTGTTGATATTGTACTTACTAGGATTGAGCGTTAAATAGGTGTCATTTTGACCACTGCTATTCCCGTTTTTGTGATAGTAAGTTTTAATATCATTATGAGCATAAATATAACCAAGTTGAAATTTACGCCACAACACATTACTACCAATAGAAAAATCATTTTCATCTTTAGCGTCGAGATAAGCAGCACTTAAATTTGCAACAATACCGTTAATAGGATCATCAGCTAAAGTGTCCCATTTTACAGTTAAGCCATAACCTGTACGTCGCGATTGATCTTGGAATTTTCCATTTTCATCATCATAGCCATAGGCTTTGTTTATCACATTTGCATCTATTGCTCCTGCAATAGTTAAATTATCTTTCTGCCATGCAACAACAGGACGCATATAAATAACATTTTTGCGATTATCAAGTTTACGTCCATGATATTCATTGTCTTTAAAAACAGAAGTTCCATCTTCAACTAAAGCATTTAGCTCAAAATACCAGTCGTTATAGTGTGTATTAACCATCATACTACCACCGTCACTACTACGACCTCGCCCTTCTTTCATCATATAGATATAGCCAAAACCATCACCATATAAATCATTTGCTGTATTACCTGAATACTCAACAAATGTATCTTGGTTTAGAGGGAACATGTCGTAAGCTTCATAACGACCAATTTTATATTGCCATTTATCGCGTTGACCAAAGTAGAAAACAGCATCATCTAGATTCATTTTACCTGTCATGTCAGCCATAGGCTGAGCACGAAAACCAGCATAATTGCCGTTTTTTAATTCTCGTTCACCATCCACACCAATTAAAATGCGCCCGTTAAGTGACCATTTTTCATTATCATCAAAGTCTTTTTGATTACCGGGCATCATTCTCATCGAGGTTAGTTGCCCTTTTTTACTCGCCGCATCGATATTATATTCAACGTCACCATACAATTTGAGATCACCCCAATTTGTATTGGTAGAGAAAAAGCCCGTACCTTCTTTATTTTTCGTACTAGCAAGCTGAGCCGATTGTTTTTGTTGGATTTCATTAAGCTGAGTTTGTGCAATGTTTACTTTTGCTTGAGCCTCATCAGATTGCTTTTCTAATATAGCAACGCGTTGCTCCATGCCGACGGTTGTAACATGATCCGTTTTAGATAGGCTGTTGGAATTAATTAATTGCTCAAGGCGAGCCGCTTTTTGTTCTGCGGCAGCGGCTCTAGCTTCAGCAGCAGTTGCACGTTGTTCAAGTGCATTTAATCTTGCTTCAATAGCACTTATATCAGTTTGTGCATTTGCACATAATGGTGTAGCGAGTATTAAACTTATCACAACAGATAATGCTTTTACTTTCATTCGAATATTCCTAAATTAGCAAATGTTGGTTTAACAGGTACGGCAAATACATAACAATCAATTTAGTTGATTGATTGTTCTATCTGGTGAGCGTATTGTTATTTTTATTCGATAATATTTTTATAAATATCAATCAGTTATTCGCATCATTATTTCTATTCTTAACAATAAATAAACCGATACCTCATCACTTTGCCATTATTTATGCTGACTAGCGTCCTACATCATAAGTAAGGCTACGTTTGAACTAAGGTACTTATTCTCGTTTAAGTACTTACAAACGCTTATTATTTTGATTCAGTATTTAATTTATTATTTCAAGCATATCTCTGGTTTAAGTTTTCAAATTTTATAATGGGTTCACTAGCTAAATAAAATAATAGTTAATATGGAACATTTCCACAATCATTTGTGATTTTTTTGAGGTTAGTACAATAACCTAAGAAAAACGATGTAATCCTCATCAAAAAATGATGATTTACAAATAAATGAAGTTAAGGATTAACTTAGATAGCGATAGAAGATAAAGAGAGTTTTATCAGGAATTAGGCGGCTTTGATATTTAGAAACCATTTATAATGATAACAAGTGGGTAGGAATAGCTTGATTGAAGGGAAAATAACAGAGGTCATATCATTATAACCTCCGTCCATCATTATCATATTCTGCCAGGTTTACGTAACGCTCTACGAAAATAAGAAACTGGCATTTTAGGGCAAATTTGTTCTTTTACTGCTGGATTATTTTCCAAATCATCTTTGTCTATTTCATTATTTCTTCTTGAATTTTGTAGCTGAGTATCTGTTTTATTCATCTTCCCTTTCCTCTGAGATCAATGCCTCATTGATAGCTTCAATTTTCTCAACTGCTTCATTAAGAATAGAAGCAATACGTCCTGCTCTTTCCACAGAGAGCTCTTTTAATACTAATTTATGGCGTAAAACTGCTTTTAATTTACCAACAGCAGATTCAATTTCCTCAGAAACACCACCTGCGTTTTGAGATAAATCTCTCGCATAAGCCAGTTTCTTTTGAATATTGGCATCTATATCCTGATGTTCTGCTAAAAATGCAGTGCCTTCAGGTGTAATGCTGTAGTTTTTACGGCCTTTTTCAGCAATCGTCGCAACTAATAGATCTTGCTCTTCAAGTAGTGTTAGCGTTGGATAAATAACACCTGGACTAGGTACATATAATCCTGAAGATGCCTCATCTATTTCTCTAATAATTTCATAACCATGGCTTGGTTTTTTCGAGATCATGCTAAGTAGCAGAACGCGTAAATCACCATGATCAAACATACGTTTTAACTGGCGACCTTGGCCTTTACCTCTGCCACCGCATCCACGACCACGTTGTTTTCCATGCCCTTCAGAACCATGCTCACCATGACAACACTCACCACGACCTTCATGTCCATGACCGTGTTCACCATGACGGCATTCGCCACGACCTTCGTGTCCATGACCGTGTTCACCATGACAGCATTCGCCACGACCTTCGTGTCCATGACCGTGTTCACCGTGACAGCATTCGCCACGACCTTCGTGTCCATGACTGTGTTCACCATGACAGCAATGCTCACCATGATTTTCTTGGTGCTGGCTATGTTTGCCTTTACCACCACAACGCCCTTTTCCGTGACCATGTCCGCCATTTTCAGCACGTTGTTGATAAAGTGAGTTTAATGCTCGAATCATCATAAATATTCCCTCATTGTTTTAGATATATCGAATTCATGGGTGTAATATAATCCGATATATCTAAATGATCAAGTTTTAGATATATCTAAATACACATCTAAATTCTCTTTCTTATTAACAATATGATTTATCTATGATTATATCTTTCAAACGTAGCCTTAATTATGAATGATTATCATTCTCTAGCTTGCTTTTACGTGCTATCAATAAAAATAAAAGAAGATAATTAACAATAATGAATAAAAAGCAGACACCTTTAGCTTTAGATGCACACAAAAAAGAACATATTTACAATACAAAGAGTGACACTGTCACCTTTAATTCATTTAAAAAAAGCGAAGATAATGAGTAACAACCCACTACTTCGCTTTTTAACAAAATTTATTTTAATTGTAGGAAATATAAAAAAGAGATATTGCTACTGGTCTAATGCGGATAAAACTACTTTCTTAATATATTGATATCCAGCTTCAATTTGTTGATCATCACAAATTTCAGTACTTTTTATAGTAAGCTGCAACAAATTTAAGTATTTGATAGTTTCCCACTCATTGTTATCAAAACCGCACTCAGAACAAAACTGCGCTGGTGCATCATCGCTATTACGAGCACAAAACGTTAATAAACTTAAATCTTGTTTATGATGACTTTTTATAACCAAGTTTTCATAGATTGTTTTATTCAGATCATTTTGCGTTTCTAAGTCCTTATTTCCTTTCTTTACAATCGCAAAATTTAGTTTATTAAAGTCAGATACAGATAAAATACGAATATAATAGTGATCACCTTCTTTTTCGAAAGCTGCGGCTTGATTAAAAAACTGCTCAAGTTTGACACGCGTTTCCCATTGAATTTGTGCATATTTTCCATATCCAGATGAAGTAAAAGGATAGAGTTGATGCACACTCCACATCGACGCCACTGCCGGTGCGGATTGAATACCATCAATTTCAGGAACGTTATCTGCTTGATCTGGACATAATCTAGGGGGACTTGTTAAAAAACGACTAAGACGCGCATCTTTAATACATACTACACCAGTTGGATATGGTGAAAATCCAGCTTGAAATGGTTCAAAAGAGACTGAATCAGCGAAAGAAAGTTGTGTGATGCTTTCATATATTTCAGATGTCAATTGCAGTAGTGGTGCTTCTTTCTTTAATTTCTTACATAAAATCTGATAAGGAATAAGATCATAATTGTCATCAAGAAATAAGCTTTTCATATAACCAAATTGCGATGCATCAATATGGATATAAAATGAATTGTTGTATTTTTCCTCACACTCTTTTCTTAGTTCAAAAAGTGGTTTTAACTTATCAACACAACCATAAGACGGTGTGCCTAATATTCCTATAACGCCAAGAATAGGCTCGCCTTGTTCAATCAGGCGAAAAACAATACTGCGTGTTTTTTCAATATCGGTTTTAAATGTTTCATCAATAGGCAATGCAATAAGATTGTCATATCCCAACCCAAGGATATCCATTGCTTTTTTCCAAAATTCAAAACGGGAAACAGGAACAAGCAGTTTTCCTAAATGCATTGTTTTTGTCATGCCTGTTCCTCGGCATGTTAAATGACTAACATCATCAAAAATCCCACGCTCATTGAGTTGTTCGCTTATTGCTAAAATATCGGTGACAGACATATTGAATAACTCAAAGGCTTTTTTATCTGCAACCAAATCCCGTGATTTTGGATGACGAGCAATTGCCATTGGTAATGTTTTTAAATTTCTAAGTGCCCATAATATTTCATAGCAAGCAAGAGTGTGGCTTGTTGTGATATGACCAAATGCATCTTCTGATGAGAAACCGATTAATTTACAGAGATCATCTGTAATTTTCTTTTCTTGTTCTTTTAGTAAGGGGGAATGATTATTAAAAACATTATCTGAGTTGCATGCTAATGCAGAAAGATAACCAAATTTCGCCAATTGCATCACTTGTGAATGATGATGGGAAAAATAAGGTTCAATATCAGATTGATTATAATTATTTTGTTGTTTTAAAGTTTCTAAAATACGTTCATAAGCATTATCTACTGCTTTTTTTTCAATAGTGTTACTTTTTATTTTAGCGTCTAAACTCTCGCTATTATTTCTTTTCATTTTATTTGCTTTAGGAAAAGAATACTCACTATTCATTAGTATTTTTGCCATCTCTCGATGATAACATGTAAGAATATCAATGGTTCGGGTATGGTATACACGCTCTGTAGCACTCAGACAGGTTTGTTTGTAATTTGCCATCATCGCACCTATATATAAATTTTTATTATCTGTTTTAATGAAATTTGTGTTTATTAATCGTCAATAATTAATCTTTATTCAAATGATATACTACATGATGAGTAAGAATCTTCTTTATTTTATTGATATCAGTTAACATTTTTCTAGTTTGATTTAAGCAAAAGATACTTTAATGATAAATGATTTAGCTTTATTTGTTAGTTTACTAAATTCACTATTAATTTTGATTTAAGTTATATTTCTGTAAATGTGATATTATTTTTGATAAGGTCAATATTTAAATCTACCTTAATCAGAATTAATGAATATTTCTATTGCTTAATATCTATTAAAAAGAATAGATATTAAATTACTTATCTAAAATAAGAATTTATTTATTTAAATGTTATTCATTTTTTCTTCAATACATAAAAAAACACATGAAATATTTAACATGTGTTTTTCGGAATATTCGCTTTTTAGAAAGTAACAGAAGTGCTTACTCTTATATCAAATACGTTTTAAGCACTCTTATTTTTACTCTTTTCCGTTATAAGATAAGATTTCAAGCATTACCTTACCAATTAAATCACCAGACTCCATTAACTCATGTGCTTTACCCACTTCTTTTAATGGAAAAATAGCATTAATGATTGGTTTAATTTTTCCTTCAGCAATAAGTGGCCACACTTGCTGTTTTAATTCTTGCGCTATTTGTGCTTTCTCTTCTATTGAGCGAGATCGCATCGTTGAACCAGTATGAATTAAACGCTTAATCATCATTGGCATCATATTTAAATTTTTAGGCATTCCTTTCATCATGCCCACTTGTATAACGCGCCCAAACTTGCTGGCAACTTGATAATTTTTTTCTACGTAATCCCCACCAATAATATCGAGAATAACATCAACGCCTTTCCCTTCAGTTAAAATAGGAATTTCTTTAGCAAAATCGGCCTGTTTGTAATTGATGACATAATCAGCGCCGAGCGCGCGGGCTGTGGCAGCTTTTTCTTCAGAGCCAACTGTTGTATAAACTGTCGCACCTATTGTGTGAGCAAGCATGATGGCAGTTGATCCTATTCCCGATGTTCCACCATGAATAAGAACAGATTCACCTTGTTTTAGTTTTCCTAACTGAAATAAATTAGCCCAGACAGTAAAGAAATTCTCAGGCAATGCTGCTGCTTCAATGTCCGTTAAATTCATTGACGGTAATGCGATATCTTCATGCGCAATACAATATTGAGCGTAACCACCACCAGCAACTAAAGCACAGACTCTATCGCCCAACTGCCATTTAGTGCAACTTTCCCCTAATGCAACAACCTCTCCAGCAACTTCAAGACCTGGAATAGGTGAAGCATCTGCTGGTGGCGGATAACTGCCTTGACGTTGAAAAATATCAGGGCGATTCACACCAGAAGCTGCAACTTTGATCAAAAGATAATGTGGAGGAAGTGGCGGTATCGGTGATAGTTGGGGTTGTAATTTATCTATACCACCAGGCTCTATAATGGCAATTTCTAACATATCCGCAGGTAAAACAGTTGTTTTCATCATATGCTCCCATTTTATTTTGCCACTCTCAAAACTTAATAATAAATAAAATTAACATGTTATCTCTCACTTTAATAAGGATGTGAGCTTATTAAGCAATAAATAACTTAAGTCTATTTGAGAGAGATTATAACCAACCTTGCTTCTGATGTTGTATGCAAATCGGGCACAATTTTGCATCTGGAGTCCAAGATAAGAAGGCTAAACGACATTTTTCACAGTGGGCATTATAATAATGGTAATGTGTTGTTTCGTTATTTTTAGCAACTTGTTCATTAACATGGATAGATTTAGGAAAACAAACCACTTCACAATTCATGCAACCCGTACAACGCTTTTCATCAAGCATGAATATATTGTTTTCAAGTTTAATCGCACCTTCATCACACACTTTGGCGCAGGCAGAGCAAAGAATACAGCTGTCTTTGTCTA
Organism: Proteus sp. TSJ240517; assembly: GCF_047921575.1. NCBI lineage: Bacteria > Pseudomonadati > Pseudomonadota > Gammaproteobacteria > Enterobacterales > Morganellaceae > Proteus > Proteus sp. TSJ240517. Next base: position 379,789 of record NZ_JBLRMH010000001.1, read on the forward strand.
ACTGAATTTGGAACCAACTATCTTCAGGATAAAGTTGTTTTCTTGCATTTAATCCTGTTCTTACTTGATTTTTATTGAGCGATTTTTCATCTAATTTTTGACGAAAAAGCATAAAACGACGTCCGCTATCAATATCAGTAGGCTCTGTGATAATTAATTGCCAAATAGGCTCTTGTAATGTTTTTAGTTGAAGATTTAAGTTTGCTAAAACAGGAAGCCATTTATCCACTAAAGGCTGTGCTATCTTCATTCCTCTAATTTGATATTGGCGATGCCACACTAATAATTCTTCTGTACTTGCTAACGGTTCATCATGATTAACAACAAGGTAATTATCTTGGTGTGTTCTTTCGTGAGGCGCGATATTTTCTATCGCGTCAACGGGACAGGTAAATAGACAATTACCACATTGAAAACAGAGTTCATTGTCTATTTTTACATCTAAGTGAGCAAAAGTGATAGCGCCCACAGGGCAAACTTTGGAACAACTATCACATAGGCTTTGTTTGAGGCGTTTTCTAACACATTTATCATTAATAATCGGTTCAGGAGGAAGATCTACCTTAATAAAACGCCTCATACATCACTACTCCACTACTTAACAATAAAAAATGCAAAACGATTAAGAATTTCTGCAATCAGTATTATTGCGCTACTTGCTAACACCATACGCAATCCTGAAGTAAATACAGCATTACGATATTTCCATACACTGTATCCCATCATTAAAATATCAAGAACTGACATAAGCTATGCAGATATTCTTAATCCGAATGTTTCATTATACGCAATGATAGGCGTGTGAGGGAACGTTATTGCATCATTTGTTGAAATGACTGCTTCAAGGTAGCATTAAGTTGCATCAAAAATACATCTAGTTAACTTTACCTAATCTTTTGTTATAAAAATAAAGAGTTATGCATAAAAAATACGAATTTAAGGTAGAGTCGTAAATAAAATGTCAATATAAAGGTAAAAAATATTGAAGCGCCTCTTCATTTTTGGCTTTTGACAAGGATAATTTAGTAATAGCACTATGACTTCGTTAGAAAATCGAATAATATACCAATTGAGTATAGGGTTAGCGCAAATTGTTCTAAATAGACCTTTAAGCAAAACATTGTTTTTATCAAGATACATGTTTTGTTACATTCAGAATTATTTCCACACGTACCGTTATTCCCCTTACTAATTACTGCAATATGTGTTAAAATTGACGCATATCAATATTTTTATTTGTAATGAGCAAGCTTATGATCCCAGAAAAACGCGTCGTTCGCCGAATCCAATCTGGCGGTTGTGCAATCCATTGTCAGGATTGCAGTATTAGCCAGCTCTGCATCCCGTTTACTTTAAACGAGCATGAGCTTGATCAACTCGATAATATTATCGAGCGTAAAAAGCCCATCCAGAAAGGTCAAACCTTGTTTAAAGCAGGTGATGAGCTGAAATCACTTTATGCCATACGTTCCGGTACAATTAAAAGTTATACCATCACGGAAGAAGGCGACGAGCAAATAACAGGATTTCATCTTGCTGGTGATTTGGTTGGCTTTGACGCCATTATTAATACTGAACATCCAAGTTTCGCACAAGCTTTAGAAACATCTATGGTCTGTGAAATTCCATTCGAAACTTTGGATGACCTGTCAGGCAAAATGCCTAACTTACGTCAACAAATGATGCGCCTAATGAGTGGTGAAATCAAAGGTGACCAAGAAATGATCTTACTGCTATCGAAAAAGAATGCAGAAGAACGTCTGGCTGCTTTTATTTATAACCTCTCACGCCGTTTCGCACAGCGTGGTTTTTCTCCTCGCGAATTCCGTTTAACCATGACTCGTGGTGATATCGGTAATTACTTAGGTTTAACTGTCGAAACAATTAGTCGCTTACTGGGTCGCTTCCAGAAAAGTGGCATGTTAAGCGTTAAAGGCAAATACATTACTATCGAAGATAGTACACTGTTAAGTGAACTTGCAGGCAAACTTCCTTCATCAGTTGAAGTTTAATCTGTTACATTTCACACGCTAATTTTATAACGGGGCACACAAATTTGTGCCCCGTTTTCTATTTTGTACTATTGCATTTTATCTTCTTGGGTTATCTTTAAATTGTAGATGGATAAATCCAGCCCTAAAGAGGATATTACAATGGAAAAATATCAAAACCTTCTCGTTGTCATTGATCCTAACCAAGATGACCAACCAGCACTTCGCCGTGCTGTCTATATCGTTCAGCGTAATGGTGGGCGGATAAAAGCTTTTCTACCTGTTTATGATCTCTCTTATGACATGACAACCCTTTTATCTCCCGATGAACGTAATGCAATGCGTAAAGGTGTTATCAGCCAAAAGGCAGCTTGGATCAAACAGCAAGCACGCTATTACCTTGAAGCGGGCATAGAGATTGATATAAAAGTCATTTGGCATAATCGCCCCTATGAAGCCATTATTGAAGAAGTTGTTGCACATCAACATGACTTACTCATAAAAATGGCTCACCAACATGATAAATTAGGTTCACTCATTTTTACGCCTCTGGATTGGCAATTGCTTAGAAAATGTCCTTGCCCTGTTTGGATGGTCAAAGATAAAGAGTGGCCTGAATACGGTACTATCGTTGTCGCCGCAAATTTATCGAATGAAGAATCTTATCATGATGCCCTTAATCTGAAACTGATTGAGCTAACAACCGACTTATCTCATCGCATACAAAAAGATCCTGATGTTCATTTACTTAGCGCCTATCCCGTTGCGCCGATTAATATTGCGATTGAGCTACCTGATTTTGATCCTAATCTTTATAACAATGCACTACGCGGTCAACACCTTATTGCGATGAAGGAACTTCGCCAGAAATTCAGCATTCCCGAAGAGAAAACACATGTTAAAGAAGGATTGCCAGAACAAGTGATCCCTCAAGTTTGTGAAGAGTTAAATGCTGGCATTGTTGTTTTGGGTATTTTAGGAAGGACGGGGCTTTCAGCCGCATTTTTAGGAAATACTGCGGAGCAACTGATTGATCATATCAAATGTGATTTATTGGCTATCAAACCTGATGGTTTTACCTGCCCTATTACTGTTGATAATGATCACGATTAAACGCTCTGTATACTAAATAAAAAAGCCAGTCAAAATTTTGACTGGCTTTTTTCTATTCGCTATCTGTATCTATTACAGTGCTTTTAAAATTGCATCCACACTGGCTTTAGCATCGCCAAACAACATCTGTGTATTCTCTTTAAAGAATAGTGGATTCTGAACCCCTGCATAACCTGTATTCATTGAGCGTTTAAACACAATAACATTTTGCGCTTTCCACACTTCTAATACTGGCATACCTGCAATTGGGCTATTTGGATCATCTTGTGCCGCTGGGTTTACTGTATCGTTAGCGCCAATAACCAAGACTGTATCAGTGTCAGAGAAATCATCATTGATTTCATCCATTTCTAATACAACGTCATAAGGCACTTTAGCCTCTGCTAACAATACATTCATGTGACCCGGTAAACGCCCTGCTACTGGGTGAATACCAAAACGCACTTTCACACCACGCTGGCGTAATTTTTCAGTAATATCATGAACAGGGTATTGTGCTTGAGCAACCGCTAATCCATAACCTGGAGTGATAATGACTGAGGTTGAATTTTTCAGCATATCAGCCACTTCTTCCGCGGTTGTTTCGCGGTACTCACCCATTTCACCTTCTTCTGTTGAGGCTGAGCCATCAGTACCAAATCCGCCCGCTATTACGCTAATAAAAGAGCGATTCATCGCCTTACACATAATATAAGAAAGGATAGCACCTGAAGAACCCACTAATGCACCCGTTACAATTAACAAGTCATTGCTTAACATAAAGCCTGCTGCTGCTGCTGCCCATCCTGAGTAAGAGTTCAGCATCGAAACAACAACTGGCATATCCGCACCACCAATTGACGCAACTAAATGCCAACCAAATGCCAAGGCAATCACAGTCATTATGATGATTAAGAAAACTTGTAAACCAACACTGTCAGTTTTAACAAACCAAACCATCAATAAAAAAGAAACCACTAAAGCTGCAAGATTTAATTTATGACGATTAGGTAACATCATCGGTTTAGATGACATTTTCCCACTTAATTTACCATAAGCGACAATCGAACCCGTAAATGTAACAGCACCAATGAAGATCCCTAAAAAGACTTCTGTTAGGTGGATATTCACCATAACAGGATCCATTGCTGTATTGTGGTCAAGATAACTGTTAAAGCCCACTAAAACTGCCGCTAAACCTACAAAGCTGTGCAAGATTGCGACCAATTCTGGCATTTGAGTCATTTCGACTTTTTTAGCTAAACGAATACCAATAACGGCACCGATTACCATTGCAATAATGATCCAACTCACATTGCCAGCATAAGGCCCGAAAATGGTTGCGAACAATGCAATTGCCATCCCTGCAATACCAAAGTAGTTACCTTGTTTAGAGGTTTCATGCTTTGATAAGCCGGCAAGGCTGAAAATAAATAATATTGCGGCGACAATATATGCCGCTGTAACAACTCCGCTGGACATAATTGTCTCCCTTATCCTTTACGGAACATTTTCAACATACGTTGAGTAACAGTAAATCCACCAAAAATATTAATACTCGCAATCAATATTGCGATAAACGAAAATAGGCTAACCCAGCCACCACTACCAATTTGGAGTAAAGCACCAACGACAATAATGCCTGAAATTGCATTTGTTACTGACATTAATGGCGTGTGCAATGAATGACTTACATTCCAAACAACGTAATAACCTACAACACAAGAAAGTGCGAATACCGTAAAGTGAGATAAAAACTCTTTCGGTGCAACATTTGCAAGCCATGCAAACAATAAAAAGGCTATCGCTAATAAACTGTATTTCTTCCAAGGTGAAACCGGTTTAGCAACGGGTTTTTCTTGTGGTTTTGCAGCAGGAGTAACTTTAGGTTGTGCTGAAACTTGAATTGGTGGCGCAGGCCATGTTACTTCACCCGCACGAATTACAGTCACACCACGGATGACAACATCATCAAAATCAATATTGATATTACCGTCTTTTTCTTTACACAATAATTTCAATAGATTAACTAAGTTAGTACCATAAAGTTGAGATGACTGTGCTGGTAAACGAGCAGCTAAATCAGTGTAACCAATGATTTTTACACCATGTTCTGTCGTAAAGACTTCATTAGGCACGGTATATTCGCAGTTGCCACCATTTTGAGCCGCAAGGTCGACTACAACACTTCCTGGCTTCATTGAATCGACCATCTCTTTCGTAATTAAACGAGGAGCGGGTTTTCCTGGAATTAATGCCGTTGTAATGATGATATCAACATCTTTTGCTTGTTCTGAAAATAATGCCATTTCAGCATCAATAAATGCTTTTGACATTACCTTAGCATAGCCATCACCACTGCCCGCTTCTTCTTTAAAATCAAGCTCAAGGAATTCAGCACCCATGCTTTGAACTTGCTCTTTAACTTCAGGGCGAGTATCAAATGCGCGAACAATTGCACCAAGACTTCCTGCGGCACCAATCGCAGCAAGACCTGCAACTCCAGCACCAATAACCATCACTTTAGCTGGTGGTACTTTACCTGCGGCGGTAATTTGTCCAGTAAAGAATCTTCCGAATTCATGGGCAGCTTCTACAACAGCACGGTAGCCTGCAATATTTGCCATTGAACTTAACGCATCAAGAGATTGTGCACGAGAAATACGTGGCACACTATCCATTGCCATCACGTTAATATTCTTTTCAGCTAACTTTTCGAGTAATGCCGCATTTTGAGCTGGCCAAATAAAACTTACCAGTGTCGCGCCATCTTGTAGCAACGTAATTTCATTATCCAGAGGTGCATTTACCTTCAAAATAATGTCTGATTCCCAAACATTTTGAAGAGCGAGGATCTCGGCACCGGCGTCCTGATAAGCTTTATCTTCAAAGCTTGAGGCAATACCTGCGCCATTTTCAACTGCGACTGTAAATCCTAATTTTATGAGTTGAGTCACTGTAGCTGGTGTAGCTGCAACCCTTGTTTCATTAGAAAGTCGCTCTTTGGGTATACCAATTCGCATAATTTTCCCTTCTTATCCATAGAGTTCTGTTAAAACTTCTCCGTTAACTTCACATTCATGCAAAAAAAATGTTAAAAATAATAATATGCATGCCATTAATCGGAGTTCTAATAACCTACTGAAAATAAAACCAATAATCTATATCTGTGTAAAGCTAAAATTGAACTTAATTAGATCATTTTAGTCGAAAAGGCATATTTATGAATTATTCACTATATTCAGGTAAATATCTGGTAACATATACTGGTCATTTGACTCTGTGGTGATTCGCTAAATAAAATAATGCGACAAATGCTATTATTACATGTAATAATTAATCCCTATGTGATAAACCACGACGTTCAGCACATGACCAATATTAATTGCGCAAGGCGGAAGGATTTTGTATGAAGCTGAAAACCTCAGTCATCGCAGCAGCGATGTTGTCTTTAACTAATATCACTGTTGCGCAGGCTGCTCAGGAATTAACACCCGAACAAGCTGCAGAACTAAAACCATTTGAAAGAATTACAGTTATCGGTCGTTTTAACGCTATTTATGAAGCCGCTGATGCGGTATCTCGTCGTGCGGATAAAGTCGGTGCTGATAGTTTCTATATTCAAGGCCTAGATGATATTAGTGATAGCGGCAACATGAGTGTTACTGCTGATCTATACCATAAAGATGCACCCAAAGCAGATCAAGAAAGCTATCGCGTCTTTCATGGCGTGAAAGAACTACCAAAACCTGAAGCAATTCTGCTACAACCATTTGATACAGTTTCTATCCGCGGTTACTACCCTACAACCCCTGATATTAACGACGCAATTGCAAAAGCAGCTGCTAAAAAAGGTGCTGCATCATTCTTTATTGTACGTAACGTATCAACAAATGATGGTGGTAACCAAGAAGTAACAGCTTATATCTACAAAAAAGATGCGCCTAAACGTGCAATTCAAGCACCAGAGGCTGTCGTTCCTTATGACTCAGATGCAGGTCGCGCACTTATTGCAGAAGGCGGAGCCGCTGCCAATAAAGTTGAGAAACCAGGTCTTGCATCAAACACTGATTTTGATAGAAGTGTAGGAACATTTGCTGATACACAAACTTCGGGTGCTAGTGGTCGTTACACTGTCACATTACCTGATGGTACTGAAATCCAAGAAGTCAACAAAGCAGCTGCTGCATTAATGGATCCATTTGATACCATTACATTTAGCGGATACTTTGTAAACTCACCAGAGATTTCTTATCAAGTTGCTAAACGTGCAGCTGCAAAAGGTGCCAAGTATTACCATATTACAAATGAATGGCAAAGTGATGGTGGTACAGTCACTATTACCGCTGACCTATTCAAGTAATAAAGCGTCCTAATTAAAAAAACCTTGCTGATGCGAGGTTTTTTTTACTCAAAATATCATCAAAACCAACCTCATTTTGTAAAAGTGCATAATTTTTATGATTTAATGCATAGACAACCAAGTCAACTCTCCGTAAAATCTCGCTGTTTTTTAGTGTTTTTATCTTTATTTAAATTTGAGATATTCATATTTATTCTATTTACTGACCAAAAAACAAGAAAATACGCTATTTATTTACAATTTTAATCACGTAGGTAATTATCCTTGAATAAGAAACTTGGCTTAATATCACTCACCGCGTTAGTATTAAGCTCAATGGTTGGTGCAGGTGTATTCAGTTTGCCTCAAAATATGGCCGAAGTTGCCAGCCCTGCCGCATTGATTATTGGCTGGGTGATAACTGGCATTGGCATCCTCTTTCTTGCTACATCTTTATTACTCCTCTCGCGCCTTCGACCTGATCTTGATGGTGGCATTTTTACCTATGCGAAAGAAGGATTTGGTGAATTTATTGGTTTTTGTTCAGCATGGGGTTATTGGGTCTGCGCTGTTGTTGCTAACGTTTCTTATCTTGTTATTGTTTTTGCTGCCTTTAGTTTTTTTACAGATACACCAGAGAACGTTATTTTTGGTGATGGGAATACATGGCAAGCATTAATTGGAGAGTCAATCTTACTTTGGGTTGTCCATTTTCTTGTATTACGTGGTGTTCAAACTGCAGCCAGCATTAATTTAATGGCGACAATGGCAAAACTCCTTCCTTTAGGGTTATTTGTTATTGTCGCCCTATTAGCTTTCAATATGGATATATTTACCCTTGATTTTAAAGGTGTAAATCTGGGTGTCCCTGTTTGGGATCAAGTCAAAAATACCATGTTGATTACACTGTGGGTATTTATTGGTATTGAAGGCGCGGTCGTAGTTTCCGCAAGAGCTAAAAATCGTCGTGATGTTGGTTTAGCAACAGTACTCGCCGTTGTCATCGCATTAGTTATCTATATTCTTGTCACTTTATTATCGCAAGGTTTAGTTAGCCAAGCAGAATTAGCAGCGATGAAAAACCCGTCAATGGCGCCGTTACTTGTTCAGCTTATTGGTAACATAGGCGAGATAATTATTGCAGCGGGTCTTATTCTCTCTGTATGTGGTGCATATTTAAGTTGGACAATTATGGCGGCAGAAGTGCCTTATATTGCCGCACTACATCACTCTTTCCCTAAACAATTAGGGAAGCAGAATAAAAATGATGCGCCTTCATCTTCATTATGGTTTACCAATTGTGCAGTCCAATTCTCTTTAGTTTTAATTTGGTTGACGGGAAGTAACTACAATACATTACTGACCATTGCATCAGAGATGATCCTTGTTCCTTACTTTCTCGTCGGTGCATTTTTATTTAAAGTGGCAATTGCACGCAGTAGCCGTGCCTTATTATTAATAGCCATACCTGCAAGTCTTTACGGTTTATGGCTACTTTATGCATCAGGTGTTATTAATTTATTACTCTCTGTCGTTCTGTATGCACCAGGTATCCTAATGTTTTTATATACACGCAAGCAGTATAAAGATAAAAAACCATTGCATATAAGTGAGCGAATTCTGTTAGCACTAGTCTTATTTGGCGCTATTCCGGCATTAGGCTACTTAACTATTTACTAAAGACAATCTGAGAGGTACTCGAAAAACAGTGCCTCTCTTACCTTTCCCTTCCTTCTCTCCAAAAATCAATTTCACTTAAGTCAAAAAAATTCCCCTGCTAAGCTGTTTTTTTTAATATCGATGGTTAGGTAGTTATAAATTAAGAAATACATTGTATGTTGTAACTAATAAATAGCTAGCTATTTATTAGCTAGGCAATAAAAACCCACAAGAAGCATGAGTTCCCGTGGGTTTAAAAATGTCACTATTAAATTAGTTAAAACTAACTTGTTCCATCGCCTGCAATATACGTTTATCTGATATTGGATACGGTGTACCTATCTGTTGAGCGAACAGGCTTACTCTCAGTTCCTCTATCATCCAACGAATATTTTGCACTTCCTCTTGCTGCTTTTGTTTCTCTGTTAGCTTACCTAACCACTGTTGCCACTGTTGAATAACATTTTCAACTCTGCTCATTTGAGCGCGATCGCGATTAGGATCAATGGCCAGTTTTTCCATTCGTTTTTCAATTGCACTCAAATAACGAGGAATATCCGCAAGACGTTTCCATCCATGAGAGGTAACAAAACCAGGAAAAACTAACTGACTAAGTTGAGCTTTAATATCAGACAATGCAAAAGCAACGCTAATATCCACCCGCCCTTTTAAACGTTTATTGATGGCAAAAACTTGAGTCAAAATAGATTCAACTTGTTTTGCTATTTCGACTACAGCATCGTTTAGTTCAGCTCTGACATATTCTTGCAGTTTTTGATACTCGCCTTCTTGCCAAACTAAACCACCATAAGACGCCATTAGTTTATCAACACCACAAGCAATACAATCATCAATCAACTCTAACACTTTACCATAAGGGTTAAAGTAAAGACCAAGTTTTGCTTTATTTGGTAATTTCTCATGTAGGTATTTTATCGGTGACGGAATATTTAATAATAATAGTCGTCTTACTCCTTCCCACATTGAAGCTTGCTGTTCAGATTCTGTTTCAAAAAGCTTAATACCCACACTGTTTTTTTCATCAACGAGTGCTGGATAAGCTTTCACTGAATAGCCACCCCGTTTTTGCTCATAACGCTGAGGCAAATCACCAAAACTCCAAATATGTAAATCTTGTTGTTCGATACCATCATCCGCTACTGCTGATAATGTTTCTTGCACTTTTTCCTTTAAGTTCTCTTTTAATTTATTGAGATCTTTACTTTCTGCCAGCGTTTTATTTTTATCGCCAACAACACGGAATGTCATTTTTAAGTGATCAGCAACTTGATCAAGTTGCCAACTCTCTCTATCAACGGTCACTCCTGTCATTCGGCGTAATTCGTTTTCGAGTTTATCGAGTAAGCCGCCTTCAACTTGAGGAACACGTTCTAAAAAAGCAGAAGCATAATTAGGTGCTGGTACAAAATTACGACGGATAGGCTTTGGTAATGACTTAATTAAGGCCACTATCAATTCATGACGAATACCTGGAATTTGCCAATCAAAACCTTCGTCTTTTACCTGATTTAAAATCGGTAATGGAATATGAACAGTGACACCATCAGCCGCTGTACCCGGTTCAAATTGATAAGTTAAGCGTAATTTTAAATTATCTTGATGCCAATAATTTGGATAATCTAGTGCGCTAACACGTTTGGCATCATCCTTGATAAGCATACTTTTTTCAAAGTTAAGCAGATCAGGTGATGCTTTTTGTGCTTCTTTCCACCATTTATCAAAATGACGTGATGAAACAACGTCTTGTGGTATTCGCTGATCGTAGAAAGTAAACATTGTTTCATCATCGACAAGAATGTCACGACGACGAGATTTATGCTCTAACTCTTCCACTTCAGTCCGTAATTTTAAATTTTCACGGAAGAATGCATGACGAGTTTGCCAATCACCTTCTACTAACGCATGGCGGATAAATAGCTCACGACATAATAACGGATCAATTTGGCTATAATTAATAGGTCGAGAGGCAACAATAGGTAAACCATATAACGTAACTTTTTCATTAGCCATTACAGCGCCTTGCGCTTTTGACCAATGTGGTTCGCTATAGTGATGTTTCACTAGATGTTCGGCGATAGGTTCAATCCATTCAGGTTCAACGCGCGCTGCGATTCGTCCCCATAAACGAGACGTCTCGACTAACTCTGCCACCATTGTCCATTTTGGTGGTTTTTTAAATAAACCAGAGCCAGGATAAATAGAAAAACGAGCATTTCTCGCACCTGTAAATTCTTGTTTATCGGCATCTTTTTGACCAATATGTGACAACAAGCCACTGAGTAGAGCAACGTGAATACTTCTAAAATCAGCGGGTTCGCTATTAACAGGAAAACCTAATTCTTTAACAACTTGTCGCAATTGCGTATAAACATCTTGCCATTCTCGAACACGCATAAAGTTTAAAAATTCTTGGCGACATAGCTTTCTAAATTGGGAATGGCTCAACTCTTTTTGTTGAGTTTTTAAATAATCCCACATATTTAAAAAAGACAAGAAATCAGAATCTTTATCTTGGAAGCGTCGATGCTTTTCATCAGAAGCTTGTTGTTTATCCATCGGTCTTTCACGAGGATCTTGAATTGAAAGTGCGGATGTAATAACCATCAACTCTTTTACTGCACCATATTTACGTGCTTCAAGTACCATTCTCGCCAAACGAGGATCAATAGGAAGTTGTGCAAGTTGTTTCCCCATTGGGGTTAAACGATAAGCACCATTGTGGTCGGTTTCGTCTTGTAACGCGCCTAGTTCTTCTAATAAACGGACACCATCCTGAATATTGCGTTTATCAGGTGGCTGTATAAATGGGAAAGCACTAATATCACCTAACCCTATCGACGTCATTTGCAAAATAACAGATGCAAGGTTAGTTCTTAATATTTCTGGATCAGTAAATTCAGAACGAGAAATAAAATCATCTTCTGAATAAAGACGAATACAAATACCATCAGAAACACGACCACAACGCCCTTTTCTCTGATTTGCTGAAGCTTGAGAAATAGGCTCTATTGGAAGTCGTTGTACTTTAGTGCGATAACTATAACGACTAACACGCGCAAAACCGGTATCAATAACGTACTTAATACCTGGCACAGTTAATGAAGTTTCGGCAACGTTAGTGGCTAAAATAATGCGCCTGCCATTATGAGGATGAAAAATTCGGTTTTGTTCACTGTTAGATAAACGGGCAAATAAAGGTAATACTTCAGTATGGCGAAGTTGTAATTTATTCAGCGCATCAGCAGTGTCACGAATTTCTCGCTCACCGCTCATAAAAATAAGAATATCACCCGCACTTTCTCTGCTTAATTCATCAATAGCATCAACAATGCCATCGGTCATATCCTTATCACTGTCAAGTTCGTCACCACCAATAGGACGATATCTCACTTCAACAGGATAAGTTCGACCAGATACTTCAATAATCGGTGCTTGATTGAAATGCTTGGAAAAACGTTCAGGATCGATGGTTGCAGAAGTAATAATGATTTTTAAATCAGGGCGCTTAGGTAATAACTGCTTTAAATAGCCAAGAATAAAGTCGATATTTAAACTACGTTCATGGGCTTCATCAATAATGATAGTGTCATATTGTAGTAACAGCTTATCTTGCTGTAATTCCGCCAATAAAATACCATCTGTCATTAGCTTAACGAGGGTATTATCGCCAACATGATCACTAAAGCGAACCTTATAACCTACAGATCCGCCTAACGTACTTTTTAATTCATGAGCGATACGTTCAGCTACTGAACGTGCAGCTAAACGACGAGGCTGAGTATGTCCAATAAACCCCTTGATCCCTCGTCCTAATTCAAGACAAATTTTAGGGATCTGTGTTGTTTTACCAGAGCCAGTTTCCCCTGCAATAATAACGACTTGGTTATCTTTTATTGCATTATAAATAGCATCTTTCTTTTGACTAACAGGCAGGTTTTCTGGGTAAGTAATTTCAGGACAATTAGCACGACGGCGAATTATCATCTGTTGTGCCGTATTAATATCTTCTTTAATTGCACTTAATACCGCTTGTTTAGACTCTTCATTATTAATTTTAGCGACGCCACGTAGACGTTTTCTTAATCGCTGCTGCTCCCGCAACGATAATTGCTCTATTTCTTGATAGAGCGTGGCAGATGATAATGTCACCTTTTATTATCCTTTTTGAGGTTATTCTAATCAAAACTATTGAGTTCATAATATCACAACAGACTATCTGCACATAAAGGCTTGATTAAATTTCTTAGTATATGATTTCATATAATCAATAATTTTGAATAGCATATTCAAAGGATTGTGATGTGATATTTTAAAGATTGGGTAAACTACTCTTAACTAATAAATTTAAATAAATAGAACATTTTATAGACCACGAGAAAATAATGAAAAAGATCCTTGTACTGAAATCCAGCATTTTAGATAGCTATTCACACAGTAATAAAATGACCGATTACTTAATTGAAAATTGGCAAAAAAACCATAAAGACGACCTGATTACTGTACGTGATCTCGCTAAAGATCCTATACCAGCTCTAGATCAAGCCACCTTATTTGCCTTTGGCAAAGATGTTTCCATACTCTCTGATGAGCAAAAATCAGCTAGAGCTTTATCAGATGAACTAATTAATGAATTAAAAGCACACGATATGATTGTGATTGCTGCACCAATGTATAACTTCTCAATTTCAGCGCAATTAAAACATTATATCGATTTTATTGCTCGCGCAGGCGAAACATTTACTTATACAGAAGCGGGTGCTGTTGGTTTACTCGAAAACAAACAAGCTGTTGTATTAACCAGTCGTGGTGGTGTTCATAAAGATAAACCTTCTGATTTGATTGTTCCATTCCTTACACAGTTTTTAGCTTTTATCGGTATCAATGACGTACAATTTATTATGGCTGAGGGTACTGCATTTGGTGAAGAATATGCACAGCAATCTCATCTGCAAGCACAAAAAGAAATTGATACTGTAATTAGTACAAAAAATATCACCGCAAAATAATTAATTTTATCTTTTTATAAAAGCACCTAACTAGGTGCTTTTTTTATATCTAAATATTAAAGATATATCAATATCACTTAATTTTTTATAAAAAAGACCTTATTGAGTTATAACTAAAAAACCTTAAAAGAAGATAATTCTGAAATAACCTGATTTATTAAAAATATAATTTAAGAATTAGTTTTAAAAAAAGAATTTATTCTATTATTCACGCTAAAAATAGATATATAGGATTGAATTAAATTTGATTTTAAAAAGATAAATTAATAATATTTTTTTGCTTCTAGAGATAAGAAGATTATTAAATAATTTTATTAATTCAATAAATGGAATTTTAAATGAAAAAGAATTTACTCTCAATGCTCATTTTATCTACAAGTTTTTTATCGACCCAATCAAATGCAGTTGAATATGTAGAAAATGGTATAGGTTCAGTTGAAATTAGTGGCTTAGTAACACCAAATCTTCGCTGTGAGTTACAAAATATAGCACCAATTAAATTACATGACGTTCAAGCAAATAATTTTGCAGATACCCATTTGGCAAACGTGGACGCACTACCAATTAACATTAATTTTACAAATTGTTCTGATGGCCTTCAGAATATAAAATTAAGAGTTAAAAATAATGGAGAAAGTATATTAAAAAATACAGCAAAAGATGGTAGTAATGTATCTGTTGCTATTTTAAATGCAGATGGAAATGAAATAGACTTATCAATAGCAGAAAATCCAGCATTTAAAGTAAATATTGATGGTGATGATAATACGGCAAGTTATGAATTTCTAGCCAATTATAAAAAACCAGACAATGCAAGCGCAACACCTGGCCAAGTAACGGCTAGCTTAAGTTTTGATGTTATTTATTCTGATATTGAAGACCTAAATTAAAATTTAAAAAGTAAACAAAGCTGGTTATCCAGCTTTGTTTTAACATTCCTTATTTATAAATAATAATATAATATTACTATATAACAATAGAAAATGATTAAAAAAATAATAACCACCACACTATCTCTATTTATAATCATCCCTACTTATGGTTACGCATCAATAGAAATAAATAAGGATAAATTTATTTTTATTGAAAGTAAAGGTCAGGAGATTATTGAAATAAAAAATAACACAAATAATGATTATTTTATACAAAGCTGGATTTCTCATTATGATGAAAATAATGATACAGAATTACCTTTTATTATCACTCCCCCACTTTTTAAAATAGAAAAAAATGAAAGCTATTCTTTAAAAATTTTTAAAACAGATGAAATAGAAAAAAAAGATCGAGAAACACTATATAAAATAAACATTAAGAGAATACCATTGCTATCTAATTCAGATGAAAATAGAAATTTATTACATATATCAATGAATTCTGTCTATAATTTAATATATAGACCAATATCAATAGAAAAAGGTGCAAAAGATGCTTATAAAAGAATTGAGTTTTTAAAAAATAAAAATAATGAGTTTATTATAAACAATCCCACACCCTACTTTATTACTTTGCTTAATGTTAGTTACAATGGTGTACTACTGATGAATAAAAGCAAAACCATACCTCCATTAAAAAAACACAATACAAAAAATATAATTAAAGAAGATGGATTAATTAAATGGAAAACAATTAATCAATATGGCGTGGAAATAAATGCAACAGATAAGGCCATAATAAATGAAGATTAAATATAAAAAAATGGAGTTCACTTTCTTTATTTTTATAATTATTTGCACCAAAGATGCTATCGCTCAGAATAATTTCCTCTCTCTTTATTCTAATTCATTTTCTAATATTAATGATGAAACGATTAAACTACTTCTTGAAGATAAAAAACCTGAAGGGTTTTATCATTCGATTATTCATATTAATAATAGAAAGAAAATGGCAAAGCTCCTTTATTTTAAAAATGTAGATAACAAGTTAACTCCTTGTCTTTCTATCAATGATTTAACCTCTCTTGGTATTGATACTGGTTTTTATAAAATAGCAAAAGAAAATCAGGAAATAACTCCTTTAAGCGATTATTCGATAGATTTTAAATACCAATTTTCCAATCAAAAATTAAATTTAATCATTCCGCAAAAAGCATTAATAAAAAAAACAGACTATGTCATCAATGAACAAGATTGGGATGACGGAATTACCGCATTATTCACTCAATATTCCTATTGGATTAAATATCACCAAAAAAAATCGACTGAGCAAAAACTTAATTTACACTCAGGTATTAACATGGGAGCTTGGCGTGTACGTAGTCAAAGTGGATTTAATTGGAATAAAGATCGTTATCAATCTAAGCTTTCATCAATTTACACCTATCGACAAATTAATTCTTTTTCTTCTCTTTTTTATGGAGGTAAATTTTCACCTACGACACGAATATTATCAAATGATAAAATTATTGGCTTTCAATTAATATCCAATAATTTAATTTCGAACAAAACTCTTTATGCTAATAGCCCGATTATTGAAGGTATTGCTGATACACAAGCTCAAATTATCATAAAGCAGGGTGATAAGATCATCTATGAAACAACGGTTCCTCCTGGCCCCTTTCTTTTAAATTCATTACCTTCAATAGGAAGTGAAAAACTCACTTTGGAGATCAAAGAAGCAGATGGAAGAGTAAAAATTTCGACACACTATTTTGCATCATTACCGAATCAATTAAATAAAGGAAGTTATCAATATAATATCATCTCAGGCACATTATCTGATCATCCAAATAACAAAAAATCTCTTTTTCTTTTAGGCGAATTTTCATATGGTCTAAGCCAAAAAATCACTTCTTACAGTGCAATAAAAAAACATGATAAAAGACAAACCTATTTATCTGGACTATCTCTAGATTTAGGTATTTTAGGTGGTTTAGCGACAAATATAAGTTATGAAAAAAATAACAATAATAAAATTAAATATCAATTTCGTTATCAGAAAAGTATTCCCATGACACAAACTCACTTTACTTCGGGAATGTCTTTCTATCATTATTTAGGTAATTCATTATCAAAAAACAATATTAAAAAAAACCATTCACTATCTTTATCTCAAAATATTAATGAGTTAGGCTACTTCTCTTTGCATTATCACGGTAAAACATACCATGATTCATCGAAAGAATTTGAAATTGGAGCATCCTTTTCATCCTCATTTAATAGGGTAAATTATCATTTAAAGTATGATTTCAAAAAAGAGAAATATTTTTCGGATCATTATTTTTCATTTAATTTTCATATTCCTATAGGTAATATTGAACATCATCATTGGATGAACAATCAAACATGCTATCAAGTCAATAATAAACGTTATACAAATAGTACAAATCTAGGAGGAGCATTGCTTAATAATAATTTAGGATATTCAATAAACTATCAACATACACATCATCCTAAAAGAAAATATAATCAATTTTCTGCTAATACACGCTATCAAAATAATTATCAATCTTATAGTTTCTCTGGAAATAAATCAGAGAATAATTACAATCTTAATTTTTCAATTAATGGTGCATTAGTACTTCATTCCGAAGGTATTACTCTGACACCCCGTTTAGGAAAAACCTTTGCATTAGTGAGTACACAGGGTATTACTGGTATTAAAACATCATTTTCATCTAATTTAGAAACAGATATCTTTGGTAACCTAATTTTAAATAACATCACGCCTTATCGAATAAATAAAATCAAACTAAATGCGACTACACTCCCCCAATCCGTTGAAACCGAATATTACAGCAAGAGTATTATTCCTACATTAGGTGCAATATCTAAAATTACTTTTCCAATGAAAACAGGTTATCGTATTATTTTCAAATCAATAACCCCACTTCCTTTTGCTTCAACAGTTACCGTACTAGATAAAGAGGATAATATTATTTCCCAAGGATTGGTGACAGAAAATAATGTTATTTTTCTTTCTGGTATTCCTGATCATGGATTAATAAAAGTAAAATGGGGAGAAGATAAACAGTGTCAATTTAATTATAATTTGAGTTCCGATGAAAAGAAAAAAAACCTGATAAAAAAAGAAGTTAATTGTCTTTAATTCAAAACAAAAGTACTAAATATGAAAAATAAAAAATATTTCTTCTATTTAATTATAATTTTACTCTATTCATCATTTTCATTTTCATCAATACCAAGACGTGGTGATCACGATATTCCTCTAAGCTGTGATATAGATCATATTTATGAAAATACAAGTGATAGATTTTCTATTAACGGAAATGACTTTTCTTCATATGAGAAAGGAGAATTAGCGAATATTGATCCTCACATTATCCTTATTAATATAAAAGATTGTTCTAAGAGTAATGGGAATATTCGCTTAAAAATTGAAAATACGAGTATTGATAATACAACAGGTTACTTGAAAAATATGATTAGTGCTCCCGATGCAAGTAATAATATTGCTTTTCAATTATTGTACAATGAGGAAGAAAGACCCATCAATCTTAATAAAAGGAGCGAATTTACTGAAGAACTGACTGATGGAGAAGCTGAATTTTATTTTTTAGTTAACTATGTTAAAAAAGATAATATGCCTCCTGCATCCGGTTATATACGCTCAAACATTAATTTCATTGTCATGATCAATGACGATATTGTTAATTTTAGTGGTAATGATTAATTAGTCATAAAAATTAGCTACAAAAAAGCACGATAGAAATTTATAATATATCGTGCTTTAAAAATAAAATGAGGTTAAGTCTGTATTTAAGATTTAACTACTTCTTTACCCATTTTCCATTAATCCCCTTTACAAACTCACCTTCATTAGCTCTTGCGACTAATTTTTCACCTGCTAGTCGAGCAACAGAATCAGGTGTTACTTGGTTAGTTTTAGCAATTTCAGCATATTTTGCTTTTCTTGCTTGATTTATTTCATCAGCAAGTTGTTGAGCCTGCTTGTTATTAGTTTGCACAAGCTCAATATAACCACTAAAGGTTTCCCCTACTAATCCTTGTGATCTTGCTTCATCAAGCGTTAATGCTATGGCATTTGCACTGCCTAAAGCTATCATTAGCGCAAAACTTAAAAAATATTTTTTATAATTCATCATTTATCCTTTAAAAAATGGCGCTGTTATTTTTTAAGAGATCTTCAACTTGTCGGTCTATTTTTACATTAATTTCATGTTCAATTTTTACATTCATATTAATGTTAATGGGCTTATCCGGTGTGGCGACTTCTAACCGAATACATCCTGTTAATGCTGATATTCCCATCATCAAAGCTGTTAGTAAGAATAGTTTTCTTAAGAATAATGGTTTCACTCTGACTCACTCCCTAAATCTGATAAGCTCTTTTCTAACCACTCTTCCAATTGTGAACCAAATCGTAAACTTCGCCATAATTGGAAGACATTTTCTTCATGTCGATAATTTAAATTAACTTGTCGACGTTTATCTTCTAGAGGATTCGTTCCATTGATTTCTGCTTCTAATACCAACTCACCCAAATTACTTAAATTAACGCGAGTCCAAGAACGGCTGATCTCTAAATAGCGCAACCATGCCATAGCAACGCCCGCAGACATATTATTTTCATCAATAGAATCCACAAAATCCTTATCAAGTCTTAACGTTAAATAAGATGAATTAGCCAGCCAACCATCTTTAATAATCCATTGGTTATTATTAATAAAAAACGGAAATTCACCACTAACTTTACCTGATGCCGCAAACTGCGTCACTTTTAACAAAGTAAAAAGATGACTTAATTGAATGTTATCAAGAGAAATAATCGCTGCATCATGTTGTGGAATTGTGAGTTTTGCCAATGAAATGGTTCCATCAAGCATAGCAACATTCACATTAGATAGAACTAACGGTTTATTTTCTGTTGCAGGGTAAAAACCTTGAAGATCAGCCGTAATATCCGTCATGTCAAAAAGATTATTAACACGCTTTATCCGTAACTGGACAGGCTGTTTAACACCTAATTGCCATTCGTCGCCATTTAAACGCCAAGGCAAAATAAAATCTAAACCTTCTAAAACACCATCTTTAAGCCACATTCCACCTTGTTTAACAACAAGATGCCCTCCTGCTATTAATCCTTGTTCTGGTGCAATAGAAAAATCTGCTTGTGTGTAGAGTTCACCTTTATCAAGAGTGATCCCTAAATCTTCAGGCAAGAGCGATTGAAAAACATCAATAGGTTGTGAAGGCCAACGCATTTGACCTCTTAATCTTGCGCCATCCCAACGCGTATTTATTGCAATAGGTCCTATATTGGGTTTAGCACTTAATTCGCCTTTTACATTAAAATTAAAAGGGGAATCACCATTAACTGTGGCAATAAAATCGGCCTTATCTAAAAAACCACCAGCAGGAAAATCAATACGTTGACTCGTTAATTTTAGTTTTCCATTAAATACAGGCTTTTTATCATCTCTTACCCAACGAAACGGACTTTCTAAAGATAATCGAGGGGCAGTCATCGTAGTATTTTGATATTTTAAAACATCAAAACCTGTATTGAGTTTCTCAAAACTAACCACTTTATCAGCCCAGTACCCTGTTCCTGCGATATCCCAACGTGCTTTTAAAGGTAATAAATCCCCTTCTCCCCAATAGCGCCATTGCCAAGTCCCATTGTCAGGTAAAAAATCAATCGCCTTACCTTGAAAATGAATACGGTAATCCCCCCAAATGCTATCTTGGGCAACGACTATCGCATTTAAACGACCATTAAAACCATTTGATGAAAGTGTGGTTCCAGCTAAAGGTAAACGAGCATCTGTGATGGTAAGCGTTTCAGTGAGTGGTCCTTTAAAACGAAACAAAGAGCCAGATTGAAATTCAACAGTAGGATCGGTCAACATGCCAGTGACTTTAACAGGTAATTGCGCACTGGCTTGCATTAATTCTTTATTAACAATACCAGTGATTTGAATAGGGATTTGTGCATCTAACCAATTTACTGCGGTTTCAGGAATCGATATCACTAAATTCCCTTTTCCCGCTTTGCCTTCTGTCATCACGTTTAATCGTGCAGTTAGTCTTAAATCCGCCAATCCTTTTTGCCATTGAGCGATATTAATATTTACACCGCCTCGCAAAGGTTGATCCAATCCAAACCATTCCCAACGACCTTGTTCAATCACTATATTTTCGGATGTCACTTTCCAAGGTAATAAAGCCAATGCATGGCCACCACCTTGTTCAGCAAGCGAAATCGTGCCAGATTTTCCTACCCATTCAAGAATAATAACCAATGGGTGAGCGTAGTGAGACGTCAATAGTGTCGCATCAATGGTTCCTTTTTCTGGTAATGAAGCAACATCAAGAGGAAGCGCTATTTCAGCAGCAAGTTCAATGTTATTGTTATCAGGCAAATTAACTTTGAACCGTTTAATATCAAGCCATTGGTTATCTCTAATAAAAATACCAAGTTGTACATTTTCTCCTTGGTAAGTCATTAATCTTCCATTATTTTGTGTTCTTAATTGCAAAGAACCTTGATAACGCGCATTTTCTTTTAAGAGTACATTTTCGATGTTGACAAATAAATGAGGTATTGAAGTCAGTAGTGAATTTATCTCAAGAGGAACGGTTGCAGTTTCTTCTTGCTTACTTACAGGCATCATTGAAAAACATTGTTCATCAATGGCAAGTTGCTGGCTATTAAATTGCAGTTTATCAATCTGTTCTTTTTGATAAGAGAAAACAAAGTTATCAAGATTAGCTAAAGTGCAACTCTCTGTCTTTAATACGATGTTTTCAATTGAAACACCCATACGCTGTAATTTGGGCTGTGATAAAGAAAGAGTTACACCTTCAGGTAAGTAATAATGAGCAACAACAGGTAACCAACGAGGAATAGACACCCATAAAGCAGTGCCTATTAGGCCGGCGCCTAGTAGTATCGTCCCTGTCCATTTGATTGTTTTTCTTAACAACACATTATATTCCTTTTAAACAAACCTGAATCATCCACTTACCTCGTTAAATTGTTTATAATGATAGTATTAATTTCTTTCATATTGGGGCTGGATAATTCTTGTTTTTCTAGCCTCTGAATAAAAATTTAATCGAGAGTAGAGAAGACTGGATGAAAATCGTTTCCTATAGTACTAAACATTATGATCGTAAGCACATGGAATGGGTCAATCAACATAATGGATATCATTATGATATTGAATATTTCGATTTTAATTTAACAGAACAAACTGCAAAAAATGCCGTTGGCGCTGATGCTGTCTGTATTTTCGTCAATGACGATGCAAATCGTGCGGTTTTACAAGAACTTGCTAGCCTTAATATACGTATTCTCGCATTACGCTGCGCGGGCTTTAATAATGTTGACTTAGAAGCCGCTGCTGAATTAGGCATTACTGTTGTTCGTGTTCCTGCTTACTCACCAGAGGCTATTGCAGAACATGCTGTTGGTATGATGCTGTCACTTAATCGTCGTATACACAGAGCTTATCAACGTACTCGTGATGCTAACTTCTCATTAGAAGGCTTAACTGGCTTTAATATGCATAATCGTACTGCCGGTATTATTGGTACAGGTAAAATAGGATTAGCAACATTACGCATATTAAAGGGTTTTGGCATGAAGTTACTTGCCTATGATCCTTACCCAAACCAAGCTGTACTTGATTTAGGTGCCGAATATGTTGATTTGGCGACGATTTACGCAAACTCCCATGTAATTTCATTACATTGCCCATTAACCGCAGATAATCATCATCTATTAAATGAAACTGCTTTTTCACAGATGAAAGATGGTGTGATGATTATTAACACCAGTCGTGGTGCATTGATTGACTCTGCGGCTGCGATTAATGCATTGAAACAAGGCAAAATTGGTGCACTGGGAATGGACGTTTATGAAAATGAACGCGATCTTTTCTTTGAAGATAAATCAAATGACGTTATTCAGGATGATATTTTCCGTCGTCTTTCTTCTTGCCATAACGTGTTATTTACTGGGCATCAAGCATTTTTAACAGAAGAAGCCTTAATCAGTATTAGTGAAACAACTCTGCACAATATTAAAGAGATTGCTTCAGGTAATGAGTGCGTTAATCAGATCAAAGCTTAATTCTAGGCATTAAGAATAAATGTAATAAAAAGCCCCCTTCGCCATAGATTAGCCAAGGGGGCTTATTTTATTTATCATCGATACGACACTTATTTTCCTTGAGTGTCGATAACTTCTGTTGATTGTGTTGAATCAAAACGTGAAAGAATTTCGTTCTCTTCATCTACTGTAAATTGTGAAACCAATTTAGCTAATTGATGAGCTTCATCATCCATATTTGCTGTGATAGCTGCTGATTCTTCAACCAATGCTGCATTTTGCTGAGTAACGGTATCCATTTCACTGACGGCCAACGCGATTTGGTTAATACCCATGCTTTGTTCATTAGAAGCAAGGGCAATCTGTTGCATAAAGTCATTTACCTGATTAATGGTTGTAACGATCTCTGACATTGAACGTCCAGCTTGAGCAACCTGTTGCGAACCAACATGCACTTTATTAACAGAGTGCGTAATCAACTCATTGATCTCTTTTGCAGCTTCGGCACTGCGGCTAGCTAAACTGCGCACTTCAGACGCAACAACGGTAAATCCTCTACCTTGCTCACCTGCTCTTGCTGCTTCAACTGCCGCATTCAGTGACAAAATATTCGTTTGATTGGCTATGCTGTTAATAATGTCATTGATATCTGCAATTTTTTTCGCACTTTCAGAGATTGAAGACATGGTCTCTACCACGCTATCCATCACATTTTCGCCATTTTGAGCAGATGCCGTTGCTGTTAGTGCTAATTTGCTAGCTTCACGCGAGTTATCCGCATTTTTCTCAACTGTTGTTTTAATTTGCTCCATGCTCGCAACAGTTTCTTGTAATGCACTAGCCTGTTCCTCAGTACGGGAAGATAAATCAGTATTTCCTGTCGCAATCTCACTTGCACTAACACTGATGGTATTCACTGCATTTTTGACAGATGCGATCATATGGCTTAATGAATTTTTCATCTTATTCATTTCATTGAATAACTGACCAAATTCATTAGTACCATGATTCTCTACACGCATACTTAAATCGCCTTGGCTCATCTTACTAAATATGTTGATTAAGATTTTAATATTGCCAATAAACGTATGAGAGAACCAACGTAATATAAAGATAAATAAGAGAATAACGACAGTGCCAATAGAAATCGACACCAACATCAAGCGTTCTTGGGATGTTTTTGCAATATCGATATAGCTATTCTCAATGCCATTAGCAACAGCATAATATTGCATAGTAATATCATTTAGCTCATCCATTTTAACACTGGCAGAGTGTGTTGTTAGCTCACCTTTACGCAGTTTATCTAGTGCGCCAGTGAAGATATCCAGCAGTTCATCAAAACGCTTTGTCATATCATCGGCTAATTCTCGCCCTTCTTGGGTGAGTTTTTCCGTATCTGACCAACGATGGATCTCTTCACGCGTTATTTCAATATATTCCGCAGTTTGGTGAAAGTATTTTGCTGAGGGTTTTTCATTAACGCGTAATTGTCCATCTAATCCATTAATATTTGCCCTGATCACCGCCATTTGATATCGCGCTTTGCCCATAAGTAACATTTGCTGACTGAGGCTATTTGAGGAAACGAAATTATTGTAGGAGCGAGTGGAAGCATCATAACTAAAATAAATAATACTCATAATCAACGCAAACAAAATGGCCAGCATGACCTTAACGGTCTTTTCTATACTGATATTTTTAAACATGGTCATATTCCATCAAAATATACAGAGTTTGTTATCTGTACATTTGTAAGATATCAGAATGCACTCTTTCTCTGATAAAGAGCATATTCCCTAGTGTCAATAAAATAAGGCTAAGATTTATTCATTAGAATATAAAGGCACGTAGGATCTACCTTTGTTTATAATGTCGGTAATAATGAGAGAAAACTTTAGAGTATAGTGAAAACCATTTTTCATTTATGAAATAAACGATTGTTTTAGCCACCAAGATACAAATTAACTATATAATATCCCGCAATGAAGGTGATTTTACTCAGAAAAAGATAATTTATTAATTATATTTTAGTTTTTTTGATTTTATTTATATATTTTCATATTAAGTTTTAATAGGTATATTTACCTATTAACATTAATTAATTTAATTCTGAGATTAATTTACAGTGAGTTTTAAAAGTGTTTTATTTCCAATAAAAATAAAGCAGTTTCTAAAAACCGCTTTTATTGTTTATTTATTATGAGTAATTTATCTTTATTAAGAAATTTAAATAATTTTTTCTATTAATAGTTTTTCAGTTAGTTCAATAAGTCTTATCACATTTAATGGGGTTTCTATTTTTCTAACTTCTTCCAAAGAAAGCCATTGGAAAGAATTATTTGTTAATCGGCTATTTTTTAGCGGCTTGCAAAGGTAAATCATATCAATGTGATAATGAAATCCTTGTTTTTTATCGTGGATGGGTTCTTTTAAAATGGCGAGAGGTTTTACAAGCTCAATAACATCATTGTTATTGAGGTTAAGGCTAAATTCAGGTTGATAGCAAAGACACTCACACAGTAAGCCTGTTTCTTCTTCTATTTCTCTTAATACTGCATCTTGTGGCTCTTCATTTTCTTCTATATGACCACCAGGTGGTAACCAACAACCTATTTTAGAGTGTAAATGGAGAAGGAATTTGCCCTGTTCATTGAATACAATGCCCGTTGCGGTGAAATGACTCTTAGGCACTTCTATTGTCATAATATTCTGATCCTTTACCCTATTTATTTTTACCCAAACTACATCACACCTATCATTATTTTTGTGCTATTTATGGTCTTTCACATTTATTGAAGATTGTTTCATTCCCATTAAAAAATCAGAAAATATCGTTTTAAAATCCTTACAAGCATTTTCAGGTAATGTAGTTTCATTTTTTAAATTAATCGCAATATGCGTAACAAATCCATAAATTAAATTAACGACAATATCAGGAGAATAGGTACAAATTTCTTGTTTATCATAAAGCGTATCTACACATTTTTTTATTCGAGGAATAAGAATTTGTGAATCAATTTCATCCCATTCCTTCCAACCTAAAACGGAAATTATTTCTTGTAGGGGAATAAGCTTATCTTTATGTTGATAAATATGATCAACACAGAAACTAAAAATAGCCTCTAACTCTTGCCATTGATCATCATAGGTAGGAATTTGAACCAGTTTTTCAACAACCTTATCAACCTGAAAAAGATAGCACTCTTTTAATAAAGCTTTCTTATTACTAAAGTGGTGATAAAACGCCCCTTTCGTTACTCTTGCGTGACGTGATATTTCATCAACAGAAACATCACAATAGTTTTGATTTATAAATAGTTCTTGTGCAGCTTCACGTAACGCAGAGCGCGTTTGCTCTGAATTCTCTTGTTGCCGTGATTTTATTTTCATGATAAAACCCTTAAAACATACCATAAGTATGTAATAATATATGGGTATCAGTTTCGTGTAAACTGAACAAAATATTTTCAGGAAATCATCATGTCATCTCAGTACAATGGGCTTATCCCCTCCAATACCTTATCCTCATTTAATATAGAAATTATCAAAGAACTCCTTCTCTGGATTGAGGTGAATCTGGAAAAACCGTTGTTACTTGATGATGTGGCAATTAAATCAGGTTACACAAAGTGGCACTTACAACGTGTATTTAAACAAGCAACGGGTTTAACGCTTGCTTCGTATATTCGAGGAAGACGTTTAACAAAAGCTGCAACAGAGTTACGGTTAACAAAGTTACCTATTCTCACTGTTGCATTGCGTTATCAATTTGATTCTCAACAGTCATTTACTCGTCGCTTTAAAGCAACATTTGGTGTTACACCAACGGAATATCGTAAACTTGATAATCTTTGTGGTAATAATTTCCAGCCCCCCATTAATTTTGATGTTATTGATTTACCTATTCCTAAGATTATGGAATTACCAGACAGTTATGTTTACGGCATGCAATATCAATATTTTTGCTCTATAGAAGATATTGGCAAATTACATGAAGATATTCGTCATCAATTTTGGAATGATTTTTTACTGTATACTGATAAAAATTTTACGGAAAGTACGGTGCTTATCTCATACCAACCCAATACTTTACGTAAAAATAAAATCCAAATTGATTATGAAATTGGCTTGAATAACTTAGATCATTTTACAAAAACCAGTGGTTTTAGAAAAAGAGTGATAGAAGGAGGACGTTATGTCCGATTTCAATTTAAGGGAACATTAGAAGAATATAAGCAGTTTGCGATGAAAATTTATTTTTATACGCTACCTGCATTAGGTTTATGTCGTCGCTTAGGCGCTGATATTGAAAGGTATGTCAGTATAGAAACTGATGTTGATTTAATGGAATTACCAAAAACCTTAGAGATTGATTATTTCGTTCCCATCCATTGATGATCCTCAAATAGCTTGAATTTTCAGGCTATTTTATTAAGAGCAGATTAATTTCATAGTGACTATCTGTGCGATAAATTTTTCATCACTTGTTTCTGTACAATAATTCACTAAATTAGCTGTTTACTTATTATTAAAATAAAATTTCGTATTACCTCCCTACAAAAACAAATAAGGTGATCATGCGCATTTCACTTCTATTTTTACTCTCTACTTTTTTGCTTCCTTCTTTTGCAAGTTATGCAAAAATATCGACACATCTACTCCCACGGAAAGATGGTAGTGAAATTAGCTATTACTTGGATAAACGAGCTGAAAAAAACCAAACTCTATTAGTATTAATGCAAGGCTCTGACTGTAACAGCATTAAAAATAACATGTTTATCCAAGAAACCTTTGGTCAGTGGTTACCAAATAGTGATGTTCTCATGGTGGAAAAATACGGTATTACCGCCCTATTACCTTATTCACAATATGATGGTGAACGTGTTGATTGTCCTAAAATCTATAAGCGTCATGATAATCCCAAGCAACGAATCGAAGATTATGAAGCTGTGTTAGATAAATTATCCTCACAGTATCCGAATATTATTTTAATTGGTGGAAGTGAAGGCGCCACGATGGTGCATTTAGTGGTAACTAAGCGCAATGATATTAAAGCAGCTATTGCGTTAAATGGCGGGGGTCGTTTTTTTCTTGATGATGTTCTTTATAATATCCGCCATACCACACCGAAAGAACACGTTGAAGATGCTCTAAATGGCTTTCAGCAATTTGCTGACGCAATAAAAAATAATCAAATAGATGATGAACAATTTATAAGCGAACACAGTAAAATATGGTGGCAACAATTTTTTACTATCGATTTACTCAAAGTCATTAAAAGTAATCAACACACCCCTGTATTAATTATTCAGACACTTAATGACACTAATGTAAATGTCGATGCATTTCATCAATTAAGCCAAGATATCAATCAGCCTAATGTGAAATTTATTAAATACAATAAGCTAGATCATGGGTTTTATAATGAACAAGGCGAGCGTTTAACGAATGAAATAATCAGCGATATACAGCAGTGGTACTCTCAATATACAAAATAATTTTATCTTTTTTATTGGCTCGCATTCTTATTATCCTATACTTCAATAGTAACAAATTTGCTTACTAACTGATTTAAAGCAGGATCTTTATATCGTTAATTCTGTATAATAATTATTATTCTCTCTTTTAAGTTTGGGATAAGAATGGAAAGCACGACTGCACTTTTACGTCTTGATAAAATAAGTTATCGAGTCGATAACAAAACTATCCTCGATGATATCAATTTTGAACTTCAACCTTCTGAATTTAAACTTATCACAGGCCCTTCAGGTTGTGGTAAAAGTACCTTACTCAAGATTGTCGCTTCTCTATTATCACCTACCAAGGGTTCAATTTTCTTTGAAAATAAAGACTATTTAACGTTGTCACCCGAAGAATATCGTCAACAAGTTTCTTATTGCACTCAAGCACCTATGTTATTTGGTGAAACTGTTTACGATAACCTTAAATTTCCTTATTTCTTACGAAAACTCTCAGTGGATGATAAGAAACTAGCACATGATTTGGATTATTTTTGTTTACCTGAATCCATTATGAAAAAAGGAATTAATGAACTTTCTGGCGGTGAAAAACAGCGTATTTCACTGATAAGAAATCTGCAATTTATGCCAAAAATCTTATTACTTGATGAGATAACAAGTGCATTAGATGAAGATAATAAAACAAAAGTGAATGATGTTATTCACCACTACGTTAAAGATCAAAATCTTGCTGTGTTGTGGGTTACTCACGATCAAAATGAAATAAAACACGCTGATGATGTGATTTTATTACCTTCTCACAATGATGCCTGATTTTTTATTTCTTTCTCAGTCATCCTTTTGTTATGAGCGAACATAATATTATGAACGAACATACGATAAGCAATGAATCTCTAATTTTCTCGCTTTTATTAGTTCTCGTGGCTATTTTTATTAGTCGCAAAGAAAAACTAGCTTTAGAAAAAGATATTATTTGGAGTACAGCAAGAGCCATTATTCAACTATTAATTGTTGGCTATGTCTTGACCTATATTTTCCATGTTGACCATTTTATTCTCACCTTCTTAATGGTGTTATTTATCTGCTATAACGCGGCTCATAATGCCAAAAAGCGAAGTAAATACGTTAAAGATATTTTTCTGATCTCATTTACTGCTATTACAACTGGGGCACTATTAACTTTAACTATTTTATTGCTCACCAGTTCTATTGCTTTTACACCAATTCAAATTATTCCTATTACGGGGATGATTGCGGGTAATGCGATGATAGCAACAGGGCTTTGTTATAATAATTTGGGTCAACGTTTTCAAAATCAACAACAGCAATTGCAAGAGATGTTAAGCCTTGGTGCGACACCTAAATTAGCCTCAATGAGTATTATTCGAGATAGCATTAAATCTTCATTGATCCCGACCGTTGATGCAGCAAAAACTGTGGGTATTGTGAGTTTACCGGGTATGATGTCAGGGCTTATTTTTGCCGGTGTTGATCCATTACAAGCTGTTAAATATCAAATTATGGTGACTTTTATGTTGATGGCAACAGCCAGTATTTCAACCATTATTGCTTGCTATTTAACCTATAAGAAGTTTTTTAATCAGCGACACCAGCTTATTAATCTTGAAAACCGCTAAATTATAGCCATTTAACTATATTGATAAAGGTCACTCAATTGAGTGACCTTTTTTATTACTTACTAAGAAATCGGTTTAAAATCTTATTTTAATACCGTACATCCCATTTTTTTGACTAACTCACCAGATTGAGATTTCACACCTTGAGCGCTTTCAGGTAATTGACTCCAAAGTGTTAGACCTGTACGTGCTTCCACTTCTGCCGCAGTTACTTGGAATTCACAGAAATTTGCTTTTTTCGGTGTTTGTTGATCCATAATAAACGCTGCATAAGAGGAGTTTTCAGGTGAATCATTTAGAAAAACCACTTTAAAATAAGCGCTTGGAATTGTGTGATCTTTATCTGTACTTGGCAATTTACCCATATCTCTTTCATAGATAGGACCAGTAACTGTAAAGACTTTATGACCTTCTTTTGCCAAATTACGCTCTTGATCTTCTAATCGCACCCACGCACCTTGGTTTAAATCTGCTTTTTGTGGTGTGATATTCGAAAGATAGTTAAGTGCATTCCAGCCAGGCAACGCAGCCAATGAAGCTAAAGGCGCCTGATGACCACGGTCAACTTTTAATGTGGCATTGGCATTTTTGTAATCCGTTGGCGATAAGGTTTCATCATTACCTAAAGCTGGGTCTTTTTTCCAGTTACGTGCTTTACCACTACCAATACTGTCTTTAGTCACTAAATAAGCAACCCAGTCCGCAAACTTGGTTTCGCTATTATTATTTAATGTATAAACATCACGTTGAATTGTGGTTTCACTGCCTCCTAATGGACAACCAATACCACAGTTTTCATCATTCATTGCACGCATTGAAGTATCACGCGCAACGGCAGATGGTTGTGTTTCAAGATCAGGCCCTACCATCGTCTCTGAATTGGCATAGCTAGTTGAAACCATGAGAAGTGATAAAATAATCGGGGTAATACGTTTCATATAAAATTCCTTTTTATAAAATGAAGAAAAACAAAAAAACTCGCCGAAGCGAGTTTTGATGTTTTAGATAAGAGAAAATCCATTCTTCTCTTTTAGTGAATTCTGGTAATAAACGATAAAGAAAAGCGCATCATTCTAATATTGATGTGCTTTTCAATGACTGAATACGACTCAGAATTTTGCTATAAAATATGGCGGGAATTTTCACAGCACTAAAATGCAAAAAGCCCCGCATAAGCGAGGCATTTATTCATTTAGTTGGTGAAATTCAAATTTCCCACCATGAGAATAATCATGGACTATATTTTCCATCTCGTCAATAGATTTTCTTAAAAAGATTATTTGATGAATATTTTTTCTCTTATTGGCATCAAATCAGGAATTTTTTATCATTGACATCATGTCAATCGGTATAGCTGACCCAGCAATATCTATTGTCATTACTTAGCTCCTTTAACAAAAAGCGCCTATAAAGGCGCTTTTTAATGAAAAGAAGTAATTAACCACGCCCTTTCGGACGATTAAGAATATGATCTTCCCAATCTTCAACTTCCGTTTCTGGTACCGCAATATATCTTACGGAAATATTGCCTTGGTGCATTTTTGCTTTATTACCTGCAATAAGTGGATGCCAACTTTGTAACGTCTTACCCTCTGCTAACAGGCGATACGCACATGTCATTGGTAGCCACTCAAATGTTGGTAAATTATACCGTGTAAGTTTGATACAATCTGGCTCATAACGGAAACGATCTTCATAATTACTGCATTGGCAAGTTTTAATATTTAGCTGATTACAAGCGACATTGGTAAAATATATCTCATCAGTATCGTCATCCATTAACTTGTGTAAACAACACTGTCCACACCCGTCACAGAGCGATTCCCACTCATCATCACTCATTTCATCTAATGTTTTAGTCTGCCAAAAAGCCTGTGTCATCTCTACGTTATTACCTTATTGCTCATCTAATACGAATTAAATAACCCGCGTTGTCAGCTGATGTTCATTAACACTTAATACCAACATATCGCCTGATTCTAGAGGACCAACACCTTCAGGTGTCCCCGTTAAAATCACATCACCAGGACGTAGAGTAAAAAAGCGAGACATATAGCTGATAAGGGGTAAAACAGGGGTTAGCATATCACGACTGTTACCCTGCTGACGAATCTCGTCATTAACACGTAACATTAAATCCGCATTTTGCGGGTCGCCAAATGAATTGACAGGGATAAAACCTGATAATGGTGCAGAGCCATCATATGCTTTACTTTTTTCCCATGGTTGCCCTGCTTTTTTCAATTTACCTTGTAAGTCACGTAATGTGAGATCAAGACCAAGACCGAAACCCGCAATTGCACGATCAACCCTATCTTCATTAGCTTGCTTAAGTGGCTGACCGATAAGTACCGCTAATTCAATTTCGTGATGAACCGCTCCCATATCTTTTGGGATAGCAATAGGTTGGCGAATATCACACATTGCTGTTTCTGGTTTGATAAAAATCACAGGCTCTTCTGAGCGAACGGACCCCATCTCTTTAATGTGATTTGCATAGTTACTGCCAACGCAAATCACTTTATTGACAGGAAAATCAAGTAACGCACCTTCCCAATCACGATGTTGATACATAATGTGTTCCTTTTAGGTAAATTGCTGTGTTTTATTTCACTATAAAAACGCGATTAGCTCGCGTTAGGTAGTGAATTTATTTTATTAGCAACGCCATCAGCCATTGTGACAATACTGAGGGCAAAAAAGTAAGAGCTGTTCCAATGCATAATCGTACGGAAGTTCTGTGTTACTAAATAGCTTCTGTGCAAATCATCATCAGGAATGATTAACCATACAGTCATAGCATCGTTCAATTGGCTATTTACAGGTAATTGAACACCCAACGCTTTCCATTGAGCGACCGTTTTTTTCTGTTCGGTCTTAATGCCTTCAAGCTGTTGGTTAAAATCTACCGATAAAGTAACCTGTTCTCCCCAAGGAAGTCCACTTTTCCAACCTTCAGTCGCTAAATAGTTAGCAGCCGAAGCAAATGCGTCTTCTTGAGTATTCCAAATATCGATTTTTCCATCACCATTGCCATCTGCGGCATAAGTTAGGAAGGAAGATGGCATAAACTGAGTTTGCCCCATAGCACCCGCCCAAGAGCCTTTGAGACGCTGTCCTTGAGGGATATGTCCTTCTTCAATAATCTCTAATGCTGCCATCAATTGACGAGCAAAAAGTTCTTCTCGACGGCCTTCAAACGCAAGCGTTGCAAGTGCAGAGACAACATCTTCTTTGCCTTGCACCTTACCAAAGCCACTCTCAAGTCCCCATAACGCAACAATATAGTTTGCAGGCACACCATATTTTTTGCTGATTTGTTCTAGGGTATCTTGATTCTCTTGATAAAGCTTAGCCCCTTGGTTTAAACGCCCATTGGTGACAATGCGCGGTAAATAAACATCGAGTGTGATTTTCTTTTCCGGTTGATTACGGTCTGATTTAATCACTCGTTCAATAAAATGTGCTTCTGAAAAAGCAAAATCTATTGTTTCTTGTTTATATCCCAATTGAGCTGCTTTCAATTTTAACGCTTCAACATAAGCAGGAAATTGTGCAGAAGTACGAGTTTCTTTAGGAAACGCTTGTTCTAACGATGCAACATTCACTTGTTTCCATCGAGGCATTTTTTGTGTTTCAACTGCCTTTTCCTCTGGTGCAGTAATTTGCCTTTCAGCCAATTTTTGTTGGCTATGAGTACACGCAGATAACATTAAACCGGAAACAATCACAGCGATGAATGAATATTTGAACATTTATGCTCCTTTTATCTCGATGATTTATTCAGTTTTTTCTGATTTTTTTAATTCATCTAAATAAGCATTTAACATACTTTCGACAGGGGGTGGAACTTGTAAGTAAAAACCCTGCTCAACTAATGCTTTTTTGACTTTTTCAATGTCAGCATGCGCTAAACGCTGTCTATCCGCGAGATTAAGCAACATTGAAAATTGTGGTTCGCCAAAACTTTGTAATAATTCGTCCGGAATTCGAGAGAAATCATCCTTTTTTTCGATGTATAAATAAGTTTGATCACGTTTGGTACTACGGTAAATTGCACAAATCATTTTCATTAAACTCTAATTATTAAAATAAGCGACTTGCCTGAATATTTTAGTAAATATAACATGCTTATATACTTTCGTAATATCGTCTCTGGTTTTTTGTGCCAGATTATAAAAAATTTACTGAGTCAGATAGATGTCAAACACGCCCATTGAGTTAAAAGGCAGTAATTTTACCCTTTCAGTACTCCATTTAAACGATGGAACACCGAAAGTTATTCGTCAGGCTATTTCAGAAAAAATTGCACAAGCGCCTCAATTTCTGAAAAACGCACCTGTGGTTATCAATGTCTCTGCTTTGGCAGATGAAAATATTGATTTTAAAAAACTGAGGCGAATTGTAGAAGATGCTGGCTTACGAGTCGTGGGAATTAGTGGTAGTTCAAACGCTCAACAGAAAGAAGCGATAATTGCCGCACAGTTACCTATCTTAAATGAAGGTAAAATAGTTAAGCCAAGCACTCAGGCAAATAACGATAAAACGAATGAAGCACCGACAGTTGTTCGTCAAAAAACAAAAATCATCCATACACCTGTGCGTTCAGGTCAGCGTATTTATGCTCAAAATAGCGATTTAGTCGTTATCAGTAATGTAAGTGCAGGCGCTGAATTAATTGCTGATGGTAATGTTCATGTCTACGGTGTGTTACGTGGACGTGTGCTTGCAGGAGCATCGGGTGATCAAGAGAGTCATATTTTTTGTACACATCTGTCTGCTGAACTTGTTTCTATTGCTGGTCAATATTGGCTAAGCGACCAAATTCCTACAGACTTTGTTGGTAAATCAGTACAACTGAGTTTGCAAGAGAATGAATTAACAATCGAGAACTTAATTTAGAGCATCGACAAGGAATCACTCCATGGCACGCATTATTGTTGTTACGTCAGGTAAAGGTGGGGTTGGTAAAACAACTTCCAGCGCGGCCATTTCTACCGGCCTCGCTCAAAAAGGTCATAAGACGGTTGTTATCGACTTTGACATTGGGTTGCGTAATCTAGACCTTATCATGGGTTGTGAACGTAGAGTTGTTTATGATTTTGTTAATGTTATTCAGGGTGATGCTTCTTTAAATCAAGCATTGATTAAAGATAAGCGTACAGAAAATCTATTTATTCTCCCTGCTTCACAAACAAGAGATAAAGACGCGCTCACTCGTGATGGTGTCGAACAAGTATTAGATGAACTTGATGAAATGGGTTTTGATTTTATTATCTGTGATTCACCTGCGGGTATCGAAAGTGGCGCTTTGATGGCTCTTTATTTCGCAGATGAAGCTGTTATCACCACAAACCCTGAAGTGTCATCAGTACGTGACTCCGACCGTATTTTAGGCATTCTTGCCTCGAAATCACGTCGTGCTGAACGTGGTGAAGAACCAATTAAAGAACATCTGCTATTAACACGTTATAACCCCGGTCGTGTTAACCGTGGTGATATGTTAAGTATGGAAGATGTCCTTGAAATTCTATGCATTCCACTCTTGGGTGTTATTCCAGAAGATCAATCTGTTTTACGTTCATCTAACCAAGGTGAACCTGTTATTTTAGATAGCGAGTCTGATGCGGGTAAAGCCTATTCAGATACAGTAAATCGTTTGTTAGGTGAAGAACATCCATTCCGTTTTATTGAAGAAGAGAAAAAAGGCTTTCTGAAACGCCTTTTTGGGGGGTAAAAGATGGCTTTACTAGATTTTTTCCTGTCGCGTAAAAAGTCGACAGCTAATATTGCCAAGGAGCGTCTACAAATTATCGTAGCAGAACGCCGCCGTGGTGATAGCGAGCCAGCTTATTTACCTGATATGAAAAGAGATTTATTAGGTGTCATCTGCAAATATGTGCAGATAGATCCAGAGATGCTTTCAGTTCAATTTGAACAAAAAGGTGATGATATCTCTGTATTAGAGCTAAATGTGACTTTACCTGAGAGTGAAGAACCTACAAAGTAAATCATATTTTACGCTTTATATAAGTCATTATTCACAGAGCCAGCCATGAACTATAATTAATTTGATTGGCTCTGTGTTTAATTATATACAAATTGAATACACCTGAATGCGCAAATAGCGCTATATCTCGTTGCTATTTTGATCATTGGTGATAAGTCAAAGGAGTTTTTTTATTCCGTTATAACGTTTATTTTACGCCCTGTTTATTTAGCTTATTAATCCGTATCACCTATTTTTTATAGGCGATTTTTTTGTGCGCAAAAAATAAGAGCCTCAAAAGAGACTCCTATTTATTGAACTAATGATACCGACTTCATTTCAAGTATTTGCTATTAGAAAATAAGCCGTTAACAAATTTAGGAATATTGTGCCAAAATTTCAGTGACTTTTTCTTCTAATAAGGCTTTACGCCAGCGTGAAGTAAGCTCAGGTTGCCCTTCTCTTATTTTCCAATGAACACTCAATAATTGATTTATTTGTCTTCTTGAGGCTAATAATTCAGGGTTATAACGCTTGTCTTCACTAATTTCTTGAATAACCGATTTGATTGCTTTAAACGCTTTTTTATAGTTTGGTTGTTCAATTAAATTGCCAATAGGCTCTGGGCAATCTTCATCTTTAATTTCTTTTGCCTTAGCAACAAAATCTAATAAGCGACGACCATGACAACGAATTTCTTGACCAGAAAGCGATAACGCATCTAATTCTGCTAGTGATGAAGGAAAATAACGAGCAACAGACCATAAATGTTCTTCTCTTACAACGAAGTTTAATGCCATATCACGAGATTTAGCTTGATTTAAACGCCACTGAGCAAGCATTTGTAAGCATGCTAGCTGTTGGCCTTTTAATTGCCATGCATTGCTAATATCACGATAGGCAAGCTCTGGTACAACCGTTTCTTGTCGACGTTCTGCAATCATGTTGCATTCATCTGCAATGGCATCCATATAGCCTGCTTCTTCAGCTTCTTTAATTAATTTTTCAGCTAAAGGTAGCAAATAGAAAACATCACCACTGGCATATTGGCACTGTTTTTCAGTTAAAGGTCGCGCTAGCCAATCTGTTCGAGATTCACTTTTATCGAGTGCAACATTTTCATATTTCTCAACTAATGTCGCAAAACCACAAGAAATGGGATGACCTAAGAATGCAGCAACGACTTGAGTGTCAATCATAGGTGTTGGAACACAGCCAAACTGGTGAGAAAAGACTTCGAGATCTTCACTTCCCGCATGGAGAAACTTCATAATGTCTGAGTTTGTTAGTAGCTCAACAAAAGGAGCCCAATCCTTAATTGCTAACGGATCAATAAGAGAGATCTGCTTACCGTCATACATCTGGATCAAACCAAGATGTGGGTAATAGGTTCGTATGCGGACAAACTCTGTATCTAAAGCTATTTGTGAAGCCTCAGAAGCGGCTTTACAGGCGGTATCTAATGCAGTGTCTGTCGTAATCAATTGATAATTCAAAACAGGTTTCTCTTATTTTTATGTCTAATGACTTTTTTATGTAATCACAAAAACGCCGGTATAAACCGGCGAAATTGAAAAAGGTTATTGAGTGTTGTATCAAGATTCAGTTGAGGTTTTCAACTCTTTTTCTTCATTTCTTAACTCTCTGCGTAAAATTTTACCAACATTTGATTTTGGTAATTCATCGCGGAACTCAATAATTTTAGGTACTTTATAACCTGTTAGGTAACGACGACAGTGTGTTTTTATCTCATCTTCTGTTAATGATGGATCTTTTTTCACAATGAAAACTTTAACTGCTTCACCTGAGTTTTTACTCGGTACGCCAATTGCAGCTGATTCTAAAACCTTAGGATGCGCCGTGACAACTTCTTCGACTTCATTAGGGTATACATTAAAGCCTGAAACTAAGATCATATCTTTTTTGCGATCAATGATACGAATAAAGCCTTCGTCATCCATTGTAGCAATATCACCAGTTGCAACCCAACCATCATGTAAAACTTCATCAGTTGCATCAGGACGATTCCAATAACCTTTCATTACTTGAGGACCACGAACCCACATTTCACCGCCTACAGTGCGGTCAACTTCGTTACCTTCATCATCCATAAACTTCACATCCGTTGAAGGTACAGGTAAGCCAATACTACCACTGTATTTTTTCAAATTATAAGGGTTACCAGTGACTAAAGGAGAACATTCAGTCAAACCATAACCTTCTAACAAATGTTTACCCGTTAACTCTTCCCACTCTTTAGCAACACTACTTTGAACGGGCATACCACCGCCAACAGAGAGGTTTAGTTTGGAAAAATCAAGCTGACGGAATTCTGGATTTTGTAACCAAGCATTAAATAAAGTATTTACGCCAGTAATTGCCGTGACAGGGTAACGTCCTAGCTCTTTAATTGTGCCTTTCACATCACGAGGGTTGGTAATAAGTAAATTTTTACCACCAATTTCAATAAAGAGCAGACAGTTTACGGTTAAAGCAAAAACGTGATATAGCGGTAACGCTGTAACCACCAGCTCTTTACCTACATTTAGTGCAGGTACATAAGCCGCTTTTGCTTGCTCAAGATTTGCCAACATATTGCGGTGCGTTAACATAGCACCTTTAGCAATACCTGTTGTTCCCCCTGTGTATTGCAAGAAAGCTAGGTCACTTCCTGTAATTTCAGGTTTGATATATTGCATACGATAACCAAAATGCATTGCTCTACGGAATGAAATGGCATCAGGCAAGTTATATTTAGGCACTAATCGTTTGATATATTTAACAACAAAGTCTACTAATGTTGCTTTAGGACGAGATAGCTGATCACCCATTCGGGTTAAAATAACGTGTTTAATACTGGTATTAAATACGATTTTTTCGAGCGTATGCGCAAAGTTAGAGACTATTACAATGGCATTTGCACCACTGTCATTTAATTGATGTTCAAGTTCTCTTGGTGTGTAAAGTGGGTTTACGTTTACGACAACCATGCCTGCACGAAGAATACCGAAAAGCGCGATAGGATATTGCAGTAAATTAGGCATCATTAAGGCAACACGATCACCTTTTTTTAATCCTAAGCCGTTTTGCAAGTATGCTGCAAAAGCACGGCTACGCTCTTCAAGTTTGCGATAAGTCATGACCTCGCCCATATTGATAAAGGCGGGTTGATCTGCGTAATTTGCGACAGCGTTTTCAAGCATCTCAGCAAGGGATGCAAAACGGTCCGGGTCAATTTCAGCCGGAACATCTGCCGGATAACGTTTAAGCCAGACTTTTTCCAAAGTAGTACTCCTGATTAATCGCACTTCTTGGGTTAACATTATGTTTCATTTTTAACAAAGTATTAACTCATCCTACCAGCACAAACAATTTTCTGTTGTGAAGATGCGAAGTGTGTCACTAAATATTTTATTTTTAGATTAACAAAAAAGAAGGCGGTCAAAACCGCCCTCTCTTTTATTTTTATTCAACTTTAATAACTCTATTAGATAGTTACCTAATATATTATAGATATTGATTATACACCGTTTCTCACAAATGGAGATAAAATATTATTTTGTCATGGAATCTAATACCCATTTTTTATTCTAAAACGGGCACAACCTGACCGGTTCCATATGGATATCCACCGTAACCGCCATATCCATGATGATAACCCCAATATGGGCCATCTCCATAATATCCCCATGTCATAACAGGTGCTGGCATAATGACTTGTTGTGTCAGCGTCCAACGTTTCATGCCCGTCACATCAATACGTAAAAATGGATAACTCGCTTCACCGACTTTGCCAGTTTCAACACCTTTAATAGTACCAACTACTGTTACATACTGATTTTTATAATCGGTAGGATCTAAGAAATGCATAACATTCGCATAGAGACGACCAATAGAAGGCTGTTGCAATTCGGGCGCAGCATCATATTGAGAAAGAGGCATAACAGCAATTTCTAGCTGTGTTGATGATTGAAGATTTTTAACATCAATCACACGTCCACCAAAACGCCCTTCTTGGCCAATATAAAGCTCAGGTGCAACAAAAACTCCATTTAAATCAGTAACAGGCGTTGCTGATGTACCTTTTATTGATTCAGGTATAGAGACGCATCCCGCCAGAAACAAAGCACCAGATAGAAATAGCGCTTTGCTTACCAAACGGTAGTTTAATTGTCTGTTCATAAACCACCTCATTGCAAGTCATTATTGACGTTACTCTATAGTACTATTATAGCTTTACTCTTCGATTTCTAATAGATACTCACAAATCTATTCACGACCGGGCAATTTTTTCCACGTCACTTCATTACGTAAATACACAGGCTCAGCGTCTTCAACTTTGGTTGCTTTACCTTCATGCCAAGCGGTTACAGCAAGGGGTAACATATCTTGTGCAGCAGGTAATGTAATCTCAGTTTCAACAACAGTGAAAGACAACGCTTTTTTTAAATCAGGATAAGCTTGCCAGCCTGTACCTGCCATTGCCCATGTTCCTGTTGTTGATTGTAATGCTTCAATAAACTGCTCAGGTTTCATCACCGCTTCAGTGTCTTCCCCCACCCAAGCACCTGCATCATTACGCTGATATTGAGCGCAATAGATTTCACCCATACGCGCATCGATTGCCACGAGAACTTGTTTAATACCCGTTGTTCTAAAGACACCTTCAGCCATTGTGGCAAGTGATGAAATACCAATCATGGGCAACTCAGCACCTAACGCAATACCTTGTGCAACACCAACACCAATACGAACGCCAGTAAAGCTCCCTGGGCCTCGTCCAAAAGCAAGTGCATCTAATGATTGCAATGTGATGTTTGCTTCTTCTAAGGCGCTTTTCACCATAGGTAAAATCTTTTGTGTATGTTCACGAGGTGAGATTTCAAAACGTGAAGCAACAACGCCTTCATTCCAAACTGCAACTGAACAAGATTCTGTTGCAGTATCAATTGCTAAAATTCGCAGTGACACGCCATAACTCCGGCAAATTCGATAATTAAAAGAGGAATAATAATATCATAATAGTGTTCAACAGAATAAACACACATTCTGTGCGATCGCTATTATGAATCCGATATTTCTTGTATTTCATTCTGCTGTGCGCGTTGGCTCAAAAATTTCATTGTTTTTTCGAGTGAACGCGTTCGTGGTGATGGTGGCAGACTACTTAAAAAAACCTCGCCATATGCACGAGAAACCAATCTATCATCACAAACTATAATTGCACCATAATCGTGTACATCACGAATTAATCGCCCGACACCTTGTTTTAAACTAATAACAGCATCAGGAATTTGGACATCTTTAAAGGCATCTCCGCCCCGCAACTCACAATCTTCAATACGTGCTCTTAATAAAGGATCATCAGGTGCTGTAAAGGGTAATTTATCAATAATCACACAAGACAATGTATCTCCACGCACATCAACACCTTCCCAAAAACTTTGAGTCGCCACTAAAAGCGCATTTCCTGATGAGATAAATTTTTGCAGTAATTGCGTTTTACTCATCTCTCCTTGCATCAATACGGGTAATGGCAAACTGGCTTTGAATTCTTCGGCAAGTCCACGCATCATGGCATGTGAAGTACAGAGGAAAAAACAGCGACCTTGGTTTTTTAAAATAACAGGCGTGAGCATAGTGGCTAAACGTTTCGCCGTATAAGATTGATTTAATGGTGGCAAATAACGTGGTACACAGAGTAATGTCTGATGTTGATAATCAAACGGACTGTTTAAAATCAGTGTTGTCGCATTTTCTAAACCGAGCCTGTCTGTGTAATAAGACATCTGTTCATTTACAGAAAGTGTTGCAGAGGTAAACACCCAACTACTTTTATGTGATTTGATAAGCTCACGAAATTTATCGGCCACAGAAAGTGGCGTAATGGCCAGTAAAAAATGGCGACCATAACTTTCAAACCAGTAGCTATAACCCGGAATTGTGGTATCCATCAGGCGTTTTAAGCGATTGCGATAAACGGTGGCGCGTTCAAAAGCACTATCAAGTAATTGGCTTCGCCCTAACGAAAGTTTCATTACGTCATAGCTCAGTTCTAAGGCATCATCCAGTAACGTAAGAAAACGTTTTGTTTCACCACCTTGCAATAGCTCACGTAAATTTCCACGATACCCCGTATCACCTAACGCTAAGCGAAAATCCATCACCATTTGCGTTAATCTATCAGCGCTTTTTTGCAACTGAACTTGATCACGGACTTCTGTGCGATAAGCAACTGTCATGTCTCTGGCGAGATCAAAAAGCTGTCTACTGGTAAGTTGTTGACCAAAATAGTGACTAGCGATATCTGGAATTTGATGGGCTTCATCAAAGATCATAATTTCAGCTTCCGGAATTAGCTCACCAAAACCAGTATCTTTAACGACAGTATCCGCCATAAATAAATGGTGATTAACCACCACAATATCCGCATCCATTGCTTTTTTACGTGCACTTAAAACATAACACTCTTTATAGCGAGGGCAATCACTGCCTAAACAGTTATCGTTAGTACTTGTGACTAAAGGCCAAACACGACTGTCTTCAGCCACGCTATGACAACGGCTCACATCACCATCTTCTGTCTGCGTTGACCATTGACGCACATACATTACATCAGACAAAACTTCGGCCTCGAGATCACCACCACTCAGCATTTGTTGATCAAGTCTTTCCAAGCAGAGATAGTTAGAACGCCCTTTTAATAACGCCGTATTACCATCATAATTAATCGCTTCAATGATCGTGGGTAAATCTCGACTATATAATTGATCTTGCAAGGCTTTAGAGCCTGTTGAGATAATCGTTTTTTTACCCGAACGCAACGCGGGCACAAGATAAGCATAC
Source organism: Proteus sp. TSJ240517 (assembly GCF_047921575.1). Lineage (NCBI taxonomy): Bacteria > Pseudomonadati > Pseudomonadota > Gammaproteobacteria > Enterobacterales > Morganellaceae > Proteus > Proteus sp. TSJ240517. The sequence continues at coordinate 422,891 of NZ_JBLRMH010000001.1, forward strand.
GTTTTTCCTGTCCCTGTACCCGCTTCAGCGATAAGTACACCTTGCTTATCAATAGTTTCCTCTATTGATTTCGCCATTTGTCGTTGAGCTTCACGGGGATGAAATCCTGGAATAGTTCGGGTTAAAATCCCGTTTTCTGCAAAATCGTCTGACACAGGCATACTCTTTTTATAAAATAAGACGTAAATTATGCCAGTGGATAACCAAAAGTACCACCTATGCCGTTAATACAAAGGAGAACTCATAATGACAATTAAACGTATCGACCCTGAAGATCGCTGGTCTGAAGCTGTTATTCATAACGACACAATTTATTACACTGCGGTGCCAGAAAATTTATCGGGCGATATTATTGAACAAACAGCAAACACATTAGCGGCAATTGACGTTTTGTTACAACGTGTAGGTTCTGATAAAACTAAAATTCTTGATGCAACAATTTTTTTAGCTAATAAAGAGGATTTTGCAGGAATGAATCAAGCGTGGGATGCATGGGTTGCCAAAGGTAGCGCACCAGTGCGTTGTACTGTACAAGCACAATTAATGCACCCTGAATATAAAGTTGAAATTAAGATTATTGCGGCTATGTAAATAGGTATTATTTATTGACCTGTTACGTTTATATAAAAAAGCTGAATTCATAAGAACTCAGCTTTTTAATGTCACTTATTTGCTGTAATAATTAGATTTTTTGTTTTATCAATATCTCATTTATTAAGTTAATTAGATTTAGGCAAATTTAATCATTATCATACCAACCAGTAATAATATAATTCCGCCCCATCCTTTATAATTGAGTCGTTGATTAAATAAGATCCAACCCGCGGCAATGGTTGCAATAATTCCGAATGCTCCCCAAAGTGCATAAGCAACAGAAAGCTCTATCCCTTTGACTGCCATTGCCAGTGCACTAAAGGCACCTAATACACAAAACAGTGATAATATTCCTAATCCCATTCGGCTAAAACCGTTAGACATTTTTAAGAATATATTCGCGACAATCTCGAGCACTACGGCAAGTATCAGAAACGCACCATGCCACCATTCAAATTGAGCTAACATAATTAAGCCTCCTTAATATTGGCAGGAATTGGCTTATTCGCTCCTTTTACAGCACTGGCAACGTACTTGGCTTTACCGGCAATACTTTTTACCGATTCTGTTGTTTTCTTAGCAACAGCCGATTTTTTAGTACCTGATTTTATAAGCGTGATCCCTGCAATTAACATTGCTAGACCACCTAATTTTAATGGTGAAAGTGATTCACCAAACCACAGAACGCTGAATGTCGTAATAATGACAATTCCAATACCTTCCCACAGTGCATATGCTACACCTAATGCCACTTTTTTAACGGCTATGGCTAAAAAGATATAGGAAGTGGCAATCATTAACCACATCACTATCATACCGGTGTAACCACCGCTTACACTGGCGTACTTCATCGATAAAGTACCGATAACTTCACAAACAATAGCTAATGCTAAAAATATCCAATAAATCATTTTTTCATCTCTCATACACATTTGAAATACGCCGAAACGTTTCTTGCGCAGAAGATAGAGAATATGTAGATAGTCTTTCTGGCGGCAATAGTAGCCAAACGTTAAGGCAACGTCATTTCCTGATAACTCAGGAATTAAGATGAGAGATTTCTATAATGCGCCACACCAGTAGTGTTCGCTGGATAAAATAGCAGAAAGGAATAACTTATAGGTAGAACGTTTAACTTTGACGCTTTTGGCGCTAGTCATGATTATTTATTCTTTCATCGCACAGACCATCCGCACGATATACTCCGAACCCTCATATAAGATGGTTAAATGTTACATGATATTTCTATCACGCCAAATTATTTAAAGCAATGCTTTTGAGGAAAATTTTTTAGTTAATTGGTTGGTTTTGTTTAAGTTTTAATTTCCAACTTAAATTAGATTGCATAGTTAATCAGTAGTTTTACGATCCTTCAGCGGTTTTATTCATCTAAAGCGCTGTATCTATGCTTAGAGGTAAAAAATACCCAGCAAAGCTGGGTATCTTAATCGTCGAATAAACAATAAAGACATTATTGATTATTCAATTTCATTCCAAGAACGACCATCACGGGTGATCATTGCAACAGATGCAACAGGCCCCCATGTACCAGCTTGATAGGGTTTAGGTAGCTCATTATCGCATTCCCATGCATTGATAATTGAATCAACCCATTTCCATGCTTCTTCCACTTCGTCACGACGCACGAATAGCGCTTGAATGCCACGCATGGCTTCTAACAATAAACGCTCATAAGCATCCGCTAAATGCGTTTGGTTGAATGTTTCAGAGAAACTCAAGTCCAGCTTAGTTGTTTGTAAACGGTGTTTATGATCAAGACCAGGTGCTTTGTTTAGCACTTCAATATCGATACCTTCATCTGGCTGTAAACGGATAGTCAGCTTATTTTGAGGTAACTCTTGATAAGTCTCACTGAAAATATTCAGCGCAGGCTTTTTAAAATAAACCACAACTTCTGAACATTTACTTGGTAGGCGTTTACCTGTTCTTAAATAGAACGGAACACCTGCCCAACGCCAGTTATCGATATCAGCGCGGATTGCCACAAATGTTTCTGTATTGCTGGTTTTATTGGCACCTTCTTCATCAAGATAACCAGGTACTTTTTGACCTTGTACAAAACCACCCGTATATTGTCCACGAACTGTTTTTTCGCGAATATTTGTGTTATCAATACGACGCAGTGAACGTAAAACTTTCACTTTTTCTTGACGAATACTGTCAGCTGTTAAGTCAGCTGGCGGTGACATTGCAATCATAGTCAGGATTTGTAATAGGTGATTTTGCACCATATCTCGCATTTGACCTGCTTGATCGAAGTATCCCCAACGCCCTTCAATGCCCACTTCTTCTGCAACCGTAATTTGGACATGATCAATCGTTTTATTGTCCCAGTTGTTAACAAACAGTGAGTTTGCAAAGCGCAATGCTAATAGGTTTAAAACGGTTTCTTTACCTAAATAGTGGTCAATACGATAAATTTGAGTCTCTTTAAAGTATTTCGCCACGCTATCGTTAATAGAAACAGAAGACGCTAAATCTGTCCCTAATGGTTTTTCCATTACGACACGATTAGGCTCTTTATTTAATTTTGCATGACCTAGTCCCTGACACATTGCGCTAAAGGTACTTGGAGGCATAGCAAAATAATAGATAGCGGGTAATTTATCTTGTTTTAGATGCTTTGATAACTCAATGAAATGGTCGGTTTCATTAACATCAAGATTACAAAAATCTAAGCGATCACTTAAACGCTGCCAAATTTCAGGGTTAATTTCTTCTTTTAAAAAGGTTTTTAACGCTTCATGAGCGACATTTTTATATGCCTCAACATCCCAATCAGCACGACCGACACCAATAATGCGAGAGTCAGGGTGAATATATCCTGCTTTCTCCAATTGATATAATGATGGAATGAGCTTACGGCGTGCTAGATCCCCTTTCGTACCGAAGATAACCAGATCACAGGCCTGAGCAGTCGATATCGCTGCCATAGAACGTCTCCTCATGATGAGATTTTGTAATTTTGTTACAGAATTTTGTATTAATGTACTCTTTTGGATGTATTCAGTAAATACACTTGCACATATTAGTCTTTAACTTACCACACATATTGTAATGCTTCATTTTATGCCTAGCGTTTTATCCTTTCTTGTAACTTTACAACAGTTTTGTTTCTTGTTTTCAGCTTTGAAAGTTAGACACACGTCATACTTTAACGAAAAAAGCCCTGTTTACCGATGGTTTACACTGCAAGCCTTGTTCTTTGCGTAGTATATTTTCATAAAACCGTTATAGATTTCTCCTTTTATTGAAATTGGCAAAGCCAAGGATCTGTATATTTAATGAATATATTGGAAAGGGTTCAGTCTAATCTGGACATCTTGAGTAAATCAGAAAAAAAAGTCGCAGAGGCTGTTTTAACTGCGCCACAAACAGTTATCCATTCAAGCATTGCCTTAATGGCTAAAACGGCTGATGTCAGTGAGCCGACTGTTAATCGATTTTGCCGACGTATGGCAACAAAAGGATTTCCTGATTTCAAATTACAATTAGCACAAAGCATTGCCAACGGTACGCCTTATGTAAATCGTAATATTGATGATTCCGATACAGTCTCTTCTTATACCAATAAAATTTTTGAATCAGCAATGGCAGGACTTGAAAACGTTAAAAACAATATTGATATCGCAGCGATCAATCGTGCAGTTGATATTTTGACGCAAGCTAAAAAAATCTCTTTTTTTGGTTTAGGTGCATCAGCAGCCGTTGCTCACGATGCCATGAATAAGTTTTCTCGTTTTAATATTCCTGTCACTTATTTTGATGATGTTGTTATGCAACGTATGAGTTGCATAAATAGTACTGATGGTGATGTGGTCGTTATTATTTCACATACAGGACGTACTAAAAATTTAGTTGAAATTGCCAAAATCGCACGCGAAAACGATGCAGCGGTTATTGCTATTACAACTCCGGGCTCTCTTTTAGCCTCTGAAGCAACCCTTCCCATCTTGCTTGATGTGCCTGAAGATACTGATATCTACATGCCAATGATCTCCCGCCTTGCACAACTCACTATTATTGATGTTCTTGCAACAGGATTTATTTTACGCCGAGGACCAAAATTCAGAGATAACTTGAAGCGCGTCAAAGAAGCTTTACGTGATTCACGGTTTGATAAGTAACCGTTTTTAATTATTCTGTTAGTATAGTCACACTTCCAATTGTGCCCCTGACTAGATAAGTTTTTGAAAAATGGTAGCATATCTGCGAGCTAACTCTCGCATATAATGAAAACAGTAGTGTATGTTGCAATTAGCTTGAAGCGTTTCACTTAACATATTGGGTAAAACACAGTCTAATTTCTGTTTTATCCAATTGCCAACACCTTTCGTTCAAGGTCAACGGAGTAATACATGTCCAGACGGCTCAGAAGAACAAAAATTGTTACCACCTTAGGCCCAGCAACAGATCGTGATAATAACTTAGAAAAAATTATTATTGCTGGCGCGAATGTTGTTCGATTAAATTTCTCTCATGGTTCTGCGGAAGATCATCTTGCTCGTGCTAATCGTACGCGTGAAATTGCAGCAAGATTAGGTCGCCATGTTGCTATTCTCGGGGATTTACAAGGCCCTAAAATCCGTGTATCTACCTTTAAAGACGGAAAAGTTTTCCTGAATGTCGGTGATAAATTCTTGCTTGATGCGGCGCTAGAAAAAGGCGAAGGCAATCAAAATCAAGTGGGTATTGATTATAAAGGCTTACCAGCCGATGTGGTTCCAGGCGATATTTTACTTCTTGATGATGGTCGCGTTCAGTTAAAAGTCCTTAAAGTGGATGGTTTAAAAGTCTTTACTGAAGTGACTGTGGGCGGTCCTTTATCTAACAATAAAGGGATTAACAAACTGGGTGGTGGTCTCTCCGCTGATGCGTTAACAGAAAAAGATAAGCAAGATATCATCACTGCTGCAAAAATTGGTGTTGATTACCTTGCCGTTTCATTCCCAAGAACTGGCGAAGATCTTAACCTTGCCCGCCGTTTAGCCCGTGATGCTGGCTGTGAATGCCAAATTGTTTCAAAAGTAGAACGAGCTGAAGCGGTTGCTAATGATGAAATCATTGATGAAATCATTCTAGCTTCAGATGTGGTGATGGTTGCTCGTGGCGATTTAGGCGTTGAAATTGGTGATCCTGAGTTGGTTGGCGTACAGAAAAAATTAATTCGTCGTGCTCGTCAGCTTAATCGTGTCGTTATCACTGCGACTCAAATGATGGAGTCCATGATAACAAATCCAATGCCAACTCGTGCCGAAGTAATGGACGTTGCTAACGCCGTATTGGATGGTACTGATGCTGTTATGCTTTCAGCAGAAACAGCTGCTGGACAATATCCAGCAGAAACAGTCGCTTCAATGGCGCAAGTCTGCTTAGGTGCTGAGAAAATGCCAGCTGCCAATGTTTCTAAGCACCGTTTAGATATGGTGTTTGATACAGTGGAAGAAGCCATTGCAATGTCTACAATGTATGCAGCTAACCATATGAAAGGCGTTAATGCGATTATTGCGATGACTGAATCAGGTCGTACTGCACGCATGATGTCTCGTATCAGTACAGGCTTACCTATTTTCTCAATGTCTCGTCATGAGAAAACATTGAATCAGACTGCACTTTATCGTGGCGTAACCCCCGTTTATTGCAGTACTCACACTGACGGTATTGCCGCTGCTAATGAAGCAATTGGTCGTTTGCGCGATAAAGGTTTCTTAGTTTCAGGTGATTTAGTGCTAGTCACTCAAGGTGACCAAATGGGCACAGTCGGTAGCACCAATACATGCCGTATTTTGACTGTTGAATAACTCAGAGTCTTAAATATTAATAACAAAATGGGCACTTTATTAAGTGCCCATTTTTTATTTGGTTATTTCTTGTGCAAGAACTAGTCTAGGATATTCTCACGTGCATAAGGCTCTATTTCACCCTCTTTACGTGTCTTAAGTAATTTTAAGATCCACGTATATTGCTCTGGCGTTGGTGTCACTAGTGCTTCTAACTCTTCATTCATTCTGCGTGCAATGTACGCATCATCTTTATCTTCAATATCATCCATTGGTTCACGAACAATAATACTAAGCTGATGTGTTTTATGACAATACACTGGGAACAACGGTACGATAGCAGCTCGGCATACTTTCATTAACCGCCCAATCGCGGGTAATGTCGCTTTATAAGTACCGAAAAAATCGACAAATTGGCTATGCTCTGCACCGTGATCTTGGTCGGGCAGATAATAGCCCCAGTAACCTTGTCGCACAGAAGAAATAAAAGGCTTAATACCTGCTTCGCGTGAATGTAATCGACCATCAAAATGATGACGTGCTTTATTCCATAAATAATCAGCAACAGGATCTTTTTGGTGGTGAAACATCGCGGCCATCTTCTGACCTGTTGATGCTAATAGCATTGCAGGGATATCAACTGCCCAGCCATGAGGCACCATAAAAATGACATTACGGCCTTGCGCTTTAAAACGCTCAATAATTTCTAGCCCCTGCCAAGATGTGCGTTTTAATATACGCTCAGGGCCTCTTAAACAAAGCTCTGCTAACATCACAAAGGATTGGGGGGCAGTTTCAAACATACTGTCGAGTACATTTTCACGTTGCGTTTTATTCCATGTTGGAAAACAGTATCTCAAGTTGATATCTGCACGACGTCTTGCGCTTTTCGCTTTACGTCCAACAAAACGGCCAATAGAAGCAAGAAAGGGATCACGCCATTTTACTGGCATATAAGCCAATACACTTAATACACCTGCACCTAGCCAAGTTCCCCAATGACGAGGATGCAAATACGCACGGTGAAAAGTGGGCACATAACCCGCTTTGCTATCTGTATCTTTTTCTTTATTCATCAGATAATTCTCTGAATTGATACCCCTAATAGGCGTAAAAAACATTAAAACAAAAACGGATGATATCAATCATCCGCTTTTATGTCTTTAAAATCGTGTTTATTGTCAATCGGCTAGCACTAACTGAGGTTTAATCTCTTTTACTTTAGCAAGATATTCTTGTTTATCTTTACCTGTTAAACCGTCAGCGCGAGGCAATGTTGCCGTTAATGGATTGACTGCTTGTTGGTTGATCCACATTTCATAATGTAAATGAGGCCCCGTAGAACGCCCTGTATTTCCTGATAACGCAATTCTATCGCCACGCTTAACACGCTGTCCTGGTTTTACCAATAATTGACGTAAGTGCATATAACGTGTTGTGTATTGGCTACCATGACGAATAGCGATAAAGTTACCTGCAGCACCACTGTATTTAGCCACAATAACTTCACCATCTCCTGTTGCTAATACTGGAGTACCTACTGGCATCGCAAAATCAACACCTTTATGTGCAGCTAAACGCCCCGTAACAGGGTTAATACGACGAGGGTTAAATTGAGAGGAAACTCTAAATTGCTTCACAGTTGGGAAACGCATAAATCCACGTTCTAATCCACCCGCTTGGCTATCGTAGAAACGACCATCTTCAGCAAGGAACGCATAATAATCTTTACCCGCACTACGTAAACGGACACCAACTAGCTCACTTTGCTCGGTACGCCCATCAAGCACTTCACGAGAAAATAGTGCCGCAAATTGGTCACCACTTTGTAATTTTTTAAAGTCCACTTGCCACTGTAATGCTTTGGTAACGGCGCGTGCTTCAGCATTGGTTAAACCTGCATTTGTTGCACTGACAGAAAAACTCCCACGAATAACACCTGTGGTTACACTGTTCTTCCATTCACCTTTTTGAAACTCTTTTGTTTCTTTAAAACCCGTTTCGGTACGGGTATAAACGCGAGTTTCGCGACGAGAAACACCCCAGCTTAATTCTTGAAGCAATCCATTATCATCAAGTTCCCAGCTAATAGGTTGCCCTATTTTGAGGTTTCTAAGATCTTTATTTTGATTAGAGATAGTCGCGATATCCGCAGAATCAATACCAAACTGAGTCAGAATTGAACTTAATGAATCGCCACTAGAAACAATATAAGTATGGGGAACTTGCGCAACCGCAGTGCTTGTATCAGTGCCATCATCAGTATCAACTAATCCTTCATTGGTAAGCTGATCACTACTATCAGTGATAATGTCATCGGTATTTTCGCCTTGATTGGCAAGAGGCATTTGAATGCTGACTGGAACTTCTCGGCTTTGCTCATTTTGAAGTACCACAGGCCGCCAAATTGCGACGGCCAAGGTTGCTGCAGTTAACGAACCAAGCATGATCTTATGTGGGAGTGGTAAACTTAAATATACCTGTGCAATGGATTTCTTCTGCTGCACGCTCTTAATTCCTTATTGTGTTTCATTCAGGCAGCTCGCATATTGGTTAGCTAGTTGGGTAAGGAATTTTACATAGCTCTCTTGAGTTAGAGCAATCCCACTTCCTAGGGGGTCTAATACACCCATTTTAACCCCAGTGCCTTTCGCCACTGTTTCTATTACTGTCGGCCTAAATTGTGGCTCAGCAAAAATGCAGGTTGCTTTTTGCTCAACCAACTGTGTTCGTATTTGATGTAATTTCTGCGCACCTGGCTGTATTTCAGGGTTGATCGTAAAATGACCTAACGGCTTTAAATTATAATGTTTTTCGAAGTAGCCATAAGCATCATGAAAGACAAAATAACCCTTATTTCTCACAGGCGACAGAATATTAACAAGATTCTTATCAGTTTGCTTGAGTTGTTCGCTGAATTTACCTAGGTTTACGTCCAGAAGTTCTTTTTTATCTGGATAGAGTGTAATTAACCTTTGGTGGATCTGTTTTGCAGACGACAACGCAATTTCTGGTGATAACCAGATGTGCATATTATAATCACCGTGAGAATGATGTTCGTGATTTTCCTCATGTTTATGCACATTGTCATCATCATCTTTCAATAAAAGTGACTTTATTTCGTCAGTTTCCGCTAAAGCCAACTTATGATTGTCAGTAAGTCTGTTTAATGGCTTATCTAAAAATACTTCCATATCAGGCCCCACCCATACCATCAGGTCTGCGGAAGTAATTTTTTTCAAATCAGAGGGTTTTAATGCATAATCGTGTGGAGATGCCCCATCTGGTAATAAAACCTCCGTTGGTGTTACTCCATCAGCGATAGCCGCAGCAATAAATCCTAGTGGTTTGATGGAAACGACAACATCAGCCTGCACCGAAGCACTGAATGAGCTTATCATCGCTGTCGCTAAAAATGATTTCAATAAAAAACGATGCGCAAATTTGTTGTTTTTATGTAACATAGGAAGAATTCTCGTGAATCATCATTGGAGATGTTATATTATAACGTTTCAATGATTCTGCAAGTGCTAATTTTATGTCTGACTTGATTTGTTTAAAATCGGTTTGTGTTTCTTTTGGTGAAAGAGAAATTTTAAAAGATATCTCTTTTGATCTAAAAGCAGGCCGTATTCTTACTTTACTTGGCCCTAATGGTGCAGGTAAATCTACGGTTATCCGTTTAGTTCTTGGTTTATTAAATCCAACCTCAGGAAAAGTTGAGCGTCAAAACGCGCTACGAGTGGGCTATGTACCACAAAAACTTTATCTTGATCCCACAATGCCACTCACCGTTAAACGGTTTATGACACTAAAACCGGGTGTTCATGATAAAGATATTCTCCCTGCTTTAGAACGCGTTAATGCGGCTAAATTAATCGATCAACCTATGCAGAAACTTTCTGGTGGTGAGTCTCAACGTGTATTGTTAGCAAGAGCGTTGCTTAATCAGCCCCAACTTTTAGTTTTAGATGAACCCACTCAAGGTGTTGATGTTAATGGTCAATTAGCACTTTATGATTTAATTAATCAGCTTCGTCATGAATTAGGTTGTGCCATATTGATGGTTTCTCATGATCTTCATCTTGTGATGGCAAAAACAGACGAAGTCCTCTGTTTAAATGGTCATATTTGCTGTTCGGGTACACCTGACGTTGTTTCTTCTCACCCTGAATTTATTGCCATGTTTGGAAGCCGTGGTGCTGAACAACTTGGTATTTATCGTCATCATCACCAGCATAGTAAGGAGTGTCGTCATGATTGAGTTGCTGTTACCGGGTTGGATTGCCGGTATGCTCTTAGCAATGGCGGCGGGCCCTTTGGGCTCTTTTGTCGTTTGGCGTCGTATGTCTTATTTTGGTGATACTTTAGCTCACGCCTCACTACTTGGTGTTGCTTTTGGTTTGCTGTTTAACATCGAGCCTTTTTATGCTGTGATTGCAGTCACGCTTCTCCTCGCTATTTTGTTGGTCTGGTTAGAATTAAAACCTCAACTTTCTGTTGATACTCTTTTAGGGATCATGGCACACAGTGCGCTTTCTTTAGGGCTTGTGGTTGTTAGTTTAATGTCGAATGTACGTGTTGATTTAATGGCTTATCTGTTTGGTGATTTGCTGTCTGTAAACTATCAAGACGTTATCAGTATTTTTATTGGTGTTGTGATTGTTTTATTTGTGATTATTCGCTCATGGCGTCCACTACTTTCCATGACAATTAATCAAGATATGGCATTTGTTGATGGTGTGAATATTCAACGAGAACGCTTAAAGCTAATGATGATCACCGCATTAACCATTGGTTTAGCCATGAAGTTTGTCGGTGCGCTGATCATTACCTCGTTACTGATCATCCCTGCTGCAACAGCACGTCGTTTTGCTCGTTCTCCAGAACAAATGGCTCTGATTGCAATCGCGGTTGGTATGTTAGCCATTACAGGCGGTTTAACCTTCTCAGCTTTCTATGACACTCCAGCTGGCCCGTCTGTAGTTTTAGCAGCGAGTTGCCTATTTATCTTGAGTTTATTTTCACCTACTAAACAGTAAGATAACAAATTAAGTTTGGATAAAAAAATACCCCTCGTTGTTAATTATTTCACCGAGGGGTATTTTTTATCTATTTTCTAATGATGATAAGAAATTAATCTTCCATAATTCGATTAAAATGACGATAGGCATGATTAGTGGCAACACGGCCTCGTGGTGTGCGCTGAATAAAACCTTGCTGAATTAAATAAGGCTCTAATACATCTTCTATGGTTTCACGCTCTTCACCAATAGCTGCTGCAAGGTTATCTAATCCTACGGGGCCACCCATAAATTTATCAATGATGGCAAAAAGGAGTTTACGATCTAAATAATCAAAGCCTGCCGCATCCACATTCAACATATCAAGCGCTTTAGAAGCAATCTCTTCATCAATGGCACCATTACCCTTTACTTGGGCAAAGTCTCTCACACGGCGCAATAATCGGTTAGTAATACGCGGTGTGCCTCGTGAACGCATCGCAATTTGACGAGCACCTTCGTCTGTCATCTCTAATCCCATAAAACTGGCACTACGAGAAACAATATGTTGAAGATCGTCAACATTATAAAACTCAAGACGTTGAACAATACCAAAACGGTCACGCAATGGCGATGTTAAAGAGCCCGCTCTTGTGGTTGCACCCACTAAGGTAAATGGAGGTAGGTCAATTTTAATTGAACGAGCCGCAGGCCCTTCACCAATCATGATATCAAGTTGATAATCTTCCATTGCTGGATAAAGAATTTCTTCAACAACGGGTGAAAGACGATGAATTTCATCAATAAATAATACGTCGTGAGGCTCAAGATTAGTTAGCATTGCAGCTAGATCACCCGCTTTTTCAAGCACAGGACCTGATGTCGTGCGTAAATTAACCCCCATTTCATTAGCAATGATATTTGCCAATGTGGTTTTACCTAATCCAGGAGGTCCAAAGATAAGCAAATGATCGAGCGCATCATGACGCAATTTAGCCGCCTGAATAAAAATCTCCATTTGTTCACGAACTTGCGGTTGCCCAACATATTCGGCAAGAGATTTAGGACGTATCGCCCTATCAATAATTTCTTCTTCAGGTTGTTGAATTTCTGCTGAAATCAGGCGATCTGCTTCAATCACAATGTGTTACTCCTAAATAGCCGCGCGCAACGCTTCTTTGATAAGCGTCTCGCTATCTGTACCCAGTTTTGCCACTTTGCTGATCATTTTTGCAGCTTCTTGTGGTTTATAGCCTAGTGCGATTAATGCAGCAGAGGCTTCGGCTTCAATATCTGCCGCTTTTGGTGCTTTAGGTGAAGTACTTTCTGGTAATTCAATATCACTATTTTCGAATAAATCACCATTAAGACCTTTAAAGCGATCTTTCATTTCAACAACTAAACGCTCAGCTGTTTTCTTACCTACACCCGGTAATTTCACTAGTGAAGTGATAGATTCATTTTCAATCGCGGTTACAAATTGGCGAGCAGACATGCCAGATAGAATGGCTAATGCGAGTTTAGGCCCTACACCATTCACTTTAATTAATTCACGAAAGAGTGCGCGCTCTTGTTTTTGGTTAAAACCATAAAGTAATTGAGCATCTTCACGTACGATAAATTGCGTGTAGATAATGGCTTCTTGACCAATATCAGGCAATTCATAAAAACAGGTCATTGGCATATTGATTTCATAACCCACACCATTACCTGCCTCGATCAGCACCACTGGTGGCTGTTTTTCAAGAATAATTCCTCTGATACGACCTATCACCCTAACGCCTCCGCAAATATAATTACGTCAAGTTTATAACATAAAAAAAGCTGGACGTATATCCAGCCTGTAAAAAACCAAAGACATTTACCAAGATAACAACTTATCTTAACCGACCTCGTGTTAACACTAATCGAGGATCACCCACACGTAATAAATTTTGGTTAAAATGACAATGCGTGATAGCAATCGCCAAAGCATCAGCAGCATCTGATTGTGGTGCCGCAGATAGTTTTAGTATTGAGCGCACCATATGTTGTACTTGGCTTTTTTCAGCGGCACCCGTACCCACAACGGTTTGTTTAACTTGGCGAGCCGCATATTCAAAAACAGGTAAATCATTGTTTACGGCTGCGAGTATCGCTACACCTCGCGCTTGCCCCAGTTTTAATGCGGAGTCAGCATTTTTAGCCATAAACACTTGTTCAACGGCAAACACATCCGGCGAAAACTGAGTAATAATTTCGCTAACACCAGCATAAATGCGCTTAAGTCGATTGGGGAGATCGGGAACTTGTGTACGAATACAACCGCTTCCCAAATAGATAAGTTGACGCCCTTGCTGTCGAATTACGCCATAGCCTGTAACACGCGAACCGGGGTCTATACCTAGAATGATAGCCATATCAATTCCTGTTGCCGATATGGTCGATGGCGAGAGAAAAGAGCAAAAAAATCTGCTCTGCTCTTCTCTTCGCACTTTTAATAACAGCGTTAAACACCGTTATTTTCGATAATCGTTAGAACGATTACAGGATATCTTCCAGTTGTTTTGCAACTTCGTCTGAGATATCACCGTTGTGATATACTTCTTGCACGTCATCACTGTCTTCTAACATATCGATAAGACGCATTAATTTTGGTGCTGTTTCAATATCTAATTCAGCTTTAGTCGATGGGATCATTGAAACTTCTGCTGATTCAGCAACAAAACCTGCTGCATCCATTGCATCTTTTACTTCACCAAAAGATTCTGGTGTAGTGTAAACATCAATAGCGCCATCATCAAAGGTTTCAACGTCGTCAGCACCTGCTTCTAACGCAGCTTCCATAACGGCATCTTCATCAACACCTGGTGCGTATGAAATTACACCTTTTTTGGTAAACAGATAAGATACAGAACCATCAGTTCCTAAGTTACCACCTGTTTTGGTAAATGCATGGCGAACATCGGAAACAGTACGGTTACGATTATCACTTAAGCATTCAACCATCACAGCAGTACCTGCTGGGCCATAGCCTTCATAAATGATGGTTTCCATATTATCGTTTTCATCATTACCCACACCTCGTGCAATTGCACGATTTAAGGTGTCACGAGTCATGTTGTTCGATAATGCTTTATCAACTGCCGCACGTAAACGCGGGTTAGTTGCAGGATCACCACCACCTAAACGTGCTGCTGTAACTAGTTCACGGATGATTTTAGTGAAAATTTTACCGCGTTTCGCATCTTGCGCTGCTTTACGGTGTTTTGTATTGGCCCATTTACTATGACCTGCCATGAAATATCTCCAAACGTGGTCTAATCATTAAATAACAAATTCTTCAATCGCTTGCTGATTACTGGCGGATTTTGTTAATTTTGCCGCCAGTGACGCGTCTAACCATTGGTATTGCGAATGCTCAGTTAGCACAATATCTCGCTCTGCGGGCAGTGCTAACGTAAACCAATGTTCCTGACAATGAGTAACATCTGGTGCATAACGATGCCGAAAATGTGCAAAAATTTCAAAAAGAATTGAGCGATGGCAATCCACCAGCTCAAGATTTTCTTTTATGATATCAATTCCAACTTCTTCTTGCACTTCGCGCAACGCCGTTTGAAAAGGCGTTTCACCCTCTTCTAAACTGCCAGTCACAGATTGCCAGAAATCAGGATCATCTCGACGCTTTAGCATAAGCACCCGTTTGGTCTTTTTTGCATAAATAACAACTAAAACGGATATCGGGCGCTTATATTTCATCATTTACTCTTTATCTTCGCTAACTTCTTTTTGAGTGACTGCAATCGCTAACTCTTTTAAAGAATCTTCATTAGCAAAGCTTGGTGCATTAGTCATTAAACACGCAGCGGCTGTTGTTTTAGGGAAAGCAATAACATCACGGATGTTATCAGTACCTGTCAACAACATCACTAAACGGTCTAAACCAAATGCTAAACCTGCATGTGGTGGAGTACCAAATTTAAGTGCATCTAATAAGAAACCAAATTTCTCTTGTTGCTCATTCGGTGTAATACCTAAAATGCTAAATACCGCTTGCTGCATTTCATTACGGTGAATACGCACTGAACCGCCACCCACTTCATAACCATTAATCACCATATCATAAGCATTTGCCACAGCACCTACCGGATGTGCAGTCAATTCAGCTGGTGATAAGTCTTTTGGTGAAGTAAATGGATGGTGCATCGCACTTAAGCTACCAGTTTCTTCATCTTCTTCAAACATTGGGAAGTCGATGACCCACAATGGTTTCCATGCATTTAAATCAGTCAGTTCAAGATCACGACCGACTTTTAGACGCAGAGCGCCCATCGCATCACTCATTGTGCCTTTACGACCCGCACCAAAGAAGATTAAATCGCCATCTGTTGCGCCAGTTGTTTCCAAAATAGCGTTAACAACATCGTTAGTCAGGAATTTAGCGATAGGGCTTTGTACACCTTCAATGCCTTTCGCGCTTTCGTTGACTTTCATCCACGCAAGACCTTTAGCGCCGTAAATACCAACAAACTGTGTATATTCGTCAATATTTTTACGAGTTAATGCTGCACCACCCGGTACACGCAATGCGATAACTCGGCATTTTTCATCGTTGGCAGCTTGTGCAAATACGCTAAACTCAACATCTTTGACTAAATCAGCGATGTCTTTAAGTTCCATTGGGTTACGTAAATCTGGTTTGTCTGAACCATAACGACGCATTGCTTCAGCAAAAGTCATTACTGGGAACGCACCTAAATCGACATTAAGAATATCTAACCATAATGCATGGATCATACGCTCCATCACTTCGCGCACTTGATCTGCACTCATGAAAGAGGTTTCAACATCGATCTGGGTAAATTCAGGCTGACGGTCAGCACGTAAGTCTTCATCGCGGAAGCATTTTACGATTTGATAGTAACGATCAAAGCCAGACATCATTAACAGCTGTTTAAAAAGCTGTGGTGATTGAGGTAATGCGTAGAATTTACCTTTATGTACACGACTTGGCACTAAATAGTCACGCGCACCTTCTGGTGTCGCTTTAGTCAGCATAGGGGTTTCAACATCAAGGAAACCTTCACCATCCATAAAACGGCGAACAAAGCTTGTGATTTTAGCACGGGTTTTTAAGCGATCTGACATTTCAGGGCGACGCAGGTCTAAATAACGATATGTTAAACGACGCTCTTCGGTATTTGTTTGATTGCTATCTAACGGTAATGGCTCTGAACGGTTAAAAATAGACAGAGATTCTGCCGCTAACTCAATTTCACCTGTTGCCATATTTTTATTAACTTGGCTATCAGGACGAGCGCGTACTGTTCCTGTGACTTGAATACAAAATTCATTACGCAGTTCTGAAGCCTGAGAAAATGCCTCTTTCTGCTCTGGGTCAAAGAAGACTTGAACAATACCTTCGCGATCTCGCATATCAATAAAGATAAGTCCACCTAAGTCACGGCGACGGTTAACCCAACCACAAAGAGTCACTTTTTGGCCCACATGGGCGCTATTCAACTGCCCACAATAATTAGTACGCATACAATATCCTTTTACTCAGCTTGTTGTGCTTTCTGCTGCGGAAATTTTGGCAATAGTCTTTTTCGAGCAGTGTCAAAAAAAGGCAGACATTATAACGAAAATTCTTCCTGGAGATAAGAGTATAGACCTAGTTTATATGATACATCTTTTCAAGGATTTGCTAATCCCCAAACAATTAATTAATAATAATTATTTATAGCGACAGAAGTCGCTTTGAGGTTTATCATTAAATTCGCCGTTTTTTGGCTTTGGCAATGGAGAAAAGATGGTTAGCTCGCTTTACATCGTACTGGGCGCACTATTATTGATTAAATTGTCCCTCAATGTCGTAAAACTCAGAACACAATATCGGGTTGCTTATGGCGATGGTGGCTTTTATGAATTACAAACAGCCATCCGTGTTCACGGCAATGCGGTAGAATATATTCCGATTTCCATGATCTTATTACTGGTCATGGAAATGAATGGTGCTTTTGTTTGGATGGTGCACATCTGTGGCTCAATTTTAATCGCAGGTCGCTTTTTACACTCTTATGGATTAAAACACCGTGAACTTCGCTGGCGCCGTTCAGGTATGGCAGCCACTTATTTATCGATGGTATTGATGATCATTGCTAATATTTATTTCCTTCCTTGGATACAAATCTTTTCCTTTTATTACTAAGTCCTCGCGGGAATAACATGATCATCCATGATCAAAACCGACATCCTTGCTGTTGTGTCTAATAACGGCAAGGTATCAAAAAGGTTTATTTATTTTTTCCAATTTCTTTCTAAATAATGCAACTTTGTGAGCACCGTCGCTTCTGGTAGAATGCTTGCTTCTTTTATTCCTTAAACCTATTTTAGTTATGTCGAATTCAAAATCATCACAACAAGACAGCTTATTTGCGACACCTATTGCTAACCTTGGTGACTGGCGCTTTGATGAAAAAGTCGCTGAAGTGTTTCCTGATATGATAAAACGCTCAGTACCAGGTTATTCTAATATCATCTCCATGATTGGTATGCTTGCAGGTCGCTTTGTTACGCCCAATAGCCAAGTCTATGATTTAGGCTGTTCTTTAGGTGCAGCAACCCTTTCCATGCGTCGTAATATTGATGCTGCTGGCTGTAAAATTATTGGTGTTGATAATTCACCTGCCATGGTAGAACGCTGTCAGCGCCATATTGATGCCTATAAAGCAGATACACCCGTTGATATTATTGAAGGTGATATTCTTGATATCGAAATTAATAATGCCTCAATGGTAGTGCTTAATTTCACCTTACAATTCTTAGCGCCGAACGATCGCCAAATATTATTAAACCGAATTTACCAAGGTCTTAATCCCGGTGGCGTGTTAGTGCTTTCTGAAAAATTCAGTTTTGAAGATAAAGAAATTGGTGAGTTGTTGTTTAATATGCACCATGATTTCAAACGTGCTAACGGTTACAGCGAATTAGAAATTAGCCAAAAACGTAGCATGTTAGAAAATGTTATGCTGACCGATTCTGTTGAAACGCATAAAGCTCGCTTACATAATGCAGGTTTTCCACATACAGAAGTTTGGTTCCAATGTTTTAATTTCGGCTCTCTTTTAGCGATTAAAGGCAATAATTAATGATTAATTTTGGCTCGTTTTATCAACTTATTGCGCAAGATGAGCGCTTATTTCATTGGTTAGATACATTACCGGCTCAATTATCAGAATGGCGATCAAATGCGTTACACGGTCACTTTTCTTCTTGGGAAAGAATGCTCGATGGTTTGCCAGAAATTACGCCTACTGAGATTGATTTGAAAAATGGTGTGATTGCTCAACACACTCCAGCATTAAGTGCTGGCGAGCAACTAGGATTAAGTAACGTTTTAAAAAATTTAATGCCGTGGCGTAAAGGTCCATTTTCACTTTATGGCGTCAATATCGATACAGAATGGCGCTCTGATTGGAAATGGGATCGTGTTTTACCCCATCTTTCACCGCTTGAAGGCCGTTTAGTATTAGATGTTGGTTGTGGCAGTGGCTATCATATGTGGCGGATGTTAGGTGAAGGCGCAGAATTTGTTGTAGGGATCGATCCTACTCAACTTTTCTTATGCCAATTTGAAGCTGTCAGAAAATTATTAGGTAATGACCAACGCGCACATTTAATTCCTGTTGGTATTGAGCAAATGCCAGAATTAAATGCCTTCGATACTGTATTCTCAATGGGTGTACTTTATCATCGCCGTTCACCACTTGATCATTTATGGCAATTAAAAAACCAATTAGTTTCTGGTGGCGAATTAGTGTTAGAAAGCCTTGTTGTTGATGGTGATGAATTTCAATGCCTGATCCCTGGTGAGCGTTATGCACAAATGCGTAACGTGTACTTTATTCCATCTGCAAAAATGCTAAAGGTTTGGCTAGAAAAATGTGGTTTTAAAGATGTGCGTATTGTTGATGAAAATACGACATCACTTGATGAGCAACGTAAAACAGATTGGATGGTAACAGATTCATTAGATGCTTTTTTAGATGCTGATGATAAAACAAAAACTGTTGAAGGTTATCCCGCACCAAAACGTGCCATATTAATTGCCACTAAGCCTTAATTTTTTATCTAAATTTAAAGGGGTATCAAGTTATTAAATATCCCTTTCTTTCATAATATTCATCTTGTTTTTTATTAAAGACACTTTATACGCCCCTTATTTGCAGATGAACGATTAAAGAAAATTATGGCAAAGACACCAAAGAGCAAAGTTGCTACCCAAAAGGAAATAACACAAAAAAAACAACACGCTCTTTTGCAAAAAAATAAGCGTCAGCAATATGATGATCCTATTTTTTCGTCCTTTATAGAAACCACATCAGCAAAACGCCCTCCACTAACGCCATTACAACAAGGGGTACAACTCTTTTTTTCATTATTTGACTATGCCACACAGCTTTTATATATCGCTTTTATTATTACCGTTTGGTGGTTTCCTGAACATTTCTCAGTTCAAACAATTTATAATCTAACCGTTTTATTTTTATTTGAATTTATTCTCGTGCATTCAGGTGTTTTTATGGCTGCATTTGCTCGTACTAAGCTTGTTTTTGCTCTTATTCCTTTTTATGGGATATTCGCTCTTATTATCAATAGTATGATTATGGGTGATGAAAACCTGATTATTTGGCTTTATGCTGTAATTGTTGCTAATCGAATTATCAGTGGTTATCAAGTGAAAACTAAAGAAGAAATGGGAAAGAATTTATTCTATTCTGCACTATTAGTTTTAAATTTTATGCTGTGCCTTTTTTCTGTCATGATTTTTAAGTTTCTAGTCCCTTACGGTGGATTAACGCCCCAATATTTAAATGAAATTAACTATCTCTATTTAATTCCACAGCACAGCGATTATTTTAATGTTCCACATATTGGTATGGCTTACGGCACATTATTCTACGGTATTCCTTTAGCTTGCATTGCCTATATTAATATATCATCGATTTATAAACGTATAATGTTTAGAATAAAAGCACATAAAATAAGAACCACACAAAGATAACCTTATTCGGCGCTTGTTGTTTATCTTTATTCATGTTTAAATACGCGCGTTATCACTCCAATTATTTCTCTTTTTAAGAAGGCACTTCCCTAAGATGAACTAAATTCTGCCAGAAAATTATTTCAAATACCTTTTAGGTATTCATTTTCTGTTACTGGCAGACAATAATTTATTTCGTCGCATCTAGAAAAAAGATCTCGGCTGTCTGCCACCTATTTCTCTTAGGAGGTCGATGATGACAATAGCCTGTCATTTTTCACAACTTACTGTCGAATTTAATCAACAAGCTCTTTTTCCACCATTAACTCGCTCACTGACTTGTCAGCAAAATGCATTAATTGGCCATAACGGTAAAGGAAAGTCTGTACTATTAAGATTATTAGCACAAAAAATATTACCGACTTCGGGTCAAATTAATTGGAATATGCCTTTTGTTCACGTTGATCAATTAACGCGATTACAGGGTGATACACTTGCTCAAGCGTTAGATGTTCATGAAATTTATCAAGCATTCCAACGCGTTGATGACGGTATTGCCACATTAGAAGATATTGAGTTACTCGATGGCAAATGGCAACTCCCTGTCATGTGGCAGAATTTATTAGATTCAGCACAACTTCCCGTCGCATTAGATACCCCTATTGCGCATCTAAGTGGTGGAGAACAAACACGTTTAGCACTTTGTCGCGCTTTTTTATGTGAAGAGAGCTTTCTACTGTTAGATGAGCCAGATAACCATCTTGATTATCAAGGACAACAATGGCTAATAAAACAATTAGCTCAGCACAAAGCTGGCTCTCTTATTGTTAGCCACAATCGAAACCTGCTTTCGTATGCCGATACTATTATTGAATTAAGTGAGAAAGGCTTATCTGAATATGGTGGAAATTATACGTTATATGAGACGCAAAAAAGTGCGGAAATAACATCATTGGAAGCCGCAAGTGATCGACTAAACAACCAAATTAAAAATGAGAAACGCCAGCAACAAGCAACATTGCAAAAAACAGCGCAACGGAAACGACAAGGCGAATCAATTAGGCAAAGTGGCTCTCAGTGCCTACTTTTACTGGATATGCAAAAAAACAGAGCAGAACAACGCCAATCTGCCGTAGCAAAACGACATCAACGCGTAATTGATGATATACAATCTCAAAAGCAAGATATCGATGAGGAAAAAGCACATGTTCATCAGCAAAAAATGGTATTGAATTATCAAAGTGATGGCCATCGTTTAAATGTATTTGTTAATAATCTTCAACTTCCATATGGTTATCAGCACCCTATTTCATTTTCAGCTTACGGCAATGAGCATTGGCATATTAAAGGTAAAAATGGCTGTGGAAAATCAACATTACTAAAATGCTTGATCGAACAATTTGTACCACTTTCTGGTGAGTTTCGTCTCAACAAAGACTATTGTTACCTTGACCAACATCTTGCTTTACTTGATAAAACATTGCCAGTTGCACAAGCACTACACCAATATCAACCCGCGATTTCTGTCGAGCAATGGCGAACTCGTCTTGGAATGTTGAGAATTAGAGGTGATAAATCTTTACTACCACTTGAAAAACTCAGTGGTGGCGAGCAATTAAAAGCAACGTTATTGGCTTTAACACACAGCCCAAAACCACCAGCAGTATTATTACTTGATGAGCCAGATAATCACCTTGATATCGAATCCAAACAACTATTGGAA
The DNA here is from genome assembly GCF_047921575.1 of Proteus sp. TSJ240517. Classification (NCBI taxonomy): domain Bacteria; kingdom Pseudomonadati; phylum Pseudomonadota; class Gammaproteobacteria; order Enterobacterales; family Morganellaceae; genus Proteus; species Proteus sp. TSJ240517. The sequence goes on from NZ_JBLRMH010000001.1 coordinate 445,040, forward strand.
AATCTACTTGTTGAATATCAAGGCACATTGTTACTGGTTTCGCATGATGAAGCCTTTGTTGAACGCTGTGGTATTACACATACGCTGTTATTAGGCGAACTTATATAAAAAAACTGCGCCATAAAAGGCGCAGTTTTAAAATATTTAATCCGTATCAATCAAGATGCTAATGGCGCATAAATACTCATAATATCTTTCATCGCTTCAACTGTATCTTCATCCACACAGTAATGCGTAAACTCATCAACCTCACTGTCAGAGCTCATAGTTACACCCGCTTTTCGATAAATCATGGTTGAAGGTGCCACTTTTCCTGCTGAGCTATGAATTTCTTTCAATCCTGCATCTAGGAATTTTTGGATATTGCTGAGTCTTACACCAGCGCCCGCCATAATTATAGGGCCTTGTGTTTTTTCATTTAACGTGCGTAATAATGGCAAACCTAATTCTGCATTCGCCTGCTGTCCTGAGGTTAAAATACGAGCAACACCTAGCTGAGTCAGTTGTTCTAGCGCTAATAATGGATTAATGCACATATCAAAAGCACGATGAAAAGTAATGGCTAATGGACCTGCAAGCTCCATTAAAATTTCCATTTTAGGCAAATCAATATGCCCTTCTTCATTTAAAAGACCAACAACGGCACCTGAAAATCCCATATCACGGATCAAACTAATATCATTTTTCATTGCTGAAAAATCAGCTTGTGTATAACAAAAATCACCACCACGCGGGCGAACGATAGGATGAACGGGAATACGAACCAGATCCCTGACTTGTCGTAGCATTCCAAAGCTTGGTGTAATACCACCTTCTGCTGGACTCGTGCACAGCTCTATTCTGTCTGCGCCTGCTCGTTCTGCTACCAACGCACATTCAGCGCCAAAACAACAAATCTCCAATGTAGCCATATCATCCCTCTCCATCCTTAATAAAGAAAGTAATCAGAAAATAAATATCATTTCTTAGCGATTACTAACAATAGTTGTCGAATCTTGTAATTCATTCAATTCTGCCATCAGAATTTTGTGCTGACACAAGCAAACTATTTTCTGAAAGTGTCGAACAACACTCACTTTCAACGATTTCAAGTAACGAATAAGGATGATACTTCACTGTGACTTTTCCATTAGAAATAGCCACCGTTGGATTGGGTAAACGTTCTTTCTCACCTTTAGGTTCGCTGATTTTTAAGCTAACACTCTCAGGTAACGTTTCGGGTAAAAAAGACATCACTTTATCCACTAAAAAAGCGGGTTCAACGGAGATCACTTGCTCAATATGCTCCCAACCTTGGTATTCATATTTTTTATTTGTGGGGAAAGGCAATTCAACAATCGAAACAGCTTGATTTAGAATAGTTAGCGGTATTTCTAATTGAAATAGATATATTGGGCGCCCATTAATCACATTATCAGAAATACACTTTCCACACTGGCTTAACCCTGTTCGCCACTGCTCCGCTAATGCTAAATCGTGACAACGTAACGATACGTGATCAGTGTGATAGATGGATAAATCTATGCCCAAACTATTGACAAATAGTGTCATATTTTCTTCAAACAAAGAAAGCTCGTGAGTTAAATCATTTAATTGAGGAATTGAAGAAAATAACACCATTTTGAATAACCTTAATGAAAAAACAGAGAAAAAACCTTAAAGATAAGGCCTAGATGGTAGCATGTTCTAGCCGGAATATGTTATAAATTCAAGGTTAATCCTAATTCTTTATAAGAAACCTGTCAGACTTTTGTCGTCAGGTTTTATTTTCTCAATAATTTAAGGTAACCCGGTGAATATTCAGGCTTTTCTTTCAGAAAAAATCAGTGTGGCAATGTGTGCTGCTGGCGCACCCGCTGATAGCGAACCTCTTGTCCGTCAGTCAGCCAAAGTACAATTTGGTGACTATCAGGCAAATGGTGTCATGGGAGCTGCAAAAAAAATGGGGATCCCACCCCGACAACTCGCAGAAAAGATCCTAGAAAAGCTCGATATTACAGATGTTGCAGATAAAGTTGAAATCGCAGGCCCAGGTTTCATCAATATCTTTTTATCTCCACAATGGGTTGCAAAGCAAGCTGAAGACGCATTAGCAGATGAACATCTAAACGTAACACCCGTCGAACCTCAAACTATTGTTATCGACTATTCATCTCCGAACGTTGCAAAACAGATGCACGTTGGTCACTTACGCTCAACCATTATTGGTGATGCAAGTGCGCGTACTTTATCTTTCTTAGGTCATAATGTTATTCGTGCTAATCACCTTGGTGATTGGGGTACGCAATTTGGTATGTTGATTGCGTATTTAGAGAAAAAACAGAATGAAAATGCCGCTGATATGGCGTTATCTGATCTCGAAGAGTTCTATCGTGAAGCGAAAAAACACTATGATGAAGATGAAGTATTCGCAGAGCGTGCCCGTAATTACGTTGTGAAATTACAAAGTGGTGATGAATACTGCCGTACAATGTGGCGTAAATTAGTTGATATCACCATGCAACAAAACCAAGTGACTTATCAACGTCTTAACGTCACATTAACCGAAGACGACATTATGGGTGAAAGTCTTTATAACCCAATGTTGGCAGGTATTGTTGCCGATTTAAAAGCAAAAGGTCTTGCAGTAGAAAGTGAAGGCGCAACGGTTGTTTTCCTTGACGAATATAAAAACAAGGAAGGCGAACCTATGGGTGTTATCGTTCAGAAAAAAGACGGTGGCTACCTATATACAACGACAGATATTGCTTGTGCAAAATACCGTCACGATACATTACATGCTGACCGTGTGCTTTATTATATCGACTCTCGTCAGCACCAGCATTTAATGCAAGCTTGGACAATCGTTCGTAAAGCAGGCTACATCCCTGATTCAATGTCACTCGAACACCATATGTTCGGTATGATGTTAGGTAAAGATGGTCGTCCGTTTAAAACTCGTTCTGGTGGCACTATTCGTTTAACCGACTTGCTGGACGAAGCTCAAGAAAGAGCCCGCGCATTAATCGCTGAAAAAAATCCAGATATGGATAAAGACGAATTAAATAATGTTGCTCGCGTTGTGGGTGTTGGTGCTGTTAAATACGCTGATTTATCTAAAAACCGTACCACAGATTACATCTTTGATTGGGATCTGATGTTAAGTTTTGAAGGTAACACAGCACCGTATATGCAATATGCTTATACTCGTGTTGCTTCAATCTTCAAACGTGCAGAAATTGATGAAAATGCGTTAACGCAACCTATCGCACTAACCCAATCTCATGAAAGACAGCTTGCATTACGTTTAGTCCAATTTGATGAGACGATTATGCAAGTTTCTCGTGAAGGAACGCCTCACGTTATGTGTGCTTATCTTTACGATCTGGCACAAGCTTTCTCTGGCTTTTATGAAAACTGCCCTATCTTATCTGCTGAAGATGAAAACACTCGCCAAAGTCGTCTAAAACTAGCTCGTTTAACCGCAAGAACATTAAAACAAGGTTTGGATACTTTAGGTATTGAAACAGTAGATAGAATGTAATTCATTTCTATTTTCAAATAGTAGTGATAAAAAAACCGATGGTATTAACCATCGGTTTTTTATTATGCGTTAAATTTTAATTCAAGATAGCTAAAAACATTACAAACAATGGTTTAATAAAACTTCCAATGCTATTTAATCATTAATCTTCGTTAGCAGTTATAACATCCTGACACAATAGCCCTCTAATATCTTTTACCTCAATCCAACCATCGACACTGTCTATTGGCTTACTAGGGCTGTATAAGCGGTCATTGACGTCTTTAGCGGTGAAAGCAAGCTTCTCATTAGTTTTGTCAAATACGCCAATACAGTTAACTGGAGTGAGTCTTGAGGTATTAATTTTTCCGTCAGCAGTACAACCTGCAAGAAATAACGTAGCTAGTGATACAGAAATGATAATTGCTTTTTTCATAGTAGCTCCTTGACACTCTTATTTTTATTTTTACCAAAAATCACGCAGTGATTATTTAGTGGTCTTTAAACTAGAAATACCTAATGATTTATAACTGCTTTGAGTATAACGAATAAATAGAGAAATATTTGAGTTATTGAGCTATTAATAAAAAAATAAGAGATATTGAGAAGGACTAGAAAAGAGAGGGAAAAACAGAAAACAACGGCGGATAAATGAAAATAATAATTAGTGTACCATACTGAATTTTCAGTAATCTAATTATCTATTAATAATAGATTTAGCATTAATTTCATTATTCACGCGACTTATTGTTTACTGCTTATCCCCAGCAATCGTGTTACCTATTTGAAGCGCAGACAAAATAGATATGATCACTTTCAGTAGTACTGAACGATAACAAGCAAATAACTTTACAGTCACGGTTAATCTACCTGAATAAAGAAATAATAATATGTCTTAAATCAAAAAAATTAAATGTTTTAAAATATACTGCAATATTTTGAAATATTTGCAATATCTCATCATTAAGTAAGAAATATTTAACAGATGTGTCAATTTTTAAACCTATACGACATAAGAGAGTTTATCTAAAAAAAGATAATTCGTCAAACCGTAAGTGCTTAGAATATAGTGTCTATTTTTTTACTTTATGTAGAATCCCACTGCTAGTAAACAAATTGTCTAAAGATATTCGATATGATTAATGTTTAGATAATTTTATCAATGAAGATTAAAAAACACTTTCAGATGCCGAAAAACTGTATAAATCATTTAGAAATTGGAAAAAAAATTTAATAAAAAAAATAGTGAGAAAAAAGATTTTTGCTTTTTTTCTCACTATTTTTTCTTTTTAAGGGTAGCCAGATCCGCGTAACTAAATGCGAGAAGTGTGATCTATATAACATTATAAATAGTCTAAAAATAGAGAAAGGATCTAAATGAAGAGAATTACATTGATAAAAATATTGTTAATTTTGCAACTCCTCGCTTTTATACAAAAACGAGGAGTCCATGTTATCAGTTATAAAGCACGTAGTGAGAAATGGCGAGGTCTAAACCCTAGTGCATACAGCGCAACAAAATAACTTCCTGCTCCAGCTACTACAACTAACAACAAGCGTAAGATGCGCATTAGCATATTGCCAGTATCCCAACTTGGCATGATCCACAACATTCCAACTAATACAGCCCCCATTATGGCAAGCGCAATAACAAGTTTTAATAAGAACACTGGCCAGCCAGCCAAAGGCTGATAGATATTTTTCTTACGGATCTGCCAAAACAACATAGAGGCATTAAAACAAGCCGCAATACCTATTGAAAGTGCAAGCCCCACATGTTTCAAGCTACCAATGAATGCAAGGTTCATTAATTGTGTGAGAATTAATGTCGCAATCGCAATTTTTACTGGTGTTTTAATATCCTGACGAGAATAAAACCCTGGTGCTAAGATTTTTATGATAATCAGTCCCATTAACCCAACACAGTAAGCGATTAGCGCTTGTTGTGTCATTAGTGCATCATGAGCATTGAAATTACCATACTGGAATAAAGACGCTGTTAAAGGCCCAGATAATATCGCTAAACCAATAGTACAAGGCAGTGCTAATAAGAAGCACAGTCTTAATCCCCAATCCATTAATTTTCTATATTCTTCAGTATTACCACTGGCAAAACTCTTAGATAATGAAGGAAGTAAGATTGTACCTAATGCAACGCCTAATACCCCTGTCGGTAGTTCCATCAAACGATCTGCGTAATACATCCAAGAAACTGAACCAGAGACTAAGAAGGAAGCAAAAATAGTATTGATAATTAACGATATTTGGCTAACCGAAACCCCTAAAATAGCAGGTCCCATCAGTTTCATCACACGCCAAACACCGCTATTTTTAAATGAAATACGTGGCAAAACAAGCATACCGATTTTTTTCAAATGCGGTAATTGATAACCCAGTTGTAATATTCCCCCAGCAACAACCGCCCACGCCAATGCCATAATAGGAGGATTACAATAAGGTGCGACCACTAAAGCGAAAAAGATCATGCTGACATTGAGTAGCGTTGGTGCAAAAGCGGGTACTGAAAAACGATTCCAAGTATTTAAAATAGAGCCCGTCAATGAAGCCAGTGAAATAAGAAAAATATAAGGAAAGGTGATCCGTAATAGATCGGTCGTTAATTGAAATTTATCAGGTGAACTACTAAAACCCGGTGCTGTAACATAAATCACCCAAGGCGCAGCAATAATACCAATCACGGTGACCACGGCTAAAATAAGCGTCAGCATACCCGAAACGTAAGCAATAAAGGTACGCGTTGCCTCCTCACCTTGCTGATTTTTATATTCTGCCAAGATTGGAACAAATGCTTGAGAAAATGCCCCTTCTGCAAAAATACGCCGCAATAAGTTTGGCAATTTAAAAGCAACAAAAAAGGCATCTGTTGCCATACCTGCGCCAAAAATACGCGCAATAATTGCATCACGAATAAATCCCAGTACCCGTGAAAATAAGGTCATAGAACTCACCGCAGCAAGTGATTTAAGTAAATTCATAAAGTCATTCTAATTTTTGTTGAATGGAATAAAAAGAAAGGGACTATACTCCGTCTCTAACATCGAAAAATCAATCTTCAATTAGCTAAGAATATGCTGACTCTGCTTATCTTCGACTAATCCAAGCGATTAAAAAATAGCTATTTATGGCTTTGTCAGCATTTTTCTCAACATCGATTCCAACATAACGTGATCCTCACCCTCATTAAATTCAGGATCGATAATATTTCTTCCCATAGAGCCATCTGCGATGACTAACAGCCATGTTGCAATTTTCTCTGGCTCAAGTGTTGAGTCTATCTGCCCTTTTTTAATACCGTTTTTCAGCATCGCAATCAAACGCTGTTTGTTGTTTCTTTCATTTTCAATAAAAATCTCGTGAATGCTCGCATTACGCGATGCTTCAGCAAAAATTTCAATACTAATGCGCGCATATTCGGGGTGATTATAAAGCGCTATAATTTCCTTCATTAAATCGATGATTGCTTGAATACACTCTTCTTCGGCTTCATAGCGACAAAAGATATCGTCAAACAGTTGTGCATCTTCTAATGCAATCGCCTCAATAATCGAATTCTTATTCGGAAAGTAATGAAATACATTCCCAGGGCTCATACCTGCTTCATGACAGATTTCTGCTGTTGATGTGGAGTGAAAACCTTTTACAGCAAAGCAGCGTATTGCAGCATCAATAATATGCTTCATTTTCGCTTTTTGTTTTTCAGTAACAGTCTTGTTCATAACATTAAAAATCTCTGGACAAAATAAATTAGACTGATTAGTCTACAATCAACTAGACTAAACAGTCTAAAAAGTTAACCCTATTATTGCAGAGTAACGATATCATGCAATTACTTAATGAACACTATCAGCTTCGTGTTGCAGAACCTTCAGATACTCCTGAAATTATTCAATTATTTACACAAGCATTTCGTTTTAAATTGAACGCATTTAATATTGATAGCACTAATCCTAACCAACGTCGGCAACTAGAGGCTATTTGGAATTCATTAGCATGTAAGAAAAATAGCCAACAATTTGTTGTCACTGATGATGGAAAGATAATTGCCACATTTTGCTTAGTGATAAAAGAAAACGACTTTATTTCAAATCTCTTTATTAAAACACCTTTCTTGGATCATTGGCATTTTGGTATCGCTCATTATATTAAGCAAAAGATTTTCTTTTCTTTATTTGATTATATACCAAATGAAAATGAGGCTTATTTGGCTCATATTGCCGTTTTATCATCATATCAAGGACATGGTATTGCTTACGCTATACTTGATTGGATAACCCAATATAGTAAAGATGTTCTGAGAAAAGCGTTTTTATCACTTTATGTCGATATTCATCATCAAGGTGCACTTTATTTGTATCAAAAGAATGGGTTTTATATTGAAAAAGAGGAATCATCACGCTTAACACAGTCTATTTTCCATATTCAACATTGGTACTATATGTTGAAAAAAACCGACTTAATGACCTATTAAATATCTCTATTATCATTAAATAGTGGCTAAAAGCACTGAAATAAGGCATTTTTAATATAATTATAAACAGTGCTTTTCTTCCATGATGACCAATATTAACGTTTAAAATAAGTTCGCGTTGTTAATGCAGTTAATACGTGATCTCGCCACTCTTGATTAATTTGTAGATAGTTTTTGGCGTAGCCTTCCCGTTCAAAACCATGTTTAGCTAATAGGTTTCCACTGCGTAAATTATGAGGCATATAATTCGCCATAATACGATGCATCCCTTGCTGTCGTTGCATATAGCGAAGTGTTTCCGTTAAGGCTTCCGACATATAGCCCTGACCTTGCCATTTTTCACCCACTGAATACCCTAGAAAACAAGCATTAAAAGCGCCGCGCATAACATTGCTGTAATTAGCAACACCAATAATTTCATCTTCATTTTGTGTTAATAGCAGAAAATGAAAAGCACTTTCTTGTCGGTGCAGTTCGTTCATATATTGTAAGCGGTGTTCCCAACCAGAGGGTAGATAATGCGTTTTATCTCTTACGGGTTCCCATGGAATTAAAAAGCGACGATTTAATGTATAATAATCGGCCAGTCTTTCAGCATCTCTCTCATATGCTAAACGAATTACCATTCTTTGTGTTTCAAAACGAATTTTAGGAATTCCGCCACGATAACCAAACATTACGATCTCATTATCCTTTGATATAAATAAGCCTAATTCTGAAGCAACTCTTCTTATTCTGCCACTAACCTTAATAAAAAAATATCATCTTTAATTTACTAGGAATTATGTACATTTAGAGACAGAATAGTCGAAGAAATAAATTATTTCATTCCCCCCTTATTTTATTTAAATTATTTGCTTATTGATGGTGAGTAATGGCGCTGGTAACACAAGCCCGTACTTTGGGTAAATACTTTCTCCTCGTTGACAATATGTTAGTTGTCTTAGGTTTTTTCGTCGTTTTTCCGCTTATTTCTATTCGTTTCGTCGAACAATTAGGTTGGGCTGGTGTTATTGTCGGCTTTGCTTTAGGGCTTAGACAATTAGTACAACAAGGCCTTGGTATTTTTGGTGGTGCTATTGCAGACCGTTTTGGTGCAAAACCAATGATAATAACAGGCATGTTATTACGAGCTTCAGGTTTTGCTTTAATGGCAATGGCAGATCAACCTTGGATACTTTGGTTATCTTGCATTTTATCTGCATTAGGTGGGACTTTATTTGATCCACCTCGCACAGCGCTAGTTATCAAATTAACCCGTCCTTATGAACGCGGTCGTTTTTACTCTTTATTATTAATGCAAGATAGCGCCGGTGCCGTTATTGGTGCACTCATTGGTAGCTGGTTATTACAGTATGATTTTCATTTAGTCTGCTGGGTCGGTGCTGGTGTTTTTGTTATCGCCGCCTTATTTAATGCTTGGTTATTACCCGCTTACCGTATATCCACAACCCGAACACCAATTAAAGAAGGATTAAAACGCGTATTTCTTGATAAACGCTTTGTCAGTTATGTCTTAACGCTGACAGGTTATTTTGTATTATCCGTTCAAGTCATGTTGATGTTTCCTATTATCGTCAATGATATTGCGGGTACGCCAACTGCCGTAAAATGGATGTATGCTATTGAAGCCCTACTTTCTTTAACATTGCTTTATCCTATTGCGCGCTGGAGTGAGAAACGCTTTAAATTAGAACAACGTTTAATGGCGGGCTTATTTTTAATGAGCATCAGCATGTTCCCTGTTGGTATGATCCATTCATTACAAAGCATCTTCTTGATTATTGGCCTGTTCTATCTTGGTACTATTACCGCAGAGCCTGCTCGCGAAACATTAAGTGCATCACTTGCTGATCCTCGCGCTCGTGGTAGTTATATGGGCTTTAGCCGATTAGGCTTAGCATTTGGTGGTGCAATTGGATATACCGGTGGTGGATGGATGTATGATTTAGGTAATCAATTTGATATGCCTGAATTGCCTTGGTTCTTACTAGGAACCGTAGGTTTAATAACACTTTATGCATTACATCGCCAATTTAATCGTAAAAAAATAGAAACAGCCATGCTTACTCCCTAAAGATCGGGTAAACTCTTAGTTATCAATGATCAAGGAGTGTTTATGAAAGTAATTTTTCTAACAGCTATATTAGTATTAACAAGCTTAGTCACAGGGTGTGATCAGCTCAAGCAATTTGATGTAAGTGAAAATCTTATTAATGACTATATCAGCCAAAAAATAAATCTCCAGAAACATATTGGTGAAGATGAAGTTGTATCCGCTGATATTAAATTGAGCAATCTTTCCATTCAAATTGGTCGTACTGAACCGGGTAAAATTAGTCTTTCTGGTACAACCGACCTAACAATTAATTCATTCTTTGGCAAGACAAACGCTAAAGTTGAGCTTACGTTATCAGGCCAACCTTCTTATCAAGCTGATAAAGGAGCGATATACATAAAATCAATGGCTATTGATAGTTACAAAGTCTCTCCAGAAAAAATGGATGCAGTGGTTGTAGCATTAAAACCTTATTTAGAGACAACCATCGCAACTTACTTTGATAATCAACCTGTTTATGTTCTTAATCCAGAAAAAAACAGTGCTGAAGCAGCCGCGTTTAAACTGGCTAAAGGAATTGAAGTTAAACCAGGTAAATTTGTGATCCAACTCTAATAGTTACGCGAGTTGATTAAAAATATTTATCGTGATTAATGAGAAAGGCAAACCTAATGGTTTGCCTTTTTTATGAATAATAAAATACTTTTACAAAGAAATATTTATATTACTCTGCATCTATCTCATCACTATCTTCATCATCAGAGAGTTCTTCGCGTAATGCTGATAATGCACCACGCGCAATACCTGCTAATGTGCGATAAAAACCACTTGTTGCATGAGCTTCTACTTTACCTAAAAATGTTCCAGCCCAAGGTAGCAGGTATTCATCAAATAATTGTATTTGTGCTAATACTTCATCTTCCGCAGAGTTATCTTCAAGCCATGAAGCAGCAAGCAATAAAGCGCCAAAACTGTCTGTTGCACTTTCAGCAACAGGCATCCCTCTTGTGACTAAGAATTGGCGAATATCGTCTTCTTTGATCTCTTCATAATCATGGGCATAAACAGACACCGTTGGTGCTTCACCACCAAAAAGAGATTGATAATCAGCTTCAACAATAGCCAAATCTTTGACACTATTTTTTAACGTATTAAAGAGTTCATCTTGCTCTAATGGCCACAGCTGACTCAGTTTCCCTTCACTAATCATTTTTATAATTGGCGCTAAGATTGGATCATTGGGTTCACGTTGAAATAATGTACCTAAAAGACGACAAACAATCGAAAACTCATTCATTTTATTTTTACCCCATAAAGTTTGGCGTTATTGTGCTTTTAATAGTAAGAAAATCAACTTTTTTCGTCATATCTCTTTTATTGTTAATATTAATCTTACCATCTCTAATCACTTAAAACAGAAAAAGCGCGTTCTTATTATTAAGTCTTTTACTTAATATAAGAAACGCGCCTAATCCCATGCTATTTTCCAACAGCAATTATTTTGCCAATTAATTAGCTGGCGATATCTAAAAAGTTATCTCGCACGCCATTTACTCTAAACCAACCAGCAATACTGACTCTCTCTTTATTAGTAGGAAGGACTTCATGAGGAAACTGCTCCGAAAGAAAAACAACCAAACGCCCACCCTTTGGTGCCACAGTTGCCAGTTCTTTATCTTCCAAATCATAAATAACTAACTCACCACCGTCTTCTTTTGTCCAAGCCTCATTAAGATACAACACGGTAGTTAAACGGCGAGTGACATTTTCTTTAAATGCATCGAGGTGTTTTTTATAAAAAGCGCCTTTCTCATAACAGGCAAAATGTGCTTCGTATTCAAAAAGACCTAAATAAAACTCTCGGTTAACGGCACGCTGAATAGACTCCATTTGCATTAAGTAATGCTGAACGGGTATTCCCATTTCAGGTTCTAGCCAACGTATTTTATCACTTCGAATTGTTGTTTCTGCAAGTCGATTCTCATGACGACCAATACGCGCTTGTTGTGCATTGCCATCAAAACAAGCGCGCAATTGTTGAACAGCCTCTGGTGTGAGGAAATCATCCCATACACACCATCCTTTCTCTGCTATTTGCTCAAGAAGTTCTGCTATATTCATTAAGTATATTGTCTGATAAACATGGGAAACTACCTTATATCACCAAGTTAAGCAAAATGACAATTTAATAAACTTATCTTTTCGATAACATCAATTAATTAGAGATAAATCTCATAAAAATCAAAAATAATAGATCAAACAAAACTTAACACTGCTTATCTTTTTCAAACCCTCATTTTTTCAAGGGTGATTTTATAAGTTACATTACACTAATAATAAACAAAATGAATGATTTACTTAGTAATAATAACTAGTTGATATTTTATCCATTCGCTCTTCATCTTCATTATAAATATAATTAATATTACCTTTAACTTGAGTATGTATAATCGCTTTTTTATTTCCTAATCGCACAAACCCTGTCGGCAATGTCTTCTTTTTGTACGAAAGTTCACTAACAGACATAATATCTGTAGAGGCAATTTGATATTCAACCTGAGTAAACTGCTGTTTATATCTAGTATATAAATCATCCAGTTTTTCTTTGATTTTATTTAAATCAATCTGTTCAGAATTTCTACTCTCTTCAACAAATTGATTTATTTCATTTTGTAAATCAGAACGCAGTGAGCGCCCCTGTCTATTTAGCTGATAATTTGCTGTAAAATAAGGCTTAAATTTTTCATTCATATTATCTTTTGTTTGAGATGACAATGTCTCTTTTCTTTCCTTTAATGAGGATAAAAAACGATCAATGTTATATTGTCTATTTTCTTTTGTTATTTGATCCTGAAAAATATCTTCTTTACTTTGAGATAGAACAGTAATAGATTTTTTATTACTATCATCTTTTAATTTATTAATTGCTTTTTTATCTGATGATAAATTTAAATAGATGCTATCCAATTTAGATATACTATTAGAAAGATGATATCCCTCTGGATATTTTTCTAATAATCTATTTATTTTTAATACTCTTTTGTAAATTCCTTTTATATCTTTTTTATCTTGATCCAATTTTTCTGCGCTTATTAATTTTTCGCTTTTAAAAAGCGTAAAACTTAATAAGCTATTTATTCTTTTTTTCACCATTAATTCGAAATCTTTTACGGACGTTAATGGATACCACTGAATAACATTATCAGCATTCGTTGTAGAAGGCGTAAACTTCAAATCACGATAAATATCAACACCAAGTTCTAATAAGTTGAGCTCAAGCCTTTTTGTTTTTTTTGTAATATCTGTTTTACCATAGTCGATAAATTTATTAATATTTAAATTTAATTTTAATAAATTTAAAATAAAGTTTATACCAATAGCATTTCTGGGCACGGTTAGTTCCATATTGGGATTAACCATGACATCAACATCAAAACTCACTTCACTTCTTCCCTCAACTCCCATTGAGATGCTTATGCCTTGATCAATTTCAAGGGTAGATTTATCGATTAATTCATTTTCACTTTGATTTAACCCTTGATTAATAAATTCTGAAATATTATTAATATCAAGACTAAATGAAAAATTAGATTTTTTAGTATAAGTGGCACTTAATAAAGCACTTGCCATGACTGGAGTAACAAAGCCATAGTCAACATTTTCTAAATCCCATCTTTTTTCATACCCACCAATGCCCGCAGATAAGCCTGCAACAAAAAGATTCTTATTATTATTAATAAAAGAAAAAGTGATCTTATTATCTTCACTTTTTGATAATGTGATAGAGTGCGACTTTACATAAGAAGCTAATAGAAAGGCGTTAATCCCTATATTATTTGGCAGTTGAAAAGCATTAATACCAAAAAAAGCTTTAACATCATTATGGTGGTTAATTGTAATATTTTCTTTCTCTTTAAGGTCTTTTACTAATGAATAAATCACATCACCTTGTGTTACACCATTTTTGACACCTTTAACTATACGATTTAACACATCATAGCTTTTTCCTATATTTTCTTTAATACCATATAATGCCATTGGCTTGCTGTTATATGCAGAGGTTGAAGAATTAATAAGCTGTTTTATATTACAAAATAATCCTCTAAAACCAGGATCAACAGCTTTTGCAATATTTTTCATCATTGCTTTATATTTTTTTAATGCATATTGCTCTTTAGCTTTACTAATATGTAATCTAGAATTATCAATAAAAGAAGAGAAAAAAGGAATATGTTGGCTACTGAAATTACCTATTGTTTGAGTAGCAAATGGCTGCCCAGAATGATAATTATTATAATTATTTTCACCTACCATTGAGTAAAATGATAAGGGTGGATCCTGTTTTAAACGAGTAACCTCATACTGATAATCTTTAACCGCAAAAATATTCAAAGGGTCAAGGTAGTATATTTTTATTTTATTACCTTTATCCACAACGAGTTGGATTTGATTTAATATTGGTTTTATTGCTAATATTTTATCTGTATTCTTTAATGGAATTTTTATTTTATGCTTTTCAATTTTAATATCATGTTCAGTTTTAGCACTGTCAGTTTGATCATCTGTTAATTTTAATATCGCAGGCAATCCAGATGTAAAAAGTTGGTTATCTTTAACTTCAATTGTAATATTTAGACCTTCACGATTAATTTTTAATATATTATTCTCTTTTGATTCCGCAATATTATTTATACTTGATAATTCTGGCTGTAGGTTATCGTCAACTATATATTTTTCATATTCAACGATAAAGTTACTCCCAATAGTATTTGATGAGACATCATTTAAACTATATTCATTTTCAACTCTGTTAAATTTAATTTTATAAAGGTCACTACTATTATCTATATTGCTATATTTATTTCCAATCAAAAACCCATTAAGATCAACATAAAGCTCTTTGAACTTCATATTATCACCACCTTGGGATTCTATATTAAAAAGATTATATTCAAACCCTCCTTTAAAGTGTTTTTGATATAATCCTGTAAATAAGTCATGTGTTTTACCTTTAATTAAGATCAAGGAACCATCATCTGAAAGTGTGATCCCCATATTATTAAATAAAGGTGTATTTGTTGATCCTAAATATACATAGTTATTAGCATTATTTAAGCTAAATT
This sequence comes from Proteus sp. TSJ240517, assembly GCF_047921575.1. Classification (NCBI taxonomy): domain Bacteria; kingdom Pseudomonadati; phylum Pseudomonadota; class Gammaproteobacteria; order Enterobacterales; family Morganellaceae; genus Proteus; species Proteus sp. TSJ240517. The sequence goes on from NZ_JBLRMH010000001.1 coordinate 460,213, forward strand.
GCTTTCCTCTTTTCTGTTTATCATGATTTTTGTGGTAGGTACTATTACTATTAGCTAGCCCTTTTATTGAAGGTTTCTCTTTTTTCCCATAAAAAGTACCCATTGGCATTAATTTACTGGGTATCGCATTTATTTTATTAATCATGTCGACCTCATTACATTCAAATCATGAGGTAATAATTAATAAGATAATCTGCAAACGATATCTTTTTACAACCAGATTTTTATGACATTATATAATAATCAAAAAAAGTACTTTTTTTGAAAGCTCAGACAAAAAAATAAGCAACAAACTAAAGTTTGCTGCCTATTATCTAAAATTAAAATATAAATAAAATAGACTTAGTAACCACTCTTCATATCAACAACACCAAAAGGTGCTTCTCCATTTTCAATTCTCTGAATATTTTCAACAATCGTATCCATAGCAATATTCGGAATGGTGAAAGCCGCAATATGTGGCGTAATAGAAATACGAGGATGAGTCCAAAATGGGTGCATACCCGCTAAAGGCTCCTGAGCAAAAACATCAAGTGTTGCATCAGCAATATAGCCTTGATCTATGGCTTCTAATAAATCTTGATCGACTAAATGCGCACCACGAGCAAGATTAATTAAATAAGAAGACGGTTTTAATTGCTCAAAGAGTGAAAAATTCAAGATACCATGCGTTTCAGGCGTATAAGGCAATAAGTTAATCAGCAAATTACACTCTTTGAGAAAATTACTGAGTTGCTCTTTGCCATAAAAACTTTCAACATTTTTAATTTGTTTTTCACTGCGACTCCAGCAACGAACTTTAAAACCTAATTCCGCAAGTTTAGTTGCGACACTACCGCCTAAAGCGCCAGCACCTAAAACACCAATCACAAAATTATCATAAGAGTGTGCAGGAAGCTGTTTCCATAAACGTTGTGATTGTTGGCGTTTATAATCATCCATACGGCGAAAGTAATACATCACTTTAGCAATGGCATATTCTTGCATTTGAAGCCCCATACCAGTGTCTTCTAAACGCATAACAGGAACACCTGTTGGCAATGTGCCGGGCTTTTGCTGTTCTTGTTTTAAAATAGCATCAACACCTGCCCCTAACGCAAAAATACCTTTAAGGTGATTACGACTTGTAAGCATTTCATAAGGAGGAAGCCAAACCATGGCGTAATCAGCAGGTTGATTATCGCTAGGTTCCCAAATGCGTATATTGGCATCAGGCAAACGCGCCTTCATACCGTTGATCCATGTTTCTGCGTCAAAAAAAGGATGATAATAAATAATATTCATTTTGCCTTCCTCCAGCATTTTTATCATAGGGTGCGAGGGTTGCGTTCTTATTTCAAGTCTCTTTGTATAAGTTGTTAATAAAAATGTTGAGAATGTTAACCAGTTAACGAAAATATCCATTCTTTTTTCAATACGCCAATCTATACGTGTATTGGTTTACTGTATAATTTGTCTAGCATTTGTGCATATTGTTTTTTATTTGACTGCTTAATAGAAAAGTTAAAGGAAAAATGCATTTAGCTGTTGACGCTTATGCTCCTTTTCCCTATAGTAGCGCCCCGTTGAGAGATGTTAAGTACATATCCAACAAACAATACGGTGAGATGTCCGAGAGGCTGAAGGAGCACGCCTGGAAAGTGTGTATACGGCAACGTATCGAGGGTTCGAATCCCTCTCTCACCGCCATATTCTAAGATAGAGCCTAGTTTTTTAGCTAGGCTCTATTTTTTTGTTCTAAAAACATACACTTTTAGTCTCGTTTTTCTTCACTGAGTTATTTATATCCATCACTCTTCTTTTTTTGATTAGATTATGGTTAGTATACAAAGCATTTTTTATTTTACTTTTTTGCTTAATCGTTTTATTTAATAATTCCTTATCACTTAATAATCTCTAATAATTAATTTTAATGAATCAAAACAACTTATCTAGTTGTTATTTATGTCTATCCGATTTTTATGACATAAAAAGGTTTTTATTATTCTATCTATAAACGACATTTATTCTAAAATAAAACGCTTTTTATAGTTTTAAAATAAATTTAAACTTTATTTTCAAGCAAGCAACAGAATAAATACAATAAGATACATTACATTATCTATTTATGTTAACTTATTAGTTTAATTGATTTTATTTCTACTAAGCTTTAAGATATGCATTAATAATTTGATGTATCACATTATTATCAGCGAATAAAAGCGATATCCTCTCTTTTCCTTATCGCCGTTATTCGGCATCTGACTTCTTATTTTGGTTTAATCCTAAATGAAAACTCATAAAGTTAACCGGGTTCGCCCCTTTAGTGCATTTATTGATGCATGTGTAAAAGAGCCTTACTCTTTTGCGCGTTTATTAAAAGATATTATTGCAGGGATCACCGTCGGAATTATCGCGATACCTTTAGCCATGGCTCTGGCAATTGGTAGCGGTGTTCCTCCGCAATACGGTCTTTATACCGCAGCTATTGCCGGTATAGTTATTGCTGTTTCTGGTGGCTCACGATACAGCGTTTCAGGCCCTACTGCCGCATTTGTTGTGATCCTTTATCCTGTATCACAACAATTTGGTTTAAGTGGCTTATTGATTGCTACGCTTATGTCTGGCGTGATCTTAGTGGTTATGGGATTAGCTCGTTTTGGTAAGCTTATCGAGTATATTCCTGTTTCTGTAACACTTGGATTTACCTCAGGGATTGCTATTACAATTGCCACGATGCAAGTAAAAGACTTTTTTGGTCTTGAATTAGCACATGTGCCAGAAACCTATATAGATAAAGTTATTGCTTTAGGCTCTGCATTACCGACTATTCATATTGGTGATACGCTTATTGGTCTGACAACTCTGTTTGTTTTAATTTATTGGCCTAAGCTGAATTTACGTTTACCTGGGCACCTACCTGCTTTAATCGCAGGTACTGCGGTAATGGGTATTGTGAATATGTTCGGTCATGACGTTGCAACAATTGGCTCGCAATTTAGCTATATGCTTCCTAATGGTACAACAGGGCAAGGTATTCCACCTATTTTGCCCCAATTTGTTTTACCTTGGAATTTACCAAGCTCAGGTTCATCACTTGAATTAAATTGGAGCACTGTCTCTGCTTTATTACCCGCAGCCTTTTCAATGGCAATGTTAGGTGCAATTGAATCGTTATTATGTGCGGTTGTACTTGATGGCATGACAGGCAAAAAACATCACTCTAATGGTGAATTAGTGGGACAAGGGATTGGTAATATTGTCGCACCTTTCTTTGGTGGTATTACAGCGACTGCCGCTATTGCTCGTTCAGCAGCTAACGTGCGTGCGGGCGCAACATCGCCAGTTTCTGCTATTGTTCACTCGTTGTTGGTGTTGCTAACTTTACTTGTATTAGCTCCTTTTCTTTCTTATTTACCTTTAGCCGCAATGTCAGCATTGCTGTTAATTGTTGCATGGAATATGAGCGAAGCACGTAAAGTTATTGATCTTATTCGACATGCCCCTAAAGACGATATTATTGTCTTAGTATTATGCTTATCGCTCACCGTTCTCTTTGACATGGTGATTGCAATTACTATCGGTATTGTGTTGGCGTCACTGTTATTTATGCGTCGTATTGCCAATATGACCAAAATAACTGAATCCCCTTATACTGATGATGATAAGCAGTTATTAGTTGTGCGTGTTAATGGTCCATTATTCTTTGCCGCCGCTGAACGTATCTTTAATGAGTTACGTGAACGTAGTAAAGGTTATAAAACCGTTATTATGCAATGGGATGCTGTTCCTGTATTAGATGCAGGGGGATTACATGCGTTCCAGCATTTCGTTACTGATGTAAAACACGATACCCATGTGATTGTGTGTGATATACCTTTCCAGCCATTAAAGACACTGGCTAGAGCAAGAGTCACGCCAATTGAAGGTACACTGAATTTTTATCCTTCATTGCAAAAAGCATTGGATGATCTGGAATTAATTCAGTAGTTGTTTATATTTTTAAGATAAAAAATTAACGCCTTTAATCAATATTAAATAAAGATTAAGGGCGTTTTTAATTATGAGTAATTCACTTAATAAGGAATAAATGCTTTACCTATTCCACTTCCTTGCACACCTTTTTTTAATAAATCTTGATAAAGTGCATTCATACCCAACCAATGGTTTTCACACCACTCTGGGGCTAATAAAGTGGGTTTTCTGGCACTGGCACATACGCGGTGATAAATAATCTCAGGAGGAGTATGGCGGATCATCTCACCCGCGGTATAAACATATTGTTCTTGTGTTAATGCGTTTATTCGCCCCGCTTTCCACGCTTTAGCTATCGTACTGCCTTCGACAATATGTAAAGGATGCAATTTAAGCCCATCAGTACCTGTCTCAACCACACGCTCTAATGTTTGCATATTAAGCAGATGATCTTCTCGTGGCAGTCCAACAATAAGATGTGTGCATACTTTTAAACCACGACGGCGAGCTTCGCGAGTCGTCGCTTGATAACATTGAAAATCATGTCCACGATTAATATGCTTTAATGTTTTATCATGAGCCGTTTGTAAACCGAGTTCTAACCATACTTCATAGCCTTTATCACGATAACCTTGTAATAAATCTAATACGCTAACAGGAACACAATCTGGTCGAGTTCCCACACATAACCCCACCATATCTGCTTGTAATAATGCGGTTTCATATAAGGTACGTAAGTATTCTACTTCGGCATAAGTACTGGTATAGGCTTGAAAATAAGCAAGATAACGGTGTGCGCGGTTAATATTTTTAGCTTGTAATGCAATTTGTTCTTCAATGGAGTGATATTGCGTTTGCTCATCAGCAAAAGAAGAGACATTACAAAAAGTACAGCCACCTCGCCCCAATGTGCCATCTCGATTAGGACAGTTGAAACCGCCATGAAGGGTGATTTTATGAATTTTTTCGTGATAACGGCGCTGAAGATCAGCGCCGAACATATTAACAACCGTATGAAGTTGCATAATGCATTTTATTTGCTGGTATCTAGCTCTGGGAAACTTTTTACCACTTCATCAATCGCTTTAATTTGCGCTAGGAAAGGCTCTAATTTAGCCAGTGGTAACGCTGATGGGCCATCACAACGAGCATTATCTGGATCTGGATGAGCTTCAAGGAATAGACCTGCAAGACCAACCGCCATACCTGCACGAGCTAGTTCTGCAACTTGTGCACGGCGTCCACCTGATGCTGCACCAAATGGGTCACGGCATTGCAGTGAATGTGTTACGTCAAAAATAACGGGTGCGCCTTGAGAAGCCTGCATCATAACGTGGAAACCTAACATATCAACTACTAAGTTATCGTAGCCAAAGTTACTGCCGCGATCACATAGAATAACTTGGTCGTTGCCGCCTTCTTTAAATTTATCGACGATATTTCCCATTTGACCAGGGCTTACAAACTGAGGTTTTTTCACGTTGATCACAGCACCCGTTTTTGCCATCGCTTCAACAAGATCAGTTTGACGAGCTAAAAATGCAGGTAATTGAATAACATCGACAACTTCTGATACAGGCTGAGCTTGTGCAGCTTCATGAACGTCAGTAATAATTTTAACGCCAAAAGTTTCTTTTAACTCTTGGAAAATTTTCATCCCTTCTTCTAAGCCCGGACCACGGTAAGAGTGGATTGAAGAACGGTTTGCTTTATCAAAAGAGGCTTTGAATACATAAGGAATATTCAGTTTTTGAGTGACAGTGACGTAATGCTCACAAATACGCATGGCTAAATCGCGCGATTCTAATACATTCATGCCACCAAAAAGCACAAATGGCAGGTCGTTTGCTACCTTGATATCACCAATATTCACCACTTTATGTTGCATATTTATCCCTATACTGTTTGTAATGTACTGTGTTAATTAAGTACGTTTCTTAAATTTTTAATGGAGAACAATAGGATTTTGTTCTATCGAATGAATTTGGATTTTGATCATCTCTGAAATAGGATCTTCAGGGCATTGCTCAACAAAATAGTTTAGGTCAGATATTGCCACATGGTTGCACTCTAACTGAGCAAAAATAAGTCCGCGATCACGTATTTCGTAAGGATCTTCAGGATCAAACATTAATACCGTTTCACTGGCTTTTAATGCTTGCTCCATATTCTTTTCTTCCATTAAAGAAACTTTCAATGTATCCAAAAGTTTACGAATAATAGAACTATATTCTGATTCTTCTAAATCTGCCTCTAATAGTACAGAAGAGCTACCTACATTCCCTTTTAACCAAACTTCTAAGGTATGTTGCGATAGATATTCACCATTTATTGGGTTTAAAAATAGCGGTTGTTCATTAGGAATATCTATTCTGATAATAAGTTGTGTAGGAAAGATAACTGGTACTAACGGTAAATTTAACGCTTGTGCGATATAAATAAGAATCGAACCCAGTGAAACAGGAGAGCCTACATGAGTCGCTAATACTTTATCTAACCATAAAGTATCAGAAAGGCAATATTTGCCACTTGCACCACTAAAGTGCCACTGCTTATAAAACAGTTTTAGCAGTGCTTCTATCTGCTCTTTAGTATTTCCTTGTTGAGGAATTTCAGCTTCTGCTTGTTCAACTAACTGCTCCAGTTGATAACCAACAGAAGTGGTTGGAAAATCAGGTCGAATAGCCTGAGAGATAAGGATCATGCCCTTAACTAAAGGGGCTTTATTAAATTCGTAATCAGCTATGGTTTCTATCATAATTCCAACGACCTACTGTCACTCGCTCATTACCGCCATAATCACGGAAAGTTTCCACACAGCAGTAACCCTTATCAATAAAAATATTGCGTACACCTTCGCCTTGTTGCCAACCGTGTTCCAGTAATACCCATCCATTATCAGTTAAAAACTGTCGAGCAGTTTCAATGATAATTTCGATATCAGCAAACCCATTTTTGCCAGCAACTAATGCAGTTAAAGGTTCAAAACGAACATCCCCTTGATGAATATGCTCATCATTTTCATCTATGTAAGGAGGATTACTGATTATCATACCAAATTGATACCCAGAGAGTGAACTAAACCAACAACTTTCCATAAATTCTGTGTTGGTTAATGCTAAATTGGTCGCATTCTCTTGTGCTAATGCCACGGCTTCAGTTTGAAAATCCACACCAATAATATGACAATCTGGGCGCTCAGATGCCATTGCGAGCGCAATAGCACCTGTTCCTGTTCCTAAATCAAGAATTTTTGTTGGTTCCAATGGGAGTTTTTCTAACGCTTTTTCAACAAGACATTCGGTATCAGGGCGGGGGATTAATGTTGCGGGTGACACTTTTAACGGCAATGACCAAAACTCTCTTTCACCCACTAAATACGCGATGGGCTCACCTTTAATGCGTCGAGCAAGTAATTGTGACAATTGCGCTAACTCGTCTGACGAAAGTACCGTTTCATTAAAGGCAATTAAATAAGTACGGGTACGTTGTGTTACGTACCCAAGTAAAATCTCAGCATCGCGTTTAGGGCTGTCACTTTCAATTAATTGCAAGGCTGCTTCACGCAACCATTGTTCATAATTCATTAATTCAACTCAGAAAGTGCAGAAAGCTGATCCGCTTGATATTCGGTCACGATAGGCTGAATTAATGGATCTAACTTTCCTTCCATCACTTCATCTAAGCGATAAAATGTGAGGTTGATACGGTGATCAGTTACACGACCTTGCGGGAAGTTGTACGTTCTGATTCGGTCAGAACGGTCACCAGAACCCAATAAGTTACGACGTTCAGAAGCTTCTGCTTCTTGGCGTTTTTGCATTTCAGCCGCACGAATACGTGCACCTAATACAGACATCGCTTTAGCTTTATTTTTGTGCTGTGAACGTTCATCCTGACATTCCACCACAATTCCTGTTGGAATATGCGTAATACGGATAGCAGAATCAGTGGTGTTAACGTGCTGACCACCCGCCCCTGAAGAACGGAATGTATCTATACGTAAGTCACTTGGACTGATTTCAGGTAATTCAGCTTCTGGCACTTCAGCTAATACGGCAACCGTACAAGCAGAAGTATGAATACGGCCTTGAGATTCTGTTTCTGGTACACGTTGAACACGGTGACCGCCTGATTCAAATTTCAATACACCATAAGCGCCATCACCCACGACTTTTGCAATAACTTCTTTATAGCCACCATGCTCACCTTCGTTAGCATTCATGACTTCAATACGCCAGCGACGTGATTCTGCATAACGGCTATACATACGGAATAAATCACCCGCAAATAATGCAGCTTCATCGCCGCCTGTTCCTGCACGAATTTCAAGGAAACAGTTAAATTCATCATCAGGATCTTTAGGTAACAACAGTACTTGTAACTGTTGTTCTAAATCATCATTTAATGCTCGCGCTTCTTTCAGCTCTTCTTGTGCCATCTCTTTCATTTCAGGATCATCAAGCATCATTTCTGCTGCTTCGATGTCGTCTTGCACTTGTCGCCATTGGCTAAAACAAGCCGTGACGTCAGTTAATTGAGAGTATTCTTTTGAAAGCGCACGAAAACGCTCCTGAGAGGCAATAACATCAGCTTCTGACAGAAGTGCCTGAATTTCTTCATAACGCTCTTGTAGAGCTTCCAACTTAGCGACAATAGAAGGCTTCATTCGTAGATTAAGATCCTGTTAGACAAAGTTAATTATGGGTAATACCCAAACTTTCACGTAATAGATTCAGGCGTTCAATATCACCATCACTGGCAGCCTGTTGAAGAGATTTTGTTGGTGTGTGAATAAGGCGATTCATCAATTGATGAGAGAGCTGTTGGATAACTTTTTCTGCATCCGCTCCGTTTTGTATCAATGTGATAGCTTTTTCTGTCATTTCTGCACGTAACATTTCAGCGCTGTCTCGATATTCTCGAATCGCACCCACGGCACCTTGTGCCCGTAGCCAATCCATAAATTGCCCACTTTCTTGCTGGACAATATGTTCTGCTTGAATTGCTGCTGCTTGGCGTTGTTCTCGGTTATGTTGAATAATCGCTTCTAAATCATCAACGCTATAAAGATAAACGTTATTTAGCTTTTCAACATCTTGTTCAATATCACGAGGAACTGCAATATCCACCAGCAACATTGGCTGATTACGACGTTTTTTAAGCGCCCTTTCAACCATTCCTTTACCAATAATGGGTAATGGGCTTGCCGTAGAACTAATGACAATATCCGCTTGTGAAAGACATTCATCAATCTCTGATAATGTAATCACTTCGGCATCAACTTCATTAGCTAAACGTTGAGCACGCTCTTTTGTTCGATTCGCAATGATGATTTTTTTGACTTGATGTTCACGCAGATGACGAGCGACTAACTCTATTGTCTCGCCAGCGCCTACTAACAAAATAGTCAAAGAAGATAACGATTCAAAGATTTGACGCGCTAGCGTACAAGCTGCAAAAGCGACAGAAACCGCATTGGCACCGATTTGTGTCTCTGTTCTCACTCTTTTCGCAACTGAAAAAGATTTCTGAAACAAACGTTCCAGCTCTGAAGAGAGCGAGTGATAGCTTTGAGAATCGGCAAAGGCTTTTTTAACTTGCCCTAATATTTGAGGTTCACCTAATACTAGAGAATCTAAGCCACTTGCCACTCGCATTAAATGGCTGACAGCTTGATTATCTTGATGCCAATAAACACTGCTTTTCAGTTCATTTGGCTCTATTTGGTGATATTGACATAACCAGCGAATAAGCTGTTCATGACTATTTTCTTTGTCTTCCATACTAAGATAGAGCTCAGTACGGTTACAAGTAGACAGCACAACACCGCCTCTAACAGCGGGTTGCTGTAAGAGGTTATTTAAGGCATCACCCATGGTATCGGGAGAAAAAGAGACTTTCTCGCGTAAAGCAACGGGGGCTGTTTTATGATTAATACCTAATGCTAATAACGTCATATCAACTATATCGAGTTATGAATAAATACCGCCTCGCGACTTGACTTAGTGTAAACCTAAAACAGCGCATTTAGTATGGACTCTTCATTTCCGACATTCTACTTGATGAACAGATTCAATAAAAGAGCTTACTTGAGTGATAGGAGATTTCTATACACAATTTAACGAAATATCGTTATATCATAAGGTTTATGATACTCTTTTTTTTAACTAATAACGAATTAAAGGAATGTCTCAGCTATGCGTTCACGCTTTTTTTCAACCAAACAACTCCTGCGCCTTATCCCGCTAACGGCGTTGTTGCTGAGTGCCTGTAATCTAAATCAGATAAAGACTCAAGGTTCGGCATCTGATAATGATGTGCAATGGCAAGCTCGCCAACAAGCATTAAAGAAAATTTCACAATACGAAACCCGAGGCGCTTTTGCCTATATTGAAGATACCAATAAAACCTATGCCCGATTCTATTGGCAAGACAAAGCGGATGAGCGTTATCGCTTATTGTTAACCAATCCTTTAGGTACAACAGAACTCGATTTAAATGTTATGCCTGGTGTAATTGAAGTTACTGATAATAAAGGCAAAAAATATTATAGCGATAACCCTGCTGAAATGATCTACCAACTTACAGGAATGGTTATTCCACTGAAAAATCTGCGTGCTTGGCTTGTCGGTTTACCAGGTGATGCAACTGATTTCGAGTTAGATGCTAATCATTTATTAAAATCTGTCACATTACCTGCACCTGAAGGCGATTGGATTGTGACTTACCAAGCTTATGATTCAAGTACCACACCCAACCTGCCACAACGCCTTGAGCTAAAACAAGGTGAACGCACTATCAAATTAAAAATGGATAACTGGGATATACAGCAATGACACTAAGTTGGCCTTCTCCTGCCAAATTAAATCTTTTTCTCTACATTACGGGAAAACGCCCTGATGGTTATCACAATCTGCAAACGTTATTTCAGTTTTTAGATTATGGCGATACATTAACCATTACACCTCGTGATGATACCCAGTTAACTATCTTGACGCCGATTGATGGCGTAGAAGATAAAGATAATTTAATTATTAAAGCCGCTAAATTACTGCGTGATTATTGTCAACAACATAATATTTCTTTGCAGTATCACGGTGCAGATATCAGTGTTGATAAAAAACTGCCTATGGGAGGTGGTTTAGGTGGAGGCTCCTCTAACGCGGCAACCACCTTAATTGCACTTAATTACCATTGGCACGCCGGTTTAAGTGATGAAACGTTAGCTGAATTAGGCGTTAGTTTAGGTGCAGACGTCCCTGTTTTTGTAAAAGGTCATGCAGCGTTCGCCGAAGGCGTTGGTGAAATTTTGACCCCCGCAGAGCCAAAAGAGCAATGGTATTTAGTCGCACATCCCGGAATTTCCATCCCAACACCGACAATCTTCACAGATCCAGAATTAAAACGTAATTCTCCTATTCGCTCTCTTGGCGCATTATTAAAGGCTCCGTTTGCAAATGACTGTGAAATGATCGCAAGAAAACGTTTTCGTGAGGTTGAATATCTGCTTTCGTGGCTGTTAGAATATGCACCGTCACGCTTAACTGGGACAGGTGCCTGTGTGTTCGGCGAGTTCGACTCACAAGTTGCCGCCAGTGAAGTGTTAATTAACGCCCCTGAGTGGGTGCATGGATTTGTAGCGCAAGGCGTCAACATTTCTCCTCTGCATTTATTCCGCTCAAGGATACCTGTGTTATTGCACCCGTAAGATGATGTTTACAAACCCTATGTTCATAAACACGTTCTTTACAGGTCAACAATATCTCTCTCTGGACGCAAGCCTGAGGTTTTTCTCGTGCCCGATATGAAGCTTTTTGCTGGTAACGCAACCCCGGAACTGGCTCAACGTGTTGCCAACCGACTCTACACTAGCCTAGGAGACGCGGCTGTAGGTCGTTTTAGCGACGGTGAAGTCAGTGTGCAAATCAACGAAAACGTACGTGGTGGTGATGTATTTATCATTCAATCAACCTGCGCACCTACTAATGATAATTTAATGGAATTAGTGGTCATGGTTGACGCATTACGTCGAGCTTCCGCTGGTCGTATCACTGCTGTTATTCCTTACTTCGGTTATGCCCGTCAGGATCGCCGTGTTCGTTCAGCCCGTGTTCCTATTACGGCAAAAGTTGTTGCGGATTTCTTATCTAGTGTAGGCGTAGATCGTGTTTTAACCTGTGACTTACACGCAGAACAAATCCAAGGGTTCTTTGATGTACCGGTTGACAATGTCTTCGGCAGCCCAATTCTTTTAGAAGATATGCTTCAAAAAGATTTGGACAACCCTATTGTTGTTTCTCCAGATATTGGCGGTGTTGTTCGCGCTCGTGCTATCGCTAAACTTCTGAATGACACTGATATGGCTATCATTGATAAACGTCGCCCTCGCGCTAACGTTTCTCAAGTTATGCACATTATTGGTGACGTTGCTAACCGCGACTGTATCCTTGTTGACGATATGATCGACACAGGCGGTACATTGTGTAAAGCAGCTGAAGCGCTGAAAGAACGTGGTGCTAAACGTGTATTTGCTTACGCGACTCACCCAATCTTCTCTGGTAATGCTGTTGAGAACATCAAAAGCTCTGTTATTGATGAAGTGGTTGTCTGCGATACAATTCCGTTATCAGCAGAAATCAAAGCATTAAATAAAGTCCGCTCATTGACCCTTTCTGGCATGCTGGCTGAAGCAATTCGTCGCATTAGCAATGAAGAGTCAATCTCTGCGATGTTTGAACATTAATTTGTTATAACATTCATTGCAATTTGAGATAACTAAACCCGCTATAGCATTTGTTATAGCGGGTTTTTTGATGTTTTTTTCTAGATTAAGAGAATTTTAGGCAACAAAAAACCCGTTATCATTAAACGGGTCTATAGGTGTGTATTACAACGCATAATGACAACTATTATTCACTTAACATCAGTTTTTAATTTCTTGTTATTTTTATCTATTCTGATATTCATTTGTGATAATAACATTATGGATAACGGTGATTGTCATGACGACGATAACGTTCATCATGGTTACGTAACCACCAATATCTTTCTGCTATTGTTTCTCTACCACCAATACGGGCGCCAGCTAACCAAACTAGAGCACCAATAAAGATCCCCATTAAAGAGATATCCGCTAGAAATTCAGGGAGCCCTAATGGGAAAATATGGCTAAGAAGCGTATAACCAAGACTACCGAGCATCACAACCATCCCCGTAGCCATACATAAATTACCAACTGCAAATGCATGTTTATATTTCATGTTGCACCTCCAAGCGCGTCGTCAGACGATTCAACAACAAAATACATCGAATAACCTTTTATTCTTTGTAGTTATTATAGCCATAAATACTAAGAAGTTATTGTCGAAGGGATCACATCGCTCCGAAATTTATTGACAATTCTTAACAAAAAATGTGTTTTTTTCTTTCAAAAGAATAAAACAGCGCCGATTTTGTTATTTTCGCTCTTTTTGTTAAATCAAAAAATTAACATTTCCTCTGCTTATCATTTCAAAAAACATTCTATGTAATCTATTTTGTGCTTCTGAGCTTAGACAGGTAAACTATGGGCTTTCTTTTAAGACGATAACAGTGAAAGGCTATTGTGAGTAAAATTAAACTTATCGTCGGGTTAGCAAACCCCGGTACAGATTATGCCCAGACTCGTCATAATGCGGGTGCTTGGTATGTTGATTTATTGGCTCAACGCCATCAACAATCTCTAAAAGAAGAGAGTAAATTCTTTGGTTACACTGCGCGTATTAATTTGAATGGTAATGATGTTCGATTATTAGTGCCTACCACTTTTATGAATTTAAGTGGTAAAGCGGTACAAGCAATGGCAAATTTCTATCGCATTGAGCTTGATGAAATTTTAGTTGCACATGATGAACTCGATTTACCACCCGGTGTTGTCAAAATGAAGCTAGGTGGTGGCAATGGCGGTCATAACGGATTAAAAGATATTCAAAGTAAGTTTGCTAATAATCCGAACTTCTATCGTTTACGCATTGGTATTGGTCACCCTGGTGATAAAAATAAAGTGGTTGGTTTTGTATTAGGCAAACCACCCATGAGTGAACAAAAATTAATTGATGACGCTATTGATGAAGCACTTTCATGCACAGAGATTCTCATGCGTGACGGCTATGAAAAAGCCATAAACCGCTTACATAGTTTTAAAGCTTAATCAGCATTAGTAAGCAAACTCAATTACTTTCAAGTTATTAAGTGGGTAAATCACCCTCTTCTTTTGCGCGATTAATCCCTGATGATTTAATCAATCGGGGATTTGCTCTATAATAGCGCCAAATTTTTTTTAACAGCACACAACAGGAACACTCCCTCCTGTTGTTTTTATGTGACAAGGTGAACGTTTATGGGATTTAAATGTGGTATCGTCGGTCTGCCTAACGTAGGGAAATCTACACTGTTTAATGCCTTAACTAAGGCAGGTATTGAGGCAGCCAACTTCCCATTCTGTACTATTGAGCCAAACACAGGTGTTGTTCCAATGCCTGATCCTCGCTTAGATAAATTAGCTGAAATTGTTAAGCCACAGCGTATTTTACCTACAACAATGGAATTCGTTGATATTGCGGGTTTAGTAAAAGGCGCATCTAAAGGCGAAGGTTTAGGTAACCAATTCCTAACTAATATTCGTGAAACTGAAGCGATTGGCCATGTGGTTCGTTGTTTTGAAAACGACAATATCATTCACGTTGCGGGCAAAGTTGATCCTGCTGAAGATATCGAAACTATCAATACTGAACTTGCCCTTTCTGACTTAGATACCTGTGAACGTGCAATGCACCGTAATCAGAAAAAAGCGAAAGGTGGCGATAAAATTGCTAAAGCAGAAATGGAAGTGTTAGAAAAATGCTTACCGCATTTAGAAAACGCGGGCATGTTACGTGCTTTAGATTTAACTGAAGAAGAAAAAGCGACTATTCGTTATTTAAGCTTCTTAACGTTAAAACCAACAATGTATATTGCAAACGTTAATGAAGATGGTTTTGAAAATAACCCTTACCTTGAAACCGTTCGCAAAATCGCAGAAGCAGAAGGCTCTGTGGTTGTTCCTGTTTGTGCTGCGATTGAAGCAGACATTGCTGAATTAGAAGATGCTGAGCGTGAAGAATTTATGCAAGATTTAGGCATCGAAGAGCCCGGTTTAAACCGTGTTATCCGTGCGGGTTACGCATTACTGAACTTACAAACTTACTTCACTGCGGGCGTTAAAGAAGTACGTGCATGGACAATACCAGTAGGTGCAACTGCGCCACAAGCCGCAGGTAAAATCCACACTGACTTTGAAAAAGGCTTTATTCGCGCTCAAACTATCGCTTATAACGATTTTATCACTTACGGTGGTGAGCAAGGTGCAAAAGAAGCGGGTAAAATGCGTGCAGAAGGTAAAGAGTATATTGTTCAAGACGGCGATGTGATGAACTTCTTGTTTAACGTGTAATTCTCGTTATTACAAAAAATACATTTTCTTAATTAAGCCCCAAAAGTTGATCTCCAGCTTTTGGGGTTTTTTATGCTTTTGCATTAAATAAGTATTATCTCCACTGTGGTGGTATCATCTTATTAAAAATAGAAGCACAGCGCATTTTTCCATATGCACTCATTCGGAAATAAAGACCAGTTGTTTCAGTGGTCTCTTTACCGCTTCCCACTAAATCAGACATAAAATCATAATAATCATCGCCCATTAATTTTGCATTTAATTTATTAGCTTTATCTATTAATGCATAAGCATAAAGTTTCAATACTTGAGGTGACTTATTTCCCAAGCCAAATACATCGTTAGATGCATATTTAACAAATATAATTGCAAGGCACAGTAAGTATTTAGACTTTTCTTTATCCTTTAACCCGTTCAATTCAAAAATGTCACATATTTGTTGATAATGTTTATTTTTGAGTGATGTCATTGAAATATTGGTTTCTGGGATATCTATTAATTCTTTTAAAACCAAATATATTTTAGTTTGCTCTTTCTGATCACGAACAATTAATTTGTCATTAACCTGAATATGATTACCAATGAAAGCAGAATTGAATCCTTCAGCGTAACTATCAAAATTAGATGCTAGTTTCTTAAATTTCTCACTCAGAGCAAAATCATTATAATTCTCTTTAAAGATCTTAAAATCTTTATTAAATAAAACATAAAGATTGCTTTCGTTAACCTTCTGCAATATTTTATCGTTATAAAGATAAAATGAATTCCACTGTGTATCAGCTTTTTTAAGGTCGGCAAATAGCATTTTATTTAATTCGTTATAGCTTGTCACCATCGTTTTATTTTCATTAATAATAATTATATTATTAGCGTCTTTATTATCCCAATCAACCTTTTCATCATTAACAGTTTTATGCTTTTCATAAAAGGATCTTACCCTTTCTAATTTAAGATATTTATCATATAAAGTTCTAGATTTTTCTTGAATATCTAATTCTTTATGATAAAGAGCGACTGCCATTAAATTAATAAATTTTTTATTATTTTTCAATAGGAAATCATCCTGTTCTTGATCATTAAAAAACTTGGAAATAATATCCAGATATAACGATACGTGCTGTAGTGCTATATGTTTTTCATTATTATTAGTTAGAGTTAATTGATCAAGCAAAGATTTAACAGAATCTCTAATCTCTTTATCTTCCAAATAATATTCTTTTGAAAAAATGTAATCTAGAAATGAGTCAATATGTTGTAAATTTACATAATTATTATCCCAAAAATGCACTTCACTGATTAATTGCTTGACGAGTTCTATTTTAACATCGGAATATTTATCATCAATACTTCTGAGAGTATTAAGTATTTTTTTCTTAGCTGGATCATCGATTAGTTTTTCATTTACCAAAACTTTATCCATATATTTTATATTTTTAAATTTTATTTCCGCACCATCAAGCTTGGCATTCGAAAAATTAGCATCATTTATATGGATTTTAGTTCCGCTCAAATCACTCTTTATAAATTTTGAGCCATCCAAAAATATACCACTTAAATCAACATTGGAAATATTAGAATTTGAAAAATCATTATTTGTTTTAATTTTCAAATAATTAAGTTTATTTAAAATCTCAAAACCTTCATTCCTGAGATCTTTATCGAAATATGTTTTTCTTTGACTAATGGTGTCTATTTTTTTAATCAGTTTTCTATATTTAATTACTTTAATTTCATTAAGTTCACGTCCTTTATTTTTATAACGGAAATTACACTTAGCAGTTGTTAATTTTATATCCAATATCTTTCTTGCAAAAGATAAATTATTATAAGAAGGATTATAATCTGCCAGATCAACAGCGGCTGTAGTATCCTTAGCTAAATGAGCCTTTAGATATGTAAAAACTATATTCATAATAGTAGCCTATATAATTAACTATGTATCGTAAGTGACGATAACAAGCATTTATGATTTCTACTTTAATAAAGTAACCACCATTCAAATAACTTAAAAAAAACCATTCAAATAACTTTATAAAATAATCACCACACACATCTAAAAAATAGTAAATTATCATTAATATTTTAATAACAATAAAAACATTTGAATTTTTTATTCACGAGACTAATAATTAAATTGATAGTCAATTAATGACCATCTTTATCAAATAAGGATCAGTTGCATTATGAATTATAATTTAAGCCATAATATGCGAGATAATAGCGATATAGCCCATAATAAAAATAGTAGTTGTCAATGTAGCCAAGAGATAGTAACCAATCTAAATAATTATATTAATAATCATCCCGAATGTACTATTTATCAGAATTCATTAATGAGCAGCTTAATTGCCGGCGTTTATGATAGTGATGTTACTATTGCTGATTTATTAAAACAGGGTGATTTTGGTTTGGGCACCTTTAATCAACTTGATGGTGAATTAGTTGCTTTTGATAACAACGTTTTCCAATTACGTTCTGATGGCAGTGCCCGTAAGGCATTAGACTCTCAAAAATCCCCTTTTGCTGTGATGACCTTTTTTAATTCTGATATTGAACATTCGTTTTCTTACGGCGCCTCACAACAAGAAATACATAATAC
This sequence comes from Proteus sp. TSJ240517, assembly GCF_047921575.1. Taxonomy (NCBI): domain Bacteria; kingdom Pseudomonadati; phylum Pseudomonadota; class Gammaproteobacteria; order Enterobacterales; family Morganellaceae; genus Proteus; species Proteus sp. TSJ240517. The sequence continues at coordinate 478,239 of NZ_JBLRMH010000001.1, forward strand.
AATCAATCAGTATGTTCCTTCCGATAATCTTTTTTGTGCAATTAAAATTGAAGGCGAATTTGAATTAGTCAAAACACGTACTGTTCCTCGCCAAGAGCCTCCTTACCTTCCCATGTTAGAGGCAATAAAAAATCAACCTATTTTCACGTTTCATAACGAAACCGGTATTATTGCAGGTTTTCGTTCACCACAATTTACGCAAGGCATGAATGTTGCTGGATTTCATGAACATTATATTAATCAACAACGTCAAGGTGGTGGTCATGTTCTTGATTACTATTTAAAATATGGCACCTTAAAAATCGGTGTTATTTCTCGCCTTACCATCGACTTACCCTGCCAAGCTACGTTTCTGCAAGCTAACTTAATGCCAGACAATCTGCATCAGGCAATAGAAAAAGCTGAAAATTAATCTAGAAGCCTCTTAGCTTTATTACCCGCTTGTATTTTATTCACTTGCAAACTCAAAGAAGGTTATATGAACACTCATCATTGGAAATGTGGTGCAGATTTAGTCGTCAAACAATTAGAGCAACATGGCATCAAACAAGTATTTGGTATTCCAGGTGCAAAAATCGATCGTGTATTCGATTCGCTTGTTGATTCAAATATTGAAACTGTGGTTGTTCGTCATGAAGCGAATGCGGCATTTATGGCTACGGCAGTCGGACGCTTAACGGGTAAAGCGGGAGTCGCTATCGCTACATCTGGGCCAGGATGTTCTAATCTTGCAACAGGCATTGCAACGGCAACTTCTGAAGGTGATCCGTTAGTCGCATTAGGCGGTTCAGTAAAATCGGCGGATAGATTAAAACTGGTTCATCAGAGTATGGATACAGTTACCATGTTTAATCCTATCACTAAATTTTGTGCTGAAATTGATTCCTCAAAATCAATCTCTGAAACAATGGTCAATGCGTTTCGTCATGCAGAATCAGGAAGACCTGGCTCTGCTTTCTTAACATTTCCAATGGACATTTTAAATAATGCTGTTGATAGCCCAATATTAGAGCCTAAATCTAAATCTAATCTGGGTGGAGCAAACAATGATGCAATAAAAGAAGCGGTTACCTTATTATTAATGGCAAAAAACCCTGTCATTTTATTAGGTTTGCAGGCGAGTTATCCTGATAATGCATTATCACTGCAAAAACTACTCGATATTTGCCCTCTCCCAATTGTGGGAACTTATCAATCAGCAGGCGCTATCGCTCAACGCCATTTTCCTTTATTTGCTGGTCGCATAGGTTTATTTAATAATCAGCCAGGCGATGAATTACTTTCCCATGCTGATTTAGTCATTACGTTAGGTTATAGTCCAATCGAATATGAACCTTCATTATGGAATCACAATAATGCCAATATTATTCATATTGATGAAATTCCAGCTGAAATAGATCTAGCTTATTGCCCTGATTTAGAATTAACCGGCAATATCAAATTAACTCTCGATAATTTAACTCAGCGTTTCGCTAAACAATCCACATCTCAAATTACACTCTCAAATAACACTCGTCAGGTTTTAGAAAAAATTCGCCAGCAAAGAGAAACGCTGCAACAAAATAGTTATTTTAGGCAAGGTAGTCCTATTCACCCTTTAACCATTATTCATGAGATGCAAGATATTATTGATAACGATGTAACACTGTGTATTGATATGGGGAGTTTTCATATCTGGTTAGCTCGTTATCTTTATAGTTTTAGAGCAAGACAAATGCTGATTTCTAATGGTCAACAAACTATGGGTGTTGCATTGCCGTGGGGAATTGGTGCCTCTTTTGTTCGTCCTTCTGACAAAATTATTTCTGTTTCTGGTGATGGTGGCTTTATGCAATCTTCAATGGAATTAGAAACTGCGGTTCGTTTAAATACAAATATCCTACATATTATCTGGGTGGATAACGCTTATAATATGGTCGAAATGCAAGAAAAGGAAAAATATGGTCGTTATTCTGGCGTGAAATTTGGCGCAATTGATTTTAAACGTTACGCGGAATCCTTCGGAGCTAAAGGGTTTTCTGTTGAATGTGCTTCTCAATTACGTAGCGTTTTACATGAAGCAATGGCTGTTGATGGCCCTGCTGTTCTTGCTATTCCTGTCGATTATAGTGATAACGCTAAATTAATGGAACATATTGATTATAATTTGATTATTTAGTTATCTTACTTAAACGCCCTATTTAGAAAAATAAGGATGAACATTCTCCTTTCATCCTTATGCCCTCCTTTGTTTTTCCATATTTTATTCTTTTGATACAAAACAATTTCATTGTTAATAAAAAGTTATTATCTATTTCCTCTTTCGTTTTTTTTATTAATAATACATTATGCGAGTTTTGTGCATAAAAATGAAAGTAGATAATAAAAATAAACTAAGTCTTATCTTATCTGAAACGGTCATTTTAGTGCTTACAATAACCATAATAAATTAAATATAGACATTCAGTTATTAGGATAATCACCATGCCACACACCTCATTACTTTATTCCAATTCTCGATTTATTCCACTTCGCCTTCTCCCTAATGAAGATGTGATTATGGCATTACGACAGATGATTAAAGAACAAAACCTGAAATCGGCATTTATTGCAGGTTGTGTGGGCAGTTTAACAGATGTGGTATTACGCTTTGCAGGACGTGAAGAAAATCGCTATCTTACGGGTAAATTTGAAATTGTTTCACTAATTGGAACATTAGATGACCAAGGTGAACATTTGCATTTAGCGGTTTCAGATGAAAATGGATTAATGTGTGGTGGACATATGATGCCAGGTTGTACAGTGCGCACAACGCTAGAACTCGTTATTGGTGAGTTAGAGCAAGTGACTTTTAGCCGTCAGCCTTGTGAACACTCTGGTTATGAGGAGTTGGTCATCACACCGCGTAAATAGCCTTTTTATAAAAAGAGCGTTATTGATGCAGAATAATAAAACCAATAGTCACTATCCTTTGTAAAGGTTTTTAAACTATGTCTACAACTCCTCTAATTTCGAGCCGTACTCTTGTGCTCATTGTTGTTTCTATTGCAATAAATATGATCGGTGGTCAAATCACCTCAATGGTCAAACTTCCTATCTTTTTAGACTCCATCGGCACGCTTATCTGTGCCTTATTAGGTGGTCCATGGGTTGCATTATTTACTGGATTATTAACCAACCTGTTATGGGGATTAATTAGTGGCCCAATGGCTGCTGCATTTGCACCTGTTGCCATGATGATAGGATTAAGTGCAGGTTTATTAGCGCGTGCTGGTGGTTTTCGTTCATTAACTCGAGTTATTGGCTCAGGTATTATTATTACTTTAGCGTTAATGGTTGTCGCTGTTCCAATTCGGACTTATTTATTTGGTGGTGCCACAGGCAGTGGCGCAGATTTCTTTGTCGCTTATTTTCATGCGGTTGGTGAAGGGCTTATTGAATCTGTTGCAATTACTGTTTTAGGTGCAAATCTCGCCGATAAAATATTATCAGCGATTATTGCTTGGTTATTAGTACGTCAATTACCACAAAAAACACAACGCAACTTCCCTGCAATGGCTAAGGTTCGCTAATAATGCACCCCTTTACCTCATTGGCATTATGGCTTTGGCTAAGTGCCAGTGTGCTGTTTTTATCATTAAGCTTACCACTGCTGATAATTAGCAGTGGTACTTTTATTAGCTTATTACTCTGGAAAGCCTCTCGCTGGCGTTGGCGCCTTATTGCATGGTTGATGATCCCTATGGCGATAGGCCTATGGTTAGTTCATAGCGGTTGGTTTGCTTATTGGTTAACAGGTGGCATTTTAGATACCAGTAAACAAGCTATGGCAATAACGCTATGGCTAAGATTATTAGCAATAATAAGCGGTGCTCAATTGTGGTTGCAGTACACTTCAACCGAACAATTTATTAGGGCCTTATTTGCTAGCCGTCTACCTATGAGTCTTTCCTATTTATTAGCAGGGCCTTTGTTACTTGTAGAACAATTACGCCAACAGTTACACAATATAAGAGAAGCACAATTAGCACGAGGTGTACCTCTTGATGGTTCATTCTGGCAACGTCTAATAACATTGCCTGCTATTGTCTTGCCACTTATTAGCCATGTATTAAGTGATTTAACGATTCGTAGCGCTGCATTAGATATGCGAGGATTTCGTATTATTGCAAAACGTACCACGCTTTCTCCCCCTGTCGATACACCACTACAAGAGATGTTACGCTATTTTATTTTACTGCTTATCTTTGTTGAAGGAGCTATTTGGCTATGGTAATAAATCTTCAGCAATTTAGTTTTACTCCTAAAGACGATGAGCAACCTATTATTGGCCCTATTGATCTACAATTAAAGCAAGGAGAATGGCTTGTTGTTTTGGGAGGAAATGGCAGTGGAAAAAGCCTTCTTGCCCAACTACTAGCAGGTTGGCATCCCGATTTATTAACAGGCTCAGTGCAAGGCTTGGGAATTGTACAAAATATTGCTCTGGATAAAAGCCGATTAGTATCACTAGCCCCCGGTAGACAACTCGTTCAACAATCTCCTCAATTACAACTTTCAGGTTGTGCTTTTACAGTAGAGCAAGAGATTGCTTTTGGCCCTGAAAATTTGGGGTTAAGTGATAATGAAGTTCGATTTCGCGTAAAAGAAGCAATGATATTAACGCAATGTGACAGCCTTCGTTTCCGCCACCCTTCTACACTGTCAGGCGGAGAAGCGCAGCGTGTAGTCATTGCAAGCGCTCTTGCCATGCACCCTAAATTATTATTGCTTGATGAAGCATTTAGTCGTTTAACACCAAATGCAACACAACAATTACAGCAACGCATTAAACGGTACGCACAAGAGCACACATGTAGTGTGATTATTTTTGAACGCAATTTATTGCCTGCAATAACACTTAGTGAACAATTTTTATTGTTAGAAGCAGGAACAATAAAAGCAGCAGGTGCTTTAAAAGATATATTTCCTTTCTTATTTACAACAATTAATGCTCCTGATGCATGGTTAGCTTTAAATTGGTTAGTCGAAAACCATCATTGGAAAAAAAATATTGTAAATAACGATAAGGCCTTACTTAAGGCTTTTAAGGAGTTTTATGTTACAGCTTGATAAAGTGACTTATCGTTGGAGTGAAGATGTTCCACCGTGTATTTCTCAATTATCTTTAACATTAAATCAAGGTGAATGGATAACACTCGTTGGTGATAATGGTGCGGGTAAATCAACACTATTACGTTTAATTGCAGGATTGTTAACGCCTAATGAAGGTGAGATAAAACTCAATAATCAGTTATTATCTCAAATGAAAGCACAGCAACGTGCTCAATATATTGGTGTATTATTCCAAGAGCCTGAACGACAAATATTTCATAACACCGTAGAAAAAGAAGTTTCTTTTGGCTTGAAACAACGCAAGTTTTCTAAAGAAGAGATTAAAAAACGTTTGGATGAAACATTAATGCTTTGCGGTTTAAGCAATGTCGCTGATGTTCATCCTTTAGATTTACACGCAGGTCAACGTAGAATGGTTGCCGTTGCAAGTTTGAGTATTCTATCCCCCAAAATATTACTACTTGATGAGCCGACTCGCGATTTCGATGCACATTGGCTAACATGTTTTGAGAACTGGCTTCAGATACAAAAAACATTAGGTACATCTGTTCTTGCGATTAGCCATGATCTTGATTTTACGGCACGTCATTTTCAGCGAGTTATCCATTTATCATCAGGAAAATTAATTGCTGATGGCGCTCCTGAAAATGTATTAATGAGCTCAACGTTGCAATCCCTTTCAGATATACCCGCACCTACGTTATACTCATTAAGTCAGAAATTAAAATTACCAATAAAAAACAGCCCTGTTGAATGGGCTAAAATGTTAATTAAGAATAAATAAAAATTATAATATTAGCTCATAATAATCTTAAGACTTATTTCTATTATTATCATTTATTTTGCTGCTGGAGATAATTAAATGGAAATCTTTCACATGGTATTAGACTCATTGAGTCACTTATCTCCTATTACCCTATTCTTATCTATTATCTTAATCACGGCTGGAAAATCGACCATCGGTATTTCTTCATTTTTGCCACCAGCATCTTTGATGTTGATCTTTATTTTTGGTGCCTGTTTACCACTTTACTCCCCGATATTTCTTTGGTTAGCAACCAGTTTTGGTGCCTTATTAGGTTCAATTTTAAGCTATGAATTGGGGTGTTCAATTTATCGTTTTCCTCGTCTTAAATTGTGGGTTAAGCGTTATCAATCAAAAATAAATCGAGTTCAACAGTTATTAAAAAATAAAACGTACTATATTTTGTTTATTTCTCGATTCTTAGCTGTCTTTCGTTATTTAACACCCTTTAGTGCAGGCTTATTAAAATTACCTGCTTATGGTATTTATATCACTAGCGCTATTTCTGCATTGGTGTGGTCTGCAATGTTTATTCTAATTGCAACAGGAGTGCTCTCTATTGCATTATAGGAATACTGATTAATCCTTAATTTTACTTATTTTCTTAATTCTCAAACTCATCTATTTTCACTTTTTTTCGCAAAATTGTTTAAATTTCTACCAACTTCTCTTTTTTTCATTTTATTTTTTATTATCGATAAATAGGCTATTTTTTAGCTCATTTTATCGTTTCCCTAGCAAGTTATTGATATTTTCTTTTGTGTTTTATGACTATCACCATAATTATGATTAAAAATTGCATAATTACTATGTTGATCACAAATTGTTATTTTCTTGTTTAAATTTCATTACGCCACCTCACAATTCTTTAACTTTCTTGTTTTCTATAAAAGTTGTCATGTTGTATACAAGTTAGTGTGAAACATTCACCTGCGTTTTTATGTACAGGAACAACATCATGAGAATAAGAAAAACAAAGCTTGCCATCGGTATTGTTGCTGTTATTGCTGTTGTCTCATTAGCAGTAATCGGCAAAAAAGAGAATGCGAATAAACAATTTCTCTCTGTAGCAACCGCTTCAACAGGAGGAACGTATTATCCGATGGGAGTGGGTTTAGCAAACGTATGGAGTACACATCTTAAGGACAGAGGTGTTCAAGTAACAGGACAATCTTCAGCGGGATCAATAGAAAATATCTATTTAATGCAGAAAAATGAAGCTCAACTTTCAATTTTACAAAGCCTTTTAGCCGTAGAGGCTTATGAAGGGGTGCGTAATTTTGAAGGCAAACCAGAAAAAGATCTGCGTTCAATTTCTATGTTATGGCCTAATGTTGAGCACTTTGTTTTAATGGATAACAAAGTAAAAACGGGCACATTAGAAGATATTCGCGCGACTAGCTTTTCTGTGGGTCCTCAAGCCAGTGGTACTGAACAATCCACGATTATTATTCTTCAAGGCGTGAATTTAACTAAAAAAGATATCACACCTGAATATCTTGGATATGGCGATACCGTTTCTGCCATGCGAGATGGCCGCCTTGATGGTGGTGCATTACCTGCTGGGGTGCCAGCTTCTGCGGTAACTGATATGTACGCAAGTGGTGTCAGTGCAAAATTACTCGAAGTCACGGATAAGCAACTTGATGATATCAATCATGTAGCGAATTCATGGTTTCGTTTTGAAATCCCCGCCAACACCTACCCTCGTCAAACTGAAATGGTCAATACGATTGCTCAACCTAATATCTTAATGACCACAACCAGCATTGATAATGATCTGGTTTATGAGTTGACAAAAACTATGTTTGAGAACCTTCCAGAGGTTCACCAAGTTCACAGCGCAGCCAAGTACATCACCACAGAAAATGCATTAAAAGGTGTTTCTGTACCATTACATTTAGGGGCTTACCGCTACTACAAAGAAATCGGATTAGAGATCCCTGATTATCTTATTCCACCAGAAGCTCAAACGCAGACTAATAATAAATAACAGGAGTGAGTTATGACTAATAATGACCACCTAACTCCGGTAGAGCCACCTGCATTAGATAAAGAAGCAAGCTCCGGCAATCGCCAACTTGCAGGTATTTACCTGAAAATTACCACGACTCTTGCAATATTAATTTCGCTTTACGCTATTTATTCCAACGCATTATCAAATACTCAAGAATTTTACCGTAATACTATTTTTCTTAGTGGTATTTTAATTCTAGGCTTTATTCTGTTTCCATTCTCTAAGCGTTTTTCAACGCCTAAATTTAATGGATGGGATTATCTTTTTATTGCTTTAACATTAATCAGTTATGGATATTTTTTCTTTAATTACGTCGATCTTCATGTTGTAAGAAAAAGTATTCCCAATACTACCGATTATGTCATGGCAATACTGGGTATTATTGTACTGTTTGAAGCAGCAAGAAGAACCACTGGGTATTTCATTCCAGGGCTTGCAACTTTTGCCATTATCTATGCTTTATTTGGTCAGTATTTTATGGGTATTTTCGGTCATGCCGGATTTTCTGTAGAAAGATTGTTATACCGTTTATTTATGACCAGTGAAGGTATTTTTGGGATCACCCTTTCAACAGCCTCGACAGCGATTGTTGTCTTTATTCTTTTTGGATCGTTCTTAAGTGTCAGTGGCGCAACAGCCCTGTTTAATGACTTAGCACTTGCTCTTGCGGGTCGTCGCCGAGGTGGTCCTGCTCAAGTCGCTGTTATTTCATCTGCATTAACAGGTTCATTAAGTGGAAGTGCTGTCGCCAACGTAGCAACAACGGGGACTTTTACCATTCCTTTAATGAAAAGCATTGGATTAACGCCTCGCTTTGCGGGTGCCGTAGAAGCAACAGCATCAACAGGCGGTATGATAATGCCACCTATTATGGGTGCTGCCGCATTTATTATGGCGGGCTTTTTAGGCATTTCTTATACCACTATTGTTATTGCAGCGATTATTCCAGCGTTGTTATATTACGCAGCTTTAATTATGGCGATTGATATCGAAGCCAAAAAACAAGGATTAAAAGGTTTAAGTAAAGAGAATATTCCACAAGTTAAAGCGGTATTAAAAGCGCGTGGTTTATTATTACTACCTTTAGTTATTGTTATTGGCACTTTATTAGTGGGTAAAACACCTATTTATGCAGGCTTCTTAGGTATTCTGACCATTATTGTCGCAAGTTGGATAACGCCTGATAAATCAGTCCGTATGACATTAACTAAAGTAGCTGACGCCTTAGCGGAAGCGGCTCGTGGATCTGTTCAAGTGACTGTCGCTTGTGCTGCAATCGGTGTCATCATCTGTGTTGTGACAATGACAGGTATCGGTGCAACATTGGCATTCAATATCGTCTCAATGACAGATAACACATTATGGATGATCTTATTAGTCGTTATGCTAGTGTGCATTGTATTAAGTATGGGTTTACCTTCAACGGCGTTATATATTGTCGTAGCCGTTACAGTGTCACCTATCTTAATTAAAGCGGGTGTTATGCCTTTAGCAGCTCACTTCTTTGTTTTCTGGTTCGGAGCTTTATCCAATATTACACCACCCGTAGCATTAGCAAGTTATACCGCGGCCAGTATTGCTAGAGCTGATCCAATGCAAACATCATGGGATGCGGTTCGTTTAGCACTTCCCGGTTTTATTATTCCGTTTATTTTAGTCTATAACCCTGCTTTACTGATGCAAGGTGATAATTTAGGTGTACTTTCAATTGGATTAATGATTATTAGTGCATTAATCGGAATTTATGCACTCAGTATCGCAACGGCAAACTTCTGGATGATTAAAACAACATGGTTTGAGCGTATTGCATTTGCAGCAGCGGCAATTCTAATGATTAAACCGGGCTTATATACCGACCTTTTAGGTGTCGCCTTGATCCTATTAACGGGTGCATTCCATTTATTACGGTCTAAAAAACAGTTAGCCAATATGGAGCATGCATCTGGAGAAAACTAGATGATACAAAAGATCTCACGCCAAAAAGCGTCGCATCAAATTCTTGAGCAGATAAAGCAAAATATTAGTAACGGGACTTACCCTATTGGTGAAAAGTTACCCTCTGAAAATGTACTTGCTGACGCCTTTGGCGTCAGTCGAGTTCCCATCAGAGAAGCATTAGGTGTCTTAGAAGCCAGTGGCATAGTAACTTCACGCCAAGGGGGTGGTCGCCGTGTAATTGACCATTCTATACTCAGTAAATATGAACCATTGGTAATGGAAATTGCTTGCCCTGAAGAGATAGATTCACTGCTCGAAATGCGTGAGGTCATTGAACATGAAGCGGCAGCTATTGCCGCTTTACGTCGAACACCAGAAGAATTACGCGCTATCGAAAACGCCCACGATGCCTTTGTTTTAGCAACAAGACAAAACAAAAGTATTGGTCATAAAGAGGACTATCAATTTCATCGTTCTATTATGGTTGCCTCTCATAACTCTTTTTTTGTCCAGATCTTAGATAACTTACACGAACTCTACCTTGGCGTATTAATGTATTCGCTAAGTAAAAACAAAGGACGAGATACTGAAATTGAGCGAGTGATTGCGGAACATGAGGCAATTGTCGAATCAATACGCCAACAAGATCACGATGAAACAAGCCATAGAATGCGTCTTCATTTAACCAATGTACGTGGCAAATTAAAGCGATTACAACAAGAACCCTGTTAATTTAAAATTTATAAAATGGATAATATTATGGCTTATGACGTGATTATTATTGGTGCGGGATTAGTTGGATTAGGGGTTGCAAGTGCGCTACAAGAGAGTCAACCTGAGCTGAAATTGCTAGTGATTGATAAAGAGTCAGGCCCTGCTGCTCACCAAAGTGGGCATAACAGTAATGTTGTTCATTCCGGTATTTATTACACACCAGGGAGCCTTAAAGCAAGGCTGGCAAAACAAGGCAACATTACGACATATGCGTTTTGCCAACAACATAATCTCTATTATGATCGTTGTGGCAAAGTTATTGTTGCTACCAATGAAAAAGAGTTAAAAGCGTTAGAAAATATCTATCAACGTGGCATTGAAAACGGGCTTGAAGTTATCAAAATGACTGAATCTGAACTTAAAGTCAGAGAACCTTATGTCAATGGTATCGCGGCTCTATTAGTTCCTGATGCAGGTATTGTGAATTACCCTGAAATTGCAGCAAAACACGTTGAAATTATTCAATCACGAGGCGGTGAATTTGCATTTGGACAAACGGTGACAGCAATTAATGAAACCGATGATACTGTTACTGTCACAACATCCAATAATCAATTTACAGGTAAATGGTTGATTAATTGCGCCGGCTTATTTAGTGATCGTATTGCTAAAATGGCAGGTTATGACACAGGAATGAAAATAGTCCCATTCCGTGGTGAATATTTTATGCTTAATGCTAATAAAAACTACTTAGTAAACCATCTTATCTACCCTGTTCCTAATCCTGATTTTCCTTTCTTAGGTGTACACTTTACGCGTATGTATAACGGGCATCGTGATGTTGGACCTAACGCAGTATTAGCATTTAAGCGTGAAGGCTATAAAAAAAGCGATATTAACTTAAAAGATCTCACTGAAGTGCTGACTTATAAAGGATTTTGGAAAATTGCTGGAAATTATTTAGGTGAAGGAATGGCAGAGCTTCGCCGCTCATATTCACGTAAATTATTTACTGCAAATGCACAGAAACTCATTCCTGATTTACGTGAAGCAGATATTCATCCAGGTCCTGCGGGTGTTAGAGCCCAAGCGTTAACTCGTGAAGGGAAATTAGTAGATGATTTTCATTTTGTAAAAGGCAAACGCTCGCTGCATGTTTGTAATGCTCCATCACCTGCTGCAACCGCATCTATTGAAATAGGCAGAGAAATAGTAAAAGAGCATTTTTCTTTGTAATTGAAAAAATATATGCAAGTAAAAACAACAAATGGCACTGAGATTAATCAGTGCTTTTTTATTTTTATATCATTCACTGATTTCTTTTAGCGCTTCATTCATTAGCCATTGCTGAAATATTTCCATTGATGCTGTCATTGGCTTTGATTTTAAATATGTTAGCCAATATTTTCCCAATTCAACTTCTATTTTAAAGGGTTGTACTAACTGACCATTTTTAATTTCTCTTGAAAACATTTTTGCGGGTGCTAATGCAACACCCCCTTCATAAATTGCGCTTTCAATCATTAAGCGTGAAGAGTCAAAAATAGAGCCTGTTATTTTTATCGGCGGCATCTCTGCTTTTTCAAACCATTGTAACCACTCATCTTCTCGATAAGAGCGATATAAGTTTTCATTTATTAAATCTGTCGGATGTTGTAAACGTTTCGCTGTATCTGATGAACATAACACCGTTAATGGCGCAGAAAATAACGCTTTATTATGTGTCAATGGCCATAAACCTTCACCAAATCGAATCGCAAAATCTAATCCTTCAGTAGCCAAATTAACCACATTATTATTTGTTCTTAAATTTAATTCTATTCTTGGATATAACTGCCTAAATTCAGCTAATCTAGGTAATAACCATCCCACCGCAAATGTGCCAACAGCAGCAATTGAAACAACATCGCGATATTCACCACGTTCAAATTGCTTAAATACACGCTCAATATCACTAAAAGCCGTTGTTAACACAGAAAATAAAATCTGGGCATCATCCGTCATTTCTAAGCCACGGGGTAAACGCTTAAAAAGAATAACGCCAAGTCGCTCTTCTAACATTCTCACTTGTTGGCTAACAGCACCTTGAGTGACATACAGCTCTAATGCCGCTTTGGTGAAATTAAGGTGCCTTGCTGAAGCTTCAAATGCACGTAATGCATTTAGGGGAAGATGAGTTCGCATAATATTTTTAGCCATTAGATTTTCTATAGGCTAAGGTGATTTATTATCGATTGTCAATAAATCAATTAAATAGGATATTGCACCTCATAAATAAACGGCTCTATATCTACTCAATAACTGTCTATTTATATTGATATTTTCTTTATTAACTTAATATGAGCAACAATGACTATGTTTAAAACAACATTTCGCCAAACAGCGACGATTGCAGTTTCATTAATATCTCTATTGGTATCTCCAATGTTATGGTCTAACACCAATAATACGATTGAAGAGCAATTAAGTACGCTTGAAAAATATAGCCAAGGTCGTTTAGGTGTTGCTTTAATCAACACGGAAGATAATTCACAAATAACATATCGTGGTGAAGAACGTTTTGCGATGGCAAGTACAAGTAAGGTTATGGCTGTTGCGGCAGTTTTAAAAGAGAGTGAAAAACAAGCGGGATTATTAGATAAGAATATTACAATTAAAAAATCCGACTTAGTTGCTTACAGCCCTATTACAGAAAAACATTTAGTGACAGGAATGTCTTTAGCTCAATTAAGTGCTGCTACGTTGCAATATAGCGATAATACAGCAATGAATAAAATCTTAGATTATTTAGGTGGTCCAGCCAAAGTCACTCAATTTGCACGTTCAATTAATGATGTAACTTATCGCCTAGATCGTAAAGAGCCTGAATTAAATACAGCAATTCATGGTGATCCTCGTGATACGACTTCTCCAATTGCTATGGCTAAAAGCCTTCAAGCATTGACATTAGGTGACGCATTAGGTCAATCTCAACGTCAACAGCTTGTTACTTGGTTAAAAGGCAATACAACAGGTGATCACAGTATTAAAGCGGGTTTACCAAAACACTGGATTGTTGGGGATAAAACTGGCAGTGGTGATTATGGTACGACTAATGATATCGCCGTTATTTGGCCTAAAAACCATGCACCATTAATTTTAGTGGTCTATTTCACACAACAAGAACAAGATGCAAAATACCGTAAAGATATTATTGTGAAAGCCACAGAGATTGTAACAAAAGAATTTTCCAATTTATCTCAAAAAAAATAAATTTCTTTATTGATAATCTAAACAGGAAATTAAATATAATAGAGCTACTTATTAGCTCTATTATTACAAGAGTACACGGAACAATATAAGTAAAATAACTTAAAGATAAAAAATTAGACTGTAATAAATAAGCCTAATATACTTAATTCTATTAAATGGATTTATTTTAAGGAAGTAAGATGTCCGATTTTTTTGAGTTAATTGGTGAGTTATTATCGTGTGCAGGTCAAATAACTCTTACACAGATCAGACTTTGTATCGTCACTCTTACAATATTAATGTTAATTATCGTCTCTTTATGTACTTGGTCATTTGATATCTATTTTATTGGTGCATCATTATTTATTTGTATGTTGCTTTATACACCAGAAATATATCGTTTTATTAAAAGCTGGATAATTTAACTTATAGTTATAAAAAAGCCTCCGTTAACTTTAACTAGAGGCTTTCTCGACTAAGAATATCGTGTGATAATTTAAAATCAACTAAACCTAACTGTTTAGAAAATTAAAGTGGCAAAGCAAAACTCACTTTTACCGTTTCCATTGGTACTTCTGTTTTTATACTTTGGATGCTTGGAATTTGTGTTAAATAATCGGCATGGAAGCGACGATACGTTGCTAAATCTTTCGTCACAATTCGAATTAGCGCATCGCATTCGCCTGCCATTAAATGACACTCAACCACTTCAGGTAATACCTTGATAGCCTTTACAAATTCTTCAATAGTTTCAGCATCTTGTGCTCTAAACCAAATTCTTGCAAATAAAGATAACCCTGCATCAACCTTACTACCATCTAATACAGCAACATAACGAGTGATCACACCAGATTCTTCAAGTAAACGCACTCGACGAAGACAAGGAGAAGGTGAGAGTCCAACCTCTTTTGCCAGCTCAATGTTCTGGATTTTGCCATCACGTTGAAGCACCTGCAAAATATGTTTATCTATCTTATCTAATTTTATTGACATCAAAGATTAACCTTAATTCTATTTGTGGAATTTTATTGCCAATTAATTCTTTTTGTTAGCAACAAAGCAACCCGATTTTTTCGAAAACATCATATAATCTTTCCGCTAAATTTCACAGCAAAAACGATATTTCTCTTAAACTATCTCTATCAGGTGAAAAGATGGAATTTAACACTTTATTATTATTCGCATTAACGGTTCTACCGCTTATCTGCACACCTGGGCCCGATATTCTTTTTATCTCATCTCAAGGGCTATCAGGCGGTATGAAATCTGCATGGGTTGCCAACGCTGGCGTTATATCAGGCTATTTAACCCATGCATTACTAAGCGCATTAGGGCTTGCCGCCTTAGTGTCAGCATCACCCATTTTATTTCATTTACTCAAATGGGTTGGTGTGTTTTATATCAGTTATCTTGCAGTCAAAATGTTGATATCCGCCTGCAAAAAAGGTCAATTAGCCCTCAATGCCTCAAAAACCTCACACTTATTTCGTAAAGGTTTTTTAACCAGTTTTCTTAATCCTAAAGGACTATTAGTTTATCTCGCTATTTTACCAAACTTTATTGATAATCATAATGATATCGCAACACAATCATTGCTGTTATCTGGGATATTTATCACGACTTGCTTAATTATTTATGGTTTGCTCGGCACCTTTTTTGCTTATATTGGCTTAAAAGGCGGTTTAAGTGAAAAACGTCGCCGCTATAACGATGGCATCGCGGGTGGATTACTCACATTTGCAGCAATTAATCTGGCTTTAAATTAGCCTTAATCCTAAGCACTATTTATTATTCTAATCAGAATTTGACCACAAGAATGCCCTCTATTTAAGTGGTCGAATATCTGCCCATAATAATTGACAGTTTGCGGTTAACGGTCTTATTTCACCTTCTCGAATATCAGGTAACCACCAAGCCCCCTGTCCTTTTGATAAACGCTGGCAAGTCGCGCCAATTAAAGTCCATTCACCTTGAGTGACATAAATTAATCCTGCATGAGAACTAGGTAAAATAAGCGGTTGTGTTATTAAGGTCGTCTCTGCTTTCCAACATGTCCGACGCACCATAATATTTAGGCACTTTACGCTGCCTTTAATAAGTTCAGATTTAACAGGAATATCACCTGAAAAATCAAAAGGCTGATAAGAGTCAGTAACGGAATGATTAAGAAAACCAGGGCTATTTAAATTGATGCCATTACCTTCTAATAGCACTATTTGCCGTTCAATGTCAGGAAACTGTCCTAATGAGCTATTCTCTTCGATAAAGGTTAAACACGCTCGCCATGAAAAATCATTATTAACTGGCCAGCACACAATTTCTTGCGTTGTGCCTTTTTGATTATTCCATGATATAAACGGTAACTCTTGTTGATCAAAACAACGTAGCTTCATTGTATCCTCCTTCAATATCTGGCTATCAGTCTGATAATGAGGTTAGGGATCAATCATTGGAGATTACCGTCAATAAATCAATAGTTAACTTTTAAAAATGTGCGCTGGCGTCAGCTATTTACGTCGTAATTTTCTGCACCCTTCTCCAATAATTTCCATTCCTTTTTCAGTACGACTATTCCATTGAAAAGAAGAGTTTAAACGAAATGCATGATTAAATTGAGAGCTGGTGGAAAACATTGAACTTGGCGCAATACTGACACCTCGCTCTAATGCAAAATGATAGAGTTTATTCGCATCAAATGTTGATTCA
Source organism: Proteus sp. TSJ240517 (assembly GCF_047921575.1). Lineage (NCBI taxonomy): Bacteria > Pseudomonadati > Pseudomonadota > Gammaproteobacteria > Enterobacterales > Morganellaceae > Proteus > Proteus sp. TSJ240517. The sequence goes on from NZ_JBLRMH010000001.1 coordinate 494,744, forward strand.
AATTCTAACCAGAGAAAATATCCTCCTGATGGAATATTCACTTTTACATCTTCTGATAAATGCGTTTGTATCGCTTGTAACATACGATAACGCCTTTGTTCTAATAATAATCTTAATCGGCGAAGATGCGTATCATAGCCACCTTGTGACAAATAATCGGCAATAGCTTGTTGTGTTGGCATACTCGCAGATACTGTACTCATCATTTGCAACTGCTGTATTTTTGTTGCATGTTTTCCAGCTGCAACCCAACCCACACGAAATCCTGGTGCAAGGCATTTAGAAAAAGAAGCGCAATGTAAAACGCTATTTGTTTTATCAAAACCTTTTACTGGCATAGGTGCTTTCTGGCTGTTATAGAGTTCGCCATAGACATCATCTTCAATTAGCGTTATCTGTTTCTTCGCTAATATATCCACCAGCTTTATTTTATTTTCATCAGGCATTGTTCCACCTAATGGATTTTGACAATGACTCATCAACCAACAGGCTTTAATATCGTATTGCTCAACCACTTTTTCGAGTTCATCTAAACAAATTCCTGTTACTGGATCTGTTCTAATGGCAATCGCTTTTAATCGTAAACGCTCAATGGCTTGTAATGCACCATAAAATGCAGGTGATTCAATCACGACCCAGTCACCCGGTTCGGTAACGGCTTGCAAACTAAAACTGAGTGATTCCATTGCACCAGCAGTAATCACAATTTCATCTGGAGAGACATGAATTCCTTGTAATGCATAGCGTTGCGCAATGTTACGGCGTAACTTTTCATTTCCTGGTGGTAGATTGATCACTGAACTTTGAGGCGCTAAATGCCTTGCAGCAGAAGCCAATGCGCTACTTAATTTAGGCTGAATAAATAGGCTGGGATCGGGGAAAGCGGAACCAAAAGGAATAATTTCAGGATCTTTACACGCTTGAAGTACATTGAAAATAGAGGTGCTAATTTCAACATTTTCACTCATGTGTAGCCCTTTGCTAGCGGTTACTTGACCGAAACGGTTATTACGATGTGCAACGTAATAACCTGATTGTGGTCGCGCTGTTATCCATCCTTGGCTTTCTAATAACTGGTACGATTGTAAAACAGTCATTAAACTTAAACCTGATTGTTTCACCGTATCCCGCAATGAAGGTAAACGGTCGCCAGATTGCCAGATATTATCTTCAATTTGTTGGCGTATTTGCGATGCAAGCTGTTCATATCGAGTCATATAAAACTGTTTACCTCAAAACTGTTATAGTCATTTTTAAACTTATTGTCACTATTATAGCTTACTGTCATATGGTCTACTAATCCACACGTTTTACCTGCAATTTACATTTTTATATCAATAAAACGAGGTTTTTATGCTTGGGTTAAGTGCCTTTGATTTGGCGCGTATCCAGTTTGCGTTCACAGTTTCTTTCCATATTATCTTTCCCGCAATTACGATCGGACTGGCTAGCTTTTTAGCCGTATTGGAAGGTTTATGGTTAAAAACTCGCAATAAGGATTATTTAGCGCTATTCCATTTTTGGTCAAAAATATTCGCTGTTAACTTTGCTATGGGCGTTGTCTCTGGTTTGGTTATGGCCTATCAATTTGGAACCAACTGGAGCTTTTTCTCTGATTTTGCTGGCTCAATTACAGGCCCTCTACTCACTTATGAAGTACTTACCGCTTTCTTCTTAGAAGCTGGTTTCTTAGGTGTGATGCTGTTTGGCTGGAATAAAGTAGGTGAAAAACTTCACTTTTTCGCAACCTGTATGGTGGCATTAGGTACATTAATGTCTACGTTTTGGATCTTGGCTTCAAATAGCTGGATGCAAACACCGCAAGGATTTGAAATTATAAATAACCAAGTCGTTCCGGTAGATTGGATCGCCGTTATTTTTAACCCATCGTTCCCTTATCGCCTTGCTCATATGGGTGTTGCAGCTTTCCTTGCTTCCGCCTTCTTTATTGCTGCATCTGCTTCATGGCATCTACTCAAAGGCCATAAAACATCTGCAATGAAAAAAATGCTTTCAATGTCTTTATGGATGATTTTAATTTTAGCACCAATTCAAGCACTCATTGGAGATGTTCATGGTTTAAACACCTTAAAACATCAACCCGCTAAAATCGCCGCTATTGAAGGTCACTGGGAAAATGAACCAGGAGAAGCAACACCGTTAATTCTCTTTGGTGTGCCTGATATGGATGCTGAAGAAACGAAATATAAGATAGAAATTCCTTATCTTGGCAGCATGATCTTAACTCACAGCTTAGAAAAACAAGTTCCGGCATTAAAAGAGTTTCCTAAAGAAGATCGACCAAACTCACTTATCGTCTTCTGGTCTTTCCGCATTATGGTTGGCCTTGGGATATTAATGATTTTAGTTGGTGCATGGGGAACTTGGCTGCGATATAAAAAGAAACTTTATGAATCTAAAGCTTTCTTACGCTTAACTTTCTTAATGGCGCCTTCGGGTCTTATCGCTATTCTTGCTGGTTGGTTTACAACAGAAGTAGGACGTCAACCTTGGGTTGTTTATGGCGTACAACGAACACGAGATGCCGTATCTGCACATGGCGAAATGCATATGAGTATAAGCCTGCTGATCTTCTTAGTTGTTTATGGGTCTGTATTCGGTATTGGATATGCCTATATGTTAAAACTGATCCGTAAAGGTACACCGGAGGTTCATCATGGGAATTGATTTACCAGTTATTTGGTTCATCATTATCGTATTTAGTACGTTAATGTATATCGTAATGGATGGCTTCGATCTTGGTATCGGTATGCTTTATCCATTTATTAAAAGTGACCAAGATCGTGACTTAATGATGAATACTGTTGCCCCTGTATGGGATGGTAACGAAACATGGTTAGTCCTAGGTGGAGCTTCATTATTTGGTGCCTTCCCATTAGCTTACGCGGTTATTCTTGATGCCTTGGCAATGCCTTTAACCTTAATGCTTGTCGCATTAATTTTCCGTGGTGTCGCTTTTGAATTTCGTTTTAAAGCAGATGACAGTCATAAAGGCTTTTGGAATAAAGCATTTATCTTTGGCTCTATCTTAGCCACCTTTATGCAAGGTGTTGTCGTGGGTAGCGTTGTTCAAGGTTTGCCAGTTGTTAATCGCGCCTTTGCGGGTAGCTATTTTGACTGGTTATCCCCTTTTGCACTCTTTTGTGGATTTGGATTAGTTATCGCCTATTCATTATTAGGATGTGGCTGGCTGATTATGAAAACCGAAGGTCATTTACAACAGAGTCTATATAAGGTCGCTAAACCTCTCACACTCATTATGCTTGCAGTCATTGCAGCCGTCAGTGCATGGACACCATTAGCGCAACCTGCAATTGCTGAACGTTGGTTCACATTACCAAATCTGTTCTTCTTTTTACCTGTTCCTCTTTTAGTGTTGTACAGCACTTGGTTAATTTTACGCTCAGTGAAAAAACAAGGACATTACCTTCCTTTCTTTGGTGCGCTGGCTTTAATTTTCTTAGGCTTTGCAGGATTAGGCATAAGCATTTGGCCTAACATTATTCCACCTGCAATTAGTTTTGTAGAAGCATCTGCACCACCAGAAAGTCAAGGGTTTATGCTAGTTGGCGCATTGTTTATTATTCCAATTATTCTCGTTTACACATTCTGGAGTTATTACGTTTTCAGAGGAAAAACAAATTATGAAGAAGGTTATCACTGATCCACAAATACAAAGTAAATCCTCATTATTAAAAAAATGGGGATGGTTGATTACAATTTGGTTTTGTAGTGTTTTAGCCTTATTTGCTGTGTCTTCCCTCTTCCGTTTTTTAATGACGTTAGCCGGAATGAAAGTCAAGTAAAGGCAAAGTACATACAGCAATATAATTAACTAGCGCCGAATACGGTAAGCTATAAAATAGAAATGAAGTAAAGAAAGGGCTGAAGTTATCTTCAGCCCTTTTATCTTTATTTAAGATAGTGGGTTACCGTGTAATGTCATTAAAACTTAACCTATTCTTATTAGAATGCTCTTTTAACAGCTAATTTTATATAAATAATTTTTTTATAAAAGAAAATACAAAAACAAATATTTTTATTCTTCCATGATTAACTAAATTTAAATCAAACTCCTTGATAAAATCATTTTAAATACATCATTTTTGATTAACAATAAGAGATAAAATCTTTTTTATGCATGTATTACGATAAATAAAAATATAAATAATCCTATAAAAAGCCTTCTTCTCTAGAAATAAGATAGAATGAATGTTGAATTAGGCTTCCAAAGTAATTATGATATCGGCGCCTAGAGGATCCATATCTGTATTATTCTATAAAGACACGCTGAATGTGTCATTCAGGTATGCTCATATGATTAATTCAAGAATTAAATCCACACCCTATTAAAAGTGTGGATATGGATAATATCTGTTCAAAATACATATTTTGATAATTTAGATTTATCTTAATTGCTAAGAAAGATCTCTTACACTAGGCTTACGTATTGTTGCTACTAAATTAAGGATGAAGTCATGAATTGGTATTTGGAAGTCATTAAAAATAATTACGCTAACTTTTCAGGCCGTGCTCGCAGAAAAGAATATTGGATGTTTACTCTAGTAAATACCATTATTATTACTGTTCTATACGCTATTTTAATTTCATCAGTAGATATGAATACAGGTGAAATGAGTTCACTAGGTTCAATTGCAGGTATTATTATAGGTATTTATTCTTTAGCAATTATCATACCTAGTCTTGCAGTGACTATTCGTCGTTTCCACGATCAAGATAAATCAGGTTGGATGTTCTTACTTGCATTTATTCCTGCTGTTGGTGGATTAATTGTTTTTGTCTTTATGTGCCTTGAGGGTACTAAAGGTGACAACAGATTTGGTCCAGATCCAAAAGCTTAATCTAGTGCTGAATTAATATGACAATACAGTGAGTATACCTACTATTAAGTTTACTCACTGTATTAATTGATTTTTCTTCCTTTGTTACAACCATCTGAAAATATTCCTTCGTTAAAAAAAGAACACCAATTCACCTCCCTCTGTATTGTAATTTAGTATTTTTATTTATCTCTGACTTTTTAATTAATGCCTTAGAGTTATTACATTAAGCTTATTACATTGATTTTTAAGTTTTTTTCTTTATTGTTAATTTGAACCTAATCACTAGACATAAGTAAAAAAATACGCATTCGTTTACTAAATCAACGTTAATTTTGATAATGACTATCATTATTAATTGAAAATGATAATATCTACGTCAATAAAACAATTAAATGAGTCAGGTAAAAAAACGTGAGTAACAAAAAAACACCTCAAGAAAAGAGTATTTATAAACCAGCGCCTCCTCGCCTAGTTCAAGTAAAGCGCATTACTGATGTTACACCGGGAATGCGTTGTATCACCTTTACGAGTGATGATTTAAATACTTACCCAGCAGATACTGCGGGGGCACATTTAAAAATATTCTTACCTTTAGAAGGCCAAGTTAAACCAACAGTCCCAGGCTTTTCTGAAAAAGGCCCTAAATGGCCTGAAGGTGAACCAAGATCGATTGTACGTACTTATAGTGTTCGCGCTATTCGCCCTGAACAAAAAGAGTTAGATATTGAATTTGCAGTACATAACGATGCAGGCCCCGCTATTCATTTTGCGCTAAATGCTAAACAAGGCGACTATATTGGGATCACTAATCCAGGTGGCCCTGAGCCTTTATTAGCACCAGCGTCACATTACTATATGGCAGCAGATCCAAGTTCATTACCTGCTTTAATGGCTTTAATTGAAGCCATGCAGCCTAATGTTCAAGGGAAAGTCGTTATACGAGTAGAAGACGAAACGCATCGCCAAGAAATTAAACGTCCTAGTGGCTTAGAGATAATCTGGTTAGTTGGTTCTGTTGAAGAACAAACTCAAAACTTAATTAATGAATTTATGTCGTGGGAATTACCTGCTGAAGATGTGGCATTTTGGATTGCAGGTGAAGACAAAATTATTCGTGCATTAAGACGCCATATTCGTCGTGATAATGGTTACGATCGTAGCTTGATTTATGCCGTTCCTTATTGGCGTTTTGGTTATGACGAAGAAGGCTATCATGCTGAACGTCACCATGTTATGGATAACGAAGATGTAAGCTAAGCGATAAATTAAAGGTTAATCGTTGGCTGTACAGGCTGCATATTAATTTCATTAATAATATGCGGCCTTTTTTATTATACAAATATAATTAATGTATATTCTTCTTATCTTGCTGATAGTTTCCATCATCATCGATATAGATAACAGTAATTACTTGGTTCATATCAGTTTGCTTTTGATATTGAATGTGCTGTTTTGCAAAAGGAGCAACCATAATGGCATTTGTTAATAGTGCTTCTTTATCATCAAAATACATCTTCGAAATTGTAAAGTAATAAGCTGTAGGGTTATTTATTTCTAAATATTCTCCATTATGAGTTATCCCTATTTTTTTAAAAACATCCTCGGTGGTTAACTTAAGTTGTGCTGGACGATAAAAAAGTTTAATTCGTGTTTGCAATGCTAATTGTAATGTACTGAGGTTTTCTTTATTTTCTGGTTTAGGTGCAATATCTAATACATTTAAATAAAAAACAGATTCTCTATCTTTGGGTAACCTGTTTTCTAATTGTTGTATTTTTAATTGTAATCCACCATTTGCAGTTATTTTTGCCATAGGTGGAATAACAATAAAAGGTGCTGTTGTCGTTTCTGGTGTGGACGCAATATTCCCTTCATCTACCCAACTCTGTATTAATGTCGGCTGTTCACTTCGATTAAAAACTTGCAACGATATTATCGATTTATCGGCAGAAAGTATTAAACGAGTGCGCTCAAGCACCACACTTGCATAAGTAAAATGTGTTATCAACATGAATAATAGAATTAAAACACCTTTCATTTTCGCTTCCATTTTTTATGGCTTATTAATCGTAAGACATCACAAGTGTTGCCGCACTTGTCATTTTTCCTTGAGTGACTGAATTAATATTATAAGGATAATAATAAGCGCCCATATTTATCGAAAATGCAGAGGATATGGTGCCACCTTGATTAACACTAAAAATACTAGTCGCACTACCTTGTGTATTAATATTGTCAGATAAAATAAGCGGGCTTGCGGTGTTATCACTTTTTACGACACGGAATCCAACACCACCTGCACCTTGTGCTGTTGTGTTGGTTAATACGGTTTTATCCGTTGCCAATAAATTCTGGCTTGATAAAAACATATTAATATTACGTGATGCTTTTGAACCGCTCAAAAAATCTTGGCATGTAAAATTTAATGTAAAAGGGGTATATCCTGCTTTATCTACCGTTTTTGCATCTTTTACGCTAATTAACGGCAATGAAACAATTAAACCTGCATTAGAAAAATTACATGTTGTCATTACAGGATTATATGTAATTTGCATTGGTTGTAAGAAAATATCGTTTTGATCAACCGGCCACTGCCACGTTAATAAAAATTGAACTAATTTAGTGACAATATTCAATAACCATTGAACAAGCCCCAAACTTGATGCATCAGAGGCTAAAATAACGGGTGTAACAATTGCTGTACTGCCACTGACTTCAGTGTAGTTGGTCGAAGGTTTACTACTTAATAACGTAAATTTCAATGTAAAGTTAGTATCTAAATCTGAAGCAGGATGTGTTCCCGCTGGAATATTCGTTACGTTATCTTTTTCTAATGACGTTAACGTAATAGAAACAAACTGCTTACCACCATTAAAACCAATTGTTCCCGTCCGTCCATCATTAAAAGGTGAAGCGATACCCACTGTATTAGGAAATAATAATCCTCTTGCTGTACATTTATATGTACCTGGAAATGTTGTTCTACTCGATTTTGTGATCGTTGTTGAAGTACTATTTAAATCCGCAGATAAATCAAAATTAACGTTGGGTGCAGTAATAGTGCTATCGGGTTTACAGTTAGCGATTGCCTGCTGGCTTATTGTTCCTAATAGCATTAAAAATATAAAGGCAGATGATTTCATAAGACTTTCCTTTATCGACAGATATTACTATTTTTATCCATCGTATTAACTAAATGATTAATCACACACTCTGTTTTTCCTGCCTCATTTAATTTAATCGAGACAGAAGAAGGTAACGCATCACTTTTTAAATAAAGTACACTCGATTGCCCAACATAACCGATACTCTGTTTCTTATTATTTAAAACTTCAGTACCAAAAGGTAAGCTTTCATCATTTTCTAAAGAAGCTCTGATAATGAACGTTTTGCGCTGATCCGTGGTTAATGTGAGATGATTAACAGCACCTAAATAAGGCGTAACATGCGTTATATTTCCTAAAACTTCTGCATTCGATGGGTATTCTGTATTTGTTAATATATAAGTATTCGTTCGATAAGGGATCGTATTCGCGACTAAAACAACACCTTGATTATTGGTTAATGTCGCTTTATTCCCATTAACCATCATATTATTCGCCATAGGCGCTTCAATAATAGTATAAGTTTTTCCAGTATCCCCAGAAAACGCAATATGACTAGGTATAGCAACAATAGTTCCTCGGGTTCCCAGTCCACCTTGACGATAATTATTTGCTTCAGTATAAGAGGCAGATAAAGTGCTATAAGGATGGCGATAGCTCACATTAGCACCGACTAAATTATTCCCACCCGTCTGATTAGAGCCTGTTAAGGTATAATTAACCAAGTCATCTTTACCTGCTGTTCCGCTCATACTCAATGTAGATTGTTGATAGCGTGAATCAGTGGCATAAACCGAAGTATTAATATTTGCTCTTTTATCAAAGAATGAAATGGGCACACTGACGTTTAAATAATAACGAGTTTCTTCTTTATTATCGTAATTTCTTAATTTTGATACCGAAAGATTATAAGCAATATCTTTATAGTTATTTGAGTAACCTAGTTGATACTCTCGATTACTCTCATCAGTATTCCAATAATTTCGATGCGTTCCTGAAAGGAAAATAACACCTCGCTGGCCGCCTAAATATTGATTAAGGTTTATGGTAAACGTATTTTTTGCTCTAGAGCCGCGTAGTGCATCAAATGTTGTGAGATCTAAATCAGATGCAGCATTATTATTTCCCTGCTGTTGAGCAAGATCATTTTGATAATCTTTCCAAGCTTGATAGTTATCATGAGAGTAAATTGAGTCCACAAAGCTATAATAATCACGGGTAGAGTAACGATAAGCCGCCAGTGTTAAATTAGTTAGTGTGGCATCCATATATTTGCTATATGCAAGACGAAAACTTTGCCCTGTTTTTTTGCCTGTTTGTAGATCTGCACTTGCATGAGTTATATCGGCAGAAATCGCCCCAAATTTGAAATTCCAACCACTACCAATCAATGCCGAATAATAGTCTTCACTGGCAATTCCCCCTGCATAAAGCGTAACAAGGTTATTTAAGCCATAATGAAATTCACCTTGCGCAAATTTAGGTCGGTAATCGGTATTATTAATACGTGATTCCCCCACCATCACGTTATAGCGATATACACCTTCTTTTAGCATATCGGGAACGGCTGAAAATGGCACAGTAAATGACTCTCTTCTGCCATCCGCTTCTTGAACCACCACTAACAGATCACCACCACCAGCTGTTGGCTGAATATCACGAAAAGAAAATTCACCAGGGGGCACATTCTCTTGAAAAACTAAGTTTTCGTTTTGATAAACACTCACTAATGCGTTTGTTTGTGCAACGCCACGAATAATAGGTGCAAACCCTTGACTTGAATTAGGTAGCATTCCCATTTCGGTCGCCAATGAAGCGCCTCTAAATGAAATACTGGTAAAGAGTGCGGCTGGTGTATAAAAATCACCTATCGTTAATCCTGCTGTTATCTGGCTTAATGCTTTATAGATATAGCGAGTATTATTTTTCCATTGACTTTTACCATGAGAATAATAAGTATAGTTAGACTCGTCTCTAAACTGCCATGCCCCTAAGTTAATTCCTGAATTAATATTGGCAAAAAAGCTCTCGTTATTACTCTTATTCCCTTTTTTCTCTTTGTAGTTATAGTAATTTAAATTATAAGATAAAATCAGTGCTGAAATACCTTGTTCCCAATAACTGGGATCAACATATCCCATTTCTGATTGTTTAACAGAAATCTGAGGTGCTGTGATATCCAGTCTTAATTTATTAATATCTAATGTTGAAGCAACTCCCGTCGCCAATTCATTAGATAAAATTGTTTTTTGCTGTGCTATTTTTTGCTTTGCCGACAAAGATAGATTTAAACCTAACTTATTTACATCATCCGACTCAAAACTAATCCCCGTATTATTCCCTAGCACATTGACTTCAAATTGCCCTTTCCACACCTGATTGACATACACATCAACAAGTTGCTTTCCTTCAGGTACTTTATCATCAATATAAAATCGTGAAATATCGCCATGCTTTGATTTTCCAACTAATAAAGATGTGTCAAATCCCTCTGCATACAGATTTTGAGTATAATTTTGTATTCCTAAAAAAATAAGAACTGAGAGGTATTTTGAATTATTCACGATGTTATCTCTATTAGAGTTTAATATTCTGTGATTTATAAACACCAAAATCATCAACATAAATAACAACAGCGGAATTACTTTTTAATTTATTAATTAAAGGTAACTCACGAGAAGATAACGGCGGGATCATTTCAGAATCTACAAGCGTAACACGGGGTGTCTCTTGTGTAGAAATCGAGGCTATCGTGAAATGATACTGTGAGTTATTTTTAACTAAAACTTTATCACCATTTAATTGATACGTTATTTTCTCATTAACAAGTTCTGGTTTATCAGTTAAATCTTTTGGGCGATAAAAAACTTTAATTCGTGTTTTCATCGCTAATTGCAAATAGCTTTTTCCTTTTAATGCTTCGGCATTTTCTGGAATATCGAGAATATTTAAATAGTATACCTGTTCAACATTTCCTGATAATTTTTCATTGGAATTTTTTATTCTTAATGTTTGTCCTTGCCTACCTGCTATTTTTACAATTGGTGGATATAAATAAAAAGGAGAGTTTGCATCTTCAGGCGTAGAGTTTATATCGCCATCATCAATCCAACTTTGCACGAGTGAAGCTAAATCACCATTGTTGGTTAATTGAAGATTAACACTATCTGTTCCTTCATAATAAATAACCCGTGTACCATTAATAATAATATTAGCAAATACACTCGTTGGTAATATCAATGCCATTAAAAAAACGATTAACTTTTTCATTATAAACATCCTAAAAAACCAGACCCAATATTGAGTCTGGTTTTTTTATATTATAAATAAGAAACAGTATAGATAACGTTAGAGTGTACTGGCCCTGTTTTAGCGGCTGTCGCATTTGTTTTATAGTAACTGGCAATTAAACGCAGAGTATCTGAATCTGGCGCTGTTTTATCGCCTTTAATACCTGTATCAAAGGTTGCGTTCAGTGGTATAGCAACTGTTGGAGCCGCAGGTGTTGATAAACTAAAGCCAACATTCTTTGCCACTAATGGATCATTTTCATTAGCGGTATCATTGACTAAATATAATCCACTGGTGGAAATGGTATTTGCAGATGAGAAATGTATCTTTAAATTACTTCCACTTGGCGTAGATGCAGGAGCACAATCAGAGAATGTCAAAGCAAACTCTTTTTGGTTTTTGGCAATAACAGTACTCGCCGTTGTTCCAGCATCCGTTACGGTAATAGGATCTAATAAAATAGAAAAGTCCGCACTATTTCCTCCATTAATTGTACAGGTGGTATCACTAATAGCACCAGAGAAAGAGATTATTCCACCAGCGCTGTTGGTTGCAGCAAATGCCGACGTCGACAATATAGCCACTGATAATAATGACAGTGGGAGTTTATTTTTAAGCATATATAACCCCAAGAATAGACAAATATTTAATTAGCAAAAATAAGCTACTATTATTGCCATCATTAACTAAAGGTGATGAAATTAGACCCTAGTCAATTTGATATTAGCCATAATTTAAAAAACCAACAAATGAATTTATCCGCTTTTTTAAATTTGTGACTTAAGTCAAATTAGATTCATAACCATACTTAGTTAATATGTAAATGTATTAATATTTAGCATTACTATCTAATTAAAAAATCATAAACAAAAGAACAATAACAATTAATTTATTAATAACAAGTCATAAAAAGAATATCTATAAATAAATTGATTTATTTTGGAATTTTTTATTCAAATTAAATATTCCACAATTAATAAAAAAGATAAATCACATCAAGGAAAATCAACAAATAAAAAGGCCACATTAGTATGCAGCCTTTTTAAATGTATACAAAAATTCCCATGCTCTATTTAATCATTATAAGCAGCTAATACATGTTGGCATAATGTAGAGCGTACACAATCTTCTTGCATAAATTTAATCACGCCTACACGATTATTGGCTTCAAATCGAATAAGAGCATCTGCTAATCCTGAATTTACATTTGAGGGTAAATCACACTGGGTAATATCTCCATTGACAATCACGGTAACATTTTCACCCATACGAGTTAGAAATAACTTCATTTGATTTACCGTCACATTTTGCGCTTCATCTAAAATAACAAATGCATTTTCAAAAGTACGGCCCCGCATATAAGCAAAAGGCGCAATTTCGACTTTACCGATTTCAGGTCTTAAACAGTATTGTAAAAATGAAGCGCCTAAACGTTTGACTAATACGTCGTAGACAGGACGAAAATAGGGTGCAAACTTTTCAGCAATATCACCAGGTAAGAAACCAAGATCCTCATCAGCTTGCAACACAGGTCGAGTAACAATGATACGTTCTATTTCTTTATTAATTAAAGCATCGGCAGCCATTGCAGCGCTGAGAAAGGTTTTACCACAGCCCGCTTCCCCTGTGGCAAAAATAAGATTCTGATGTTTAATTGCATTTATATATTGGCGTTGTGCTTCGTTGCGAGGAGATAACATCCTCTCATCACGCTTTTCTCTGGCCATACCAATTGTATTGATATCCCCAAATCCTGGTAAGACCATAACATTATCTCGATGTGCCCCATTACGTTGCTCTTTACGTGAGGTGCGTTTATTTTCTCGGCGTAAACGTGTTGCTGCTTTTTGTCTACTCATAGTGGAATTTATCCTTGTTAGTCTTCAAAAAGTCATCGACATCTCTGTTTATATTCCATTCACTTACCGATGAGTCCCCTTCAGACCCTGTTTAGTCGCAAAAAACAAAAAAACCGGTCACAATCCTGAACATTAAACATCAATGAACGGTTGTTGCCGGTTTTCTGTGAGTAACGAGATATTTCCATTGCTTCTGTCATTCATATTCCCCATCATGGAGTTAGAGTGAAAATTAACGAAGCTTTATGACAGTATAATGACAAAAGAAAAATATTTTCAATACTGAAATGATTTATAACGAGATGGACTTAACATAAAAATAACAATTAAGTGTTATTTTAGGGGGAAGTAAATGAGTTTCTTGCGATTACCTTTTGTTTATTGGTTATTACTTAACCTAATTCCATTTATTGGTTTTGAACTTCACTCTGGCTCTCTCAAAATGGGCTTCTTTTTTTACCTCGGTTTGCTCACCATTACGACTTCAGGGATCTGGCTTTTTTATTGCCTCTCATTTTTTATTAAACAAAAAACCTCTCCTAACCCCAATCACACCCCTCGACAATTAGTAATAAGTGGCCCTTATAAAATAAGTCGCAATCCTATGTATCTCGGTTTCTTAGATATTAGTATTGGGTTATTTTTTATTTTTGGTAATTGGGGATTTTTGGGCGCGGCAATTGCGTTTTACTTTATTACTGATCGCTATACGATAGTGCGTGAAGAGAAAATCTTAAGTGAATTATTTCCACAAGCGTGGCAACAATATTGTCGCCACGTTCGTCGTTGGATGTAATCTAAATAATTACGATTAAGGCTGTTTACAGTTATTAGCTAAACGGTAACCTGCCTTAATGGCCTCACTCTCTGTTTTAAATAAAACCGCATTTTTATCTGACATTGTTTTATAACCTGAGCAATGTGCAAAATGGTAGATCTTGCTATTTACATTACCCTTAATGTCTCCCGATTGTGGTGTACTGGCTTGTTTCGGTGTTTCCACTTTGGCTCTAGTCACTGGCGTACTATTTGTTGCAGATAATCCTGCACCACTATTTTTATGCCCTAATTGCCATTTCATTTCACCCGTTACAAAAGGATTATGATATCCAACAATACGAGCAATACGGCTATCACGCTCTTTTTCCCATGCGGTTGGTGGATAAGCATTATCCCAAGCCATTAATAACTGTTGTTGCTGACGTGACATTGAGAGGTTATAACGGTCGTGTAAATAGAAATAAACTCTTGCCACTTGGCCTTTGACTTCATTACGAGGTTCAAAAGTGCGAGAAGCAAAGTCAACACGACTACGGCATTGCCCATATTGATAAGGTGCTTGAGCGGGTAATTGTCCAAAACTAAAATTGCTACGATCACCGTTAACTTCACCAATAGATGGCGCTAAGTTATGTAAATCGGCTTCGATTTTGCCAAAAACAGGATCGTTTTTCACACAGTTAGTTCGACCTCCATTTTGCCAACATTGACGTTGATGCCCAAAAACCCATGCTGGAACAATATGTTCCCACTCAATACGAGCCGCTCTTGTTTGCTGTGTTCTCACTTGATAACCACAACTGGCTAAATCAACGCGACCTCCCGATTTCCCTACCCATTCCCAATCACAACCACAATAAATCGTTCCTTGCGATTTTTGATTTTGATCATAATAAATACGTTCTTTTGCTATCTCTTTCGCTTTGGTGAAATTTTCAGGGGCTTGTGCTTGAACATTTAGCGCAATAACAAATAAACCCAACACAACCGCGGTATAGTGTAATATTTTTCTCAAAGTGGTATCTGCCTTACTCTTTATTTTATTAAACCCAATAAGAATTATCTTTAATAACCAACTGATAATCTTATTTTTATTTTGCCTAATATTACCTTTTTTTGATTTATTTTGGGCAATCTTTCTTGCTATTTTTTGTATAAAAAATAAAACAATAAGCGTGAATGGTGATAGAAAAAGCCGTTATTCTCGACATTAACGCAAAAGGGATTTGCTATGGTTTACTCCATCAATGATTTGGAGAAATTTAAAAATGAATGAGAATATGCTGAATTTGATGGACGAATTAGTCGAGATAACAAAAAAGCATGCGAATAACGAAGATGTTAAAGCGCATGCCAGTTTAGAATCTGAGAATAAATTACGAATTCAAATTATTATTTCCGACAAAAATGAACTAGATATTACATTAAATTCGCTACAACACGCCGTATAAGCTTTTATACACTCGGACGCTTGCGATACAACCATAATCCCGGCAAGGATAGCCCGATAGAGAGCGCACCGACAATAAATGAAGCTTTAAGGAAATTAGTAACTAAAGCTTCAAAAATTTCCGCGCTATAACCAATTTGCGTTAACTTCACCACTGAGATCATCGCTATATATGCATTTATTCCAGGGAACATAGGAATAACCGCTGCAACAGTAAAGACTTTAGGGTGTGCAAGCCACCAGCGTGACCATTGAATACCTATGCACCCCACTAAAATAGCAGCACAAAAACTTGACCACTCAATGTTCATACCACTCATCACTAAAATAGTACGAGAGCCGTGGCCTATTGCACCTAATAATGCGCAATATTTTAATGCCCTTGAAGGTACATTAAATACCATTGCAAAACCGACCGCAGGAATAGCAGCTAAAATCATATCTTCAATCAGGGTAAGAATTATCGTTATTATGCCCAATCTCTTAACCCCCATACTGCCATGGCTAAAATAACGCCTAGACAGGTTGCCAATGTTAACATTGTTGCCATTGCCCAACGCGCTAAGCCAGTATTAACATGCCCTTTAAACATATCAGCGACGGCATTAATTAAAGGAAATCCGGGAACCAACAATAAGACGCTGGCAGCCATTGAAATAGTCGCTGTAGTTTGAAAATAAGAGAGCTTTAATAATAGACCTGAAACTGAAGTTGCCACAAATGCCGTAATACAGAAATTAATTAATGGATTCATTTGGCGATGTGTTAATGCTTGGCGTACAAACATACCAAAACCACCACCAATGGCAGAAACTAAAAAGCCATCCCAATTACCACCATTCAATTTAGAGAAACAACCACAAGATAAGGCAACCATAAAAATAATCGCCCAACGAGGATAACGTAATGGTTTTATATGCTCAAAGCGTTTTCTGGCTTCATGAATATCTGCAAGATGATGTTCAACCAAAATAACAATATGCTGAACTTCTGTCACAACATGCATATTAATGCCACGGTCGACTATCTTTCGTGTTGATGTTTGGCAATGCCCGTTAACAATCGTGGTTAATACAACTGCATTAGCAGAAATTGCGCTTTCGACTTGATGTACACCTAAAGCTAAACCTAGACGGGTTGAAAGCTGTTCAACCAGCATACTTTCTGCGCCATGTTGCAATAGCAACAACGCAGTTTGAATACATAACTTGGTAATTTCACGCTGTTTATCTTGTGAAATGGCTGTGCACTCTGCCATTATCTCATTATCCATACTATGCCTTAGTTTTAATCCAAAACGAGCCATTGCTAATATAAAGTTTATCAGCATAGCTCGTTTCTCGCTCTATTATCTTTCAATACTATTATGAACAAATAAAATATTTTAGGCAGTAAGTAGATCAATTTTATCGATGGATAGCCATAAATATTGGCATAGGAAAGTACAATACAATGATAAATACCCATTCTTGTTTTTAAATCGCATCATCAAATAGCTATCACTATTTTAATAAGCAATCACACGCACAAATCAATTTAAAATGGCAATGCTTAAATGCAAAAATAAAAAACCCCTAAATAAAAAATCTAGGGGTTTTAGGCTATTTTTTAACTTTTATAAAAAATTTTAGCGAACAACTAAAACAGATTGTTTAGCATAAGCGACAATACCTGATGCATTGGAGCCTAATAGGTGTGTCGAAATACTTGGGCGGCGTGAGCCAATCACGATTAAATCAGCATTAATTTTTTCAGCCAGCTCTAAAACTTTATCTCTTGCAGAACCAAATACAGCTGAAAATTCAACTTGTTCATTTGGCAAATCAATACCATTAGCTAATTCTTGCAGTTGTTCTTGTACACGCTCAAGTGCTTTATTTGCAAAAGAACTGAGCATGTCATAATGGTAACTATAACTAATAGAGAAACGTGAAATATCAGGAATAGCATGGAAAAGATGCAGTTTTGCGCCTTCTAATTTAGCAATATAAACAGCGTGTTGTAAGGCTTTAGTCGTTAACTCATCTTCTGAAATATCAACAGGTACTAGAATTGTCTTGTACATAGCAACTCCTCATTATCAGATTATTGTCTGTTTATTATTGTAGCGTTAAACCCACAGCTTGCTTATTTAATCTTCCTCAAGATGCCATTTATGCAATTGTCGATGAATAAAAGGTGTCACTACAAGCCCAATCGATAAAATAAAAACACACTGAAGAAATAAACCATAGATTGCAATAAAAAAGCGCCCTGTTGGGGTTGCAGGTGCTGGCTCTACTGGCTGACCACTTAACATAGAGATTGCATTTAATGAAGATTCCATAAAGGTATGCCCTTCAATTAAATAAAACCCTAATACACCAGGTAATAATCCTAAGAAAAAGAAAATAGAGCCTATTACATAATAGCGTAAGATGCGTAGAATAAAATGATCGAGCCTTAAAAGTTCTTCGGTAAATTTTTCCATTCTTATCCACTTTCTAGACTGTTTATTCAATAAACTGCTTATTGAATAAATAAGATAAGCTACGCAAAAAAACTAAAATATATGCTATGAGGGATGCTCATAGCATATTAGTAATATATTAACGAACAACTAACACTGAAATTTCAGCATAGCGAACAACACCCGCTGCCGTTGAACCTAATAAATGAGTACTAATATTAGGTCTACGTGAACCAATCACAATTAAGTCTGCTTGAATATCTTTTGCTGTGACCAAAATTTCATCACGAGGTGAGCCAAAAGTAACCGTATAAGCGACCTTTTCAGCAGGCAAATCCACCGAATCTACCAACATTTGCATATCATTCTCTGCTTTCACTGTCGCTTTATCTTTAATTTCTGGATAACCCAATGAATAAGCATTAATGATTGCTGAAGAGATAGGAAGAACATGAATTAAATGTAAATTAGCTCCTGTTTCTTTGGCTAAATACACAGCATGTCGTACCGCTTTACTGGTTAACTCTTCTTCCACAATATCAATAGGCACTAAAATCGTTTTATACATAATAACTCCTCTTAACTCTCCATTTGCCTTAATCCTATCGCAATAACCCAAAGATTACTGTGAGTGAATTAACTAAAAACAACCTAATCTTAATATAAACCTACTTTAATTATTAATACGTTAAGCTAAAAAATAAAAGCGATTATTCAAAATAGTTTGCATTATGTTGCTGTGATAATGTCCATATTTGATTGCGAATATTCCGGATAGTATCAATCAATTCTGATGCAGTTAATCCGATTGGTCCAATACCTTTTTTAACTAAAATATCCGCCGACATTCCATGTATCCAAACAGCACTTCTCACCGCATCCGCCATTGTCATTCCTTGTGCTAAAAAACTTCCCATAACGCCTGTTAGCACATCACCACTCCCCGCGGTTGATAATCCACTATTACCAGTTGTATTAATTGTGATTTCCCCTTTCGGAGAAGTCACTACGGTATGTTGACCTTTGATAATTGCCCAGCAATGATAAATCTTCGCAATTTCTTTCGCCGCTTCTTCTCTATTATTTTGAATATCATTTAGCGTGCAATTAAGCAAAATAGACGCTTCTTTAGGGTGTGGTGTTAATACACAGTGCTGATTAAGTGAGAGTTCTGATTTAAGATTAGCCATTAACACTAATGCATCCGCATCAAAAACATAAGGTCTATTTTCATTACGCTGTGCTAAAGCTATTGATAAGATTTCTTCAGAATTTGCAGATAATCCTAATCCACACCCAATCGCC
Organism: Proteus sp. TSJ240517; assembly: GCF_047921575.1. Classification (NCBI taxonomy): domain Bacteria; kingdom Pseudomonadati; phylum Pseudomonadota; class Gammaproteobacteria; order Enterobacterales; family Morganellaceae; genus Proteus; species Proteus sp. TSJ240517. The sequence goes on from NZ_JBLRMH010000001.1 coordinate 513,847, forward strand.
CAAGCAGAAATATCCTGCTGATTTATCAACGCTTGGGCTGTTTTAAGCATAAGCTCTGGTGCACTATCAATAAAAGGGATAGGAAGTTGCGATTGAGCAAAACCAAGAAATACCTTTCCACACCCTGCTTTCAATGCACTTTTGCCTGCTAACACAATAGCACCGCTCATTCCTTCTGAGCTGCCTACAATACCTAATGTGCCGAATGTTCCTTTATGTGTATTTCCTGATTTGCGCTGATAAAGTGCGGGATAATGAGTGATAGCCTGTAATAATTGTTCTTCATTCATATTATTTTCCCTTTTTCTGCATTTTTCTTATTGCTCGCAATGGTTGCTCTACCACATTTTGTTTGTATTAACGTTAAAAGCATAACGTTCAAAGTATAGCCTGATTTCGACTAATAAATGGGATCACTGGCTATTTTGTCTTTTTATCATGCTAACAAATTCAATATGATAAAATGCTTTCATTATCGCTATTCATACCTTGCTGAGACTTTGCTATTCTAATGACCTAGCCTGATATGATTTATAAATTAAAGACAAAGGAACGTAGATAATGAACGAGAAGTTTAAAACACAAGCAGATGTAGAAACATTGGCAGAAGAAGTGGCTTGCTTAAAAACACTAGTCACCTATATGTTAAAAGCATTAGGTCAAGCAGATGCTGGGCGTGTTATTTTAAACATTGAACGTGCTATTGCAGAAGTTGATGATGAAAAACAAGCAGAAACATTCCGTAATACGATTAGCCAAATTAAGACAGCCTATCGTCAATAATACATTTATTTTCGAATTGAGTACTCGCACATATTTTTATTCTATTTTCTAATCTTTTTGTGCTGCACAAATAAACAAATTTTGATTTCAAATTTCCTATATACTCAATCTCGAAATAAACCATTCTTTATTCATTTAGCTACCCCTCTATCTTTATAGAGGGGATTTTTTTCTTTTACCCGCCTCAATATTTCTATTCAAATTCTTTTCATATCATCCAAATGATAATGAGTTTGTTTTCTTTTGGTGTATTTAACCAATAGTCACTATCAAAACTTATTTTTGTTTAAAATTTTTAATGTTATTTGGATTAAATAATAGAATTAGAAATCTTGCCATCATTGCCAACACGAACATAAATTAACTTATTAAATACAATGTATTAAAATTATCTCAATGATAACTGATAATCACTTAACTTTTTTATTCTGTTTTTTATATTTAAAGCGCACATTTTGTTATTTTTAACACAAATAAAAATTAATCGTATAAAATGTAAATAAAGATAAATCCTAATATTATTGTATTTTGAGTTATTTTATATATTGTAAATTGTAAGTTTTTATTATGTCAAAATTTGCTAGCTTATTGTCCCTAAACACAATTATAGCGAAAGCAACTAAAACCAATAGGATTAAAAATATTAACTATTTATATTTTTACACTTTTTCTGATTTATCGTCACTCCTGTTTATATGTTACACTCAATAAATATGTACTAAAAAATAAACATGAGGCTAAAATGAAACCACTTCTCTTATCTCTGCTATTATTACCTGCTGTTGCTTTTGCAAACCCAACAAAAATGGCTGATGATTACTGCGATACTTTTAAAGATATCTCAATTAAAGCTTATGATACAAAAGAGCCAGCAGAGAAAATTGCTAAAGATGCAATGGCCTCTCTGAGTGCAAAGAAATTTGATTTTGCAAAACTGGAAGCAACTGAAGCACAATTCACTGAAGGTGCTATTGAGGTTGTTAATTCTTTACGTGAAGCCAAATCTGAAATTGGTTCTCGCGCAGAGTTCCAAGATGGTTTAACTCAAATTGTTGCGGCTTGTAAAGTTCAAATGGTTGCAGCATTAGAAGAGCCAAAAAAATAATCTTCTCATTAAAGAATGGGTAAAAATCAATATAAAGAGTAGAAATTATCCTGCTCTTTTTTATTTTCCCCTCACCTATCACTTATTCCTCTCCTCTTTTCTCTTTTCTCTTTTCTCTTTTCTCTTTTCTCTTTTCTCTTTTCTCTTTTCTCTTTTCTCTTTTCTCTTTTCTCTTTTCTCTTTTCTCTATAATTAACGTTCTATACTCTAAATAATTCAAGATGTAGCTAGGCGACAAGTGAATGAGTCGCTAGGAGCATACATAAGTAGTGACTACGCAGCCAACAACGCTACAGCTTGAAGTATGACGAGTATGAATTATAGAGTATCTATGTATCAATATTAAGGTTTATAATACCTCGGTAAATACTTGTTAGTACTGGCCATAAAAAGGAGATATTGTGAGCAACGAACAATCCATCCAGCGTTTAAGAAGACTACGCCAGTCAGAAAACCTGCGCGCGCTCTTTCAAGAAACAACTCTGACTAAAAATGATCTCGCTCTGCCTATCTTTGTAGAAGAAGGGCTTGATGATTACCAACCGATTAAAAGCATGCCAGGTGTCGTTCGTATTCCTGAAAAACGCCTTGCTTATGAAATTGAACGCATTGCAAAAGCAGGCATTAAAACTGTTATGACTTTTGGCGTATCACATCACCTTGATGAAACAGGAAGTGATGCTTGGAAAAGTGACGGTTTAGTTTCTCGCATGTCTCGTATTTGTAAAGATGCCGTACCAGAAATGATTGTCATGTCTGATACCTGTTTTTGTGAATACACATCACATGGTCACTGTGGTGTTTTACATGGTGAACATGTTGATAATGATGAAACTATCTATAATTTAGGGCTTCAAGCTGTTGCTGCCGCACAAGCGGGTGCTGATTTTATCGCGCCATCAGCGGCAATGGACGGCCAAGTTGCTGCTATTCGTGCCGCACTTGATAAAGCAGGATTTAGCGACACAGGTATTGTTTCTTACTCGACTAAATTTGCTTCTGCCTTATATGGTCCTTTCCGCGATGCAGCAGGCTCTCGCTTAATTGGTGATCGTAAAACTTATCAAATGAATCCAATGAACCGCCGTGAAGCGATCCGTGAATCATTAATTGATGAGCAAGAAGGCGCTGATATGCTGATGGTAAAACCAGCGGGTGCTTATTTAGATATTATTCGCGATGTGCGTGAACGTACTTTATTACCTTTAGCGGCTTATCAAATCAGCGGTGAATATGCGCAAATTAAATTTGCGGCATTAGCGGGTGCAATCGATGAAGATCGTGTGGTAATGGAGACTTTAGGCTCAATTAAACGTGCAGGTGCAGATTTAATTCTATCTTACTTCGCACTTGATTTAGCAGAAAGAAATCTACTTTAATCACCTTATACGCTAAATAATTCAATAAGTTGAAGTATGTAGAATATAGATATGAGGCTACGACTATGGATAACTGTATTTTCTGCCAAATCGTTGCGGGTAAAGCGCCTTGCCATAAAATTTGGGAGGATGATCATCATCTTGCTTTCCTCTCTATTTTTCCCAATACCAAAGGTTTTACCGTTGTTATTCCCAAAAAGCACTACCCGAGTTATGCGTTTGATTTAAACGATGAAGCTTTAGCATTATTGGTTATCGCGACAAAAAAAGTAGCAAAAATCTTAGATAAAACATTCCCCGATGTTTCACGCTCAGGAATGTTTTTTGAAGGGTTTGGGGTTGATCATGTTCATAGTAAACTTAGCCCGATGCACGGCACAGGTGATATGACAAAATGGGCGCCTATTGAAAATAAACAAAAGATTTTCTTTGAGAAATACCCCGGATATCTTTCATCGCATGATTTTGAACGTGCGAGTGATGAAGAACTTGCACAATTAGCAGCGTTGATCAGAAAAAATAGCCGATAATAAAAAGAAAACAGGTATTAAATCTTTATAAAAAAATAACGGATAAGTGATTAATCGACTTATCCGTTTTATCTGTTATTCGAAAATCCAACTTGTTAGATTATTTATAATTAATCGCTGTTGGCTTATCTAACATAATTTCTGTTTTCGCTGGCTCTGTTTGTGCAATCACTTTACCGTGGCGAATTGAATAACGTACAGGTACTTGACGGCGTAAGGCATCAAATCCATTATCTGCGGGCAAAATAATAAAGTTTGCACTATTTCCTATTTCAACACCGTAATCCGTTAAGACCAATGTTTTCGCACTATTATGACTAATTAACTGTAACCCATTATCAATTTGACCATAGCCCATTAATTGGCAAACATGCAGTCCCATATGTAAGACTTGAAGCATATTTGCTGTGCCTAATGGATACCAAGGATCAAAAACATCATCATGACCAAAACAAACATTAATATTACTTTCTAGCATCTCTTTTACACGAGTAATACCGCGACGCTTTGGATAAGTATCAAAACGACCTTGCAAGTGAATATTAACTAAAGGATTCGCCACAAAGTTAATACCAGACATTCTTAATAAACGGAATAAACGCGAAGTATAAGCCCCATTATAAGAATGCATTGCGGTTGTATGACTTGCTGTTACTCTTGAGCCCATATTTTCTTTATGTGCTAAAGCGGCAACAGTTTCAACAAAGCGAGATTGTTCATCATCAATTTCATCACAATGAACATCAATTAAGCGATCATATTTTTGTGCTAATGCAAAGGTTTTATGCAGTGATTCAACACCATATTCACGCGTAAATTCAAAGTGAGGAATAGCACCGACAACATCAGCGCCTAATTTTAATGCTTCTTCTAATAAAGCTTCACCATTAGGGTAAGACAAAATACCTTCTTGTGGAAAAGCAACAATTTGCAAATCAATCCAAGGTTTAATTTCTTCTTTCACTTCCAGCATGGCTTTTAATGCTGTCAGCGATGGATCCGAAACATCAACATGGGTTCTAACATGTTGAATACCATTAGCAATTTGCCATTGAAGCGTTTGCCATGCACGTTGTTTAACATCATCATGAGTTAACAGCGCTTTTCTTTCAGCCCAACGCTCGATACCCTCAAATAATGTTCCCGATTGATTCCAATTCGGTTGCCCTGCTGTTTGTGTTGTATCTAAATGAATATGAGGCTCAACAAAAGGAGCATGAACTAAACCACCTTGCGCATCTAATGCTTCAGGATGAAAGTTATTCTCAGGTTGTGGCTCTATCGCTTCAATTTTATTGTTTTTAAGCGTAATGCGCCACAAACCCTCTTTTCCAACGAGACGAGCATGATTAATTTGTTCGATATTCTTACCCAGCATGACTTATCTCCGCTTGTCGAGCTGTACGACGATTTAATATTGGATTTAACACAGCGTAACTAATTGCACCACCTAATACTGCGTTAACAGGTACGATACCTGGTAACCAGTGCCCCGCGGCAATACCAATTGCAACAGCCAGTAATGCGACCCAGTTAACTGATTGCATTTTATCTGCATTGAAGGTGCTATAACGATCTTTATTCATCAGATAATCTGCAATGATAACACCACCTACTGGTGGAATTGCGGCAGATAAAAAGGTTAACCAGCCAACAAAGTTATTATAGAGCCATAATGCACACAGTGTACCGACAATGCCATTTATCACTGAAAGCTTTTTGCTTGATAAGCCTGTAATATTGGCAAATCCTAATCCAGAGGCATATAACGCATTATCATTGGTTGTCCAAATATTTAAGCCTAATACGACAATCGCTGGAAGTAATAATCCTTGCGCAATCATCACATCAGAAATATCTGCCATTCCCAATGAAGCGGCACCTGCTGCACCAAAGACAAACATCAATGTATTGCCTAAAAAGAACGCAACAATTGCGACAACTACTGCAACTTTAGGGTTTCGTCCAAAACGGACAAAGTCAGCTGTAAGCGTTCCCGCACTAATAAACGATCCGACAACCATCGCCAGCGCTAAATTGAAATCTAATGGCTGAGTTGGTTTAACACCCATTAACGTTGAAAGCCCGCCCATATCATGTATGGCAAGATAAACAGAGTAACTGCCAAGGATGGCGATTGCTGGAACAGCAATGATAGAGAGAACGGTGAGAGCGGAAATACCGAAGAATACAGTGATGGTCATTAAAATGCCGGAAACGGCGATGAGGAGATTAATATCAATACCAGTGGCTTTTCCTACCGGGATGGCAAACATTGCCACACCCACACCAAACCAACCAACTTGAGTACCACCGAGTAAAAATGAGGGAAGCCAAGAACCTTTAATACCGAAAGAGTAACGCGCGAGGAGATGAGTAGTAAGACCTGTTTTTGAACCAATAAAACCAAGAAATGCGGTGTAGATACCAAGAAGAAGATTACCAATTAGAACTGCGAGGAAGAAATCATTGAAGGAAAGACCAGTACCAAGAGCGCCGCCAGTCCACATACTGGCTGAAAAAAACGTTAATCCCAACATCACAAAGGTTAACGCCAATCCACCCTTTCTTGCGGATATGGGCACAGGGCCCTGACTATAATTGTTGTCCTGAGACACTTTAACCTCCTATTCATTTCACCTAGCCAAAAAAATCTGACGAATTCTATCTATATAAAAATATTATGCAAACGTTTTCGTTGTCTGTTTATTATAATTAATGGAACGCTTCATTTAAGGAGAGTTGATGTTTATCACAAAAATAGGAGAAAAATCGTTATTGTATTTGAAGTTATCTAATTTTATAGAATGGATTTTTAAGAAAGAATTTCTTTAGAGAAATTAATGATAATATTCTTTATCTTTTAAACCATGTTCATTTTTAAATCATAACGTTTATTTTAGTCATATTTTAATTACGCCAAAAGGAAGCAGATAATAAAACAAGTAGCGTATAAATTTCTAATCGACCAAGTAACATAGCAAGACACATTAAATATTTTGCACTGTCGGTAATTTCACCAAAACCAGCAACTGTTTCACCAAATCCCAATCCCATATTATTTAAACATGCTGCCACCGTAGCAAAAGCTGTAATTAAATCGTAGCCCATCATGCTTAAACACCAAATAAAAAAACAAGCGCAGAGTGTATAAAGAAAAAAGAAACTCCAAACGGAATTAAGGAGTCGAGAAGTTATAATACTGTCGCCGACACGAACGGAACTCACTGATTTTGGATGAATTAATTGATGAATTTCTTGGCGACTCTGTTTATAGAGAATTAAAAATCGAATAGCTTTAATTCCACCACACGTCGAACCAACACAACCACCAAAAAAACTAGAAAATAGTAAGAGAACAATAATATGTTGTGGCCATTGAGCATAATCTGCTGTTGCAAGCCCGTTGTCAGTGATCATCGAACTGGTTAGAAAAAAAGAATGAATAAAAGCATCTGGGAATGAATACATATTACTGCGCCATGTTTCAAATGTGATCAAACCGATAACTAGCAATGCCACTGTAATAAAAAAACGAAACTCTGGATTGGTTAATAATGGTCGTAAACTAAATTTAGCTAAGGATGCAAAATAGAGGGTAAAATTGACTGCTGAAAGGAGTGAAAATAGCCCTGCAACAAATTCAATTTTTGCGCTATTAAAATAGCCAATGCTTTCGCTATATGTTGAAAATCCGCCTAAAGACACAGTCGATAAACCATGACAAAGCGCATCAAAAAAAGACATTCCCGCTATTTTAAACGCGATAATACATAAACTACCTAGCAGAATATAAGTAAACCATAAATTACGAGCTGTACTTGCTAAGCGAGGCGTTAACTTTTCTTCTTTAAATGGCCCAGGCATTTCAGATTGATATAATTTCATGCCCCCAATGCCTAATAAGGGAAGAACGGCAACAGCCAGTACAATAACACCTAATCCTCCAACAAAATTTAACTGTGCGCGATAGTAAAGAATAGATTTAGGTAAATCAGTCACATTGTGAAAAACAGAAGCGCCTGTGGTTGTTATCCCTGACACCCCTTCAAAAAGCGCATCAACAAAGCGCATATTAAGTTGCTCATTCAGCCATAAAGGTAATGTGCTAATTAAAGAAAATAACAACCAAAACAAGGCAATAATAATAAATCCATCTCGTGTTTTCAGCTGAATATCTTTTATTTTTGTTTTCAGCCAAATAAATAAACCTCCACAAAAAAAGATAAAAAAACACAATGCAAAAGAAAATAGACTTTGCTCTTTTTCATATAGCGCAACCAACATAGGCGGTATCATTGTTAAGCTATAAAGAACAATGAGAAAGCTACAAAGATGCACAATGATTTTAAAATGATTAGATACACGCATAAATGATGATGCCCATATTCGCGATTTAGTCCGCTACATTAAATGTTCAAAATTGACATAATTCAGTATGGCTTATCATTATCAATAATTTTTCTTTTTATTTTAAATTGATAACTGACAAGTTTACTCCCTACTCATTCTTTTTTTCAATGACAGAACTTTTCCCTAACCCCCAAAAAATGAATTTATAGTCACAAATACAACATAATTATTTACTTCTATCTTTTTTTTAGTAATCTATAAGAACTAATAAAACATAGAATAATTTACTTGGGAAACATAACATGAATCGTCGGTCATTTTTAACTTCATCCAGCTTAGTGATTGGTGGTCTTTCATTAAGTTCATTTGTTAGCTCTGCCTATGCCAATGAAACACTAAAAAATAAATTGGTATTTAATGCAGAAAATCCGTTACTGCTAAATTTTAATGAAAATTCACTTGGTATGTCGCAAAAAGCGAAACAGGCTATTATTGATGCTTTACCTAATGCCTTTAGATATCCAGACGATGCGCGTAGCTCATTAATTAGCGAATTAGGGAAAGAATTTAAACTTTCAGATAAGCACATCACCTTGGGAAATGGCTCATCTGAGACAATTCAAGCAGCCGTACAGTTTGTGGCAAATAAAGCACAAAAAGAAGGTAAAGCGGTTCAACTTATTGTTCCTGATCCAACATTTAACTATGCCGAACTTTATGCAGAACCTTTAGGCGTAAAAATCGTTAAAGTACCCGTTGATAAAACACTGGCGTTTGATTTAGCAACAATGCAGAAAAAAGCGCAAGAGTTTGATGGTATTAGCATGGTATATTTATGCAATCCGAATAACCCAACAGCGATGTTAACGCCGACGGCTTCATTGACGAATTGGATAAAATCAGCCAAAGAAAATGTCTTTTTTATTATTGATGAAGCTTATGCGGAATTCGCTTCAACGCCTGAATTTACCAGTGCGATTACATTAGTTGAAGCGGGTTATAAAAACCTAATTGTTGCACGTACTTTCTCAAAAATTTACGCATTAGCAGGGCTTCGTGTGGGTTATGGTGTTGCTGTACCTGAGGTTATTGCCAATGTTGATGTGTTTGTTTCCATTGATAATACCAACACTGCGGGTGCTGTTGCTGCATTAGCCTCATTAAAAGATAAAGCTTATGTGGAATATAGCCGTAAATCGATTGATGTTTCTCGTCAAATGGTTGTTGATGTCTTAAAAGAGCTGGATATTGAATATGCACCTTCTTATGCGAACTTTATATTCCATAAAGTGAAAGGTGATGTAAAAACCTATCAAAACAGAATGAAAGAAGCGAATATTATGGTTGGTCGTGAGTTTCCACCTGCTTTAGGTTGGAGCCGTTTAACTTTAGGCACACCAGAAGAGATGAGCTATTTTGTTTCTACATTAAAAGCCTTTAGAACTAAAGGTTGGATTTAATCTGATTTGGTGATCTTTCGATCCGTTAATAAATAGAATGCCCTTGAAAATAAAACTTCAAGGGCATTTTTTCTACTTTACTTAATCATTCAATCGCCTTAAAGCGGATCAACTTTTAAGCAAGAGACTGCATGGCGAAAGCTCCCTTCTAATAAAGGGCGTGTTTTGGCACATTCTTCATCTGCCATCGGACAACGTGTACGGAATATACAGCCTGATGGTGGATTAATCGGAGAAGGCAATTCTCCTTCCAATAAATCAATATGCTTATTGCGCTCTTTATCAGGATCAGGAATAGGCACCGCTGACATCAACGCTTTGGTATAAGGGTGTAATGGATGATGATAAACTTCATCATACGTTCCTAACTCCACTGCATGCCCTAAATACATCACCAATACACGATCTGAAATATGTTTTACCACCGCTAGATCATGGGCAATAAAGATTAAAGATAATCCCATCTCTTTTTGAATATCTTTCAGCAAGTTAACCACTTGAGCCTGAATCGATACGTCTAATGCTGAAACGGGTTCGTCACAAATCACTAATTTAGGTTCTAAAATTAACGCGCGAGCAATACCGATACGTTGGCATTGTCCACCTGAGAATTCATGTGGGTAACGGTTGATTAAGTTTGGCAATAATCCGACTCGCATCATCATTGCTTTCACTTTTTCAACAACTTCAGCCTGTTTCATTTTAGGGTGATAGGTTTTAAGCGGCTCCGCAATAATATCACCAATGGTCATTCTTGGGTTTAAGGAAGCCAGCGGATCTTGGAAAATCATCTGGATATCTTGGCGAATATCGCGCCATTGTTTATTTCCCATTCCCAATAAATCATTGCCTAACCAAGAGACTGTACCACCAGAGGCTTTAACTAAACCAATAATGGCGCGAGCAAAAGTCGATTTACCACAACCAGATTCACCAACAACCCCTAATGTTTCACCTTCATATAAGCGTAGTGTGACACCATCAACGGCTTTTAGGCTTTTTTTCGCTTTCCAAAACCACTGTTTATTATCTTGAACATCGAAATAAACTTTTAAGTCATTCACTTCAAGAATAACTTTTCTATCTTGTAACATGGCTTGAGTCATACCAATTCCTCCACCGCTTTAAAACAGGCACGTAGTCGGCCTTGTGCGAATTGCTCTAATTGAGGTTCACTCGTTAAGCATTGCTCTGTTGCATACTGGCAACGAGGTTGGAATGGGCAGCCTTTTGGTAAACGTAATAAATTAGGCGGATTTCCCGGAATGGTTGCGAGTCGTTCATCTTCACCGTCTAAGCGAGGAACAGCCTGTAACAATCCGATAGAATATGGATGTGATGGTTGATAGAAGATATCACGCGCTTTACCGTACTCCATGGTACGTCCTGCGTACATCACCAATACTTTATCGCAGATACCCGCAACAACCCCCAAGTCATGAGTGATCATAATAATCGCAGTGTTTAAATCATTCTTAAGCTCATTGAGTAAGGTCATGATTTGCGCTTGAACCGTCACATCAAGTGCGGTTGTCGGTTCATCAGCAATTAAAAGTTTAGGCTTACACAGCAATGCCATTGCAATCATGACTCGTTGGCGCATACCGCCTGAAAACTCATGAGGATACATACTCATTCGTTTATGAGCTTCTGGCATTTTTACTGCATCTAACATGCGTACTGATTCTGCATAAGCATCATTCTTACTCATGCCTTTATGAAGCATTAATACTTCAATAAGCTGCGAACCAACTTTCATATACGGGTTTAATGAAGTCATTGGATCTTGAAATATCATAGATATTTCTTCAGCGCGCATTTTATTTAATTCACTTTGGCGAAGGTTTAAGATCTCACGACCATTAAAGTTTGCGCTACCCGCTGTGCGACCATTTTTCGCTAATAATCCCATTAATGCGAATGCCGTTTGGGATTTACCTGAGCCAGATTCACCAACGATCCCGAGGGTTTCACCTGCGGATAATTCAAAGTTGAGCTTATTAACTGCGGTAACATCACCATCCGGTGTACCGAAAGTCACACAGAGATCTTTAACACTTAATAACGACTTGTTTGTTGTATTTGTCATTTTGTTCTCCTTAACGATCTTTCGGGTCTAATGCGTCACGTAAGCCATCACCGATAAAGTTAAAGCAAAACAGTGTGACAACTAAGAACGAAGCCGGGAAAAGTAACAACCAAGGAGAAACTTCCATTGAGTTTGCACCATCACTTAATAGTGCTCCCCAACTACTTAATGGTTCTTGTGTTCCTAAACCTAAGAAGCTTAAGAAGGATTCAAATAAAATCATACTAGGGACTAATAAAGAGGCATAAACCACAACGACACCCAGTACGTTAGGTACGATATGTCTTAACACGATATTGCGTGATGACACACCACAAACTAATGCAGCTTCAATAAACTCTTTACGTTTTAAACTTAAGGTTTGTCCTCTTACAATACGTGCCATATCGAGCCAAGATACCATCCCGATAGCAACGAAAATCAGTAAGATATTTTGACCAAAGAATGTCACTAATAAGATAACAAAGAACATAAATGGAAATGAGTTTAGGATTTCCAGTAAACGCATCATCACAGAGTCAACACGTCCACCAATATAGCCCGCCATTGCGCCATACAGTGTACCAACAATAACGGCAACAAAAGCAGCCGCTATACCGACCATTAATGAAATACGTCCACCAATCGCAACACGGACTAATAAGTCACGCCCAGATGAGTCAGTACCAAAATAGTGAGAAGAGGCAAAATCAGGTGCCATTGACATCATCTCCCAATCGGTATCGTCATAGACAAAAGGCGATAACATTGGGGCAAAAATGACAAATAATAAAATAAAGAAAAGTAATATAAGGCTCGTAATTGCCGCTTTATTGTGCATAAAACGACGACGAGCGTCTTGCCATAAACTACGGCCTTCAATATCTAGCTGCTCCGAGAAATTCCCCAGAGCTTCGCTGTTTTCCTTCAGTGATAACATAACGCGCTCCAGTATCTATTAGTAACGAATTTTCGGATCAATAACGGCATATAAAATATCGACAATCGCATTAAAGAAAATTGTTAATGCACCTACGATAATGGTTAAGCTTAATACCAATGAGTAATCTCGGTTTAAAGCACCATTAACGAATAATTGTCCGATACCTGGCAATCCAAAGATGGTTTCAATAACCATTGAGCCCGTAATAATACCGACGAATGCAGGCCCCATATAAGAGATAACAGGTAGCAACGCAGGTTTTAAAGCATGACGCAACACAATTCTTTTCATCGGCAAGCCTTTCGCTTTTGCCGTTCTGATAAAGTTTGAGTGTAATACTTCAATCATTGAACTACGGGTAATACGCGAGATACTGGCAATATAAGAAAGCGACAGTGCAATCATTGGTAGCAACATATATTGCACCGCACCGCCATTCCAGCCACCAGCTGGTAGCCACCTTAAGGTAATGGCAAAAATAAGTACAAGCAGTGGTGCAACAACGAAACTCGGTATTACAACTCCCGTCATGGCAAAAGTCATGACGGTATAATCCCATTTGGTGTTTTGATTCAGTGCGGCTATCACGCCTGCCCCCACACCTAAAATCACGGCAAAAATAAATGCCGACAGCCCTAATTTAGCTGAAACAGGGAATGCTTTACCGACTAAGGTGTTTACACTGTAGTCTTTATATTTAAAAGAAGGCCCTAAATCCCCTTTCGACAATTGAATTAAATAATCGAAGTATTGTTTATAAATGGGATCATTTAAGTGATATTTCGCTTCAATATTTGCCATGACCTCTGGTGGAAGTTTCCTTTCCCCTGTAAAAGGGCTACCAGGTGCTAATCGCATCATAAAAAACGAAATTGTTATTAGAATAAATAGAGTCGGTATCGCTTCTAAAAAGCGACGAAAAATAAATTTGAGCATTGCCCGTTCCTATAACACAAACCTATTCAGGCGTGACGATAAAAAGACCTTGCCTTAAAAAAGACAAGGTCTCGCCCGATTACTTAGCAATAATGTACAAGTCTTTAGTATGTAAATTATCTAATGGATCTTTACCTGAATAACCACCCACATAAGGTTTAACTAAACGGGTGTTTACATAGTAGTAAAGTGGAACAATGGCCGAATCTTTATCTAATACGCCTTCAGCTTTTTGATAAATAGCGGCACGTTCGTCATCAGATTTCACACGTAAAGATTCTTTGATCAATGCGTCAAACTCTGTGTTTTTATAGTGAACAGTATTATTACTGCTGTAAGACAGCATCATGTTCAGGAATGAAGAAGGTTCGTTATAATCTGCACACCAGCCCGCACGCGCAACATCATAAGTTCCTTGGTGACGTGTATCTAAGAACGTTTTCCACTCTTGGTTTTCAAGAGACACATCTGCACCTAAGTTTTTCTTCCAAATTGAAGAAGCAGCAATTGCCACTTTTTTATGAAGATCTGAAGTATTGTACAGAAGCTTAAATTTCAGTGGATTTGCTTTGTTATAGCCCGCCTCTTCTAACAATTGACGTGCTTTCTCATTGCGCTGTTCTTGTGTCCAAGTCGCAAACCATTCTGGTTTACTCTCTTTAATTCCGTCTGTAAATGGCGGAGTAAAACCGTAAGCGGGAATATCACCTTGGTTTTTCACTTTATAAGTGATGATATCTCTGTCCATTGACAGTTTCAGCGCTTCACGAACACGAGGATCATTAAACGGTGCTTTCTCATTATTAATTTCATAATAATAAGTACATAAATATGGGCTTATACGCAATTCATCTGGGATCTCTTTTTTCAGTTTTTGGAAAAGTTCGATCGGTAAATTGCTATATGTCATGTCGATTTCACCCGCACGATAGCGGTTTACGTCAGTGACTTCTGATGAGATAGGTAAGAACGTAACTTTATCAATAACAGTATTTTTGTTATCCCAATAAGTTGGGCTACGTTCTAAAACAATACGTTCGTTGACGGTCCAATCTTTTAAATTATAAGCGCCGTTGCCGACGAAGTTAGCTGGTTGTGTCCATTTTTCACCAAATTTTTCAATTACTTTTTGGTTAACTGGCGACATGGAGGAGTGAGCTAATAATTTTGGTAAATAAGGCACTGCTTCAGATAAAGTGATTTCTAATGTGTTGTTATCTAATGCCTTAACACCTAATTCTGTGGCTTTTTTCTTACCTGCAATAATATCGTCAATATTCACGATATGCGCATATTGCAGATAGCTTTCATAAGGAGATGCAGTATTAGGATCCGCTAAACGTTGCCAGCTATAAACGAAATCTTGTGCTGTAACAGGTTCACCATTTGACCATTTAGCGCCTTCACGAATTTTGAATGTCCAAACAGTAAAATCTTTATTTTCCCAGCTGGTTGCAGAGCCAGGTAAAATTTCCCCATTTGGACCAACAATAGTAACGCCTTCGAAAAGATCACGCGCTAATGCAGACTCAGGTACACCTTCGATTTTATGAGGATCAAGTGATTGTGGTTCAGAGCCGTTATTACGTACGAGCACTTGTTTTTCAGCTAATTTTACCCCGTCTGGAACAACAGCGGCATTAGCCGTTAGCGCTGACAATCCAAAGATTGCGCTTATTGCAATCGCCAACGCACTCTTTTTAGTTAAATTACTCATCTTATAAAATACTCCCAGTTAGTGAGCTGGTTGTTAGACAACCATTCTGTGATGTTCAGTTGTGTTTTAGAACGGTTTACACAACTTATTGTTTTTACAAAAAAATAAATCAATCTTGCTTATTTGCTATCAGTGCTTAATTGCCTGATAGCATTATAATTTTTTATGCCGCTATCTTTTTTGTGTAGCTTTTTATTGGTTAACTACTTTTTAAGTCACTTTTAATAATTCAAATCACACATAACTATAGAATATCGATAATTTACCAGTTTTAGTTATCTGCCTTTATAAAATAGCGCTTTAAGTCCGTATAATCAAAGGGGTCTTTGCCTGTAAATCCACCTACTTTTGGACTAACTAATCTAACACTGACTCGATAATAGACAGGTACTATCGCGGAGTCCTTGTCTAGCAAGGCTTCAGCGCGCTGATAGAGTTGATGGCGAGCCCCTTTATCAACAGCAATTGAGGCATTATTTAATGCATCATCGTAATCATTATTTTCATAAAAAACGGTATTCAGGCTACTTGTGGAAAGAAACGAGTTTAAAAACGAGGTAGGTTCATTGTAATCTGCACACCATGTTGCTCTCGCGACTTGGTAATTTCCTTGGTTACGGTTTTCTAATGCCGTTTTCCACTCTTGGTTTTGCAACGTCACATTGGCACCAATACTTTTTTTCCACATTGATGCTGCCGCTATTGCCTGCTGTTTATTTTGATCTGACGTATTGTAGAGCAAGGTAAAAGTCAGAGGATTTTGACCATCAAACCCCGCTTCTTTTAATAATTCACGCGCCCTTTCATTACGTTGCTGTTGTGTCCAATAAGCCCATTTAGGCGGTTTAAAATTACCATTGCCAATAAAAGAGGGAGTAAAAGAATAAGCCGGTATTTGTCCTTGTCCCATTATTTTTTCAGCAATGACTTCTCTATCAAGAGTCAATTTCACGGCTTCTCGAACACGAGGATCATCAAAAGGGGCTTTTTTATTATTTAATTCATAATAGAAAGTACATAAATATGGTGTGACATGTAAATTCTCTGGCTGCTCTTGCTTCATTTTTCTATAAAGAACAGGAGGAATAGCGCTATTAGTGATATCTATTTCACCGCTACGGTAGCGATTTATATCACTGGTTTCTGAACTAATTGGTAAAAATGTGGCTTGCTCAATAATGATGTTTTTATTATCCCAATAAAGTGGATTTCGTTTTAAAGTCACCTTTTCATTCACCACCCAATTTTCAATAACATAAGCACCATTACCGACAAAGTTTTCAGGACGAGTCCAATTCACGCCATATTTTTCAACAATCTCTTTTTTAACTGGCTTTAACGGAGTGTGGCTGACCATATCGACTAAATAAGGGATTGGCTTGGTTAAATTGACTTGCAAAGTGTGAGCGTCTATCGCTTTCACACCTAATGTTTCAGGGGATTTTTTGCCACTAAGAATATCTGCAACATTTTCAACATAAGCATATTCGAGATAACTGGCATAAGGCGATCCTGTTTTAGGATCTACTACTCGACGCCAGCTATAAACAAAGTCTTCAGCTGTAACTGGTGTGCCATCACTCCACTTTGCGTCTTCTCGCAAATAGAATATCCACACCTTGTTATCATTAGTTTCCCAGCGTTGTGCAACGCCAGGCATGCTTTCACCATTAGGTCCAACGTAGGTCAGCCCCTCTAATAAATTTAAAATAATATTAGTTTCTGGTGCGCCTTCTACTTTGTGCGGATCAAGTGATGAAACTTCAGTACCGTTATTAATCACAATATTCTGTTGTTTTGCCAGAATAGTACCTTCAGGAAGAGTGACGGCATGAGAAAAAAAGGAGGTTAATACAAGTGACATAATACTGAGTGGAAACACTGTTTTTAACGTAACTTTATTTTTCATGGGTACCTCTCCTAATAAACAATAATTTATAGCGGGGTCGCTCAATTAACGATATGTATCGTTGTTAAATTTTGATTGTAATATTTGTGGCTCTCAAACGTTTAAAGATATTAATAAGATAAAAATGATACCAACACTCTTCTTTTTTACACTTATCGTAAATTTTGTCAATTAATGCGGTATTCTTATCACTTAACTTTATTGAGCCCTCTAGAGTTCTATCCTGAGAAAATAAAAAATATATATCGAGAGAAGCAAAACAACAAATAAACATTAAATTAACATCATGCAAGTTTTATAGATAGAAAACCTACTTAGCTCACAAAATTAATATAATTAGGATGGGTTTTATCCGACTTGCAGAACTTTATGATGCTTTGTTTGTAAAGAGTTTCTCTTTGAAATTAATTAAAAATAACAATAAATTCATCTTTAGACTGAATAACGATTCTAGTCTAAACATATTTATAGATTATTAAATATTCAATTTTATTATTTGTTTTTAATTTTTAATCTAAATGTTTAATTGAAATGTAATTAAACAATTTTTCATTTATATTTCTATGTGTTAGATAAAAAAACCTCTTTAATATACATATCGAATATTAAAGAGGTTTTTAATTTTAAAATGATATCATCAATTCTTTTCAGCTATTTAGCCGATTTGGATTGAAACCATTGTAGCTTCTCATTCAGTGTGACAACCTCCCCCACAATAATCAGTGCAGGGCTTTCCATTGTTTCTGCCATCTCTGCCAGTTGGCGTAATTGACCAACAATCACTTTTTGTGTGGTTAAAGTGCCCTTTTCAATAATCGCAATCGGCATGGTTGCGCGCATATTTTGGCTAAGTAGCATTTGCTGAATATAACGGGCTTTACTTAATCCCATATAAAAGACTAACGTTTGGTTTTCTTGTGCAATACATTGCCATTCAGCCTCGTTTAATCCTTTGCCATGCCCAGTAATAAAGCGGACACTTTGTGCATAATCTCGATGCGTTAAAGGAATACCCGCATATGTTGTACAGCCTGAAGCCGCGGTAATACCGGGGATCACTGAAAAGGGAATATGATGTTCAATCAAGGCTTCTAGCTCTTCGCTACCTCGACCAAAAATAAAGGGATCACCTCCTTTTAATCTCACCACCCGTTTTCCTGCTACGGCTTCTTTGATTAAAATTTGATTGATTTCATCTTGAGGAACACAATGAAAACCCGCTTGCTTACCAACATAAATACGCTGTGCATCTCTGCGGACTAATGCCATTACCTCATCAGATACTAATCTATCGTAAACCACCACATCAGCTTGTTGACACTGCTGTAACCCTTTAATAGTCATTAGCCCAGCATCACCCGGCCCTGCTCCGACTAAAACAACACTGCCTTGAGGTTGCTGATTTTCAGATAATAGCGTGCTAATACGTTGCTCAATATCGCCGTCTCTTTGTGCTTCAATTTCAGCTTGTAATGATTTATCTGCAAAAAATTGCTCCCAGAAATAACGTCTTGCACTTATGGATGAAAAACGTTGTTTTACTTCTTCTCTTAATTTTCCCGCAAGTTTCGCTAATGCACCGAGATAATTTGGGAGTAGTTGCTCAATTTTTTCTCGCAAAATACGCGCTAGCACAGGGGCTTTTCCGCCCGATGAAATAGCCACCACAATAGGAGAACGATCGATAACAGAAGGCATAATAAAGCTGGCTTGTTCTGGTGAATCAACCACATTACAAAATATCTGTTTCTCTGTCGCGGATTGAAAAACCTGTTGATTCACTTGCTCACTATCTGTTGCCGCAATAACAAGCCACTTACTTGATAGATAATCCGCAGTAAATACACCAGTGATGCAGTTTAATTTTTGCTCAGAATGCCACTGTATAAACTGCTCTGTAAACGAAGGTGCGATAACAGAAATAATAGCACCCGCCTCCATAAGCAATCGGGCTTTACGTTCAGCAATCTCACCCCCTCCCACTAATAAACAAGGTTTATCTTTGAGCTGACAGAATATTGGAAAGTAATCCATATTCATTCCCCTATTTATTGAGATGATTCATTACGGCTGCGTACGCTGACAGTATTGCCTTCAACCTTGACGTCAAAATGGGTGATCGAGAAACTCTCATCTTCAAGGCAAAAACCATCCGTTAAACGAAAATGCTGTTTTTTCAGCGGACTGACGATATACAACTCATTTTCATGTTCAGCGATCAGCCCTCGAGATAAAACACTCGAATGTGCAAAGGGATCTATATTGCTTAACGCATATAAACGTGCATCAGAATAAGGGCGAAATATGGCAACGTGATCTTGTTCCACCAGCGCACAAACACCTGTTCCTGCCGTAATGTCATCTAATTGGCAAACAGCTATCCATTGGCTCATGATTGCGCCTCCTCAGTGATCATTTTGATATCAATACGTTCATGTAAACGTGCGGGACGGTGTTGAAAACGTTCTTTTACCGTTTGTACAGTCGGATCAGGCATTGGATTATTAATAAAGTGGGCAAAACGTTTTAATGCTTTTGGAGAATCAACTGTTTCTTTCCATTCACAAGCGACACGTTCTTGTAAGGCTTTCAGTTCTTTTTCTAACTGTGCATTTAAGCCTAATTTGTCGTTAATAATGACATCACGTAAATATTCAATACCGCCTTCTAAATTATCTAGCCACACTGAAGTGCGTTGCAGTTTATCGGCGGTGCGAATATAAAACATCATAAAACGGTCGATATAATGTACTAAAGTTTCTTCATCGAGATCAGATGCAAAGAGATCACCATGGCGTGGTTTCATACCGCCATTTCCACCAAAATAGAGGTTCCAACCTTTATCTGTGGCGATAATCCCCACATCTTTTCCTTGCGCTTCAGAACATTCACGGGTGCAACCTGAGACACCAAATTTCATCTTATGAGGTGTTCTAATGCCTTTATAGCGATGCTCTAACGCAACCCCCAAACCGACACTATCACCGACGCCAAAACGACACCAACTGCTGCCCACACACGTTTTTACCATGCGCAGTGCTTTCGCATAGGCATGACCTGTTTCAAAACCCGCAGCAATCAGTTTTTCCCAAATAGCGGGTAAATCCTGTTTATGCGCACCGAACATCGCCATGCGTTGCGAGCCAGTAATTTTGGTATATAGATTATATTCTTGAGCAATTTGCCCAATAGCAATAATGCCTGCGGGTGTAATTTCACCACCTGGAGAGCGAGGAATAATGGAATAAGTCCCATCTTTTTGCATATTCGCAAGGAAGTTATCATTAGTATCTTGCAGAGCAACTAAATCATCACGCAAGATATAATCGTTCCAACATGAAGCAAGCAATGAACCCACTGTTGGTTTACATATTTCACAGCCATAACCTTGACCATGTTTTTTCAACAATTCATCAAAACTTTTCAGCCCTTCTACGCGAATAAGATGATAAAGCTCTTGGCGAGAATAGTGAAAATGCTCACAAAGATGGTGATTAACTTCGATACCTTGTTTTGCTAATTCTGCATTTAAAACTTGAGTCACCAATGGAATACAGCCACCACACCCTGTGCCCGCTTTGGTTTCTGCCTTAATAGCAGCGACTGTATGACATCCTCGTTCAATTGCTTGAATAATGTCGCCTTTTGTCACATCAAAACAAGAGCAGATTTGTGTAGTTTCAGGCAAGGAATCAACACCAATTGCTGGCTTACTTCCTGCATGTGCAGGCAAAATTAAGGAGTCTGGATGCTCTGGTAATTCAATAGTGTTCAGTGATAGTTGCAAAAGATTGCCATAATCTTCTGTATCGCCTACTAATACTGCGCCTAGTAGGTATTTGTTATCTTCACTGACAATCAGGCGTTTATAAATTTCTTTGCCTTCATCGAGATAAATATAACTACGACACCCTTCTTGACGACCGTGAGCATCACCGATACCGCCCACATCAACACCAAGAAGTTTTAATTTTGCGCTTAAATCGGCGCCTTGGAATACAGAGTGATGACCTAATAGATTATCAACCGCTACTTGCGCCATTTTGTAGCCCGGTGCAACTAAGCCGAACGTTTTATTTTGCCAAGATGCACATTCACCAATGGCGTAAATATCAGGATCGGTTGTTTGGCAATAATCATTAATAACAATACCGCCTCTTGGTGCGATATCTAAATCACATTGGCGAGCTAATTTATCTTTTGGGCGAATACCTGTGGAGAACACAATAAAGTCAACTTCAAGAGAAGTACCATCTGCAAATTGCAGTGTCTTACGTGCGCTTTCTCCCGTCGATAATATTTCTTGTGTATTTTTAGACGTATGCACTTTTACACCCATACGCTCTATTTTTCGCTTAAGTTGCTCACCACCTAATGCATCAAGCTGTTCTGCCATTAATGTTGGTGCAAACTCGATAACGTGAGTTTCAATACCCAAACTTTTTAGCGCACCAGCGGCTTCTAAACCTAAAAGTCCTCCACCAATCACCGCCCCTTTACGACTAATACGTGCGCAAGATTCGATTGCATTTAAATCTTCAATAGTCCGATAGACAAAGCAATCTGATGAGTTATTTCCCTTAATTGGAGGAACCCATGGATAAGAGCCCGTTGCCATCACTAACTTATCGTAACTAACACAACGCCCCGTATTAGTGTGTACCACTTTTTCGTCACGATTAATGGTAATAACACGCTCACCAATTAATACTTCTATTTGGTGTTTTTCGTAATAGCCTTGTTTAACTAAAGAGAGTTCTTCTGCGGTGTGATGGGAGAAATAAGAGGAGAGATGGACTCTATCATATGCAACGCGAGGTTCTTCACAAAAGACGACAATATTAAATTCTTCATTGCCACCTTTATCAATCAACTCTTCGATATAACGGTGCCCCACCATACCATTACCGATGATTGCGAGTGTTTTCTTGCTCATTTTTGCCTCAGATTTAAAGATTTCTAAGGCTAAAATACGAAACTACTCATAAGGGATATTGATGAATATCAAATACAGCTTAATCAATTCAGCTACTACAACTTAATAGTCAATGGGTTACTACTAAAGGAGTATTTCATCATCCTATTCTTGCGGTTAATTATTCTTCTACCATAATTAATTTTAGCCACTTATAACGAAGAGTTATATGTAAGCGTAATTAAAACTTTGCGCATTGGTCACGTTTTGCCTAAGTTAATTTCACAAAGTAATAACTAATAAGTTATTGACATAACGACTTTAGCTACACCGTTTCAGGGAGCGTCTCATGAAAGCAAAATTATTATCATTATTCGTTGTGGGTGCCCTTTCCGTACCGGCATTTGCAGCAACACCTGCTAATACATTAATTGTGGTACAAGGGCTTGATGATATTGTCAGCCTTGATCCTGCTGAAAGTAATGAGTTATCGAGTATTCAGACTGTACCGAGTTTATACCAACGTATTGTTCAACCTAATCGTGATAATCCAGAAATTAATGAACCCATTTTAGTTGAAAGTTGGCAAGCAAATCCTGAACAAAAAACAATCGTATTTAAAATTAAACCCAACGCAAAATTTGCATCGGGCAACGCTGTGCGTCCTGAAGATATTATCTTCTCTTATCAGCGTGCGATCACCATGAATAAATCACCTGCCTTTATTCTAAATGTCTTGGGTTGGAAAACAGATAACATCAATTCGTTGCTAAAAAAAATCAGTGATAACGAATTGGAAGTACGTTGGACTGCCGATGTCAGCCCTGATGTTGTGCTAAATATCCTTTCAACCCCGATTGCTTCTATTGTTGATGAAAAGCTGGTTTCTGCTCATGTTAAAAATAATGACTTTGGTAATAGCTGGCTAAAAATGAATTCAGCAGGAAGTGGTGCATACAAAATGCGCGCTTATCAACCGCGTCAAGCCATTGTGTTAGAAGCTAACCCACTTTCGCCAACTGGCGCGCCTAAAATGGCAAATATTATTATTAAAAACGTGCCTGATCCCGCATCTCGTCGCTTACTAATTGAAAAAGGCGATGCAGATATTGCACGCGAATTAGGCACAGACCAGACTGCTGCATTAGCAGGCAAAGCAGGGATCAAAATTTTAGATATCCCTTCTGCTGAACAAGTGTATATGGCGTTTAATACTGCCAGTGGAAATCCTGCACTGAGTAACCCTGCTTTTTGGGAAGCTTCGCGCTATTTAATTGACTACAAAGGTATTACTGAAGACTTAATGCGTGGTCAGTATTTTATTCACCAAAGTTTTTACCTGTAGGTTTACCGGGCGCATTAAAAGATAATCCATTTACGTTTGATCCAGAAAAAGCCAAAGCAATTTTAGCTAAGGCAGGCATTACCAATGCACGCTTTACGTTAGATGTAGAAAATAAAGTCCCTTACATCACTGTGGCGCAATCCATTCAAGCAAGTTTTGCTCAAGCAGGTGTACAAGTTGATTTATTACCTGCTGCGGGTAGCCAAGTGTATAGTCGTGTGCGCGCTAAACAACATCAAGCAGCGATCCGCTTTTGGATCCCTGATTATTTTGATGCTCACTCAAATGCCAGTGCCTTTGCTTATAATGACGGACAATCCAACACTGTTGCTTGGTTAAATGGCTGGAAAATTCCTGAATTAAGTCAGCAAACATTGGCAGCACTTAATGAAGCGGACAAAACAAAACGTCAATCGCTCTATACTGAAATGCAAAAAGAGTTACAACGTAGCTCACCTTATGTGTTTATCGACCAAGGTAAAAACCAAATCGTCATGCGCGATAACGTCAAAGGTTATGCACAAGGTCTAAATGCAGATATGGTCTATTATGACAAAGTAACTAAGTAATATTTTTTCTGAAACCATCCACAGTCATGTTACTGTGGATGGTCTATTTTTTGTCATTTCACTAGGCTATTGCTGTATGAATACTGCTATGACGTTACCTTTTCGTCTAAAAGGTCAGTTAATTACCTTTGCTCAAGGAATATTGACACTGGTGCTGACTCTTTTAGGGCTTCTTGTCATCACTTTTACGCTTTCTGCACTTTCCCCCGTCGACCCTGTTTTACAAATTGTCGGTGATCACGCAAGCCTCGAAACCTACAACCAAGTAAAACATGAGTTAGGGCTGGATTTACCTATCTACATGCAGTTTTTTCACTATGTGGAAGCACTGCTGCAAGGACATTTAGGTACCGCGACATCAACAGGCCAGCCTGTTCTTGATGATTTGTTAGCGACTTTCCCCGCGACATTGGAATTAGCAACTGTTGCATTACTGATTGGTGCCAGTCTCGGAATTTTATTCGGCGTTTTATGTGCGCGATTTGTGGGAACTCCCCTCGATTTTATTTTGCGAATTCTGACGTTATTAGGTAGTTCAGTCCCTATTTTCTGGCTAGGTTTGATTTTGTTATTGATCTTCTACGCCACATTGCAATGGACTGCTGGTCCCGGACGATTAGACGATATCTATCAATTCACCATTGAACCCATAACGGGTTTTGCATTAATTGATACATTATTAGCTGGCGATAAAGATGCTTTTTTTAATGCGTTATCGCACCTTATTTTACCAGTTTCTCTATTAGCGTATTTTGCCTTAGCTTCTATCACTCGCTTAACTCGCTCAGCCTGCTTAAACGAGATGAATAAAGAGTATGTCACGTTAGCAAGAGCAAAAGGTATTGGCGAGTTGCGTATTCTTTTTTATCACGTACTGCCTAATATTCGTGGTGTTTTAATGACTATTATCGCCCTGTCTTACACTGGCATGTTAGAAGGTGCCGTATTGACAGAAACGGTCTTTTCTTGGCCAGGAATTGGGCGATATCTCACAACAGCGCTTTTTGCGGGTGATACCACAGCCATTATGGGCGGTACTTTAATTATCGGTTTATGCTTTGTCTTTATTAATAATATGACCGATATCGTTATTCGTTTGACTGATCCGAGGCTCCGCTAATGTCATCCTCATTTTTAAGAAAAATAGCGCGTTCGCCTTCCGCATTTATCGGTTTATCGTTGCTCATTTTACTGTTAATTATTGCGATTTTTGCACCTTGGCTAGCCCCTTATGATCCAAATTGGCAACATGCAGCCCAACGTTTATTAGCACCCAATGCTGAACATTGGTTAGGCACAGATAATTATGGGCGCGATATTCTTTCTCGCCTTATCTATGGTACTCGCCCCATGCTAGGCTTAGTGGGACTGGTGGCGCTTATTACGTTACCTTTAGGATTATTGATTGGGATTTTATCTGGATATTACGGTGGTTGGACTGAACGTATTTTAATGCGCTTCACCGATATTGTGATGTCAATGCCTTCCCTTATTCTCGCTTTCGCTTTTGTCGCAATGTTAGGCCCTGGCCTACTCAATGGTGCATTAGCACTGGCTTTAACTGCATGGCCAGCTTATGCGCGACAATCGCGCAGTGAAATTCAACATTTACGCAATAGTGATTATCTTGCTGCGGCTGAAATGATGGGAATTAAGGGTATCCGACTGTTATGGGGACATATTTTACCCCTGTGTTTACCTTCAGCCATTGTTCGTTTAGCGCTGAACTTAGCGGTGATTATCCTCGCGGCAGCAGGATTGGGTTTTCTGGGATTAGGTGCTCGCCCACCGATGGCGGAATGGGGAGCAATGATCGCAGAAGGCATGCCTGTTATTTTTGATCAATGGTGGGTTGCCGCTATTCCGGGTACAGCAATTTTAATCAGCAGTCTGGCATTTAATTTATTGGGTGATGGATTACGCGATGTATTGGGAGATACCCATGAATAAAACACCATTAATTGAAGTAAATAACCTCTGTATTGATTTCCCAAAGGCAAGAGTGGTCAATAATGTCTCTTTCACTTTAGGGCAAGAGCGTTTGGCAGTTGTTGGCGAATCAGGCTCAGGCAAGTCAATGACCGCTCGTGCATTAATGGGATTAGTTCGTCAGCCGGGAAAAGTCAGCGCAGATAAACTAAGCTTGCAAGGAAGTAATCTATTGGATTTCTCGTCTCGCCAATGGAATAACATTCGAGGTAATACAATTTCAATGGTACTACAAGATCCTCGTTACGCCTTAAATCCTGTAAAAACCATTTATCAACAAGTAGAAGAAACCGTAAAACAGCATCAAAAACTTTCGCGCCAAGATAGACGCCAACTTATCATCGATACACTGCTATCTGTTGGTTTACCTGAACAGAATATTTATCGCTATCCCAGTGAATTATCAGGTGGTATGGGGCAACGAGCAATGATAGCTATTGCGCTAATTAATAACCCTACTATTTTAATTGCCGATGAACCAACATCGGCACTTGATGCTCAGCTTCGTCATCAAATCCTTGAACTGATCACCACACAGTGTGAACAACGTAATATGGGCTTATTGCTAATTAGCCATGACTTGCCCCTTGTTGCCGAATATTGCGAACGTGTCATGGTGATGTACCAAGGCGAACAAGTCGATGAACTTAGTGCCAAAGACTTACCTACCGCCACGCATCCTTATACACGTACACTTTGGACATGTAGACCCAATGCAAGCACTTATGGCACTCAATTGCCCGTATTAGATAGAATGCTTAATTTCAAGGGAATACATCATGCTAATTGATATTCATGATTTACATGTTCAATTTGAGCAAGGTAAACAAGCCAAGCACGTTGTAAAAGGAATTAATTTACATGTTCAACAAGGTGAAACCTTTAGCTTAATAGGTCGTTCTGGCTGTGGAAAGTCGACTGTTTTACGTGTGATTGCTGGGTTATTGCCCCATTGGCAAGGTAATATATCGCTTTTAGGGCAAACTATTAAACCTCGACAACGTTTTCAAGGGACATTACGCCGTAATATACAAATGGTATTTCAAGATCCCTACGCCTCTTTACACCCTCAACACCGTATTGAACGGGCGTTTTCTGAGCCTTTAAAAATCCATCAAATTCCTTTTGACAAAGATACGATTGAGCAAGCATTAGCCCAAGTTGGTTTGCCTGCGGATGTAACAAGTCGTTATCCTCATCAACTTTCTGGTGGACAGCGCCAACGTGTCGCCATTGCGAGAGCCCTTTTATTACAACCTCAATTATTACTTTTAGACGAGCCAACTTCAGCACTAGATATGTCAGTACAAGCCGAGATCTTAAACCTGCTTAACACACTGAAAAAACAGCATAATATGACATATTTATTAGTAAGCCATGATGCCGATGTGATTGCTCATATGTCTGATAGAGCCGCACTCATGGAAAATGGTGAGTTAACACAACATTATGATCGAGAAGCTTTATCAAAAGGGATACATCGTCTTGATTGAAATAAAAGAAAAACAGATGTGAAGAAAGGAGCAGAGCAGTATTTGAGTGATTCATACTGCTCTTTTAATAGCACTGCGCTGTGTTTACACTAATAAGCCCGGGAAAATAGAACGTAATCCGGTCACAATAAATTCAATACCTAACGACATTAATAATAAGCCCATTATACGAGTAACGACGTTAATGCCTGTTTGCCCTAAATATTTCACTAATAATGTTGCACTACGGAAAAGTAACCAACAACAGAATGCAAAAAAGATACTGGTTGCGGCTAATCCTAAAAAGTTAGTAAAGCCTTCCCAGCGAGAGCTCCACACAATACAAGAACTGATTGCTCCAGGCCCTGCCATTAATGGTAATGCTAAAGGTACAACTGCAACACTATTACGTACTGCGGATTCGTTTCGTTCTTGATTGTTTTGTTTATCTTCCCCTAAACGCCCATTTATCATTGTCATTGCAATAGTAACAATCAGTATTCCCCCTGCTATACGAAACGAGTCGATAGAAATACCAAAAATACTCAGTATAGAATCACCGATTAACAGAGAAGAAACTAAAATAATTGCAACGGAGCCATTCGCAATTAAGTTTGTTTTGTTACGCCCTGCATCAGTTTGATAACTCGTCATACTGATAAAGACAGGCAAAATACCAATTGGGTTTACAATCGCAAAAAGACCGACAAAAAATTTAATATAACCGGATAAATCCAGCAGTGACCCCATGAAAAGCCCCTTCTTGGCTAATAAACATGCGAATTATTCTATAAAAGATAGAGTAACTCCAAAAAATGCGCGTTACTTTAAATCAATAAACCAGTTAATTCTATTAGTTAACAAGTTTTTACCTAAAATATTCTCTTGTAAACTGATCAAAACCTAGTGGTTTAATTTTATATCGAAATAGAGTATACGACAAAAAAATCGTTGAATATTTATTTCATATAAGAATCATTCTCATAAATAGCCTTGCTGAAAGGTGTCAGCTTGCTAGTTTTGTGACATATATCACGTTAATTAATTAGAAAGATGGTAAGCTGTTACCATTCGAAGAAAGAGGGTTACTTCGAAAATATATTTACCTTTATTATTGTTTTTTTTAAGTTTTTTAAGCAAATTATGCCCTCTTATAATTATTACTGAAATAAGCACATTATCATCTATCTAAGCTATTCTTATTAGTTATGACGATAACGGCTAATTTGCTTAAAAAATTTAACATTTTATCAGGAGTCTCTTTATGTCCGTAACTAACGTTACTGAACTCAATGATTTGGTTGCTCGTGTAAAAAAAGCTCAACGTGAATTTGCTAACTTCTCTCAAGAACAAGTTGATGCTATTTTCCGTGCTGCTGCATTAGCTGCCGCTGATGCCCGTATTCCTCTTGCAAAATTGGCTGTTAAAGAGTCTGGTATGGGTATCGTTGAAGATAAAGTGATTAAAAACCACTTTGCTTCTGAGTACATCTACAATGCGTATAAAGACGAAAAAACCTGCGGTATCTTATCTGAAGATCTGACTTACGGCACAATAACCATTGCTGAACCTATTGGGATCATCTGTGGTATCGTACCAACAACTAACCCAACTTCTACTGCGATTTTTAAAGCATTAATTAGCTTAAAAACACGTAATGGTATTATCTTCTCTCCACACCCTCGTGCAAAAGAAGCGACAAACCGTGCAGCTGAAATCGTCTTAAATGCAGCTATCGCTGCTGGCGCACCAAAAGATATTATCGGTTGGATTGATGAGCCTTCTGTTGCCCTATCTAACGCGTTAATGCACCATGATGATATTAACCTGATCTTAGCGACAGGTGGTCCAGGCATGGTTAAAGCAGCGTATAGTTCTGGTAAACCAGCTATCGGTGTTGGTGCAGGTAATACACCAGTGGTTATTGATGATTCTGCTGATATCAAACGTGCAGTGGCTTCAATCTTAATGTCTAAAACTTTCGATAACGGCGTAATTTGTGCATCAGAGCAATCTGTTATCGTTGTTGACAGCATTTACAAACAAGTTCGTGAGCGTTTCTCAACTCATGGCGGTTACATGCTGACAGGTAAAGAATTAAAAGCTGTTCAAGACATCATCTTAAAAGACGGTAACTTAAACGCAGCTATCGTGGGTCAACCTGCAACAAAAATTGCTGAAATGGCTGGCATTGAAGTACCTGTAAATACCAAAATTTTAATTGGTGAAGTCAAAGAAACAACAGAAGCAGAACCATTTGCTCACGAGAAATTATCTCCACTATTAGCCATGTATCATGCTCAATCGTTTGAAGATGCGGTGCTAAAAGCTGAAAAATTAGTTGAGATGGGTGGTATCGGTCACACTTCTTGCTTATATACAGACCAAGATAACTGTCCTGAACATGTTGCCTACTTCGGCGACAAAATGAAAACATCTCGTATTTTAATCAATACTCCAGCATCTCAAGGTGGTATTGGTGACTTATACAACTTTAAGCTTGCTCCTTCTCTAACATTAGGTTGCGGTTCATGGGGTGGTAACTCCATTTCTGAAAACGTAGGGCCAAAACACCTTATCAACACTAAAACCGTGGCGAAAAGAGCAGAAAATATGTTGTGGCATAAACTTCCAAAATCTATTTACTTCCGCCGTGGCTGTTTACCTATCGCTCTAGAAGAGATTGCGACTGACGGTAAAAAACGTGCCTTTATCGTGACCGACAGTTTCTTATTCAACAATGGTTATGTTGATGAAGTCACTCGCGTACTGAAAAAATTTGGCGTTGAAACAGAAGTATTCTTTGAAGTTGAAGCCGATCCTACATTAAGTATTGTGCGTAAAGGCGCAGAACAAATGAACAGCTTTAAACCTGACGTGATCATCGCATTAGGTGGTGGTTCACCAATGGATGCGGCGAAAATCATGTGGGTTATGTATGAACACCCTGAAACTCATTTCGAAGAATTAGCATTACGCTTTATGGATATCCGTAAACGTATTTACAAATTCCCGAAAATGGGTGTGAAAGCACAAATGGTTGCTATCACAACAACATCAGGTACTGGCTCTGAAGTAACGCCATTTGCGGTAGTAACTGATGACGAAACAGGCCAAAAATATCCATTAGCAGACTATGCATTAACCCCAGATATGGCTATCGTTGATGCAAACCTTGTTATGAATATGCCTAAATCTCTGTGTGCATTTGGTGGTTTAGACGCTGTAACTCACGCATTAGAAGCCTATGTTTCTGTATTAGCGAACGAATATTCTGATGGGCAAGCACTGCAAGCATTAAAATTACTGAAAGAATATCTGCCTGCAAGTTATCATGAAGGCGCAAAAAACCCTGTTGCTCGTGAGCGTGTTCATAATGCGGCAACTATTGCAGGTATTGCTTTTGCTAACGCATTCTTGGGTGTTTGTCACTCAATGGCGCATAAATTAGGCTCTGAGTTCCATATTCCTCACGGTTTAGCTAATGCGTTATTAATTTCAAACGTTATTCGTTATAACGCTAATGACAACCCAACAAAACAAACTGCATTTAGCCAATACGACCGTCCTCAAGCACGTCGTCGTTATGCAGAAATTGCTGATCACTTAGAACTTTCAGCACCAGGTGACCGCACTGCTGCTAAAATTGAAAAATTGTTAGCTTGGTTAGAAGAAATGAAATCTTCATTAGGCATTCCATCTTCTATTCGTGAAGCTGGTGTTCAAGAAAGTGATTTCTTAGCAAGAGTTGATAAATTATCTGAAGATGCGTTTGATGATCAATGTACTGGTGCTAACCCACGTTACCCACTGATCTCTGAACTGAAACAACTGTTATTAGATTCTTACTACGGTCGTGAATTTAATGAGCATCCCGTTGTTGAAGTAAAAGAAGAAGCAAAACCAGCTAAAAAAAGCAGTAAAAAATAATCGAAACACACTGTGTTAATGTGATCCTCGATATTTCGGTTATTTGTTCTTAAATAGAAACCCAGTCCTATGGCTGGGTTTTTTTATGGCTGATCATTTGTTTATATGCATTTTGCTACTGATTTCTGAGATTGAGGAATAAGGCGGGATAAGTCACTATTCAGTCATAAATTATAGGTATTTACACCTAGTTAAAAAGTTTGGTTTTTACTATAAAAATAGTGTCTTCCTTTATACGTTCATAATTAGCTCTAAAAAAGACGCTGAACAACTTATCATTCAAGTCATACCATTGCATTACCATATTATAAAAAATGCCTTAGAGATGATTACAAGGCGCATCAAACTCTTTTCCTCTTTCATTAGTTGGTATAATTATTTCATTCTTACCTTATTTTCTTCATAAAATGACTATAACGATATGTGAAGCTATTGTGTTCGCTTTACGATTTACAATCGTGCTTTTCTTCTTATCCGATAAAAATAAATAGACTTCATCATTTTGATTATTAATTAGTGATCAAAATATAGAAATATAAATATTTTATATCCCTAGCTACATTGGATTTATAAAAAACATAATTTCAATAAAATATTATCGAAATGAGGCTTGCTAGCTGGCGAACGTAATAAAGGTCGCTATTTGTGCTTTCCACATAGAAATTACTCCTTTAGGAGTATAAAAGGAGCCTGTTTATCCGTATTGACAGGCATAAAGTGAAGTGCTTTATTTATTCAATAACAAATTAAGCATCCTATAATCAGCATCTATAAGACCCGATATAAATGTTTCATTATACAAACCATAGATCAAAGAAATATTTTTTCAGTATTTCATGACTATCTTTATTCAATTTTATTAAACTATGAATAATATAAATGCATCAAATGTCTATCTCTCTTATCATTTGTAAAAAACAATATCGACATCACAAAACAAACACCTTACGTATATTTGATTATGTCTTTTTTGATTAATGATAATGAAATAAATAAATTTCCCCATCAAAAAATAACATCTCGTCACAGACGAAAATCAAACTCACCGCAATTTGATATAAAAAAAGCCAATAAATTGGCTAAAAATTAAAAATATATAAGTATTTTTTAGTATTACGTAATATAACACTTTATTTGAATTCTTATTTCATCCCCCTCTTTCACTCTGACAAATTAGTAAAAGAGGGAAATTGAAAAGGTTACTCTTGTTCAATACACCCTTTTAGCGTTGCCTGCGTATAATGCTTACGGCAGACTGAAACATATTTTTCATTTCCACCTATTTCAACTTGAGCACCATCACTCAGTACATTTCCTTTATCATCTAAACGTAATACTTTATTTGCCTTTCTACCGCAGTAACATACTGTTTTAAGTTCTACCAGTTTATCAGCCCATGCTAATAAATAAGCACTACCTGTAAATAACTCACCTCTAAAATCCGTTCTTAATCCATAAGTGAGAACGGGAATATCATAGGTATCCGTTATTTCGCAAAGTTGTTCGACATGTGCCTTACTTAAAAATTGGCATTCATCAATCAATACACAGTGAATAGGCTGTTTGTTATGCTCAGCAACAATAACGTCGCGAATATTCATATCATCACTAAAGAGTAATGCATCCGCACTTAATCCTATTCTTGAGCTAATCTTCCCCTTTGCAAAGCGTGTATCAATAGCCGCAGTGAAAATCAATGTACGCATTCCTCGTTCATTATAGTTATAAGAGGATTGCAATAAAGATGTTGATTTTCCAGCATTCATGGCTGAATAATAAAAATAAAGTTGAGCCATCAGCTCACTCCTTAAATAGTGTTTATTTTCACGAGCGACAGTCTAACATAAACATTCTACAAGTTATCCATAACAAGTATTTATTACCTTTATTTCTATTCTAGATATACTACCGAAAGATGAACTTCGTTGTTAATGCTAATTTTTGCTTAAAAAATAAATAGCTTTAATAAGTACTTAACATATTAAAACACACCTTGATATACCTTTATTAAAGTATGAAAGTTAGTCCGATTCCATTTTTAGAAAAAAGTCCGTTATTATAAAAAAATGAACAAAGCTTTCTATTCTTTAGCATTAGCGCTATCATCAGTTAAAAGATGCATTTCCTTACTAATATTTCCTTTATTGACTAAAGATGCCTCAACTTTTATTATTTTTTTCGTTGAGATATTAGTTTAAAAAAAAGAAATTTTACGTAAGGTTTGTATTTAGGTATTGCAGAAATTTAAATAGCAATCTATTATTAGTATTACATCAGCCAACAACATTTATTTGAGACCAGGAAAATGAGCGAATCTTTAAAAATATTAAATAACATCCGTACTCTCCGTGCACAAGCAAGAGAAACTTCTTTAGAAACTTTAGAAGAAATGCTGGAGAAACTCGAAGTTGTCGTTAATGAGCGTCGTGAAGAATTCTCATTAGAAAAAGCAGCTGAAGAAGAACGTGTTCAAAAATTACAAAAATACCGTGAAATGTTAGAAGAAGCCGGTATTGATCCAACAGACTTACTTGAAGCAAGTGCTGTTAATAAAACAGGCCGTGCTAAACGTGCAGCTCGCCCTGCTAAATACTCTTACGTTGATGAAAATGGTGAAACTAAAACTTGGACAGGCCAAGGTCGTACACCAGCAGTAATCAAACGTGCTATTGATGAAGAAGGCAAATCATTAGACGATTTCCTGCTGTAATTTAAGTCAATACTCTATTTGAAATACCCTTTTAAATAATTAAAAGGGTATTTTCTTGTTTACCTCATTTAATTAAACAAGCGTTTAATTTTAATATGTGCTGATGTTGTTTGTATTAAATGTGGGTAAGCGAAAATAAAAAATGTAATAACTGCGTTATTTATTTTTATTTATAATGAAAAAGGAGCTTTTATAGCTCCTTTTTTCTTTGATCCAATTAAACTAATATTATTAATTTTTATAATAACTTAAATACCAATCAACAAACTGTTTTACGCCATATTCTACTTCGGTATTCGGCGAAAAACCTATTGTCTCAAACAAGTCTTGGCAATCAGCACAAGTAGAAAGCACATCACCATCTTGCATTGGCATTAAATTCAATTTAGCTTTAATATTTAGTGACTTTTCTATCGCTTCAATGAATGCCATCAATTTGGTTGGCTGCCCATTACCCACATTATAGATTTTATAAGGAGCAGAACTTGAAGACGTTTCACCTTTCTCTACTGTCCAGTTTTCATCTGCTTCTGGTACAACATTAACTAATCGAACAACAGATCCCACAATATCATCGACATAAGTGAAATCACGCGTCATATTTCCACTGTTATAAACATCAATAGGTTCGCCAACTAGCATTGCCTTCGTAAATTTAAATAATGCCATATCAGGACGTCCCCAAGGACCATATACCGTAAAGAAACGTAATCCTGTTGTCGGTAATTGATATAAATGTGAATAGCTATGAGACATTAACTCATTGGCTTTCTTTGTTGCCGCATATAATGAAACTGGGTGATCAACACTATCTTCTGTTGAGAAAGGCTGTTTCTGATTTAAACCATAAACCGAGCTTGAAGAGGAATAGATAAGATGTCCGACTTTATTATGGCGACATCCTTCTAATATATTAATATGCCCAACAATATTCGCATCAATATATGCCATTGGGTTTTCAATTGAATAGCGAACACCTGGTTGAGCAGCTAAATGAATAACTCGGTCAAATTGGTGTGATGCAAATAATTGAGCCACTTTTGCTGAGTCAACGATATCAAGTTTCTCAAAATGGAATTTTTCTAGCTGTTGTAATTTAGCTAATCGAGCTTCTTTTAAACGCACATCATAATAATCATTCATGTTATCTATTCCGACAACATGATAACCCATTTCGATTAAACGCTGGCTCATATGATAGCCAATAAAACCCGCAGCACCTGTTACCAATATTTTCATATTATTACTCAATAACCCAATAATTTATTTTTCATGTCAACGCTATCATGCTTAATATCACCTAGATTAAACATCATAACGCTTAACATCGTCATACATTACAGAAATCAACATGGCTCAATACTAAATGCATTGAGCCATACCTTAATCTCTTACAATCACTTTATCTAGCTTTTCTCATAAAATATCAGCTTATTATGCATCATTCATTTATAAGAATTATACAATGAGATTAACCATATAAATGATTATTAATGGGCTTTATTTCACTGTATCTTTAATGATTTTAGCCATTGTGCAAAGTCTTCACCGAACTCTTCGTGCTGTATTCCGTACTCTACGAAGGCTTTCATATACCCTAATTTATTACCACAATCGTGGCTTTTCCCTTGCAGGTGATAAGCTTCAACAGCTTCTTTTTCAATCAGCATTGCAATCGCATCCGTTAACTGAATTTCATCTCCGGCACCAGGTGCTGTTCTCGCTAATAGTGGCCAAATACTTTCAGATAACACATAACGCCCTACGATAGATAAATTCGAAGGTGCTTCTTCTTTCTTAGGTTTTTCAACAACACGAGTAATTGGTTTGCTATCACCTGGGAATAAGTTTTCACCCATGCAATCAACAATACCATAATTAGAGACTTCATCTTCAGGAACAGGCTCAACAAGGATTTGACTTGCGCCTGAACGCTCAAAATGAGAAAGCATCTCTTTTAAGTTAACTTTCGTTAAATCAGCACTGTATCTGTCTAAAATAACATCAGGCAGGATAACAGCGAAAGGTTCATCACCAATTAATGGCTTAGCACATAAAATGGCATGGCCTAATCCTTTCGCTATTCCCTGACGAGTTTGCATAATAGTGACATGGCTTGGGCAAATGCCTTGTACTTCTTCTAATAACTGGCGTTTTACTCGTTTTTCTAAAATTGCTTCTAATTCAAAACTTGTATCAAAATGGTTTTCAATTGAATTTTTAGATGAATGTGTAACAAGTACAATTTCATTAATACCTGCGGCAATACATTCATTCACCACATATTGAATAAGAGGCTTATCAACCACTGGCAACATTTCTTTTGGAATTGCCTTGGTTGCAGGTAGCATTCGTGTTCCTAATCCAGCAACAGGGATCACCGCTTTTCTAACTTTACGCACTGCTGATGACATTATACTTCTCCTGCAATTCGTACCGTTCTACTTTCAGATGTGAATGGGTACAATTAAAAATAATCGCCAGAGTATACCAGCTAATATCTAAGGATAAACAGAGTCCTACCCGTTAATTGAGATAGTTCTTCATTTATGTTTAATATATGCACGATATTCTGTTTTTATTTAATCTAAATTTAACTTTTATAGATAGGGGAAAACATTAATTTAATCTGGTTTGTGTTATCCCAAATTTTACATTGCCAATTTGTTCCCTCACATTTTACTTGATTAATATATAAAAGTTGCAATGTACCTAAGGGAACACCGCTATTTAATTCAAATTTTTTACTTTCTGTTTTTATTTCAGCTTTTAAACCTGCTGAGGCTAATAATATATTTTTTTTCTGCGTATGATAATATCCTAGTGTTATAGGAAATTGTCCTTTTACCCCAATCTCATTAAGCATTTTATTTAGTTTATTCAACATATTATACATACTTGGTAAAGATCGTATTTTTTCTGATGACTTTAATACATCATTAAAAACAACCCGTAAGAGTAAAGCGACCAAAAGCCCATTTTCATCATCTCTCGATATATCGACACAATAGAAGATAATTTGATCTTCGGATAAAGCCGCAATATCAAATAATAAACCCATTTTAGCAATATCATTTAATTGACGATAATTAACACAATATCCCGCAACAATCTGCTTAACCTGTGGTTGCATCTGTTTTATGAACGATTGAATATAATGGGTATCTTTTCGTAAGCTATTCCAAAGTGGTTCTAAATGTATACCTTCTATTAATACTGATTCAAAAAAGCCAGGGCATAATACTTCAATGACTTTTTGTTTTAATTTCTCAAGATGTGTTATTGGCTTAAGAAAAATCTCTTGCGCCCCTAAACGCAACATATCATCTACTTCAGCCATATTATCTGTACATGAAATAGCAATAACAGGAATAGCCAATTTACGTTGTTCAAGATGACATAAAAAAGTGGGACCATTCATTACTGGCATACGGATATCACATAAAATAAGATCAGGAAGCAATCCCCCTTCTAATAAAGATAATGCTTGGCTACCGTTATCTGTTGTATAAACGCAAGCCTTCTCATGTGAGAAATATTCCGTCAACATGGTGCGAAAAACGACCTCATCATCAATTATTAAGATTTTTTTACCCACTAAGGCTTTATTCATTGGTGACTCCGGTAACTATCGTTTCACATGCTGATTAATTAGCGCTACATTATTAGTTTAGTTCAACATTGACGTTAATTATTCCCAATCATTACTTTTTTCAATCTATGGGAAATCGTCATACTGATAACGTGAGTTAGGACATTATTTTGTCAAGTTTATGCCCCTGTAATAGCCAATTATTCTACTCGAATTGCTGTGAGCCTTACCATTTAGGTCAAAAGAACGCCCCAACAGCAGAAGCATTGATGCGTTCGCGTTATAGCGCGTTCGTTAAACATAATGCTGATTACTTAATCAAGACGTGGCATCCCTCTTGTCGTGTTGTCTCCTTGCATGATGAATTAGTTTCTGGCTTTCCAAATACACAATGGCTTGGACTCAATGTTATCTCATCGCAAGTAAGCACAAATAAAAATGAGGCATATGTTGAATTCTCGGCTTGCTTTATTGAAAGAAATGCCGATGATAAACAGTACTTACATGAACGCTCTCGTTTTCTAAAAATAGATGACTGTTGGTTTTATATTGACGGTGTGAAACCGAAAGTGGGGCGAAACGATCCCTGCCCTTGTGGTTCAGGGCGTAAATACAAAAAATGTTGTGAAAATAACATCAAATAACTGCAAACACAGAAGTAAAAGAAAGGATTTATCCATACATGCAACACCAAAATACTCAAAAAAAAATACTGCGTACTATTTGCCCTGATGCAAAAGGACTTATCGCTAAAATCACGAATATTTGCTACAAACATCAATTAAATATTGTTCAAAATAGTGAGTTTGTTGATCATCGTACAGGTCGCTTTTTTATGCGCACCGAGCTTGAAGGTATCTTTAATGATGAAACCTTTCTTGCAGATTTAGATGATGCCTTACCACAAGGCTCAAAACGTGAATTAAATACCGCAGGTCGTCGTCGCATTGTCATTATGGTGACAAAAGAAGCACACTGCTTGGGTGACTTATTAATGAAAAGTGCATTTGGTGATTTGGATGTAGAAATTGCCGCCGTCATTGGTAATCACGATACGTTAAAACATCTAGTAGAACAATTTGGTATTCCTTTCCATCTTGTTAGCCATGAAGGCTTAACCCGTGATCAGCATGATGAAAAGTTAATTGCACAAATTAATCAATACAAACCTGATTATGTTGTACTCGCAAAATACATGCGTGTATTAACACCTGCATTTGTACAAAACTTCCCGAATCAAATTATCAATATTCACCACTCTTTCTTACCTGCCTTTATTGGTGCACGCCCTTACCATCAGGCTTATGAGCGCGGTGTGAAAATCATTGGTGCAACAGCACACTACGTAAATGATAATTTAGATGAAGGCCCAATCATCACTCAAAATGTGATTAATGTTGACCATACGTTTTCTGCTGAAGATATGATGAGAGCCGGTCGAGATGTTGAAAAGAATGTTCTTAGCCATGCTTTATATTGGGTACTTTCACAACGTGTCTTCGTTTATGGTAACAGAACAATCATTTTATAAGTTTTCTGTCACTAATAACGCAAACAGTGTGACTATCTAAATGTAAACCGCGATATAAAACATATCGCGGTTTATTTTTTATCTCTTACTAATAGAGATGATATTGCTTAAAATCAATACGATAGCGCATAAAGCTCGAACGATACGCACAATTTTACAGCAGTCAGTCTGTTTTTAGTAAAATAGCGCTTTACAGATCTCAGGTATTTGGTATTATTGCGCCCGCTGTCACGGACAGCAAAACAATTTAATGTTGGTGGGATACCCAAGCGGCCAAAGGGAGCAGACTGTAAATCTGCCGTCACAGACTTCGAAGGTTCGAATCCTTCTCCCACCACCATCTCCTCTTAGCTTTACCCCAAAAAATTCTTTTTATTTCATTTTATTAATTAAATCCAAAAATCGATTCAATACACTTGAATGATACTTAGATTTATAGATATAACAGCTATACTGAATTTCAGGCTGAATTAATGGTATAAAGCATAAATCTGCTTCATACTCACTTTTCAATGGGTTTTCATCTGTTAATAAAAGAGAATGATGCGTTTGAATAAAACGTAAACAGCAATTAAGATCATCCATTATTCTGACACACACTGTCTTTCCTCTATCCCCAATTTCACTCTCTAATTTTTTTATCTTAGCTGTTTTGTATAATGCCGGATCACATAACCAAATATTTTCACTTAAAAGCCTATCAATATTATTATTCACACTATTCACGAGTGTTTTTTGACAACAAATACCCAAGTGTTTATTTTCTATTTTATGAAGAAGACTAAATTTTTCACTAATAATTTTCTCAGAACTTAATATTAATGTATTACCATCATAGTCGGGTATTTCTTCAAAGTTTTCTCTTGAAAATCGCATTATATTTATATGGGAATAATTTTTATTTGCTGCTTGATAAAACTGAGTTAAATACTGACTTTTTCCCCAATCATAATAAACATGAATGCTATTATTTATAATCCCCGAGATATGTTTTTTAGTTATCTCTTTTTCCTGAAGATAGAGCGATTTCAAATCATTATAAAGCTCAAGACCCTCTTGGGTTAAACTCATACCAAACTTCTCTCGCTTAAATAAACGCTTTCCTAACACGGCTTCAAAGTCTTTGATAGATTTAGCGACGGGAGGCGTCGTGCGATTCATCACCCGCGCCGCTTTACTTAACGAGCCGTTTTCGACTACAGCCATAAAGGCTTCTAACTTACGAGAAAAAAACATAATTCACCATTCCTTTGCTGTGTAGAATAAAATAATTTCATTGATTCATTTAATGTAAATAAAATAGTGATTAATTAATTTAAAAATTAATTTTATATAAAAGCAGTCTTATATAAATATTCTTTTACCTCCTTTTAATGAATACAATTTATAACTACAATATTATTTTTATTATGTCATCATTCTTCACATATAAAGAATAATAATACTTATATTCTTCTATCAAAGATTAGTTTATGTTTCTAGTTTGTTTAATTAATATTTTTTGTTATACAATTAATTATTTTTATTAAATTAGCGCGCTTTATTTAATGGCCTTTATTTTTTATCTCATTTTATCTTTCTCTTGATAAGCTGTGCCATCATTTCAGTGATTTGCTTACATTCATTTTATGATCCTGCTAGTATAAGACATCCTATTATTCAATATATAAATGGTTACAGTCACATGAAATTTGTCTCTTTCAATATTAATGGTTTACGCGCTCGTCCTCACCAACTTGAAGCTATCATAGAAAAACATCAGCCAGATGTTATTGGGCTTCAAGAAACGAAAGTTCATGATGATATGTTTCCATTAGATACGGTGGGTGCCTTGGGTTATCATGTTTTCTATCATGGTCAAAAAGGGCATTATGGAGTTGCCTTACTCACAAAAGAAAAACCTGTCGCAGTACGTAAAGGCTTTCCTGGCGATGAGGATGATGCTCAACGTCGAATGATCATGGCAGATATCGAAACACCAGCGGGTTTATTAACAGTTATGAACGGCTATTTTCCTCAAGGCGAAAGCCGTGATCATGAAACTAAATTTCCAGCAAAAGAAAAATTCTATGCTGACCTGCAAAATTACCTAACCACCAGCTTAAAACCAACCTCTCCAGTACTTATTATGGGTGATTTAAATATTAGCCCAACAGATAAAGATATTGGTATTGGCGAAAATAATATGAAACGTTGGTTAAAAACAGGTAAATGTTCTTTCCTACCAGAAGAGCGGGAATGGCTGGCAACCTTAATGGGTTGGGGGTTAACAGATACATTCCGCCAACAACATCCTGAAGCTGATGATAAATTCTCGTGGTTTGACTATCGTTCTAAAGGGTTTGATGATAACCGAGGCTTACGCATTGACTTACTTCTAGCAAGTCGCTGCTTAGCGGATAATTGTATTTCAACAGGAATTGATTACGAGATCCGTGGAATGGAAAAACCATCTGATCACGCACCAGTTTGGGCTGAATTTAAAATCTAATCAGATAAAATCTTAATTCAGTAAAAGCACTTCCCTAAATAATAAAGGAAGTGCTTTTTTATTTGTGCTTAATTATCAGTAGTTGTTTCTTTACTCTGCGCTTTATTTTTCGCGGGGCTTGCTTTGTTACTTCCTTTAGTTGCTGTCTTGCGCTTTTTATTATGCGCGGGTGCGGGAAGATTTCTGAAAGCTTGAATATTTG
Organism: Proteus sp. TSJ240517; assembly: GCF_047921575.1. Taxonomy (NCBI): domain Bacteria; kingdom Pseudomonadati; phylum Pseudomonadota; class Gammaproteobacteria; order Enterobacterales; family Morganellaceae; genus Proteus; species Proteus sp. TSJ240517. The sequence goes on from NZ_JBLRMH010000001.1 coordinate 555,777, forward strand.
GACGACGCTTCGCTTGAGTAATCAACTCTATCAAGGTGTTATTTAATGGCATCATAAAATCTTGATATTTAAATTGTTTCTCACTAATTTGCGTGAGTATCGATTCCCAATGTGCAGTCATATCCGGTAAAGTTGCCATATCTGGCAATACATGAATTAATGCTCTACCCGCTGGGGTTGAATTAATGGCTCGCCCTTTCTTTTGCAAAAAACCACGCTTAAATAACAGCTCAATAATTCCCGCTCTTGTCGCCTCAGTGCCTAATCCATCCGTTGCTCTTAGGATTTTCTTAAGTTCTTTATCTTGAACAAAGCGCGCAATTCCAGTCATAGCAGAAAGCAATGTTGCATCAGTAAAAGGTCTTGGAGGCTGCGTTTGCTTTTCAACAATCTCTCCCTTTTCACACAGCAGTTCATCACCTTTAGCCACTATTGGCAATGCAGAGCCGTCATTTTCAGCATCTTGCTCTTTCGCACCTAATAAAACTCGCCATCCTGCTTGCGCTAAAAAACGCGCTTTAGCGATAAATTTGCCATTCTCAATATCAAGTTCAATAACGCATTTACGATAGACAGCATCAGGCATAAATTGCATTAGATATTGGCGAGCCACGAGATAATAAATATTTTTCTCATTTTCACTTAATGAGATATTGCCCGTTTTTGCCGTTGGAATAATTGCATGGTGAGCATCAACTTTTTTATCATCCCAGCAACGATTCTTTTTATCAATATCTAGAGTATCTTGCGGTAATAAGCTTGCGTCATGTGTGCTGATCGCATTAATAACGGCATGGCGGCCAGCAAAATGTTCATCAGGAAGATAACGGCTATCAGAACGCGGATAAGTAATTAATTTATGCGTTTCATATAATCGCTGGCAGGTATCTAAGACTTGTTGTGCGCTTAAACCAAAACGTTTTGCCGCTTCAATTTGTAACGCTGAAAGCGAAAAGGGTAATGGGGCAATTTCAGACTCTTGTTTATCTTGGTAATCTGTAACATTCGCTGGCTTGCCTTGAATTCTCTCAACAACATGCTCTGCAAGTTTACGATTTAATAATCGCCCTTCTTCATCTTGCCAAGGTTCACAATGTTCACTTGGTTGCCAAATCGCGGTAAAGCGTTCATCGGCAGGTGTTACAACATGTGCTTTAACTTCAAAAAAATCTTTAGGAACGAAGTTTTCAATTTCTTCATCACGCCGAACCACTAAGCCTAATACTGGCGTTTGTACTCGCCCTACTGACAATACACCTTGATAACCATTACGCTGACCTAATAGCGTATACGCTCGAGTCATGTTAATACCATAAAGCCAATCTGCTCTTGCTCGCGCTAAAGCAGATACGCACAATGGTACAAACTCATGGTTATAACGTAGCTTATCAATAGCTCGCGTCACTGCCGCTGGGTTTAAGTCATTAATTAAGCAACGACGCGCCTGTTTTCTTTGCTCTTCACTGATATTTAAATAGTTAAGTACTTCATCGACTAAGAGCTGACCTTCACGATCGGGGTCCCCCGCGTGGATCACTTCTTTTGCCTGCTTAAGTAGTGTTTTGATGGTTTCTAGCTGCTTTTTAACATCAGCTCGGGGCTTGAGTTGCCATTTTTCAGGAATAATGGGCAAATCATCTAACGACCAGCGGGCGTACCGCGGGTCGTATGCATCCGGCTCAGCTTGTTCAAGTAAGTGACCAACACACCACGTCACATACTGGTTATCACCACAAAGAATAAAGCCATCGCCCCGTTTATGGGGCTTTGGCAATACATCAGCAATAGCGCGAGCAAGGCTGGGTTTTTCTGCAATAAATAATCTCATTACGTTAGTTAGTCACTTCAATCAACGCTTTTCCTGCCACTGGCTCAGTTAACTCACCGATAGAGGTTAGTTCAATATCAAAACGAGCAGCGACCTCTTTAACCTGTTCCACGGCTTCAGGTAATACAGCTAATAATAAGCCACCTGATGTTTGCGGATCACAGAGTAATTTACGTTGCATTTCAGTGATCTCACCAATTAAATGACCATAACTTTCAAAGTTACGACCTGTACCACCAGGAACACAGCCTTGTTCAATATAAGACTCTACTTCTGGCAATCTTGGGACTCGTGAGAAATGAATGGTGGCTTGTACACCAGAGCCATCACAGATTTCGCTTAAATGCCCTAATAAACCGAATCCTGTAACGTCTGTCATTGCAGTGACGCCTTCGATATCAGAAAAATCAGAACCGGCTTTATTCATACGGCACATAATTTCTGTTGCTAAACCTTGGTGCTCTGGTTTTAACAAACCTTTTTTCTCAGCCGTTGTTAATACACCAATACCCAAAGGTTTAGTTAAAAAGAGCTGACATCCTACTTTAGCTTCACTGTTTTTCTTCACTTTGCTCACAGGCACGACACCTGTAACGGCAAGGCCAAAAATAGGTTCTGGCGCATCAATTGAGTGACCACCAGCCAGTGAAATGCCTGCTTCTTGGCAAGCAGCTCGCCCCCCCTCAATCACTTCACGCGCAATTTCAGGTGCCAGTTTACTAATAGGCCAGCCTAGAATTGCGATTGCCATAATAGGTTTTCCGCCCATTGCAAAAATATCACTGATTGCATTCGTTGCAGCGATACGCCCAAAATCATAAGGATTATCAACGATTGGCATAAAGAAATCAGTAGTACTGATAATACCTGTGCCATTTCCTAAATCATAAACAGCAGCATCATCTTTGGTTTCATTACCTACAAGTAAGTGAGGATCATGAAACTTAGCTTGTTCGCTATGTAAAATGGTTTCTAAAACTTTTGGCGAGATCTTACAACCACAACCTGCACCATGACTGTATTGTGTTAAACGAATTGCTTCAGACATAACATGCCATCCTTTTTAAAAATAAGTCACAAAATCAGTTAAGTCAGCAGGAGAAACCGTCATTGGCGCTTTCAGGGCTGGCGTGCCTAAATAAAGGAAACCAATAATCTGGTCATGTTCACCACAGCCAAGTCCTTCTCTTACAACTGCATCATGAGTCCAAGAGCCTGAACGCCAAATCCCCCCAAATCCTTGAGCAACAGCGGCCATTTGCATTGCTTGTACGCTACAACCGGCTGCAACAACTTGCTCCCATTCAGGAACTTTAGGATGATCTTTCACTTTCGCAATGACCGTGATGATCAATGGGGCACGAAAAGGTGCATTTTTTGCTTTTTCTTCAACTTCTGGCCCTAAATTACCCACAACCGCGGCTTTATGTAGTAATTGGCTAAAACGTTCAATGCCTTCATTTTGCATCACAACGAAATGCCACGGCTTAAGTGCACCATGATCAGGCGCGCGCATACCGGCTTGTAAAATAGTATTGAGGGCTTCACTATCGGGGGCTGGAGTAGTCAGTCGGGAAGCTGAACGGCGGTTCAAAAGCAGTGTTAATGCATCCATTTTTATTCTCCTGTCAGCATTTTATTTTAGCAAGATCCCATTCTTATGGGGATGGACAGTTCTTATCAATTCGCAGTATAACAAACTGTTATATTACCACCATCCGCAGATTTAGGCGGGAATTTTTCTAAAAATCAGGTATGTGGTCATTTAATCGTAATTTATTGTTCATAAAATGATTAATCTTAGCTTACTAAGTTAATTTAAGCTGATTTTGATCCTATTTTTCTTTTTAATTTGACGATTTTCTATATTACTTTGATGCCTTTTTGTGTGAATTTATTTAACTATTTTTACGTAAGATAAATGTTTGCTTAATAACATCTTAAGTAAAAAGTTATCATTAGTGTTTTCCTAAAAATCAATGACAGACATTCAATAAGAGCTATATTAGAATATTCCTTTATTGTTATTACTATTCTCTCTATTGATAACAACATTTTTTGTTTTAATAGTATGAGATTATGTAGATGTAGCCTGCTTACCAATAATTCTAGCATGACTGTTTAGGATTAAATTTTAGCTTTACATGATGTGGAGATAATATGAATAAAATTATGGAGTTAATCGGCGCAATATTAAAATTCAGTTGGCAAGCCATTAACTTTATCAGAAAATTAATCTTAAACGTTATTTTCTTTTTCCTTCTCTTTGTGGTCATTGGTATTTTCTTAATTAGCAAAGAAGCACAAAAACCAATGGATTATGAAGGCGCCCTTCTTGTTGATCTTAAAGGTGTGATTGTTGACCAAACTGCAACCCAAAATCCTTTAGGGGAAGTTGGGCGTGAGCTTTTAGGCGTTTCGGGTAGCCAGCTCCAAGAAAATTCATTATTTGAAGTCGTCGATACACTACGCCTAGCCTCTCAAGATCCGAAAATTAAAGGTATGGTGCTTAAACTTGATGAATTTGTCGGCGCAGATCAGCCTTCGCTAAATTATATTGGTAAGGCACTTACTGAATTTAAAAAAACAGGCAAACCGATTTTTGCAGTGAGTGGCTATTACAGTCAGCCGCAATATTATCTCGCTTCTTATGCAGATAAAATTTATCTCACACCTCAAGGTGCAGTGGGTGTTTATGGTTTTGGCTTTCAAAATCTCTATTACAAAACACTGTTAGAAAATTTAAAAGTAAGTACTCATATTTTCCGCGTAGGAACGTATAAATCTGCGGTTGAACCGTTAATGCGCAATGATATGTCTGCGGAATCTCGAGAAGCTTCATTACGTTTAGTTAATGCGCTGTGGTCTACTTATTTAACCCAAGTGGCAGAAAACCGTAGCATTACCACAGAAGATGTTTTCCCAGGTGCAAAAGAGATGATTGCACAGCTACGCAATGCAGATGGGGATAACGCAACTTATGCGCTAAATCGTAAATTAGTGGATTCTGTCAGCTCATACGCTCAATTTGAAGCTGATATGACAGAAACCTTTCAGTGGGATAAAGAGAACAAGCAATTTAACAATATCAGTATTTATGATTATGCCAATACGTTAACTTCATCATTACCTGCAAATGATGAAGGTAATATTGCCGTAGTCGTTGTTCAAGGCGCCATTATTGACGGCGAAAGCATTCCTGGCTCCGCAGGCGGTTCCACCATTGCAAATCAAATTCGCCAAGCCCGTTTAGATCCTAATATTCGAGCACTTGTATTACGTGTAAATAGCCCAGGTGGTAGTGTTTCAGCATCAGAACAAATTCGCAGTGAAGTTGAAGCCTTTAAACAACAGAAAAAACATGTGGTTGTTTCAATGGGAGGATTAGCAGCATCAGGAGGATATTGGATCTCCACACCTGCAAATAAGATTATTGCTAGTCCTTCAACATTAACGGGTTCTATTGGTATTTTCGGTGTTATTAATACCTTTGAAAACAGCCTAGAGTCTATTGGTGTTTATACCGATGGTGTCACAACATCACCTTTAGCAGGATTATCTGTCACCAATAAGTTGCCTGAAGAATTTGCCGAGTTGTTACAACTGAATATCGAAAGTGGTTATAAAACATTTCTTAATTTAGTGGCTGAATCTCGTAAAAAAACGCCAGCTCAAATTGATCGTATTGCTCAAGGTCGAGTGTGGGTAGGAATAGATGCAAAAAATGTGGGCTTAGTCGATGAGTTTGGTGATTTTGATGATGCCATTGATGCCGTTGCTAAAATGGCAAAAATTAAAGAGCCTGTTATTGATTGGATGAAGCCAGAATTAAGTCTCTCTGAACAGATAATCATGAGCTTATCAAATAATGCAAAAGCTATTATCCCTGATCCATTACAAGCTTATTTACCAGCCCCTGTTTTAAGAGAAGTAAAATCACAAACGGAGTTTTATCGCAATATGAATGATCCGCTTAACCGTTATGCGTATTGCTTATCTTGTGGTGATATTCAATAGCCGTTTTTGTCTCAACACCTGCTCTTTCAGAGCAGGTGTTTTTCTCTTTTTTCCTGACTTTGTTTAGCATAATATACTGACGATTATTTTTTGCCCGTTTTTATCAATAGTATTTTTAACACAATGAGTTAAAGCAGATATTCATTAATCTCTATTTTCTTTTTTTAGCATCCTTTCCTTTTTTTATTCTGTAAACTCCCTATAATCAGGTATTTCTCACAGCCTAATAAGAGTGTTTTGTCTGATGCAAAAGAAATCAATCTACGTTGTATACACGGGTGGTACTATTGGTATGCAACATTCTGAACACGGCTATATTCCTGTATCAGGACATTTACAACGCCAATTAGCCAAAATGCCAGAGTTCCATCGCGAAGAAATGCCTGATTTCACAATCAAAGAGCATCTTCCGCTGATCGACTCTTCAAATATTACCCCTGAAGATTGGCAATCTATTGCTGATGATATTAGTGAAAATTATCACAACTATGATGGATTCGTTATTCTTCATGGTACTGATACAATGGCATTTACTGCTTCTGCACTCTCTTTTATGTTTGAGAATCTTAGCAAGCCTATTATTGTTACTGGCTCTCAAATTCCTTTAGAAGCCTTACGTTCTGATGGACAAACAAACCTATTAAATGCGCTTTATCTCGCTGCTCATCATCCAATTAATGAAGTGGCTCTATTTTTCAATAACACGCTGTATCGCGGAAACCGCACCGTAAAAGCACATGCCGACGGCTTTAATGCCTTTGCATCGCCAAATAGCGCACCACTGTTAGAAGCGGGCATTAATATTAAACAATTTAAAATTAATTCCTTTCCTAAAGGAAATGGTGAATTTACTGCACATAATATTACGCCTCAACCTATCGGTGTTGTCACAATTTATCCGGGTCTTTCCGATGAAGTCGTTAAAAACATCCTGATGCAACCTGTGAAAGCCTTAATATTGCGCTCTTATGGTGTCGGTAATGCACCATCACACCCAGCTTTACTTTCTACCCTACGTGAAGCAACAGAGCGTGGTATTGTTGTTATCAACCTTACACAATGTATTTCTGGCCGAGTGAATATGGAAGGTTATGCAACAGGTCAAGCATTAGCGGAAGTTGGGGTGATCAGTGGCTTTGATATGACATTTGAAGCAACATTAACTAAACTGCATTATCTTCTTAGCCAACAATATAATTACACTGAAATCTGCCGACTAATGCAACAAAACCTACGCGGTGAAATGACATTAGACGATAACGACTAAGTTTAATCTAAAGGTAAAAGTGGTGAAAAATTCTGCACTGTTATTGGTTGATATACAAAATGATTTTTGTACAGGTGGTGCATTAGCTGTTAATGAAAGCGACATAGTTATACAAACAGCCAATCAACTTATTCATAGTTTCAAGCAATCTAAAAATCCTATTATCGCCAGTTTAGACTGGCATCCAGCCGATCATCTTAGCTTTGCTGAAAATTCAGGCACAGTTGTGGGAGAGGTAGGTACTCTTAATGGATTACCACAAGTTTGGTGGCCAATACATTGCGTACAAAATTCTTATGGCGCTGCATTTCATCCTGAATTAAACCAAGCACTGATTAATCATATTATTTACAAAGGGCAAAATCACCTTATTGATAGTTATAGTGCTTTTTTTGATAACGACCATGAATACCAAACAGGTTTGCATACACTTTTGCAGACATTAAATATAAAACATCTTTATATTTTAGGAATTGCTACGGATTACTGTGTCAAATTTACAGTGCTAGATGCGTTGTTATTAGGATATCAGGTTTCAGTTGTTACAGACGGTTGTCGCGGTGTCAATATTCAAGATGACGATAGCGAAAAAGCACTAGAAGAGATGAGAGCAAAAGGCGCAGCATTAATTGATTCAGCACATTGGCTTAATCGTAACAATCAATAAGTTCGTTATTTTCTTTATCTTCATAAAATGAAAAAGGGGCTAATTTTAACCAGTTCGGTTAATAAACAGCCTCTTTTTATATTTATTCTATCCATTCAACACAGGTTTTATTCATCATCCATTGGCGTTAACGTCGCTAAGCGTTCAGATTGAAACTGAGCTTTTAATTCTTGTTTGCTCTTCATGGTAATTTGTCCATTAGTGCCTACCGTCATATGCTCAGGTGCGTGGTTATTTTTCGCCTGCCATAATAAAACAATCTGCATGCAATGTTCTTTTTGCTCATCGGTCAATGCAACACCATCAGGCCATTTACCTAGTTCAACTGCGGTTGAAATACGCTGATAAATTTCAGGGGTTACCATCGAAATAAGTTCATTAACTTCCATTGATTGCTCCATAAGCTAAATAATCATTTGAAATGGCTGAATCGTTTTTTCAGTTGTTATTATTTTGTTAACTTAATTGAGTTAACCGACTTGTTTTTCGCCTGTTTCACTATTCGTAAATGAAAGAGATGCTGAATTAACACAATAACGCTCCCCTGTTGGGGCTGGGCCATCATTAAAAACATGACCTAAATGTGCATCACATTGCTGACAACGGATTTCAGTTCTTTTCATATTATGAGAAAAATCATCAATATAGCGAATTGCATTATCACTAACAGGTTGATAAAAGCTTGGCCAACCACATCCCGCATCAAATTTTGTATCTGAATAAAACAGAGGAGCAGAACAACATAAACAGTGATAAATTCCTGTTTGACGGTTGTGTAATAATTTACCACTAAATGGCGGTTCTGTGCCTTGCTGTTGCGTTACATAACGTTGCATTTCGTTGAGTGTTGATAAATCAAGGTGATTGTTATTACTTGAAATATTCACTTTCTTTTCATTATCTGCCATATCGACCTCTTGCCCAGAAAAATGCTTTTTAAAACAACAGTGAATAATAACAAAGATTTAACAACAAATCTGGAAAATATGGTCTAAAATCATCAAGAGTAATCTTTAGTTTTTGAAATGTGATGAATTTCACATAACGGAGCAAAGGTAACTTCATTTATCGGCGTTGATCCCGATAATACACAGCGTAACATTTGGCTAAAACGACCAATCTTTAAGCGAAAAGTGTTTTTTTAATTGATTTTTTGCAATTATTGACACGATTCCGCTTGACGATTGGCGCGGTTTTGGTAACTTTAGAAGCAACTTTTTAATTCACTAAATTAAAGCTGGTGGAATACATATGACTATCAAAGTAGGTATTAATGGTTTTGGTCGTATCGGCCGCATCGTTTTCCGTGCTGCTCAAGAACGTTCAGATATCGAAATCGTAGGTATTAACGATCTGTTAGACGCAGACTACATGGCATACATGCTGAAATACGATTCAACTCATGGCCGTTTCAACGGTACTGTTGAAGTAAAAGATGGCCACCTCGTTGTTAATGGTAAAACCATCCGCGTAACTTCAGAAAGAGATCCAGCAAATCTGAAATGGAACGAAGTCGGTGCTGACGTTGTTGCAGAAGCAACTGGTCTGTTCTTAACTGATGAAACCGCTCGTAAACACATCCAAGCTGGTGCGAAAAAAGTTGTTCTGACTGGTCCTTCAAAAGACAACACACCAATGTTCGTAATGGGCGTAAACCATAAATCATACGCAGGCCAAGATATCGTTTCTAACGCATCTTGTACTACTAACTGCTTAGCGCCTTTAGCTAAAGTTATCAACGATAACTTCGGTATCGTTGAAGGTCTGATGACTACTGTTCACGCAACAACTGCAACTCAACGTACTGTTGATGGTCCATCTGCAAAAGACTGGCGTGGTGGTCGTGGTGCTTCTCAAAACATCATCCCATCATCAACTGGTGCTGCTAAAGCGGTAGGTAAAGTTATCCCTGAACTGAACGGCAAACTGACTGGTATGTCTTTCCGTGTTCCTACTCCTAACGTTTCTGTTGTTGATCTGACTGCACGTCTGGAAAAACCAGCAACTTACGCTCAAATCTGTGACGCTATCAAAGCAGCAGCTGAAGGCGAACTGAAAGGCGTTCTGGGCTACACTGAAGATGCAGTTGTTTCAACTGACTTCAACGGTGAAGTTCTGACTTCAGTATTTGATGCTAAAGCAGGTATCGCACTGAACGACAACTTTGTTAAATTAGTTGCTTGGTACGATAACGAAGTTGGTTATTCAAACAAAGTTCTGGATCTGATTTCTCATATCTCTAAATAATTAGAGTTTAGAAAGTCACGATTTCTTTTAGAGCCACCTTTTCGGTGGCTCTTTTATTTTCTAGCCAGTCAGTTTATTGTATTGAAATAGTCAGTGACATAAGGTCATAAAATAATGAATGAGAAAATTTTTTCTTTGCCGATTATTGAACAAATATCACCTTACTTAAGTCGTCGGCAATTAGGCGAACTTCCTATCCTTGTTATTTCACATCCTAAAGTACGCGCAGCTATCAGTCTTCAAGGCGCACATTTAATTGCTTGGCAACCCGCACAAGAGCATCCTGTATTTTGGGTAAGCGAAGCCTCTCTCTTCACTCCCGGTGTTGCCATTCGTGGTGGTATTCCTATTTGCTGGCCTTGGTTTGCTTCAGCAGGTACACCAAGCCATGGATTTGCACGAATTCTTCCTTGGGAATTTAGTGCTCACACAGAGCAAGAGGATGGCGTACTCATTACCATGACACTAAAAGAGAGCCAGCAGACGCAGAAATATTGGCCTCATGAGTTTACGGTTATTGCTCGCTTTAAATTAGGCGCAACCTGTGAGGTTGAATTAGAATCTTACGGTGATTATGAAGCGACAGCCGCCCTTCATTCTTATTTTAATGTGAGTGACATTGATAATGTCTCTGTAACTGGCTTAGGAGGCCACTACATTGACACCGTGGCAGATAAAGAGGTTTACACTGATGAAACCTCATTACGCTTCAATGGACGCACTGACAGGCTTTATACAGAGCCTGACGATTTTAATCTTATTCATGATGATGGCTGGGATCGCACAATTGAGGTTCATCATTACCATCATAGTGATGTGGTATGTTGGAACCCCGGCGCAGAACTCGCAAGTTCAATGAAAGATATGAGCACAGGTGGCTATCGTAAAATGGCTTGCGTAGAAACCGCTCGTATCCACCAACCATTAAAACCAGATAACGTTCATCCTGGTCGCTTATCTCTGGTAGTTCGTGTTCGTAAAAATATTGCCGAAAAATAAAGTATTACTGATATCTTGCCACCATAAAAAAGCTTCGAGTTTGAATCGAAGCTTTTTTTATTATGGCTAATCTTACTAAATTCTAGTTAGATTTTCGCTAATTAGAATGCGTAAGTCACACCTGTCCACACAATCGCTGTAACAGATTTATTCACCATTGGGCTGTCTTTCACTTCACTTGGTAAATGGTCAACACGTCCCATCGCAAAGAAATTCCAGTTTTCAGCAAACTTATAGTTCGCCGATAGCTCTACATACGGTCTCCAGCTATCATTTGGCGTATATTCTGCTAAACCACTACGTTGAGATTCTGCGTGAGTAATACCATAAGCGTAACGGTTTTGCTTTTTGTTTTCCCAAACAACACCTGCACCTGGTTGTAAAGACCAGTTACCAAATTCGAAAGGATATAAATAAGCGGCGTCAGCGATAATACCGTTACTTTTGCCTAGCATATCACCAGAAACGATCGCTCTTAAGCTACCCCATGATTCGTGGTGTTTATAAGTAAAGCCACCCATCATAGTGTCACGGCGACGATTCAGTTTTTTCATTTGCTCATCGTCACTATCGCTTGGTTTAAAGGCTTGAGGATAGTAGTGTAAATCAACAGAAAGTTGATCTTTCGGTGTATTCCATAGGTAATATCCCGCCGCTAACGTTGCGAAATAGAAATTCTCTGATTGGTAATTAACTTGCGGTACTGGTAATAAATAATCTTTTGATTTAGCCCCTTTATAAGGAGTGACTTGTGCTAAAACTGAACCACCAATTGACCATTCTCCAGCAAATGCTGCTGGCGTGCTTAATCCTGCAATAACGGCCAAAGAAACGATAATCTTCTTATTACTCACGATGATTTTCCATATTGTCATTAATCATTAATAAAGTAGCAACCAAAAACCTATTTCAGTCACAACTAACTAAAACTGGCATTATTTTACCTATAATTATTTTATTTTTGCATTAAATGTGTAGCAATCAATGCTTGCCCTAATGCAATACCGCCATCACCAGCAGGTAACATCATAGGTGTTAATACTTTTTTATTGTTTAATTTTTTCTTAAACAGGTGTTTGAGTAGCATGTTATTTAACACACCCCCCGTAAGTACAATGGTATCAATCTGATGTTCATCCGCACATTGCAATGCAATTTCGCTTAAACTTTCAGCTAATAAATAATGAAATAACCACGCTTTTTCACTGACATTAAGATCAACATCTTCCCATTGTGTCCAAAAAACAGATAGATCAAGCAAGTTGTTTTTTACAGGCATCAAATGCCCATATTGCTTAATAATTTCTGTTTGTTTGTCTTGATGACACTGTGATGCCGCCGTTTGTAAGTAACATGCAGCTTCACCTTCCCAACTTATTTCTTTAGGCGCTAATCCTAATGATGCTGAAACTGCATCAAAAAACCGACCACAAGAAGAGGCTTTAGGCGAATTTAAACCACGTTCTACTGCCTTACTTAATATTTGCAAATCATTACTAGGTATCATTTTGGCGATAACACTACCTTGCCAATCTTTAGAAAAAGTAGCTAAATGTGCGAACCAGTTTCGCCAAGGTTGAACTGAGGCAAGATTGCCTCCTGGCATAGCAACCGCAGGAAGCCCACCAATCCGTTCTGATTTCTGATAATCCACCAGCAAACATTCTCCGCCCCATAAAGTCCCGTCTTGTCCAAAACCTAATCCATCAAGAGCAATACCAATAACAGCACCTTGTTGATGTGTATGACCATGTTCAGCAAGACAAGAAACAATATGTGCATGATGATGAGAGACTTCAATAACAGGAATATTTTGCTCTTGAGCAAACTGCTTACCCAACTGATGACTGATGTAGTTAGGATGTGCATCTATTGCAATTGCTTTAGGGGTGAAGCGATAAATTTGTTGGAAGAGAGCCAACGATTTTACCAACTGTTGTCGCACGCTTAAATCATCAAGATCCCCTAAATGAGGCCCCATAATGGCTTGATGCTGACGTAATAAGCAAAATACATTTTTGAGATCGCCCCCCATTGCAAGCACTGACGGTTGCGCCTCAAAATCTTCAGGTAATGAAATCGCATCAGGTACATATCCGCGAGAACGTCGGATCATGACGCTCTGTTTACCCTCAATACGAACTAATGAATCATCCGCCCTTTGTATAATTTCTCTATTATGCATTAAGAATAAATCTGCAATATCTTTCAATTGCATTAAGGCATCTTCATTACTTAATGCTGGTGTATGGCCTGATGCATTTCCTGATGTCATAACAAGAGGAATGTTCGTACCACGCGCTAATAGATGTTGCAGTGGATTGGCTGGCAACATAACACCAATTTCAGTTAATCCCGGCGCAATAAGCTCCGCAAGTTTAGGTGTAACAGTTTTAGGGACTAATACAATTGGGGCTGCGGTGCTTTGCAATGTTTGGATAGCTGTAGGAAGAAAATCGAGATCTTGCTTATCTGCTTTAATTTGATCAATTCCTGTGATCATCACAGCTAATGGCTTTGCGGGTCGGTACTTGCGTTCGCGTAATAATGCAACGCTCTCATTATTACGTGCATCACACACTAAATGAAAACCACCAATACCTTTAACTGCAACAATTTTTCCAGCAAGTAATGCTTCACAAGCTTGGGTTAATGCAAGCTCTTTCGTTGCTAACTCTTTACCCTGATTATCTGCAAGCCAGATATGAGGCCCACATACAGGGCATGCATTAGGCTGAGCATGAAACCGTCTATCTGCGGGATCTTCATATTCATGTTTACATTCAGGGCAGAATGGAAATTCAGACATAGAAGTAAAAGGCCTGTCATAAGGCATTTTTTTTATAATAGTAAAACGAGGGCCACAATGTGTGCAGTTAATAAAAGGATAATGATAACGACGATTTTGTGGGTCAAACAATTCATCAATGCAAGCTTGGCAAGTTGTTGCATCAGGAACAACTTGTGTATCCATTTCGCCACCACCACTTTTTACAATAATAAAATCAGTAGGTAGCTGTTCCCATTGATAAGGTGATTCTTCTATACGTTCAATACGTGCTAATGGTGGGCATTCTGCTTTTAATGCCTCTATAAAGAGTGCATTTTTAGGTGAAGGCGTTAAATGTATCAATACCCCCAAACTATCATTGCTCACTTGCCCTAATAAACAAAAACGATGAGCTAATTGCCAAACAAATGGGCGAAATCCAACGCCTTGAACCTTTCCTTTCACACGCAATGCAATGCCGTTACTCATAGGATCACCAAATCAAAATAAATTTAATCTTATTCTAGTTTAGTGATTATCAACAACTTTCATTTAGATCAGAAAAAGTGGAATTAGGTAAATTTATCATCACTTCAACAATAACTCTTGGTGCTATTGCACACAGTAATTCGTAACCAATAGTGCCACATGCCATTGCAACATCATCAACAGGAAGTTCTTTCCCCCATAATTCAACTGGACTACCGTAATTGACATCAGGAAAATCCGTAACATCAATGGTTAGCATATCCATAGAGATGCGCCCTACCAATTGTGTTTTATGTCCATTAACAATAACAGGTGTACCGTCTGGTGCGTGTCTTGGATAACCATCAGCATAACCACAGGCAACAACACCGATCCGCATATCACGCTCAGCGGTATATCGGCTACCATAACCTATCTGCTCACCTTTTTTGACTTGTTGAATGGCTAATATTTCACTATTAAATGTCATTACGGGTTGTAAATCGAAATTAGCAATATCTTGCCAAACACCCGAAGGCGAAACACCATATAAAATAATACCTGGGCGTACCCAATCTTGATAAGTTTCAGGATCAAATAACGTTGCAGCTGAATTTGCCAAACACCGAGGTAATTCATTTACCATTACCTGATTAATGGCGGCCTTTTGTGCATTCATGTTCAATCCAGTATCTGCATTAGCAAAATGCGACATTTGGATAATTGAACCAATATTTTTGATACTTTTCGCACGATCAATCGCTTGTTGATAAGCATCAGGACGATAACCTAAACGGTTCATTCCACTATTAAGCTTAAGATAAATATTGATAGGTCTTTCTAATTGTGCTTTTTCTATGGCATCAAATTGCCAATCTGAATGCACTGCGGTGGTAAGTGAATAGCGCTCGAGTAAATAGACATCTTCTGGTTTAAAAAAACCTTCGAGTAAAAGGATGGGACCAACCCATCCTTGCTCTCTTAACATGATAGCTTTGTCTAACTCAATTAATGCAAAACCATCAGTATGACTTAATGCCGGCCAAACACAGGATAATCCATGTCCATAAGCATCTGCTTTTACAACAGACCACACTTTGCTGCCTCTGACTCTCTCTTTAATAACAGATAGATTATGGCTTAATGCATCGAGGTTAATGGTTACTTTTGTGGGTCTGGACATGTTTTTTCCTCAATTAATAAGCTGCATCAAGTTTTTGCCCCGGTAAGAGCAATTTAGTATTAAAGCCATCGATATACCGAAACACAGATAAATCATCAGCGGCAATAGCAGGTTTATTCCCTGAAATTAAATCAGCCAATAATTGTCCAGAGCCACATGCCATTGTCCAACCTAATGTGCCGTGCCCTGTATTTAATGATAAATTGCGATAAGCCGTAGGTCCTACAATTGGTGTACCATCAGGTGTCATAGGTCTTAAACCTGTCCAAAAAGTGGCTTTCTCAATATCACCACCACCTTGATAGAGATCTTGTACAACCATTTTTAATGTTTCACAGCGCGATTTTAAAATATCCAGATTAAAACCAACGACTTCTGCCATTCCGCCAACACGAATTCGCTCATCAAAACGAGTTACTGCGATTTTATAAGTTTCATCTAAAATAGTGGATGTTGGTGCTCTTGAAGCATCAATAATCGGCATCGTAAGTGAATAACCTTTAAGAGGGTAAACTGGAATGGCGACTTTGTTTTTCAAAAACTCTGTTGAATAAGAGCCCATGGCAACAACATAGTGATCGGCTGTTAATAATCCATCATGACATTGAACACCCGCTACTTTATCACCATCAAATAACAAATGTTTGATTTCTTTGTTAAACAAGAACGTAACACCTGCATCTTCTGCCATTTTAGCGAGTCTTTTCGTGAAAGTTTGGCAATCACCCGTTTCATCATTTGGTAAACGTAAACCACCTGTCAATTTGTGACTAACATGCTCAAGTGCAGGTTCGGCTAATTTTAGTTGATCCGCAGTTAACAATTCATAAGCAACGCCCTCTTGCTTTAATACAGCAATATCATTGGCTACATTATCAAATTGCTTTTGATCACGGAAAAGTTGCAGAGTGCCGCCTTGGCGACCTTCATATTCAATGCCAGTGTCTTGGCGTAACTGACGAATGCAATCACGGCTATATTCGGCAATACGCACCATGCGACTTTTATTCATAGTGTAATGTGACGTATCACAATTACGTAACATTTGCCACATCCAACGTAATTGGAAAAGTGAGCCATCGGGTTTAATCGCTAATGGTGCGTGCTTTTGAAACATCCATTTAACTGCTTTTAATGGAATACCTGGCGCGCCCCAAGGCGTTGCATACCCTGGAGATATTTGGCCTGCATTACCTGCACTCGTCTCTTCAGCTGCACTATTTTGTCTATCAACAACAATGACTTCATGGCCTTGTTGCACAAGATACCACGCACTCGTTACACCAATAACGCCGCCACCTAAGATGATCACTTTCATGGCAAGACTCCAATAATTTACATTGATATAACATAAGAATAATATTCCATACACAAAAAGCCAATATAGAATAATCATCTAAGCCAATAAAAAGATAGATTTTAGAGTTAAGTCACATTTGATTGTTATTCGACAGATGATTTTCAAAAAAAAACATTTAATTAACCAGTAAAATCAATGATATATTATTTTTACTGTAAATTATAAAAATATTGATTAGTAAATTATTTTAAATTGAAGGGATTTTAAAGTGTAGGAAAAGAAAATTGGAACTTTATTAAAATCTAAAAATTAGCTTATTTTAAGATGATAACGCCTAAATTAACTCACTTTGGTTACTCTTTTTACTAAAAATAACCTATTTAAAGCATTGCCTAAAAAATGACACATTGGCTTTTTAAAAAGCATAAAAAAACCAGTATCACAAATTATATGCATACTGGTTTTTCTATTGTGATAAAGCAGCAAACGTAATTAGCGTTTTACTTCTTCTAGGTCACTTGGTAATGGTGACTGTAAACTTTGCCAGATAACACCACTGTCTTTACCATATTGACGGACACATTCCATGACATGCTCGACATCTTTTTGCTCACATAATGCAGCCAGTTTTTTATAGAATGCTAATGCGAGTTCTTTGGCTTGAATATTTGAGAAATAATAACGACCTACGCGCGTATAAAGCCCTTTTAAGCCGTTTAAGATAAGACCATAAATTGGGTTACCTGATGCAAACGCCAATCCACGGAAAATGTTGTAATCCAGTTCACTAAACTCATCAGCGCTATTTTCAGTAGTAAGCTCATGGTTTAAAATTTCAATACATTTTTCAGGGCTATTTCTAAATGCTGTACGTATAAAAATAGCTGAGATATTGGTTCTGACGGCCAATAAGTTATCTATTAACTGTGGTACTCGATCATGATCGAGACGAGCGACTGTTTCAAGGATATTAAGGCCTGATGTTTCCCAGAAATTGTTTACCTTCGTTGGCTTTCCGTGTTGAATTGTTAACCAACCATCACGAGCAAGGCGTTGTAACACTTCTCTTAATGTGGTTCTTGTAACACCGATTAATTCAGAGAGCTCACGTTCCGCTGGAAGAATAGATCCAGGAGGAAAACGATTATTCCAGATGCTTTCAACAATATACTCTTCCGCAAAACCTGCGGGGCTTTGAGCCTTAATAACCATATTTTTATTTCTTCCGAAGCGATTTTTCTGCTAATAATGGAAAAGATAATATCAGAATGCGTAATTTTGATATAGCTCAACCATCATTAAATAGTGAATGGCATCATAAAACTTGATGTAGCTTTATCAATTTATTATTACTGAGGCGCTTAATTTCACAGCGATTAGCGCGTACTATGGTTAAATTGCGCATCATTGCGCTTAAAATCTCTATTTGGAGGATGAGAAACCTAATGGATATGAGTATAAGACAAGCACTACTAAAGAACTTTATGGGGAATTCCCCAGATTGGTATAAGCTTGCTATTCTTACTTTTTTAATTATCAACCCACTGATTTTTTTCTTTGTTGACCCTTTTGTCGCCGGTTGGCTATTAGTTGTAGAATTTATTTTTACACTGGCTATGGCGCTAAAGTGTTACCCGTTACAACCCGGAGGATTACTTGCTATTGAGGCCGTCATCATTGGTATGACTAGCCCAAAACAGATTGGTCATGAAATTGCCAACAACCTTGAAGTGATTTTGCTTCTTGTCTTTATGGTTGCAGGTATCTATTTTATGAAGCAATTATTACTGTTTGCTTTTACTAAACTGCTGTTATCCATTCGCTCTAAACGAATGTTGTCTATTGCCTTTTGCTTCGCAAGTGCATTTTTATCTGCCTTTTTAGATGCTTTAACCGTTATCGCGGTTGTAATCAGTGTCTCTCTCGGTTTCTATTCTATTTATCATAATTTCGCTTCTAACCAATCAGGTGCAGAATTAAATAATGATGGATTTATTGATACCGCAGAAAAAAAACAAACTTTAGAACAATTCCGTGCTTTTTTACGTAGCTTAATGATGCATGCGGGTGTTGGTACTGCATTAGGTGGCGTAATGACCATGGTTGGTGAACCACAAAACCTTATTATTGCAAAACATTTAGAGTGGGATTTTGTGACCTTCTTTATCAGAATGTCACCTGTCACTATTCCTGTTTTCTTTGCTGGCCTTGCAGTGTGCTACCTTGTAGAACGCTTTAAGCTCTTTGGTTATGGTGCTGAATTACCTGATTTAGTTCGTAAAGTTCTCACTGAATACGATAAGAAAAACAGTGAAAAACGCACTTCTCAAGAAAAAGCACAACTAATGATCCAAGCATTAATTGGTATTTGGTTGATTGTTGCTTTAGCGCTCCATTTAGCAGAAGTCGGTATTATCGGTTTATCTGTTATTATTCTTGCCACTGCATTTTGTGGGATCACAGAAGAACACGCTCTTGGTAAAGCATTTGAAGAAGCCTTACCTTTCACTGCGTTATTGACTGTTTTCTTCTCTATTGTTGCTGTTATTATTGATCAACAATTATTTGGCCCTATTATTCAGTTTGTTCTTCAAGCTTCAGAATCCTCACAACTGTCTCTTTTTTACCTCTTTAATGGTCTACTATCTGCTATTTCAGATAACGTGTTTGTGGGTACGGTTTATATCAGTGAAGCTTTAACAGCATTGCAAAATGGATTAATTAGCCAATCACAATATGAACATATTGGTGTTGCTATTAATACAGGTACAAACTTACCTTCTGTTGCGACGCCAAATGGTCAAGCCGCATTCCTGTTCTTATTAACATCAGCATTATCACCACTTATCCGTTTATCATATGGCCGTATGGTGATAATGGCACTGCCATATACAATTGTAATGACATTGCTTGGTTTACTGGCTGTTGAATTTTGGCTTGTTCCTGCAACACACTGGTTTTATGAAATTGGTTTAGTTGCTATTCCATAACAATAGATCCACAGTTACACCACATAAATAGGACTTTTATTTGATAAAAGTCCTATTTTTTTCATTAAAATAAGCTTGAATGTAAATATTTGTGAAATAACAGGTTTTAACTTTTTTTGCGCTTGATTTTTGGGCAGAATAGGCACTTATTTTATTTAATATTTAAATGGATATTATTATGCTGACTTCTCTTCGTCACTGGTCACAAAGCCGTTTTTCATGGCTGTTGCTTGCATTAACAGCAATAGGTCTTGAAGGTGCTGCATTGTATTTTCAGTACGGAATGGAATTAATGCCTTGCGTAATGTGCGTCTATCAACGTATCGCAGTATTAGGGATCTTAGTTGCTGCATTGATTGGGGCATCTGCACCTAAAATGGCTCTTATGCGTATGGCGGGTAGTTTCTTATGGATTTATTCTGCATACCGAGGAATTGAACTAGCTTGGGAGCATACACAACTTATTCTGAATCCATCACCTTTTGCAACCTGTGATTTCTTTGTCACTTTACCTTCTTGGTTTGCCCTGCAAGATTGGTTCCCTTCTGTATTCCAAGCAACCGGTGATTGCTCTGTCAGCCAATGGCAATTCTTAACTTTAGAAATGCCACAATGGATGCTTATTATTTTCTCTGCTTATTTTGTTGTAGGTTTATTAGTATTAATGAGCCAAATAACAAGTTCTTTTAAGACAAAAGAATAAAAAAGAAAATAGCCTTTAGCGATAAACTAAAGGCTATTTTTATAATAGAGAAATGGTGATTCAGCATTCAACCCCAAATAAGCTTTAACCTGGAATGCAAGCCCCTTCAATTAAAGCTTGTTCACTACAACGCTTACCATTAGCAAATTGACACACTGGCGTCTGACCGCCATGCAATTCATAGTTTAAAGAAGGCACACCACCTGAAAAGACACAGGTTGCCTTGGCTGATTCTTCTAAGGGAATATCAAGGCTGGTTGTCGGTATCGTTCGACTTTTACTAACCATTTGTGTAGATGAATATTGTGTCTGCGCTGAATTACTGCATCCTGCAATAAAAGCAAAGCTAGTCAACATAATAAGATAACAAGCTGTTTTAAATTTCTTTTGCATCAAAGACACCCTAATTTATTCCAGTTATTCCTATTAGTGTGAAGCACTTTTTGAAAGTAGATTTATAACTAAAACACCAGCAATAATTAAAGTCATACCAACAATGGCAGGTAAATCGAGTTTTTGTTGATAAAGAAATACTGCTGCAACAGAGACTAAAACTATCCCTAATCCACTCCATATTGCATAAGCAATACCTAATGGCATAACTCTTACCACTTGAGAAAGTGCCCAAAAAGAAAGACAGTAACCAATGACGACTACAATAGATGGATATAATCGGCTAAAACCATCAGAAGCTTTCAGCATTGTTGTCGCAATGACTTCAGATATAATTGCCAACATTAAGTAAGTTAATCCATTCATTTTTTCGCCTTAATCCTATACAAAGTCAATTTTGTGAATTCTATCACAAGCGAGATTACGGATATTCATCTACAACAAATAAAAAAGGCACTCTTCCTATTGAATAAGTGCCTTTATATCGTAGAAATACTTATTTAGTGTTGATGAAGTTGATTCCTTTGGCGGGGTTCCCCGCCCATAGCAACACGATAACGATTAAAGATAAAACCACACCAAACCGCTGCAATAATACTTAATATTGTTCCTGCATAGCCAATGTTTGTCATACCAGCATGTAAAATAACCTGATTACCAATCAATGCTCCAGCACCAATACCGATATTAAAAATACCAGAATAAATAGACATAGCGATATCTGTTGCATCAGGTGCTAAATCAATCACTTTCACCTGCATTCCTAGCCCAATACACATAAATCCAATACCCCAAAATATAATCAGCACAATAAATGCGGTTAGATTCTGGCTACTGATCATTAATAAGCTTAAACAAACAGTAAGCAATATTAAGGCTGAAAATAAGAATGATGTTGGCATTTTGGTGCTATAACGACTAAATAACACGCTACCAATGATACCGGCTCCACCAAAAATCAATAACACCAACGTAGCAAAATTCTGATCCAGATTTGCAATATCAACCACAAAAGGCTCGATATAACTATACGCTGTAAAATGCGCCGTTACGGCAATAACCGTTAATAGAAAGATCCCCATGAGTGGGCCGCGCTTTAATAACATAGGCACACTTTTTAGTGATCCTGAATGCTCACTTGGTAATAAAGGTAAATAACGCATTAATGCAAACATAGTAATTAAGGCTAATATCCCAATGCCCATAAATGTTGCACGCCATCCTAACCACTGTCCAACAACACGACCAATAGGTAAACCTAATACTGTTGCAAGTGCTGTTCCTGTTGCTAATAAACCTAATGCCTGAGCGCGTTTACCAGCAGGTGCTACTCTAATAGCTAGTGATGCAGTAATAGACCAAAATACTGCATGAGAAAAAGCGACACCAATACGCCCTGCTATCAGTGATTTAAAATCCCATGCCACACCAGATAAAATATGACTTAAAATAAAGAGTATAAATAAAATAATAAGTAACTTACGTCGCTCAACTTTACTTGTCATTATCATTAAAGGCAGAGACATTAAAGCAACAACCCAAGCATATATCGTGATCATTAAACCTGTTTGAGCTGGGAGCATACCAAAGCTTTCAGAAATATCACTTAACAATGCAACAGGAACAAATTCTGTTGTATTAAAAACGAAAGCCGCGAATGATAATATTATTACCCTGATCCACGCTGTTTGTCGGCTAACTTCATTTACGTTTGATGCTGCGATATTCATAATTGATTGATATTTTCTTAAATTATATTGATATATATGCCATGCTTTTGATAGAAGCTTTTGTCTGATTTGCTTTTCTTACTTGCGCTAAAATTGATTTATTAGATTGAAAATAAAAAATAGTATTAAAAATAAAAACACATTTCGTTAGAAACAAAAAATAAACCAAATTATCACCAAATCTCACTGCTAAAGCGAATCAGCTATCAATTTTAGCATATTCGTATCGCGATTTTAAATCCCCTTGGCAACTTCTTTTTAACGTTAACATAATCTTTTAATAGTAAGATTGTAGATATAAATGCCCTATTGCTACTTTATGGTAAAGAATAAAAATATACTCTTTTCAAGAAAAATATATCGCATATTCATTGAATTAAGTTAAGAGATACTAATTTAATAACCGAAAATAATCTTACTGTTGGATAAAAGATAAATAAAAATAGAAAGGATATTAAGATTACTGACTCAAGTCAGTAATAACTTGAATTGCTTGCTCGCAAGCAATATTTTTCGTAGGTGATGTCGAACCATCAAAAGCATTTTTGATAGTTGAAATTTGTTCTTTTGCTGGTCGTGATAGCGTTAAATTTCCATTAGAAAGTGCTTTTTCAACATCATTTAGCTTTTCAGCTAGCTGCTGACAACTTCCATTATTATCTTTAGATTGATAAATAGCCATAAGCGTATCGCGTTTTGCTTCTACGGTAGAAAGCGTTTTACGTACTGTTGATGACGAATTTTCAATCAATTCACGGCTTTCACTCCAAAACTCAGTGGTATTTTCTTTAATGACAGATACTATGATAATAGCGACAAGAATAGCCAACATAATAGTCAGCGATAATATCCCTCCTGCAATAATAAGTATCTGTTTCATATTAAACTCCACATATCAATCATATCTGTTTTAATATTTATTTTTTAATGCTTATTTTTAATGCTTATTTTTAATATATATAGTTAAAATAAATCAGGTTCAATCTGGATTACGATTCTTTTTATTTTTTACATTTTATTACGGAGGTATACAGTTCTATTTATTCTTATTAATAGAAAAACAAGCACCTAGTTTTACCTAGGTGCCATTAAATGATATATAAGCTTTTCTTGATGGAATTATTTTTTAGAGCAACACGCAATATAATTTAAAATATGCCGATTTTCTCTAAAAAAACGAAACATTGATAAGAAGCGTGGCCTATTTTGCTTATTTGCCAATCCATTTTTAATTATCTTAGCTGTTCTAAATAAACCTTCATCACGAATTAAACCAATAGGTGACATTAAACTCATGTTGCCAGATTTTATTTTTACTTCTGAGAAACCAATATTAATAAATAAATCATGCCACTCTTGCTTAAACATTGGTGCTACATTTGATTTCACTACACCGATTAATTTATCTCTATTAACATCATCATTTTTCTTCATAATATCATGAGTTAATAATAAACCACCGGGTTTTAAAACACGGTAATACTCTTTTACTAGCTTTGTTTTGGCTTTATCTGCATACATTGTCAACATTGCTTCATTTATAACAATATCAAACGTATTATCAGGAAAAGGCAAAGATAACGCATTGGCTTTGGTTAATTGAATCAAATGTGATAATTGTGCTTTATCAACATTATTCTGTGCATGAGCTAAAGCATTATCATCCATATCGACAGCAATAATATGGCAACCATATTCCTTAGCAATTTCAATTGAAGTTGTCGCCATATTACAAGCAATCTCAAGAACATGGCTTGATGATGTAAAATGTGCGTTATTAATCAACCAATCAGATGCCTCTACACCGCCGGGTCTTAAACGTGTTTTCCCTAAACTTGCTAAAAAGGTATGTCCTGCTTTTGAGTGCTCTTGAGACATAGACTGCGTTGTAGTTTGATTATCCATATAGCCCGCCATAAAGTTGCATTAATAATGCAACTTTATAATAAAATACATTCAATGGGAATAGTTATCATTACTTTTCTATCTTTTATAAAGAAATTCTGAGTGTATAAAGAGATATGAAATTGAATTTAGGGATATAACCAATTGAAATAAAATGGGTTAAAAAGGCTATTTTGTAATTACGTCATTAAAGGTAAAGAACATTAAACTTTGAATAACAACATTGACCTTCCCCTAGGGGGAATCTTTAGAGTAATAACAATTACACGATAAATTAAAGGAAACTGTTATGAAAAAGATTTTACCTACTGCTGTTATTTTAATGAGTGCTATCTCTTTTGGTGCAATGGCAAACAATACACACATGAACATGAATATGGATACACCTCATAACAGTTCGCCAATGCAAAAAGAACTCAATGATTCCATGAATAAGATGCATGCCGATATGGCAAAAGGGATGAATACCGATAATGCAGATGTCGCTTTTGCTGATGGCATGATTGCCCACCATTTAGGCGCTATTGATATGGCTAAGATCGAGTTGAAATACGGTACTGATCCTGAAATGCGTAAACTAGCTCAGGCTATTATTGATGCGCAAGGCCCTGAAATAGAACAAATGCAAAAATGGTTAGAAAAAAATAAAACCAATAAATAATATATTCATAAGGCTGTGATTTATTAGGCACAGCCTATCTTATTTTTGATGTTTACTTTCCAGATTTCTTATTAAATATACGTCAAATAATTTTCTAATATTCATCTCATACATTATAATTTTGCGACGACGACAATATTAATCGCTTTATCCCGTATGGAGTCCATATGAATAAATTAGAAAACATGGCGTTATTAACTCAAAAACTAGCCATGCAGATTGAAAAATGGACTCATGATACTAATCAATTTGAAACTCAAATTCCGGGATTAACGCTGACACACTGGACTTCTCCTACACCAATTACCAGCCATACTCACAAATCAGGAATATGTTTAATTGCCCAAGGTGAAAAGAGAGTGATCTTAGGAGAAGAAAGCTTTATTTATGATGCCAACCATTTTTTAATTTCTTCAATAGAACTCCCAGTTATGGCAAATATTATGAAAGCCAGCAACGAGAAACCTTTTTTAGGGCTAGTTATGGAGTTAGATCTGCAAGAAATATCGCAACTCATCGTTGATAGTGAATTAACATTTAACTCAGATTTAAATGCTCAAAAAGGAATTGCTGTTGGCAAATTATCAGAACCTTTAGTCAATGCCTTTATTCGCTTGCTCACTCTTCTTGATGAGCCTGATAGTATTAAAATTCTTGCTCCAGGTATAAAGCGTGAGATTTTTTATCGTCTACTTATTACAGAGCAAGGTGAACGATTGAATCAAATCGTCACAGCAGGTAGTCATAGTCATCAAATAGCTAAAGCGATTGATTGGTTAAAAAGTAATTATATAAAACCATTAAATATCAGTGAATTGGCTTCATGTTCTGGAATGAGCAAATCTGCTTTTTATACTCATTTTAAAACAATGACATCAATGACTCCGCTTCAATTCCAAAAAAAATTACGACTCAGTGAAGCCCGTCGGTTAATGTTAACTGAAAATTTAGGTGCAACGACAACCACTTTCCGAGTTGGTTATGAAAGCCCTTCTCAATTTAGTCGTGAATATAGTCGATTATTCGGAGCTCCACCAGCAACAGACATTAAGTTGCTTAAAGAAACGGATCATATTTAACCGTTATAAATGCTCTTGTTCTTTCTCTAAGCTGATTTATATTATTCACAATCATCATTTTAGTTTTTTGGAAAAATAGGCAAGAGACTAAGAAGATCAGACATTCATTTCTAAATGCGAAAGCGATAGCATTTTCCTCAACAATTAATCTGTCTCTATCTTATTTGAAGTTAAAAAATACATTAGGCTTTAATTAGATAGTCTTTAATCTGGCAAAAGGATATCAAAATGCAACTCGATTTCTCTTACTATAATCCAACCACCATTCATTTTGGTAAGAATTCTCTTGCTAAATTAAATGATGAATTATCACATTATGGCGAAACAGTTATGCTGATGTATGGCCGTAACGCGATTAAATCAAATGGGCTCTATGATGAGGTTATAACCATACTCCGTCATGCAGGTAAAAACATTGTTGAGTTATCAGGCGTTATGCCAAACCCAACTTATAAAAAAATGATGGAAGGTGCTCAGCTAGTTCGCGAACACAATGTCAGTTTGATATTAGCGGTCGGTGGTGGCTCCGTTATCGATTGTGCGAAAGGCATTTCCATTTCGGCTTATTGTGAAAATGAAGATCCTTTCCAAAAATACTGGGTTGAATACCAAGATGTAACAAATAAAATTGTTCCTGTCGCATCAATTCTTACCATGGTAGGCACAGGCTCTGAAATGAATGGTGGTTCAGTTATTACCCATGAAGAGACTAAATATAAAATTGGACGTGCATTTCCTGCAAATGTATTTCCTAAGTTCTCGATTTTAAACCCAGAATATACTTTTTCTGTTTCTCAGTATCAGATGGTAAGTGGTGTTTTTGACACTATGTCGCATTTGATGGAGCAATATTTTTCTGATGAAGGTGCAAATACAACCGATTATTTAATTGAAAGTTTATTAAAATCTTCGATTGATAATTTACGTATCGCACTAAAAAATCCAACAGATTACGAAGCCAGAAGTAATCTTATGTGGAATGCAACACTTGCATTAAATACCCTCACAGGATTATCAAAAACACAAGATTGGCAAGTTCATATGATTGAACATCAATTAGGGGCTTATACAGACTGTGCACATGGAATGGGACTCGCAGCGATTTCTCTACCTTATTATCGTTTTATCTATAAGTTTGGTATTGAAAAATTTGTACGATTTGCAACTCAAGTATGGGGAATTTCCGCAGAAGGAAAAACGCAAGATCAAATTGCCCTTGAAGGTATTGATGCACTAGAACGTTTCACAAAGGAATGCGGCATTATTACATCATTAGAAGCCTTAGGTGCAACAAGAGAAATGCTTCCTGAGATTGCACAATCAACCACAATTATTGGTAGAGGCTATCAAAAGCTAACCTCTAAAGATGTACTCGATATTTTGGAAGCGTGTTTTTAATTACCCGTAAATGGCATTATAAACATAGTCTTAGTTACTAAAGATAAATTTTATATTAAGACATATAACAAATACGATGATTATCTAAAAAATAGTCATCGTATTATCAATAGTACAGCCTTTGAGCTTATCTTCTTCTCATTCCCTATCCCTATCCCAAAAGCAGATTAATTCCCTGATAAAGATGCCTCTACATATCGAATCGCTTATAATCATAAATATACAATATGATTACTGCTGAAGTCATACTCATCAGCAATGAATTTCTCTCATTCGAATATACATAAATCTAATTATGCCTAAAATATTAATAATACAAAGAGATAACATTGGTGATTTAATACTTACAACACCATTAATTGACTCTCTTGCCCATGAATATAATACAAAAATAGATCTGCTCGTAAACTCTTACAATCAAGCCATCCTAGAAGGCAACCCTTCTGTTGGAAATGTACATATTTACAGTAAGTTACATCATAAAAAATCAGGACAATCATCCCTAAAACTTATTCTAAGTCGCTTGAAAATTATTTTTGATATGCGTCGTCAGCATTATGATATCGCAATTGTTGCTCGTGACCATTGGGCCAAAAGAGCATTACAATGGGCAAAATTATCAGGTGCTAAGCGTATTATCGCTATTGGCAATGACGCGCCTTCAGCAGTGACAGATCCTATTCCAACGCCGTCTAACAAAGGCCATATCGCTGAGTTGTTCTGTCAACTAGCCCATCCTCTTGGAATAGAGAAAAAAGCTGGCCCTTTAAAATTGTATGTTAAAGATGAAGAGATCTCTGCAATTCGTCAACGCATTAAAATAACTGAAAATGTTCCTATTTACGGCTTACAAATCAGTTCACGTAAACCACAACAACGTTGGCAAGCAGAAAAATTTATCGAGTTAGCACACCAATTAACACAACGCGAAAAATGCCACATTCTTCTCTTTTGGTCGCCAGGAAGCAACGACAATAAACAGCACCCCGGTGATGATGAAAAAGCACAGTTTATCCTTGAACAGTGCAAAGATATCCCTATTACGCCAGTACCTACGCAAAATCTTAGAGAATTAATGGCTGGTATGTCTTTATGTGATCAGATGCTAACCAGCGATGGTGGTGCATTACATATTTCAGTGGGTGTTGGTGTGCCGACAGTAGCGATGTTTGGTAATAGTGATGCTGATTTTTGGGGTCCATGGCATATTGCCAGTGAAGTACTGAAGGCGCCTGAAGATAATGTAGGGCTTCTTACGGTAGACGATGTATTGACTCGTTTTATTACACTAAGAGATCGAGTCATTGCTTTAAATACAAAGAGTTAATTGCCAAACACTAATACAAAAAACATTAAATATAAATCACCTTATTGCTACACCTGATAAGGTGATTTTTTATTTTATACCCATCGAGTTGATAAAATCATATTTAAGTAGCAATAAAATAATATATTCAATTTGATTTTTACTTTTTATGATCAAAAAAAACGGACCTTATTAAGGTCCGCTTTTTTATATGGTGCCCAGGGCGGGACTTGAACCCGCACAGCCTTACAGCCGAGGGATTTTAAATCCCTTGTGTCTACCGATTTCACCACCTGGGCTAAATTGTATTTACTTGTCACGCTTAATACTTGTTTATCAAACAAGATAGATAACAAATAAATTTAAAGCATTTACTTCTAAAACAGCTAACTTTAGTTTTTTGCTTTTCTCTCACTAACTTGTTGCTAGAGGAAGAAAAAACGGACCCAAGTTAAGGTCCGCTATTTATATGGTGCCCAGGGCGGGACTTGAACCCGCACAGCCTTACAGCCGAGGGATTTTAAATCCCTTGTGTCTACCGATTTCACCACCTGGGCTAAATTCTGTGGTGCGTCCGTAAATCCTTATTACTAAGATAGATACTGGCATGGACGACTTATTACTTATTTACTTCTCAATGCCATTTACAATGGACTTTCTTTTTGCACCAAACTCTTTATCTTAAAGAGATGGTGCCCAGGGCGGGACTTGAACCCGCACAGCCTTACAGCCGAGGGATTTTAAATCCCTTGTGTCTACCGATTTCACCACCTGGGCATTAATGGAGGCGCGTCCCGGAATCGAACCGAGGTACACGGATTTGCAATCCGCTGCATGACCACTCTGCCAACGCGCCTCAACTACTCAATCTCATAAGAGATTGGAGCGGGAAACGAGACTCGAACTCGCGACCCCAACCTTGGCAAGGTTGTGCTCTACCAACTGAGCTATTCCCGCATTACCGAACTTGCTGATTTACTTATTTATTTCTGTAAACCGTTGTGCCTTTCGATGCGTTGCATTCTACTGATTTCCTGAATCTAGTCAACACTATATTTGCATCTTTTTGACTGTTCGGTGAATTTTCAGTCATTTCGATCAACCTTCGCGCAAATCTGACCACGCAGCGCTCAAATATTGAAACATTGACCAGAAAGTCAGCACTGTTGCGATATATAATAAAGCGAATCCAAACCATTCTGCTTCAACAGTAGGACGCCATAATAACACAACAAGCGATCCCATTTGTGCGGTCGTCTTCACTTTTCCTATCCAAGAAACTGCAACACTGTTACGTTTCCCTAATTCAGCCATCCATTCTCTTAATGAAGAAATAATAATTTCACGAGCAATCATTGTTGCTGCAGGTAAGGTTATCCACCACTCATGATAGTACTCAGTAATTAAAACAAGTGCTGTTGCAACCATTACTTTATCCGCTACTGGATCAAGAAAAGCTCCGAAGCGGGTAGTTTGTTTCCATCTACGTGCTAAAAAACCATCAAACCAGTCTGTTGCAGCTGCTACCATAAAAATAATAGCGCAAACTAATGGAGCATCTTTGAATGGTAAATAAAACACCAAAACAAAGAATGGGATTAGAGCGACACGAAATAGAGTTAGCCAAGTTGGGATATTTAGTTGCATAGCGTTCTACACGACCTAGAAAAGTGAGAGTTATTAATATGGTGCATCAATACACTTAGTGTTTCAACGCATTAAAAATTTTTTCTGCTAATGCCGTCGAAATTGTGGGGACTTTTGCAATTTCTTCAACACTTGCATCTCGTAAAGCTTGTAGCCCTCCCATATATTTCAACAACATTTGACGACGTTTGGGCCCTACGCCTTCAATAGACTCCAGCGAACTGGTATTTTTTACTTTTGCTCTACGTTGACGATGTCCCGTTATTGCATGACGATGGGATTCATCACGAATATGTTGGATCAAATGTAACGCAGGTGAATCAGAAGGTAACGCCATTCCTTCACCTTCAGGCACAAAAAACAAAGTTTCAAGCCCTGCTTTACGATCACTTCCTTTTGCGACACCAATTAATTTTGGGTGTGATTTGTCCCAATCAACATTAAGAGAATCAAATACCTCTATTGCTTGTGCTAATTGCCCTTTACCACCATCGATAAAGATAACATCTGGAACCTTACTGTCTTCTAATGATTTACCATAACGTCGAGTAAGCACTTGATTCATCGCCGCATAATCATCGCCAGGAGTAATACC
The DNA here is from genome assembly GCF_047921575.1 of Proteus sp. TSJ240517. Taxonomy (NCBI): domain Bacteria; kingdom Pseudomonadati; phylum Pseudomonadota; class Gammaproteobacteria; order Enterobacterales; family Morganellaceae; genus Proteus; species Proteus sp. TSJ240517. Next base: position 586,930 of record NZ_JBLRMH010000001.1, read on the forward strand.
ACTAATATTATAGCGCCTATATTCAGATTTTAATGGGCCATTCATGTCAAATACTACACATGAAGCCACAGTTTGCTCTCCCATAGTGTGACTAATATCAAAACATTCCATTCGTTTTATCTCTTTCATATCAAGAAGAGACATCAAAGAGGTATAACGCTGTGAAATTGTCGATTGCTCGACTTGTTTTGAAGCCAATGCCGTTGCCGCATTTGTTCTAGCTAATTTCAAATAGCGCGCCCTATCACCACGCGGTTTTGTTTGAATTTGAATTTTTCGACCTGCAATTGAAGATATAGATTCAGAAAGAATGGCTTTATCTTCTAAATCAAAATCGAGCAAAATTTCACTTGGTAAAGTACGAATTGCACTGCCTTGTAAATAAAATTGACCAATAAAAGTCTGAACAACTTCATCGATTGAGGTATTTGCAGGAACTTTAGGAAAATAACTCCGACTACCTAACACTTTACCTTGACGGAAAAAGAGAACATAAACACAAGCAATCGCACCATTAAAAGCAACACTGATCACATCAAGATCATCACCAATATTGGCAACAAATTGTTTTTCTGTTACTTGCCTTACCGCTTGAATTTGATCACGAATGCGAGCGGCCTCTTCAAAACGTAATTCTTGGCTAGCTCCTTCCATACGTTTAACCAATCCATCAATAACTTGCGTATCATCACCTGAAAGAAAAAGTCGCACATAATTAACTTGTTGGGCATATTCTTCATCAGAAACATAACCTTTTACGCAAGGTGCAAGGCAACGCCCAATTTGATATTGCAAACAAGGTCTTGAACGATTGCGATAAACACTGTCTTCGCATTGACGAATAGGAAACAATTTTTGCATTAATGCTAAGGTTTCTCTTACTGCAAAGGAGTTAGGAAAAGGTCCAAAATATTCCCCTTTCGCATGTTTTGCGCCACGGTAGCTAGCAAGTCTGGGGTGTTTATCACCGCTTAAATAGATATAAGGATAGGATTTATCATCTCGCAACAACACATTATAGCGAGGCTGATAACGCTGAATGTAGCTGTGTTCAAGCAATAAAGCTTCCGTTTCTGTATGGGTGATCGTGACATCAATATTTGCAATGCACTTCACTAAAGCTTCAGTTTTACGGCTATTTACCTGTGTACGAAAATAGCTTGAAAGCCTTTTTTTCAGATCTTTAGCTTTGCCGACATAGATTACTGTGTCTGTTGCATCATACATCCGATACACACCTGGTTTATCTGTGACTCGGCTTAAGAATGCTTTGGCGTCAAATTTGTCTTCCACTTTGTAAATGACTCTCTATCTCAATTAACCCATAACGTATTGCTATATGTGTTAATTCTACATCACCTGAAATTTTAAGTTTACTAAACATTCGGTAACGATAGCTATTTACTGTTTTTGTATTAATATTCAACTCACTTGCGATTTGTGTGATTTTCTTCCCTCTAATGATCATCGACATAATCTGCAATTCTCGTTCAGACAGATGATGTAAAGGATTTAATTCTTGCTGTAATTTTGTTAGTGCGATTTCCATCGCTAACTCTTGGCTTATATACCGTTGACCGATACAAACCTGTCGGATAGCTTGCAGAATATTTTCACAAGAAGTATCAGCTACAATAAAACCTTCAATACCCAATTGAAGAAGTGTTATTGATAATATTGAATCTGTTTTTGGTGAAATAACAATAATTTTAATTGATAAAGATGATCGCTTTATTCTTTTTATAGAATCAATTAATGAGACTGAAGGTGCTGAATAAATAATAATAAGATTAACTGAAAATTGTCGGCAATAACGAAATGCATCATTTTCATTATTCACCACCTTTCGGATATTAATTTTTTTAATCTGGCTAAGAAGTGTTTTTATTCCCAAGCTAAATATTTCAACTCGACTTATTATCAATGTATTTATCAATAACTTTTTCCTTTTAAATTACACCATAACAAAGAACATTAAATCAATTCTTCACAGGCGTGAATACAAACATCATACTATAATAAGAAAATAGCAACCCAGCGCTTCCTTTATATTACATTAATATTTATTTAATGAAATAAAATAATAAAAAAGACTCATGTAGAAAAGAGTCTTTAAAAAATAAAAAAATATAAAAAACTAATAAATGAAATTTTATTTATTGAACATATTCATAATATCTTGTTCTGTTAGCATGGGTGTTTTTTCTACAAAATTATAATAATTAGGTTTGCTATCTATATAAATTTGCATTGTCAGTTTACTTTCTTTTGCATCGGGGAATAATCCTGCTGATACATAGTAAGTATGGGTTTCTTTTAGATGATAAAAAAGATGAGAACCACAATGCTTACAAAATGCTCGTTCTCCCCATAAAGATGAATCATAACGTGTTATATTTTCTTCACCTTCAATCTTCAAATCTGATTTACAATCAATTGAAAAACCAGGGCCACCATTCCAACGCAAACACATACTGCAATGACAAACGCTGAGTGCAGAGATATCTTGCGCTGTCGATAGCTTAACCTTGCCACATAAACATTGACCTTGATGCATTGATACTCTCCTCTTCTTTAGATCATGAAATCATGCATTAATCACTTAAGATTATATGCATGATTTAATTTCAAAGATCAATAAAACGCACATGTAAAAAACGTCTATACTTTTGTATTTTCTCTTTGCTTTTTAGGTGGCAATGGTGAGAAATACCCAATTAATAAAATCAGTATTGCAACACCAATGAAGGCCAATGCTCTGAGCAACCCACTACTTAATGATGTATCAATTAGGAAAAGTTTAGCGATAACTACGGCCAACAGTACGCCACCAATAAACCATTGTGAACGTAACTTCTTACGTGTCGCCATCACCATAGTCACTAACGCAGTAATTGCCCAAATAATGGCTAATACTGTTTGGATAACTTTGGAATTAATTATTGCATAACTCGACCAATCAATATCTGTTGCAAAGACTAGTCCTCTTAATAAAATACCGTTTGCCCACCAGAAAATCATAGCTGGAATAATGTAATTAAATATAATCAAGTTATTTTTCAATAATATTTGATATTTAGGTGACTGTTTTATTACTAATATAAATTTATAGCCAACCCATATTCCAATAACTCCCATTAGATCCATTAAGTTAAATAATGGAATAAATTTAACTCCACTTTCAGTGCCGTCATTAAAGTTTGCAAAGATTAAAGAAAGTGCCAGTAAACCTAAAACAGGAAAAGTGACTACCCAATAAGCATTTTGGTACTCTTTTATCCAATCAACTTTCATTGCTAGTATATAGCTTATTGCAATAAATAAACTTATAACAAAAATTACGCTTGCAAAATGTAAACTCACATAAAGGTACGTAACATCCATTAACCAAATAATTTCAGTAAATAAGAATAGAACAATAAAGATAAGGTGCATACTGTGGATCAATGCTTTATTTATCCTTTGTTTCGGCAATAACGTATTTACCTTAAGCAAGTAAAAACCACTCGCAAAAACTGCTATCCAGATAATCGCACTTAACCAATTATCAATTAACGAGCCTGCAAGATAGATGTACACCAACATAATAAGCGCTGACATCGGCCATAATAAAATAGAACAACTAGCCAACTCAGAAAATTGGGCTTTCTTCCCAGCAAAGAACATGCCCCAACAGCTAATAAGAATAAAAGCAAAGGTAATGGATTTTACTTCTGGAGAAAGCCAATGTTCGCCATATTCTTGTAGAAGTAAAACGCTATATCCCCAACTTACAGCAGAAATAAATAGTGTTACATATCCAATAGTTCGATTATCAAGATTAATAAATTGTGCTCGATACCACGGTACTGCGACGGCAAATACAACGATGACTTGTGTTACAAGCATTAGCCAATCGCCTAGCGAGATAACAGGCATGTTAAATAATAAAACAGAGGAAACCGCAACTAAAATAGTCCCTGCAATCGCAGGTTTCTTTTGCTGCTGTAAAACAGAAAATGCGAGGATCATTACCCCTTCAATTGCCCATACAATCGATGTCCATTCAGCAGAGAATGCAAATGGTACGGCTAAAGTAGCAAAGGTGACAGATAGCATAAAGAAGGCAATTGCCAGTAATTTGCCCTCTTCACGATAACGCTTAAGTGCAAACCAACTTAGTGCGAAATAAGCTAATCCATAAAGTGATGAAGCAATAGCAACACCATATGGCCATTCAGAAGCTAATCGATGTTGGAAGATAAAACCAATTAATGGCGTACCAAATAGTAATGTGGCATCAAAAGGAATATTAAGTTTCAGTTTATTTTTTAATGTTGAAAGTTCCGTTGCAACACCAAAAATCAACCAATTTGCAATTAAAAATAGCTGGCAAGGTAAATAATCAGCATGAGTGTAATTTGGTATTGCCCATATAAAAGCAATACCAAAAGTAAATGCAAAACCAATAAGATTTAATAAACGCCAAACTTGCCAATGGCTGATAATAAGAATACCAATTGAAAGAATAAGATAATAGCTAAACAATGCAACATAATTGCCACTACCCGTAGACAATAATACAGGTGCTAAATAACCACCAAGTGAAGCTAATATAGCTAAACTAATAGCCCGATGAATAACTGCCAAACTTACACTAACCAAACAGATAAACACCATAATAGCGAGAGCAATGCTAATAGGAATAAAATCATAAATTTTAGTCGCAGCAAAAATAGTAATGTAAAACCCACCAATGCCGCCACCTTGCAAAATTAATGCATATATCAGGTTTTTCTTTCTAAGCCACCAGCCAATACCTAATAACGCTAAGCATCCTGTTCCCGCCATCATTAAACGTGTTGATGCTGAGACAAGCTCATTCTCAATACTATATTTAAGTAAATAAGACAGACCAAAAAAGAGTAATAACATCCCTATTTTAGCCAGCGGATTTCCTGTTACTACCCAATTCCAAATAAGCCCCAAGATCGATTTCTGTTGACGTTTTGGACGAGGGTTTAAATTAGGTCTATATTGCGATGCAGGTCTATTTGCTTGAGGTGTAGCATTTCCTAAATTACCTGTTTCAGATCCTGCAAGGCTTGCACTTGCCATATTAGCTCTATTTTCGGCAAGCAGATCTGATGTTGATTTAACAGATGTTTGTTTTGCCTCTTGTTGGTAATGATGGGCAAAACGACTTGTTGCTATCTTAGGTTGATAAGGCTCAGCTCCTTTAGGTGTAGGGGCTGTTGATATTTCTGGCTGATCAGGTTGTTTGTTTTCAAAGTTAATATTATTAACCATAGAAGATTGAACAATTGGATTTTCTTCTTTAGGAGAAACTTTATTAAATGCTGTTTCTTGTGATGCTTGTGCATATTGAGATACAGGCGCGTCTTTATTTTCCGCCTGATTTTTCACATGTTCTGTTGTGTTAATAGGTTCAACTGTTTTAGGTTGATAAGTTGAAGCAGTTGAAATCGTTGATTGAGGCTCTTTTTTTATATCACAAGAGAAATCCTTAACTTCGCTTTTCTGAGCGTCAAGCTCTGTGCGAATATCCGCAGCGTTATCTTTACTTAATAACTTAAATAATTTCTCTTGTTGTTCAGTAAGTTTTTCTTCAAGCTGTTTAATTCGATGTAACAATGAGTTGCTATTTGTATAAGCGTGATATTGCCAATACAAAGATACCACGACAAATATTGTAACGATAAGCACCAAAAAGTCATCCATAAACCTAATCCTTTTGCGTTAAGCATCACATGCTTTTAATCTCTTAACCTTAGTTATACTTTAATTTTCACAGATTTATCTTAGTTTATTCCTAAATAACCTATTTCGAGAACTCTTGATTTAAACCTAGCACATAATTTCGAAAAAAAGGTATGATCGGCAACCTATCTTAATCTTCCATTTATATCGCAAAACACACTCATAATATGAAATTAAATGACGAATTAACTAATGCTATCGCTTCTGTAACAGAAGCCGCAGCTATTGCAGCAATGCCTTGGATTGGAAAACAAAATAAAAATGCAGCAGATGATGCTGCTGTCAGTGCTATGCGTGAACGTTTGAATAACCTGAATATCAATGGTGAAATAGTCATTGGTGAAGGTGAAATAGATGAAGCACCTATGCTCTATATTGGCGAAAAAGTAGGTAATGGGAAAGGCGATAAAATAGAAATCGCGGTTGATCCAATTGACGGTACTCGCATGGTCGCTACGGGTGAAAATAATTCCCTAGCCATTTTAGCCGCAGGCTTTGAAGGCAGTTTTTTACAAGCTCCCGACATGTATATGGAAAAATTAATTGTGGGTAAGCAAGCTGCTGGTGTGATTGATCTTAACCATTGCCTTGAATATAACCTTGATGCGATTGCACAAACATTAAATAAATCTATTGAGCAGTTAACTCTCGCTATTTTAGATAAACCGCGTCACCACGATATTATTAACGATCTACGCGCTAAAGGTATTAATGTTATTACACTACCTGATGGTGATGTTCTAGCCTCTTTATATGCCACAATGCCTAATAACAGTATTGATGTTATGTATGGTATTGGTGGAGCACCTGAAGGCGTAATTAGTGCAGCTATCGCTAAGGCATTAGGTGGTGATATGCAAGCACGTTTAATTACTCGTGATATTGCAAAAGGAAATAGTGCAGAAAATAGAGAATATGCCGTTTCTGAAATTGCTCGTTGTCATAAAATGGGTACTGATGTAAATATTAAATTGTCATTAGACACATTAGTACGTAACCAAGATGTTATGTTTGCCGCAACCGCGATTACCAAAGGTGATTTCTTATCTGGTGTTAATCAACAAGCTCAATATCTACAAACACATTCTTTAGTAATTAATGGTTCAACACACTCATTACGTTATATTGAAAATTATCATTTACGTTAATGCTTAAATTTGTCTTCGTTTCCTTGAGACATAAAAAAGCGGCACCTTATTAAGATGCCGCTAAATTTACTTCAAGGGGTATATTTATTGTTATTTATTCACTTCAGATTTAAGCCAACAAATTGGCTGGATTCTCAACACATAATTTTTTGATAATAGATTTATCAATGCCACGTTGAGCCAATAATGAAAGGAATACATTAGGAACAAATCCCCAGCCATTCCCCCCATTTTTCGCCCACATCTGTTTTAAAAACACATCATGGCTTAATACAATTTGGCTACCATAACCTCGTTCAATTAAAGTTGCGACAGCTTCTACGGTATCCATAACACTTGGTGCCGCACCCTCTTTAGGGAAAGAGATATCCAGACCAATCATATCAAATTCAAGCCAAACACCGCGATCTAACATTTTGCATTGATAATCAATATCTTTACCTGATGGATCAGAATGTGCCAATGAAATCTTAGCGGGATTACATCCCATTTCTGTTAATAGAATATCTAAAACTTCATCACCACGACGTTGCCAACCTGGCATATGAATATTCATCGAAGCATGAGGATTACTGTTTTGTGCAATAGCGGCGGCACGTAGGCTATTTTTCTCACCATCTGTAAAGAATGGAGAAACACCAATTTCACCAATCATACCTGCACGAATATCAGTACCATCAATACCTACATTCAATTCATCATCAATGATTTTTGCCATTGCATCAATATCATCAGCCAGCCGTTCTCCTTCAAACTTTTCAATATAAAGTCCTGAAGAAGCTACAACATTAATACCTGTTATTTCTGCAACTTGTCTTAGTTTTCTAATATCACGTCCAATGGATGAAGAGCCTGTTGCATCAACAATTGTTCTTCCACCTAACTCTTTGAAGTTATTTAATTCAAAAATAACATCTTCGATTGGTTTTTTATCCATATTATCGCAACAACAATATGGATCGTATTTAAGTCCCCACTGAATATCTGCACTCACTTTTTTATCAACTAACACATGCGAGAATTCATAAAAAGGTTCATCAACAACACCTGAGAGATCATTAAAGAGGTGTTCATGGGGCAATGTTAGCCCCATATCTTCTTTTTTCACGGGGCCAGTTACGGTTTGAATATAACCTTTCATTACGATACTCCTACGCTTTTGCTGACTTAGTCGCTCTGAATTCAGGAATTGTTGTTACAATTGCACCCACTAACGCAAATAATGTACCGATGATTGTCACTAAATAAACGGTATTGCCCAATGAAGGTAATAACAAGTCAATTAATACAGAACCTAACAATTGACCCGCTGTTGAAGCAACACCTAACATCAGTAAGCCTAAACCACGTACTAAAATAGCCATTAATGCGATAGACATAAGCCCTAAAGGACCACCTAAATACATCCACCAAGTACCTGGTAATTCAAGAGTGATATGACCTAATGCCATACGAACAATGAGAGCAATCGTTAAAACAGTGAAGCCAACAATAAAGTTCCAAGTGATAGACACCATCATAGAACCTGTTGCTTCTGCAACTTTTGAGTTACCTGCTGGCTGCCAACCGGCTAATAAACCCGCAAGGAAAGGTAAGATTGCTAAATAAATAAATGAGGTTGAGTGCCATTGCGGAGAAACTACAAATAAAGTCGCAACAACAGCTAACACAGCTCCTAATACACGATATGGTGTGAAATATTTTTTCTCATCAACACCAACACCAAAGCGGTCACATAACAAGCCTGATAATAAAAGTGCTGAAATTAATGCTGTTTGGAATGTTGCAATCCCTAATGCACTCGCAGAAGCCCCTTCAGAGAAAACAACCATTGCACCACAAAGACCCGCAAACCAGTTCCATAATGGAATTTTGCGCGTTTTAATTAAACTAGGGATTGAAGCAAATTGCTGGCGATACTGTTTTTTCGACATAATGATAAAAAACATCACCACTAAACCACTGGCAAAAGAGATAACTGCACTGGCGTTACCATCTTTTAAAACATGCCCTAACTGCCCATTCACCGCAGACTGCATTGGTGATAGCATACCTGCTAACACAGTTGCTAACATCAGCAATGGTGTTGATAAATTTTTTGTACTCATAAGATGTTCCTTTTGGATTATTGGCTATGAGTGATTTCTTTTTTTATTTTTCAAGTAATCGGTTTTTTATTAGCGCAGAGCGGCAACTCTGCGCTTTTTTACTTTTTATGACAGTTATTCTTAATTCAAATTAACGAGCGATTTGTTTAAGAATGTTGACCCACATATCGGCATAATGCGGCCATGCTAAAAATTCTTTACTTCCCCAGTGAGGAGAACAGTCACTCATAAAGCAGCCTGTTTTTCCTTTTTCAAACTGACCAAATACCAGTAATGGATCTTCGCCAATATTTAATACAGTTTCTGTATTCTCTTTAGCTGAAACTTTGTTATAGCCAAGGAACATTGGCCATTCACCAAAACCTTTTACGGATGCATGCTCTGCATTAACCGCACTTGCAAATACACCTTCTGGCGCTTCAACACGATCGTCGCCATCCAGCATTTCAACAGGCAGAACTTCTGCAAGTAATGTATTTTTGTAGTTTGCTTTAGCTTCAATACCCATAAATGACAAGTAACCACCAATCATTAATAAACCACCGCCATTAACCACAAACTCTTTAATTAACCCTAATGCGTTAGGGATAACTTTCATGTTATAGAAAGTATCGTTTTGCAGAAGGAACGTATTTGCACCAATATCACTAATAACAATGACATCGTATTTAGCTAATGCTTCAGCCGTTTGAGGGAATGCAACCTGAACGGTATGAGCTGGCATATAATCAACTTCAACACCCTTTTCTCTTAAGCAACTTAATAAGAACGTTGAACCTTCTTCATATTTGCTGGAAGTGAAACTGTCGTAGCCTTTGGAGTGGATCATATGAATGTGCCATGACTCACCAATAAATAAGATTTTCATTTTTATTCCTCTTTCAAAAAAGATTATTTATTCAGGGGATTGGGTGACAATCTGTGAATATGTTGTTTGATTGATGCGATGCATGACATTAATATCTTCAGGCATTTCTGAAGCATTACTCGTCTCAACAGCTAATGATGAAAAAGCTGATGCATAGCGTAACGCATAAGAAAACTGCTTTCCTTTTGCCAATGAGGCAGCGAGTGCTCCATTAAAAGCATCACCTGCCCCTGCTGTATTTTTTACAACTGCCGGATATGCCGGCGAATAAATATACTTATATCCGTCATAAGCTAACGAACCTTTACTACCCAGCGTAATAACCACCTTATTTACGCCTTGCTGATAAATAGAAACTGCAGCATTTTTTGCAGATTCTAAATCAAGTACTTCTATCCCAGATAATAAACTTGCTTCCGTTTCATTAGGTGTTAAAACATCTATCATTGGAAGTAATTCATTAACTATTTTGTTATAAGGTGCTGGGTTAAGAATAATAGGAATATTATTTTCGTTTCCAATAGCAATAATTTCTTTTAATGCTTCAATATTCGTTTCTAATTGAATTAAAATTATATCCGCGTCAATAATTTTATCTTTCTGTATTTTTACTTCATCAGCAGAAATATCCATATTAGAACCCGAGTAAATAGAAATAATATTCTCTCCACTCTCCTCCGATACAAAAATAGACGCTGTTCCTGTTTGATAATTTTCAGTTTGATATATCGTTGACGTTTTTATTCTTGATGACGATATAAAATTAACTGCATAATCACTAAATTGATCAGTACCTATCTTCGTAATAAAATGTACTTGTACATCAGCATAACTCGCCGCCAATGCTTGGTTACAGCCTTTACCTCCTGGTGAGAAGATAAATTTATTCGATAATAAGGATTCCCCGGCTTCTGGCAATCTAGGAAGATAACTAATCATATCAACATTAAATGAGCCCAGTACGCACACCTTATTTATTGCAGTCTTGTTTGCTAAATCGTTTTTATCAATTTGATCATTACATTCTAGAAATTGTATAATTTCTTTCTTAGCGACTTTATCTAATGTCTCAAATTCTATAAAAGCACCACCATGGCATCTTTTTATAATTCCTTTTTCTGCTAGTGTATTTAAATCTGATCGTATTGTTTCTTTGGTAACATCAAGTTCTTTGGCCAAAACAGAAACTTTTACTGCACCATTACCTTTAATCAGATTAATTATTTTTTTATGACGTTCTGCTTTCATTTAATGTTACCTCTATGGCAACAACTTTAGTTTATTAGTTGTTATAGGATTGTGATTACAATCATATGTTATTTATTAAAAGCAAAAAAAAGCAGAAATACAAAAATAAAAAACAAAAAGAAACAGAAATAAACAATGATAATCGTAAGATTATTTAATAAATAAATTTGGAATTTATTTATTTTTCAGAAAAAACGAATCAACATATAACGTCATTCAAATCTATTTACCATAAATAAATTTAATATTATTTTTTATTTTTATACGGGAGATAAAATTAAAAAATTAAATATAAAAATAAAATTCACTTTTATAAATAAGGCATTACAGAAAAATAATTTTATATTTCTGTAAAATATCCGTAATAATGCTTAAATAAAATACAATCTAATTGAATCGAGCAATGCATTAATTATTTTTATCATCGCGGGTTTTTAAAACGCATTTACCATAAAGAAATTCTAATCATTAAATACCAAAGAAAACGATACCCTTTTACCAAAGAACATAAATCACTTAAGTAATGCAAAAGTAATGCTTAAAACATCTTCTATTTTTGTCTTTTCATTTTTGTGATCGAGATATCATTCAATACGTTTACAACACCCTTTTCATAAATAGAATATTGATTATTTATTTCAATCTTTCATTTTATGCACCATTTTTACAGAGAGCTGGCTATTTATCTTTGTCTATATTGCACATCGATTGGTCAAGCTTTGATCTAATTTTGTAAATAAGGAAGGCTTTCTATACGTTTTATCCATTGTTTATAATAATTATTTATATTGTTGAACATCTTTTAATCGGATAATAAATCCTAAAAACAAAAATTATTGATACTTAACACCGAAAACAACGCAGTTAAAGTGATTTAATTCTAGCTGTTTTTGTAAAACAACCTTTTCATCAGAAACATTCTGACATACTTCTTTTCTGGTACTTACCTCGTTTCATGCCTAACTTTATTACTAACAGGAAAAACATCAGTGTTCATAGACAAGAAGTACAACGTAAAATAAGGATATATTAATGAAAATAAAATCACTTATCGCAATCTCATTATTAAGCGCTAGTTTTTCTCTTTTTGCCGCAGAGAGTTCGACATCAACTGCCAATATTCAAACTCAAGGAGTTATTCAGGCTCAAAAAGAACTGAATGACTATGAGAAAGTCATGATAGAAAAAGTTTGGATAACGACTGATGCTATCGATGAAAAAGGAAATAAAACTGCGGCCGATAATCCTCAAGTCAGCAACTATTTTGGACTTGCTGAGTATTATCCTAATGGCACTTTTATTATGTTTACACCGGAAGGTAAACAGAAAATGCAAGGTGATTGGTCAATGTCAGATGATGGCAAAATACGTACCTTAGTTGCCAAAGATACTGAGGGTAAAACATTATTCACCCGAGATGTAGAAAATATCACGGTTAAAAATGATGAGTATACCTATCGTATTTATCCAAATGCTGATGATCGTAATACCTATTTCGATATTATCCATCACGTTAAAAAATAAATTTAGTACGTTGTTTTACCTGCAAATTAATCCTACTCAATAAGTAAAAAGGGTTACTTATAAAAATAAGTAACCCTCACTTTACTTTATAACCGACTTATCATTTCGCCGAAATAATCGGATAATTAAAGTATGGTCTGAGATTGCCCTTCAATCCAATAAATCACTTCATGCGCTTCTTCTGGTGTTGGTACTTCCAATTTACTCAACATGCGTTCCATTACTTTAACTGGCACGGCTTCGTTTCTTGCATTATTTTGCCTCTGCCACTGCACATAAGGGACTTCAATATAAACCAATCTAATTTTCGCATTATAACGATAAAACAAAGAGATAAGTTGATCTCGCATTTTTCTTGTAATATTGGTGGCATTCCAAACAAAAGGTTTATGCTCTCGTAAATAAAGACGGGCTTGTTCTTTTGCTTGCTGTACTATCCAACCATTAGCATCTCTGTTATCAGGCTTAATATTATGCTGACGACGGAGATCATCTAAACTCACAATCGGAAGATCTGCACAATGTTGGCGAATAAAAGTATCTTTTCCCATACCTGGTAATCCACATAACACCGTAACTTCACTTCCTTTTTCAGGGTAAGGCTCATAATTGCAATCCGTACTATTTTCTGTATAAAAATAGTGAAAGCGAGCATCATCTGAAGGAAATGGAGCAACCTTACGCCAACAATTTAGCTCTTCACAATAAAGCGCAAATAACACAATTTTATCAAAAAGGGCTTGTTTATCTTCACAATCTCGCCCTAAAACATCAGCTTTAGCTAATAATGCCAACAAATAGCAATCTACTCTTAATGATGCAGCAAGCAGCGCTTTTTTAGGATCAGGCTTATCCATCACCCACAACGGCAGCCCATGAAAGCGAACTAAAGCCGCGATCTGCTCTCTATCAGCAAAGCTTAAAGGTACTTTTTCATACAGAAAAAGACGTGTTGTTAATTCCCCTTTACGTGCATGACCCGGTGAAACAATACGCCCCTCTTCTTCGCGTGTTGTAGATCGTTTTTCCACATCATGAAGTAGTGCCGAGATCCATAAAATTTGCTGTTCTCTTTCAGTTAAAGTCTTATATTCTGGCAATGATTTAACTGAATTGATTACTCTTTGTGTATGTATCGCCACATCACCTTCTGCATGATGAATAGGATCTTGCATAACACCAGCCATATCACTAATTTCGTCATACAATCCACAGAGATGTTCCCATGACATTTCAGTGTGTAATTTCTTATGAAGCATCATTGAGACTCCTGTGTTTTTTCCCAAATTAAAGAGGCTCGTCGCCAATTTTTTTTCCAATGAACATCTGTTTTAACGTGATCTTTTCTAACATATTTAAAAACACGATGTGAAAAATCATCTAAAGAAAATGATTGTGCATCTCGTGTAACAATACCTTCCATTGGGCTTGGTTTTTGCGTTAAAACATCATGTGATTGAAAGAAACTTGCCTGTTTCGCTTGTGAAACAATCATATTTTCAAAATCAGTTTTATCCTGACATTTAGGCAGTTTAATTTCTGGCACAGTTGGAAGATCAAACAGAGAAGCATAAAACTGCACTTCTTCCCAACTTAGCCATTTATCTTTATAACGAACCGCAAACACATAAAAATATTCTTCTAGGTGTGCATATTCAATAGAATGAATGGCATATAGATTCTCGCCGAAAATATCTAACTCACCTAAATCATTTTTCATCAATTGCCAACGTTGACGCAATTGAGATGTCCACGCTGATTGTGTTGGGGTTGCATGCGAGCGTGCAAAAACACCCATTTTATTCAGGCAATTATTTTCTCCATCCAGTTTTTCTGTATGGATAAGTTGTTTTATCTTGCAAATATCCTGCCACCATTGTGCATTTATACGATCGTCGTTTGTTGTGCCTGGTGAAAAAGGATAGTGATAAGTTCTATCATATTTTTGTGATTGATTATTCATTATTTAATACTCATCAAGTAACAGAAGTCCTACCAAATTTAAAAAGAAATTCAGTAAGTTAATTTTTCTGTATTGCACTATTCCTTCAGTGCCTTAATGTGTATTACATAACAACGACCTAAATAATCAAAAGAGAGAGGAAAATAAATTTAGACAGATATTACCTATAACTTTCCAAAAGAGCTAGACAATTAATATACATTTTTCTTTGTATTTTTTCTAATTAATCTTACGCTTGAAATAACTTAAAGATAAATATCACTGTGGATATGGAAAAATATTTTCAGAGTTAATCAGATTTTCAGGAAAAATAAGTGGATTATCTGAAATAAATGGCATATCTAATTTTCGACTACCCGTGGAAATAGAAACCCCAGCTCTTAACCATGCAGCAGCAACTAGCTCAGTGCAATAAACACCCTGTCCTGGGTAAATACTAAATTTTTCACCAACTCGTTCTAATGCAGTTTGCACCGCAATATTTCTAGCTTCTTCACTTCCTTTCACTTGGTAAAAACGAACTGAATTCGGCTTTGCTCGACTAATGAAAAATTCAAGACTATCCCACAGTAACGCCATCTTTTATATTGCTATGTTCACTGGGTGTAGAATGGATCACTTGAACACCGTAATCAGAGATCCACAGCATACCTACGTGGCTGAACCCACTTTTATCAACTTGTTTAATTATCTCACTAATAACTTCATCCCCATCCCGAAAGACTAAATCACCATTTTTTAAGTCATGAGGCAAAGCGAGTGCATAAAATGCACCCGCTAAGAATAAAGCTACAATATTAAATATGCGAACAATCACTTGAAAGCAACTTTCCATTTACCATCAACATTAATCATTTCTTGTGCTTTTGTTTTTTCTACACCATCTTTTAAGACAGTTTTTAATGTCACTATTGCGCTCTTTTTATCTTCGCTATATTCAACACTAACAATTTCAACCTTGCTTAAACCACCCTGCTCTTTAACTTGTTTCCCTGTTTCCGCAACAATCATCTTAAACTTGCTATTAAATTGCTCTGCTCTTGGATCTTTTTCCATTTCGCCTAAGTGGATTAATGATACTGCTTTATCTCCATTTCCTTCTGCAATTGCTTCAACGAATGCAACGGCAGCCTGCCCTGGATCATCTGTTTTATCACCACAAGCTGATAACACCATAACTGTAAATATTAAAAACAGAGAACCCACAATTTTCTTTAACATAATTCGCCATCACCATAAAAGTTATTTTAACTAAAAGAAATCTTATATAAAATATTTCCTATATTAAGATATAAGACAGTAAATGCATTATTTAAAATTAATTCAATAAAGAGAGATAACTTACCTTTCCTACCAATAAATTATACGTGATAAAAGTAAGTTTAGGCATATTTTTATATCATTCACTATTTTCAGATAGAGATTAAATGAAACTAAATTAGTTTTGCAGCATATCATAAAAAGAGTAATTCTAATTTGCACAAGAAACCGACTCGTTACATAATGAAAATATCTTATATATTTACCCTTTATAATCAATAAATAAAGAAAAAACATCTCTACTTTAGCTTTTTGCTTTCTTTTTAAGAATATAATTAGGAGCAAATATTAATAATATTGAGTATTAATATTTTTTCGATAACATTAGAATAAAATTATTCTCTATTTATTGTCGAAACTACTTTAATATTTGCTAAATATAATACTTTTTGCCTTAATTTATCTAATTAACAAGCATCATTTAAACTAATATCTCATGAGAAATATCAATTTAATATTACAAATAACAATATTACAACAATTAAGTAGACTAAAAAACAATTCTATTTGTTTTCACAATATATCACAGCGTATTATTGCCTAATATTTAGGTCATTTGCTTATAACACATTGCAAAAAAACACAAATAAACACTAGAAAAATTGTGATCGCATACACTTTTTTGCATCATTAATGCTATTTAAGACAAATAGAAACTGCTTTTTTATCAACAAATAGGTAATCTAGCGGTCTGATTTTGATGACCAAACATGAATAGTTAAAAGGATATTTTATGTTTACTTCACAGCTCATGCTGGTCGGTTATGTGTTGTTGGTAAGTCCTTGTGGAAATGATTCTTGTGATGCAGTTCCTGTTACAGAAACAATTTATACTAAAGATGAATGCACAACACGACTTAACTACTTAAAACAAAAAAGACCTGACCTTATTATTTTCTGTGGAGAAGTCTTGAGAGATCCTGAAGTTACTGATGAAAACCCTTACCTCACCCCACCAGATAGTGCAGACGACGTTTTCAAAATTAAGTAACTAATCTATTCCTAGTTTTATAATTAAGATAAAATACAATTTAATTTGTTTTCTTTTTACGATATACTCTTTGTACTTGAATATGTAAGGACACGTATTAGGAGTCACTAATGTCTATTGCGAAACGTACCAAAGATAAACGCATTGCGTTAGGTTTAACACAATCAGAACTTGCTACTTTAGCGAGTACGACACAGCAATCCATAGAACAGCTAGAAAGTGGTAAAACTAAACGCCCCCGTTTTTTACCTGAATTAGCAAAAGCATTAAATTGTGATTTGGCTTGGCTACTCGAAGGTGAAGAACAACCCAATGCAACTTCTGAAATTCCACCAGAGAATGAATGGCAACCGGTGAGTGAATGGGACAGTAATACCCCTTTAGGTGCCGATGAAGTGGAAATTCCCTATTTTAAAAGTATCGAACTCGCGGCGGGTGACGGTTGTTGTACTAACGAAGATCATAATGGATATAAATTGAGATTTTCAAAAAGCACATTACGCCGTTATGGCGCATCTTCTCAAAACGTTATTTGCTTTTCTGTTTATGGCGATAGTATGTCACCTGTTATTCCCAATGGCTCAACAGTCACTGTCGATACAGGTAACACACGTATTGTTGATGGTGGCATTTATGCTATCGAACAAGATGCCTTGTTTAGAATAAAACTGCTCTATCGTCAACCGGGCGGTAAATTGATTATACGTAGTTATAATAAAGACGAATTTCCTGATGAATCAGCAGAAACTGATTCTGTAAAAATTATGGGGCGTATTATCCATTGGTCAGTAATGGCTTGGTAATCAATAAGCAAAGCAACAATTTCATAGTATAGAATTTTCAGTAACAACTTGTCCTTTAGACAATAAAACCGTTTTATCTGCTAGCGCTCTGATTTCACGAGGCTCATGAGTAACCATGATCATCGTTATTTCCTTAGATTTTAAGGAATCAATTAAATCCCAAAGCTGATAACGTGTTTCCCAATCCAAACTCGAAAAAGGTTCGTCCAGTAGTAACAGTTTGGGTTGGCTAATAAGCGCTCTTGCCAATGCAACGCGTTGTTGCTCCCCTCCTGAAATTTGATGAGGATAACGTGTAGCGAGATGTGCAATTCCCATTTGCTCTAATATCGCCTTTTCTCTCTCCTTGCTTCGTTTCTGTTTTGCACCATATTGTGCTAACCATAAATTTTGTGTCACAGTCATAAACGGAAATAAATAAAGCCGTTGATTTAAATATCGACAAGAGCGTAACCATACTGGTTGTTCATTTATATTTTTATCTGCAAGGTAGATATCACCAGTGTATGAAGTATATCCAGCAATCGCATTTAAAAGCGTTGTTTTACCACTTCCAGATGTACCACTTATTCCTAAACATGTTCCTTTTTCTACGTCCAACGAAATATCTTTTAATATACCCGTTGTTAATGAACGAATTTCTAACATGATCTTTTCCTTTCTCGCTGTAAACGATGTAATGCAAATAACAAAGTAATCGCGATAGCGATAAGAACAAGCGCACAACCTATTGCCAGAGTAAAGTCTCCGCTGGCAATATTTAAATAAATTGCCATAGGCAACGTTTCTGTTTTTAACCTTGTTGCACCAGCTAACATTAACGTTGCGCCAAATTCACCTAAAGCTCTAGAAAATGCAATGATGCTTCCACTCATTAAAGCTGGCCAACACAGTGGTATTTCAATCAAGAAAAATGTTTTTGTTGGCGTTAATCCTAAATTTTGTGCCGTTTGAATATAAGCAGGATCGACAGACTTAAAAGCAGAGAGACTATTTCTCATAATAATCGCGCTTGCGACATAAGTTTGAGCAATAATAATACCCAATGGTGAAAAAAGAGAGCGAGATAATTCAGGAAAAACGCCTGTTAAAGGGCCCTGATTTCCTAACAATAATAATAATCCGATACCAATAACTAATGGAGGAGTAACCAAAGGCAAATCTAATAACGCATCAATAAAACGATGTCCTTTAAAAGGAATTCTTGCCATTGCCCATGCGGCAGGTACACCTAGGATAATTGCTAGACATAAAGAAGTTAACGCTGTACTGAGCGACATGCCAATAGCAAAATGGAATTCAGGATCGGTAATAACTTGCCTCAATTCAACATAAGAAAGTTGGCATATCAATGCAATTAGCGATCCTAAGATCAGAAATAACAATAAAAAAAGTGGAATTAATGCCCATCGAAACACGTTATTTCCTTTTTAAGATAGATATTTATTTTGCTGTAATAATGAAAAAAGCCACCAGTGAGTTGGTGGCGAAAAAACACAATTTATGTGAGAAAAAATCTATGGTTTCGAAATTACAGGAAGAAAACCATAATCAGTAAAAGCCTTTATCCCTTCAGCACGAGTAAAATAATCAGCAAGTAATTGTGCTTCTTTCGGATTTGCTGATGTTTTTAAAACAGCAAGTGTTGCCACTTCTTCTGGGCTACCTTCAGGAACTGGAAGCAAAACGAGTTTATCTTGATTTTTCATTGCATCTGCATACCCAATAATGGCGGCATCCACTTCCCCATTGAGTAAATACATAAGCAATTGTTTAATGGTTGCAGTGCGTACAACAACTTTATCACGTAGTTTATCGCCTTGACCTGATGCATCAATAAGTTGCTCGCCACTTTTTCCTAATGCGATAGCTTTAGCATCACCCATACCTAGTTTTAATGAACTATTCGCAAGATCTTCTAGTGTTTTAATATCACCCACTTTATCTTTACGCACAGCAATAACTGGAATATGGCGAACAATAGAATATTGATTAACTACTTGTCCTTCTTTATTTAACTTTTCCACGTAATCTTGTGAACCGGGAAAAAATAAATCCCCCTGCTTAGTTAAATTAAAGCGTGTTAGTATTTGACCTGAACCGCCATATTCAATAGTAACTTTATTTCCTGTCTCTTTTTCAAATACACTCACAACTTGCTCTACTGGTTGTTTTAATCCAGCGCCTGCATAAAGATGAAGCTCTGCTGCAAATGTATTATGGCAAATTAATCCTAATGCTAGTCCTAAACCAGCAAGAAATTGGCGTTTCATAAAAGTGGTGATCCCGACTATCGTTATATAATTTTTTATATAATGAATGATATAAGTATTTAAGGCAAGAGGCTCATATAAAAAAAGATAAAAATGTTAACAACTTATCATTTTTATCTTTTTCTTTATATGTAAGCTTTACAAAATAGACTGATCAAAACAAATGCTTCAAATACTTTATTTTTATCAGAAATAAGTAAAGCTTAAATAGTGGTTTGCCAACAAATCCTCGCTTTCACGAGGATTTTATTACTAATTGTCTAGCTCTAATAATGCCAGCGCTGTGACTTCATCAATCACAATATCAGTGGCGTAACCTCCTTTTATCGCCCCTATTGTTGCCTGAATATTTTCCACACCACCAGCAATAAAAAGTCTCTGTGTTATTTGTCTTAACTGAGCAAGGCTTATTCCCATTATTCTAAGGTCAATATCAGAAACCAGAGGATTGCCTTGCGCATCATAAAAACGTCCACAAATTACGCCAACAGCACCCAAATCACGATATTGAGCCATCTCACTGCTCGTTAAAACCCCCGTTGTAACCAAAGGATTATCATCTAATGTATTACCCACAACAAAAAGGGCTTTATTACACTGATTTAGCGCTGAAAAATTACGCCTAATAATAGGTTCAGCTTGAAGTTCCATTGCTAGACGCGCACTAGAAACCACCGCAGGCACATGTAAATTAATACTGCACCCTGACAACTTGTTTGCGATTAACGCGGCTGCTTCTGTTGTTTTAAAATCAGGCTGTGGCGCTACTGCACCTATCATTTGTAGTACGGTGATATTTTTTAATGACTTGGGTGGAAGATAATTACCCAATTTATAAATTGTTCGTCCCCAAGCAACACCTAAAATATCATCGTCATTAATTATCTGAGAAAGATACATTGCTCCTGCTTTCGCTAATCTTTCTCTATTCATATTTAAAGTGTGTTGCGATTTATTTTTTTCTTCATCAGGTAAAATAAGCACATTATTAAGATCGAATTTTGCTTTTATTCTGATGGCATAATCAATCGTAGAAAATACTGATGAATCCAAGTTAATATTTACGAATCCTTTTTCTCTAGCTAGATGCAAATATTTCACGACGGTGACTCGAGAAACACCCATAATATTTGCAACTTCACTTTGGCTGAGTCCGTCTTGATAGTAAAGCCACGCAGCATAGAGAACGGGATCATTATCAAATAAACTCGCGTTTTTTAGCGAATTATTATCCATTTTAAACCCCACAAATTTTTATAAATCTTATGACTAATTAGTTTATTTTATATTAGAGATATTATTGAAGGTAAAAATGCCTTTAGCAAAATTAAGCCTTATAACACAAATAGATAGATTTCATTAATCTAATAATAATATCGGCACCCTGATATTTTTCTTTACTACAAGAACCTTATAATACGTAAAAAGCCCTTAATAATGCCGTAAACATTTCATATCGAGAAAGTTTTTTTTGAAAAAACTGTTTTATTTCGCTAAAAATAAAAATATTAGCTTTAAGTTTTAAAAAGTTTTATTTTGATAAAATTAAAATCACCAAACCTTATTGTTGCTATGAAAGATCGAATTAATTTTAAAAGGAAAAACAATGATAATTGCATACTCAACCGCACCAAATGAAACAATCGCTAATGAAATTGCTCACCACCTCATCAATGCAAAACTTGCTGCTTGTGTGAATTTAATACCTCACGTAAAGTCTATTTATCATTGGAACAATGAAATTGTTGAAGATAATGAAATACTTATGATGATAAAATCCGAAAAAAGTAAACAGCAAAACTTAATTGATACTCTTATCGAAATACACCCTTATGATACTCCTGAAGTAATTATAATACCGATTGAAAATGGTTTTAAAGGTTATCTTAATTGGATCTATACCTCCTTGAATTAAAATAACGTTAAATTTTTAACGAGATCTCTTTTCTAATTCTCTTTTTCAAAAAAATGATAATTAATTGTAAATTAAAGCATCTTATATCATCTCAATTATGAGACAAATAACTTGATGTTAATATTAAGCTAAATTTCTTATTTTTAATCATGACAAGTGTTTTAAATACACTTTATAAGTGTAAATATTTTAATTTCAACTGATGATAATCTAGATACTTAATTAAATTTCGAATATAAAAATATTTATTTTATTAATCTGAATATTTTTAAAAAAAGGGAAAATATAGGCAGAATAGCCTTTAATGCTAAATTAATAAGGTTACCAATATCTTATTCTTTTTATTCTCTGCTATAATAAATAGGCTTTCTCTAAATTACATGCAAAAAGGAGTGAGTTGTGAAAACAAACAGAGTCGCAAGACGTATTTTAGGTTTACCTTATAATTTGAGTCGGTCTAAAAAGAAAGTGCGTTTTTCCATTATTGCCTCTGCAAACGCAGAAAATATGCCTGCTGAGTTAAAAAATACAGCTAAAATCTGTTTAAAACAGGATTTTAGAAAGAACGCAGAGCACAAGCGTATATATATGAAGTTAACAGATGCTTACCCAGAGTATCTTGCAACTAATTAATATTTTTATATATCAACGCTATTTAATAAATATTTTTACATTTAGTTTGTATACTTAAAATATTTAAAATAGCATATCCCTTACATTACGTAAGGGATATTAGTTTTCTAGGCTAGTTTATTTTTCTATTAGTTATAAAGCTCTTTTCTTATATTTATAAGAGCAACTTCTGCAATTGAAGGCTCAATTTTTTCAGGCAACAGGCTTAATTGAAATGCTCTCTTAATAGTCTTAATAAGAATTTCACTGCGCTCTAATAATTCATTATAACTAAACTGACCTGCCTTAATTGCTAATAATTCATCTCTGTTATCACACCAAACCTTCACTTTACCTTCTTGTGCAATCCCTAATGCAATATAGAGTAATCTAAAGGTATGCATCATATTCTTGCTATCATAACTTCTGCCATGATCGATGTTTTGTTGGTAACGAACATCATTACGTTGCTCAACCCACTGCCAATATTCATGATATTGCTTGCGATATGCACTATAACCTTCTTTATTAAAGCTAAGATAACCTTCTAGTTTTGCTGTTTTAGAAATACTACTTAGCAATACATCATTAGCATTTTCTTTTTTTATTATTCCTTGATAAGGCACTTTATCATCATAATAAATTGCATAAATATCTTGAGCATGAGTAAGTTTTGCTAACCCAACATTCTCTTGTTTCCAACGTCGATTTTCTAACCAAGTATTGATTAATGTTGTTTTTCCATCTTCAATGACATAACAAAAATCAAGAATAGTTTTTAATTTTTTTTCGACCGGATTTACTATTTTTTTGTTTAGTCCCTGAGCTTTCTTAATCTGCCCTTGTGCATAGCGCACAAATGTTTGAACACAAGTTTTAGACAAAAACCATTCTGGTTTTATCAATGACATTAAAGGATGTCGATAAATAACCATCTGTTCGGGTGAATTAAGTAACTCTAAAATATTAGGATTAGATGCACACAATAGTTCTATAAATCGTCCAAGTTCATAATAGACTATATCATTGGTTTCATTACTTACTTGTGGTGTGTATTCCAACCCATAAAAAAGATCTTTAGGAAGATAAAAGACACCTTTAATATCTGTATCTGATGTTTCCGTTGCAAGATTATGTGAACGACTTCCAGCAATACTTTCAAATAAAAGGTAAGGTTTTATATCTTCAATAGTCAGTTTCATCTAATTTTCTCCTAAACCAATTATTTAAAATATTATTATCGGGTACTGTTCTCTTGGTTAATTGAACATTTGTCTCTTGCCATAAAAAGATCACTAGATGTTGCATTGCATCTGTTGGAACCCAAGTAAAATGTTCATCTTTATCTGATTTAAATTCTACTAGTTCTTTGATGACTTTTTGTTCTTCGATAGTTAAAATTTTTATCAGCTTATCTAATTCCATAGGCGGAATGTTACTCGTTTTCACTGTCCAATAAGCGGATAAAAGAGAGCGTAACATATAGAACCATTTTTTTAATTTTATTGGCTCTGCACTAATCTCATTTTTAGCGTTATTTTCAGGACAATATTCACTCACAACTTTAGCAATTCCTCTGTAATGATGAACAATCACTTTTGGTTGATAATAGAGTTCTGCAAGCTCAAATAACTCTTTTTGAACATTAGGATATTGTTGATAAATTATTGGCGATTGGAGCCACTCTAATAATATACAATTCGATTTGCGTAATAAGTATAGAGCTTTGGTAATATCCCAAGCGCCTACATCAAACCAACTATTTTCTATCCATTCGAAGGTTTCTTTAGGTTTATCAATAGAAAGATAAGCATTGCGAGGCCGTATAAAAATACCTCGCACATCATAATCACTATCTGTTGAGGCAAATCCCCAAGCTCGACTACCACTTTCAGCAACATAGAGTAGTTTGACTTGATACTCTTGCTCTATCTGCGGGAGTTTTTTTAAAATCTCATTATGCATGATGTCCTTATCTCCTTATTGTTACTTTTTCGCTAATTTACATCTTAGTTCTAATATTCTATGGTTATAACACAGACATACACCAATACAAACTTGGCTAATTTTTATTTTTTCATGTGTAATTAATTGGTCTATAACTGAAATGATCACCTCACAACAAGCACAAGATATCGTTCTTAATCACTGTCACTCATCACTTTGTGATAAACGGTTTGCTATTTATTTTTGTGAGTTATCGCCGAAACAAGATTTTTGGATAATCCGTTGCAACTCTGAACGTTATGTTATTTATAATCAACTAGAGCATTGTTATGTCGGTGTAAATGCCTATTTAGTGAATACCTCTACAGGTAAAATTGATATCGTTGGTAGTGGAGAAAGTGTCGAGGATTTTCTACAAGATATCTATGATACCCAAACTGCTGATAGTCAGTTCTATCTTCTTCGCCCCACTTTTTCTAAAGAAAACAAAATCGCATTACTTAATTTGAAACAATGGCTAGAATGCGGATATACCGACATTATTAATTTACTCACCATTAATAAAAATTGGTTTACTAATAAACACCGTAATTTACAACATGTACAAGCATTATTAAATAAGCGGAATATTGAAACTGAAATTGTTCTCGTGGATAAAACCGAGCATGCCATTATCGTCGATAATAGTATATGGTTTGAAGAGGATATTAAAAAAGAATTAAAAAAGGTTATTGGTATTGGGGTTTAATGATTTATTTAAAACATTAAGAATAGCATTCGTCATGAAAACTATTCTTATCTATTTATATTATTGGAAATGTGATTTTTCTATATCAAACCCTGATAAGTCAAATTTATATTGAACCTTACCACCTTGATACGCATTTAGTTCAATAATTGCTTTATTTGCATTTTTTAGTTGTTCAAAAAAGACCTTGGGTTCAAAAACAAAAACAATATTGTCTCCTCCTTGTTGAGGAAGATACTCCTTGCTCAATATTTCATTATTATCAAATTTAATTGAAAACTGGCAATTCTCATATTCAGTTAATTCACCACAATAAAATTGTCCATTTATCATTTCAAGAAGTACATATTGTGTATCTAGATGTTTTCTTAAAATTATTCTCAGTTGGTTTTCTTCATAAGGAAAACCCAACTTATTTATATTGCTAGATAAATTACCAGAGAAATAAAAAGATGTATCTCTTAATTCATCTTTTTTCTCAGAATATTGCCAATTAGAAGCATTAGCACCAAAAGAAGCAATTATTATTAATATAAATAGAATGTTTCGCATTAAAAATCCTCAGTATTATAAAAATATGCTATTCATAAAAAACAAATTTCAATAATAACAAATTTTAAAATAGTCAAATGGCTTAATAAGCTAGATTTTAATGCTATTCTTTGTATACGAACTGTAGTTTTTTAACCATCAATTCTCAATCTAAACAAAAAAGCCACCAGTAACTTACTGATGGCTCTTGGTTTTTTAACCTTTATCAACGATTACTGATAAACGGTATTTTATTCCCACTCGATTATATTCTAGCAATATAACTTACTGATAAATATAAATTATATCTAAATTAGATATCACTAACACCGTCGCCGATACCGTCATTATAAAATCTGTCTATTTTTTCATCGGTAAGAATTGAGGAGTTTTTCCTTTGCTTCCAGCTCTGAAATACAAAGGTTGAGTGTTCTGGTATTTTCATCTGCACGCTGAGCTTCACGCCCATATCGTTCAAGTGTTTCTCGTAGTTGTCGAGAAAGTTCACTGGCTTTGGCTTTCTCAACTCGGCAGGTATTGGCGTTATCGGTACTTGCAACTTCTGTTTGCGTGGTACTGGTTGAGAACTGCACCCTGTCAAAGTGATTAAGAACACGATCAAGTAAAGCATCTGTGCGTATCGTATCATGCTGTTGTGCGTCATGGTATATCTCCAACCTATTCTGCTGTTCATTGTCTGCGTGTTTACGCAGATCAATATTTGTGGCCACATCCTTTTCATCTAATTGATTACCAGAAATCTGTTTACTCATTGCTTGGTTATCAAAATAAATACCGCCAGCAACAAAGCCAGCGGTAAAGGAAACAGCCAAAGCAATTAGCGCTATGACGGTTTTATTCATTAACGAACTCCATTGTGTTCTAATGAAAAATGATTACCATCAGGACGAGTTTTAAAACGCCCGCCCCAACTTCCACCCAATGATTCCCAATACTCGCCCAGTTCTTTATAGTCGCTGGTGGCTGTAAGGTATTTGCCGTTAGCATCAAATAGGTTGAAATCAACTGCTAAACGTTGAGTATGCAGACTGTTACTAATACCCGATCCTTTCTTTGCATTAAGCTGCGCTTGTTCTGGTGTTCGATAAGCTTCGCCAAACGTCAATTTATATCCCTTCTGCTGAGCAAAGGTGATCAGCTTTGCAACCATACCTGTAAACATATTCTGTTTATCGACTAATGACATATTCACCCCTTTATAAACTTGATGACATTGCCTTTACTGACCAGCAACGTTGTGCAGATCAGGATATTGGCAAAGATGTTGTAGATATCAGCGTGATAATTAGGATCGAAGTAAGCGCGAATAGGTACGCTTGAAGAGTAAGCAAGAATGAGGAAAGCTAACCATCCACCTTTTTTACAGTGTTGTCTGCCGTCACGTTTAAAATAGAATACACGCAGAAATATGACAGTACAGATGATGGCATTAACAATAGTGAGCAATGTTTCGCATTTCATTGTTGCCCTCCTTGTTTCGGTATATCAGCCCTTCCGTATGCTTTTACGCTTAACTTAACCACAAGCAAAGCGGAAACAAAAGCACCTACGGCATCGATATGTTCGATTTCGTATTGCTCCGGTTTCACACCGAAAAGACCAGTAACAGAAATAAAGATAGTTGCTGCAGGGCTAAAGAATATAAGACCACAAACGAAGCTTAGAAAAGCTAATACCGATCTACGTTTAAAGCTATATTCAGTAGCAGCAGTGGTAAAGAAGATGGCTCCCAACAGTGAACCCATAACAACTTCTGCTGGAAGCCCTGCGAAATAGCCAAGAAAAGCAGTTGTGCCGATCCCAGCTTTTGTGTAGACATCTTCTTGCATGAGTGTAGTACCAGTGATTAATGAACAATCATGATACTACATAACCACATAGATAAACAAAAATGCATAAAAAATATAAAAACCATTTAAATAGTTAATATTTAGTATGTTTCCTCATTGGTTTTAGTTATTTATAAATTTTACATAAGTGATAGGATGTTAAAAACATATTCTTCATAGTGATAGTGGTAGATAACATGAGTCAAGTAACTGAGCTAATTAAGAGCGATTTATTCAGATACACTGGTACAAGTAAATTTCTATCGAAGAAATTCATGAAAACATATTTTTTTGATAATGGATTTAAATATTTATTTTGGCTGAGAACTTGCCATTCTAAAAACAAATTGTTCAAGTTAGTTGCCATTATCCAACATAAAAGGCTATCAACTAAGTTTTGTATTGATATTCCTAGAGCAACAAAATTAGGCTATGGATTATATCTAGGCCATGGAAAATGCATCGTCATAAACGCCTCTGCTGTCATAGGAAACAATGTAAATCTATCACAATTCACAACTATCGGATCAGTCGAATCAAATGCTGCAACAATAGGCGATGGCGTTTATATAGGCCCTGGAGTATCAATTATTGAAAATGTAATCATTGGAAATGAGGTGAAAATAGGGGCTGGAGCTGTTGTTACAAAAAATGTAGACAGCAATTCCGTAGTTGCTGGGGTTCCAGCAAAAAAAATAAATCACTGCAAATATAACGATTTTGTAACAAAAAGGTTTGCAATTAAGTAAATTATTCTTACAAATCCTGTTGTATTATATTTATGTTAATAAATAACTCACATAGATGTTTATAATTTCACTAATGATCTAATTGGCTTGTAGTGATAATATTTCGCAAATTTATTAATTGATAGACTACACATAACTAATATGCAAAGTAAAAAATTTAGAGCTGATATCAATGGATTGAGAGCTATTGCTGTTCTGTCCGTTATGTTTTTCCATTTTAAACCAGAGTTAGCCCCTGGTGGTTTTGCTGGAGTTGATGTATTTTTTGTCATATCCGGTTTTCTAATGACATCAATTATATTTAGAGGATTAGAAAACAATAATTTCTCTCTCTGGAATTTTTTAAAAGCAAGAGCTAGACGAATTGTTCCAGCACTAGTAACTGTCATATCAATTGTATTAGCACTTGGTTATCTATTTTTTGAACCACTAACATATCAATTGGTTGGTAAACACGGATTCTCTAGTTTACTTTTCATATCTAATATTACTTATGCCAATGAAGCTGGATATTTTGATGCTGATTCCTTTAGTAAACTATTTTTACATACATGGTCATTATCAGTTGAATGGCAATTCTATATAATATATCCAATAATATTGCTTATCTTATCAAAACTATTTTCAATAAATACACTGAAAAAATTTATTGTAGTTTCTGCTATCATAAGTTTTGTTTTTTGTGTTTATTTTTCATCCATAAATAAAACCCTTTCTTACTTTATGATTTACACTAGAGGATGGGAAATGCTTTTGGGTGGTATCGCATTTCTATTCCCATTATCAACAACAGAGAACAAAAAAAGAATAATTGAGATACTAGGGTTAATTCTAATTATCACATCATTTTTTATTTTTTCAGATACTAATACATGGCCTAGCTACAATGCTTTACTACCTGTATTAGGGGCTTACTTATGTATACTTGCTAACAATTCTAAAACTCTACTTTCAAACGTTGTGTTTCAAAAAATTGGATTGTGGTCTTATTCTATTTATTTAATTCATTGGTCTCTCATTGTATTCTTGAAAAAAATAGATGTGGACATTTCTATTTTTACATATTTTATTTCCACACTGCTACTTGCATTTGTTGTTTATAGTATTATAGAGAAAAAAAGAAATTACCATTATGGATTACTATTATGTTGGGTAGTGGCATTATGTGCATCATATTATATTTCTATTGATGGAATTGGGAAAAGAGTTGATGAAAAATATCGACTTAATAAAGACCAATTTCATGAAAAATATTTTGGGGGTTCTGGAATAAATCAAGGTAGCATTATACAAAAATTTAATATTGTCGAAAATGAAACCCCTGATTTTATCATAAGTGGTGATAGTTTCATGCGACAATATATGAATTCATTAAATTCAAATAAAATTAAATCTATTGCTATATTTAAGGATGGCTGTTTTATAACACCCAACCTGATCTCTAAACGAGATGATTTCAATAACGAAAGATGTGAAATGCGTTACAATAACTTTATTTCAGCAATGAAAAACTTCCCAAAAACAAATGTTATCTTTGCTCAATCATGGAATTCTTATACATTAACAAATAGAAATACTAATAAAATTATAAATGATAACATTGATGAAGTAATAGCTAATGATATAAAGGAACTCATAAAGATAGGCGGAAAAGATAGACATTACTATATCATTGGTAGACCACAAAATAGCAAAGTAGCTACTTTTGAATGCCTAGCAAGACATAATCTTCCTATATGGAAAATTACTAGTGCATGCGACAAAAATATGGATCAAAAAATATTATCCATCAATGAGGAAATAAAATTTCTATTTGCAAATGTAGAGAACGTAACATTTATAGATCCAAACGAAATATTATGTAAAAATGGAAAATGTTTACTTCTAAATAATGATAATGAACCTATTTACTCAGATAATAGTCACATGACTATATTTGGTTCGGATATGGTTATTAATCATTTCTTAAATAATAAATAGAAAATAAAGGCACCAATTTAGGTGCCTTTGTTTTAAATATTATCCGTTCCTCCTTTTAATATATTTATCATATTAAAACCAGAATTATTTATATTACTAGATATTAAGAATGAAAAGTTAATATCACCATATAATATTCTATCATAAGATGATGAGTTTACTCGCCCATTTATTGTTGAAACAATATGCACCTGAAGTTCTGATATAAGAATGTATATAACATGATCGACATGTCCAGTGTTTACACTTAACTCATGTCGAAATTCAATATTATTAATATTAAACTCAGACTTATAAACAGCATCTGATATTTTACTTATTGATTTTAATTTGAAATAAAAAGGCCTTCTACTTTCATCAATATAGATACTTTTTGAAAAAATAACATTATTAATTAATGTTATTTTATTTTGTTTTTGAGTAACAAAAACTAATCCATCAGCCTTGAAATCTCCATTCACTCCAAATTTAACGCCTCGTTCACTATGAACTCTATTTAATTTAAACTCTGGAATACCATATGTATGACCAAAATAAGAACATCTTTTACCATTTATTTTAATATACCTGCTATTTATTGTAGGTAGATTTTGTCCCGTTATATAATTATCATCACCATTAATAACAATAACATCATTGTTTACAGCATGTTCAACATCCCACAGATTACAATATAATCTATTCATTCTACCGTCTAAGTTTATTAACTTATATTCATCATATATCGAAGGCTGATGCTCTAACCAATATGTATTACCGCTAATTTCCTCATTTTGTGGTCTATTTCCATTATTCATAGAATAACGTTCATCTAAAATTGTTCTTGTTCCACTTGCTGTGATTTTTATTGTATTACTTGTTATATAAGTATTTCCTGATGTGATTTTTCTACCGTCAGTTTTTGCTAGAATACCAGTCTTCATTCTGTATAAATTTATATCAGCACGCAATCCTGATATTAATGCCCGTTTACCAAGTTCTGAAATAGCATCAAGAAATAAGCATACTCCATCAATGTCATCAGATCTAACATTAGATTTTATATAAGTATCATGATCTGCAACATACCATCTCGGATTATCTATTTTTCCATCAATATGAAATGCAGACACTAAAAGATTGACTCCTGATGCAATGGAAACATCACAATCAAACTTAACGTTAGGTCGAATTGAAATACAAGAGTCTCTATTAACTAGTCTAAATAATCCACCGCCATTTATAACATTAGAATGTGATGGAATAATTGTATATTTATCAATAATAACGTCAGAATTAACAATAATCGCACCATGTTCACTTAGTGCAGAAACTAGTTGATCTGAGTTTGTTATATTTAATTGTCTAGTTGTAAACATTCCTCCATTTATATGCTCTTGAACAGATGTACCGCGATTTGTATTTATCAACTCGGCACCCGTAGGCTTAGCTAATTCAATTAACACATCCGAAGCCGATCCGCTCTCTGGCAAAACTGTTATTGGCTGACCATTATCATCAAACGCTAAAATTTTATTGGCGCGTTGTTCAGTATTTGGTAACGCATTAATAGGCTTATCCTTAACTCGTAATGTCTTACTATCAATGTCCTTAATACTATTATCAACATAGTCTTTATTTACTGCATCAGTACCCAACTTAGGCGGTGCCAAATTAGCAATACGATTGCCCTTTGCATCATAGTAATTCGATAGATAGGTAGGCTTACGCAGGCTCAACGAGAAAGTACCCAATGCCTTTTGAATTAACATTGTTAGATAATCAAAAGCATCTTCATGTACTTCTGCAAAGAATTTCCCCTGATTACGTAAGTCAGTTTCTTGTACAACGGGTAAATCACGTTCTAATAATATCTTCCAGCCTTGAGCTAAAGGTTTATTTAAAACCACCTTACCGCCATGATAGGAACCTGCACCAACAATAGTGTAATCAGTACCATTCTTTAATGTAGTTTCATTACCATCGTTGTCAGCAACAACAACAATCAAATGCCTGCTTTCAAAGATACGGAATCGAAAATCAAAATCCGTTGTTACGTCATTGCCTACATACTCTTCATGGTTTAGTTCAGTAGATACCGTCATTGCCCATCTCCTCTGGTGTTAATGAGGATATGATACGTTTAACTACAAAATATATCCATATTTGCAATAATGGTTATCAAATAGAAAATTAAATTAACCATTTGGATGAACATTTTAATGCATTTACATTATTATAGTTTACGTAATTATTTTCATTAGTGAGGACTTTAGCCATGGAAAAGAAGTATAAATACCCTGCACCAGCTAACTATCCAGATGTAGTGAATACCGATAAAGGGATTGAAAAGTTAATTACACAATCAAACCTTGAAGCACTTTTAACAAAAATGGGAGAAGATGGTCATGATGTATCAGCTCCGCTTGTAGAACTGATAGCAATGAGAAACTTTATAGTTCAAAAGATGAGAGGCAATAAAAATATAATACCGTTGGTGGAATGTATTTTAGCTGAATTGAAAAAATGAGATATGCACCGCATTCGCGGTGCATTGCTTAATACCCTCTTACATTTCTATTATATTCTTCAATTACTCTATTTGCGTTTTCTATAGCTTCTGACTTAGCTTCCTGTATACGTTGTATATCATTGTTTGCTTTATCAACATATTCTTTAGCTGCATCAACATAGCGTTCAGCCTCATTTTTATAATTCTGCCAAGAGTACTGATCGTCTGTATATGGTCTGCTTGGTTCCATATCATTGAATGATGGGTAATTACTACCATATAAATTGCTACCACCATACACATAAGAATATGCATTAAAACTAAATAACAACGATGTTATTAATAATAAGTTTTTCATCAATACCCCTCGTCATCAGCAATATCATTCCATGAATCTTTATGAGGTTTGTTATATTTTTTATAACATAGATCATCAAGTTTTCGCTTTAGTTTACTAACCTTGTCGTAATTCATTCCCCAGTAGACTAAACCACCTCCAGCTATACCGCCAGCAAGTGCGTAACTAACATCTGTTCCCCATATGTATTTGCTTATAAGTAATACTATTCCAGCAAAAAACATATATAGCCCTATTCTTGAATTCATTAGAGCATTACTTTTATCTTTCTCAGCATTTCTAATAGGCTTATTCATATTTACCTAGCCACCATTACTTCATCTGTTCTTCGACTTGATTCAATAATGGTGACAAATAAAACAAGTTTTGGAAAGGTAATAGTTTGCGCACAGATCGCACTTCTCTATCATCAAACTCA
Organism: Proteus sp. TSJ240517; assembly: GCF_047921575.1. Lineage (NCBI taxonomy): Bacteria > Pseudomonadati > Pseudomonadota > Gammaproteobacteria > Enterobacterales > Morganellaceae > Proteus > Proteus sp. TSJ240517. Next base: position 620,535 of record NZ_JBLRMH010000001.1, read on the forward strand.
CCGTTTAATACACCTGATGTGATATTTTTAATATCACCGCCAAGGTCAAATGTAGGGCCTAATAATGCACCAATCCCGTTACGGCTTTGATAACGTGATGCTGGTGGCCCACCAAACATAGCACTCATACCATAAGTACCACCGCTAAGGTTTTCCAATACGTTGTTAGGCTCACCTAACCAGCCCATCATTCCTGACCAGTCTAAACCCTCTTTCACTAAGTTAGCCGGTTCGGTATTAATATCACGCCCTGCCATTTTAGCTTTAAGAACATAAACAAGGGATCCAAGCGCTACTTGAAGCAATGCTCCATAGTAAAATGATGCATCACCTGATTGTATGCCTGATACTAAAGCTCTATTGTGAGTAGCAAAGAAGAAGGTTTTAAATTGCATCACCATCTTACCTAGTTCACTGCTCATCATTAATGGTGTATCACCAATGCCTGGTGTTATAACCGTAGTTCTTACATCTTTTAATACTGCTGCCTGAAATGTTTCACGCACAACACGATCATCCCATAAGTGGCTATGTCCTGTTAACATGCCGTCTAAGTCTTCACCATGTCGCTTAAACTGATCTGCTATACGCTTTAGCATTGATTCATCGATACCAATATGAGCCAGCTTCTTTATTTCTCGTTTACTTAGCGTACCACCAGCATCTAAAGTATTTGCCGCTCTCAGCACCTTAGATTGAGTAATAACACCAGACCACATTTTCATAGTATCGGTGTACTGATTCATCAACGTAAGGTTGCCAAATTTCTGTGATGACCACTGTAAACCACGTTCTAAATAGCTACGTCTGCTATATGGATCATTAAGGTCAGCAATCACCTTAGAACGACTTGATAATGCATATTCAAGACCAATACCCATCTCACGTAAATCAGATTTAGCAATACGCATAGCACCGATATCAGTTAGCATTTTACCCAATGGTTTTAACGCACTACGTAAACCATGTTGCATAATCGGACGAGCCATATCAGGCAACGATGATATTGTCATGCCACCTAATAAACGTAAGAAGTTAACGTGACGAGCCACACGACCAGCACGAACAAAGAAAGTAGATGGATCTTTAGGTGCGCCATAAGTTCCTAACAGGCGGTCACGCATAGCACGAATATCACGTAAATCAGCCTTTCTTCGTGCTTCTAATCGACTATGTTCTTTAGGTGTGGTTGCATCAGCAATAAGCTGGTTGTATTCCTCTGTAATCGCTTTGATTTGATTATCCATATCAACACGGCCAAATTTAGCCGTGAGTTCAATTTCAGGTGCAACTTGGCGAATATAGTTTTCCATCACATAGTTAACATCTGATTCGAGATAGTCTTTAATTCGTTCATCAGGAATGTTTAGCGTTCTATCTTTTGTAAAACCAGCTCGTTTAACTAACCCATCAGGGATTAGCTCACTGGGTACAATGCCAGACGGAGCACCAATAATTTTATTAACGATATCATCTGCAGCCGCATCTAACTCTTCACGCTCTAAAGGTGTCATGCGATTTAATGCTGATTGTCTAATTCTGTCATGGCGAGTTAATGAATTCGCAGTTCGTGTTAAACGACGATGTTCATTTCTAAACTTGCGAGGGTTATCAAGAATATCAACGCTACGTTGTAACGCAGGTAATTTATTCTCAGCATCATTAATACGCTGTAATTTTCTTTGTAATGTTGCCTGTCTTCTTGTTTGCGTTTTATTTAACTTAGCAAGGTTAGAAAGTGAATTTAGCTCAACTTCTATCGCATTCTTTTCATTAATGATTTTTTGATATTTATTAATATCATCCATCAATAAGGATTTTTTACCTGACCAACCCTCAGCCTCTTTAATTTCAAGCCCTAAACGTTCAGTTTGTGGTGAAGCGTTACGTGCTTTATCAATACCAATTTCAGCACGATCAAGACTACCTTTGGCTTTATTTATTGAGGTTTGATTAATCTCTTCTAACCAGTCAGCAATGATTTTCTTAAATTCAGTACGATCATTTAAAATTTTGTCGAATTTATAAATTCTAGGGAAATAGCTTTGTGCTGTTGTCACCTTTACACCTTCACGTAAGATCCCTAATTCAACCATTCTATCTTTGGTTGCTTCGACAATAGGTCTAATAGAACGTGCCGCCTCTGCAATTTGTGGTACCGCATGTGTGTCACCGTTACGCATAGCATCACCAACAGCTTCACTAAATTGGTAATAGCTCATATCACGGCCACCAGATTGACGGTATTGTTTAAAGTGGTCTTTCGTTGATTCTACTTGTTTATAAACGAGAGTTTCATAACCTCTCACTTTTGTTTCAACAGCGGTAAATGTCGCAATACCTTCTTCATTTTTAGCAAAGGTAAAGTTATTTTCTGTGAGTTGTTGGTTAATTTGACGCGCTGTTTTAGAGGGAGATTGAGCAACACGGCCAACAGGGCTAACCATCATTGTTCTATTAACAAAAGAGGGTCCTTTTAGTGTCTCTTGTTCAAGTGTGGTATTAGCAACTTCCGCAGCACCAATGCTTCGATCACCAGATTGATTGGCTGGTGGATTATTACTTGGCTGAGGTTCAATAATGTCATTTCTAACTTTATTAATTAACTCACCTCGATTTCTAACTAATTGCGCCGCTGAACCTAAGGTTCCCCCTATCATGGCATCCAGCGTAACGTTAATCGCACTTTCAGTTAATGTTCGTGTTTCTTGGGTACTATGTAATGCCATTTCAGAAGCTACGCCACCAGCAGTATTTGCTAGCGCAAACTTACCTGCTGTTGCACCAACACTACCGCCTTTTACTATTGCACCACCTGGTATCATCATTGCAGCAACATTGATTGGATCAATAACCCCCATTGCTATGCTACTCACAATACCGGCACCGCCTGAATCCATTAATTGCTGTCGGTCGTTCTTCTCACGATCAATGCGTTGTTTTATTGCGGCGGTTTCTTGAGGAGAGTTTGAATGAATAAAGGCATCGGCATAGTCTTCATAGCCTAAAAGCGTTAATTCATCTTCAAATGGGTTATAGCCGTCTACATCTTCAAATTGATTAAAAGGTACAGTAGCAATCAAACTACCCACTGAGTTATCGATACGAAACGCTGCATCACGTAATTCTTTAGTTTGCCGTCTATCATCAAGCGGATTAATAGGGTCATACCAAGACGGTGAAACATTATCACCGTAAGCAGGTTCTGGTTGCTGAACAGCATTAATATCCGCAGATAAAATATCATCAGGTTGTTGTTCGTAAATAGTCATCAGTCTTTCTCCCAAGAAAAATAATTATTGAATTTATTTACTCGCTCATTGTGAGCTTCTTTATATTGCTCACGGATACTTTGACGACGTTCATCAAATTCTGAGCGCGATTTATCCAATGCTTCTTCTCGTTCCCTTTTATCCTGTGCTTCCTTAACGCTTTGTTGGCGTTTTTCCATTACCTCTTTATACATTGGTGATGATGACTGTTCTGGTTTAAAGCGAATAGGCAAGCCGTTATCTCCCGTGTATGGGCGATAAATAGGGATATCATCACTACCGGTTTGTTTTATCATTATGCCGTAGCTGTAATCTCTGGGAGTCACTGCATCAGAGACAATAACGATTTCAGTGCCAGAAGAAGCACCACCAAATGACTTAGACATTAATTGCTTTTTCTCTTCTTCCCATTGGCCAGCAATCCAGTTTCCGGCACCTGATTCATTAATACCGTATACGGCTTCTGGTGCATAACGCATAACTTCTTCACTGCCATTAATATTTGATACTGCCCACGTTCTTTTAATTTGAGCATTAGTCATTTTCTTGGCTAGTTCTGCATCACCGCCTGTTTCAGCAAAGTTAGCATCATACAGCGTTTGATAGTCACGTAAGTAAGCGCCATTTTGAGTACCAGGCTTACTAATGCTTGGTGAAGAGAATGGTTTATACCAAGGGTAAAAATCATTGATATTAGATTGCGCTGCTTTATCTCTATCCTTGATATATCCTTTATCCCTGATTTGAGAAGCGATCATTTGCTTAGTGCGTTCATCTTGTTCAAATGTCGTCTTAAATGCAGTTTCTACCGCTTTCTCATCAGGCATACCTGCACGACTTAAACTATATACTTTTGAGTAATACGCCATTGTGCTTGATGGAATGTCAGTCGCTGATGCCGGATTGTTATCAAATATCTGCCCATACATTTTCGCGATAGGAAGAACAACTTCAGGATCTTTAGACGTTGCCCCCATATTCAATACAGACTTAACTTGTGATGGGATAATCCCTGTTCTTGCTGTAAGTTCAGCAACGGCATTTAAGCTATTAGCATCACGTAAATTAAAGCTCTGCTGAATATATTGTTCAAAGTAATCATCTGCTGCCTGCTGATTATTTTTATCATTAGGATCAAGCGGAAAGTTATTTTGTATGGAAAGTTGTAATCGGTTAGCTGCAAACTGTTTATCTTGTTCCTTGATATTACCTTCAACGAACTTACCAAATTTCTCCCAACGTTGAATTTTGCTTTCGTAGTTTGCTTCACCCGTTTGTGGTCTGATTTGAGATAACAAAGCTTGCTGTGCTTGTGGAGACATCTCTTTAGCTACTGACATAAAACCAGCATAACGTTTAGCTTCTTGCATATCAGCAGACATAGCTGAACCTTTGTCATAGCCAAATGCAGAGATTAATTCATCATGAGTAGGCGCATTAGGTGCTTCAAGTCCTCTTTCCCATGCTGCGTAAGAGTCAGCTACACGAGTACCGAATTGTTGCTGTAACTCACTTTGCTTTTGCTTACGTAGCTGTTCTGCTTGTCGTAAATATTTTGCTTGATCAGCTTCATCTAAGGCATCGAAAGCGGCAGATCCGGTTAATAGTTTTGGTGCTTCTGATGTCGCTTGTAACTCAACGAAACCAAGTGCTGACTGTATTCCCGTTGCTATCTGCTCATCAGTGTAATTAACACGATTACGGCCATTTTCTTTATACATTATCGCTGTCGATAAATGCGTTAAGGTATCAAGATTCGTTAAATCTAATGGCTGATTAGGTGCAACACCAAGGTAATCAGATACATACTCAATGTATGCCTGAGTATCATTATTATCTTCTGGTGGCGCCCAACGATTAATGATCTGCTCTGGTGTAACAAACCCTTGTCGAGCATAAGAAAGTAGATTTTTACCTAATGCTCTAATGCCGTGCTCAGGTGTGGCAAACTTAGCAAATGCACCATCATCACCGGTTTGCCCTACCCATTTATTGCTAGATATACGAATATTACCAGGGTTGTTGTTTCTAACACCTCTTGTATCACCGTTACTAGGTGTATACATATTCTCTTGCTGTTTATGCAGATTATCAGCGTAAGCAGTTGCATCTTCTGGGTTATCAAAAATTCCTAAGTGCTTACCTGTTTGCTCGTATAACGCAATGGCTTCATCATCAGATAACAGCTTGCCATCGTCACTTACGGTAGGTATTAGCACTTCACCATCATCAGTACCAATAGAAATCGTTCTTACTGTACTAATTGAGCCGTCTTCGTTTTTAACTGTTGGTCTATTGAGTAAGTTAATATTGCCCTGCTGGGTCATTCCTTTAACTTTACTAACAGTACCACCATAGAACGCATTATTTCTGGTAGCACCACCAAGGCTTGAAGGTTCTCCATTTCGTTCTAAGAACCCCATATAATCAGCACCGAGTTGATTTTCAATCGCTTTACGAGCAGTTGCCACTTTGAATTCTTGTTTCTTGGCGAGGATCTGCTCTTCACCCCAACCGTGTGATAATCCAAACTCTTCTATTTGCTGAAACACTTGTTTATGTGCAGAGATATAAGCCTGATTATCACCGTACATTGATGCGGCAGACTCTGCATTTAATGTTAGCGTTGATTGAAACTGATCTTGTTCATAAGCTTTGATTTGCCCCATCTCATGACGATTCGCTTGTGATGCAAACTGAACATCCATTTCTTGCGCTTGTTGCATAAAGCTTTGTCGAACAATATCGTCAGGTAATGTTGATGATATTTCACCAGCATAATCACGAAATGACTGCTCATACTCAGACGCTTTACCAATCGCATTTTTACCTTGTTGAGAAAGTAATCCATTTTGTGGATCGGTCATCAGTTCGTTGGCTTTCTGTCGTAGCTGTAATGCGGCATCTTGCGCCAGTGCAACGTTGGCTCTTTGTTTTGCTTCTGCAAATAAACCGACATATTGCTCACCAACACGACCAAATCCAGCGCCAAAAGCATCAGGTGATGATTGAACAGAAAACCCATTATTTGGTAACTGCTCAGGAATAACCGTTCTATTATCGTATGTAGGAACCTTTGGCATGATTAAAATCCTTTTGGTGCTTTAGCAAATGTCTTACCCGCTTTCGCAGCACCTGAGCCACCACCACCGAATGGACTCCATGTACCACCAGCCAACTGATACGCGCCATAAGCTTGAATAGGTGCTGTTAATAACGTTGTCATTGCACCCATATTGCCTGAGCGTCTTGCCATTTTTGCATTAAGGCGATCATTTTCAGCTTGCATACGATAGCCATACGCTTCACGAGAAGCGTTATTAACCATAGTTAACGCATCAAGCTCACCCATTGCGGCAGTATCACCCAAAATATCTAAAGCACCCGCAGTACTTAAATCAATGCCACTGGCTGACATTGTTGCCGCCTGTGTGCCGGCTAATTGGCGAGTACGTCTACGCTGTTCTTGTGCCTGAGCGTTTCCTTTATTAATTGCATCAAGCGCAGCATCTTCATTAATTTTGGCGTTTTGATTGGCCACTGATGCTTGAAATTTACCATCGGTATATTGTCCGTATGCTTGCAATGCAGAAGTACCAATCACTGCAGCTGCTAATGTTGTTGGTTCACACATTATTTAGCCCTCAATGTAAAACGATGGAAAGGTAACTGAAGTAAACCTGCTGGCTTTGCTTCTTCAATCTGAAACCCCAACCAATGGAGCCAAGCCTTAGCAATATGATTACGTTCATCGACATAATTCATCAGTGTTGGGTATTGCCCTAATATCTGTTTTAAGATGGGTTTACAGCGCCGTAGAAAGGTTTTCTGATGTTGCTCTAATAAGTCAGTTCCCACCAACCAAGGAACACCTAAACCAGTCAGTAATGAGCCAGAAGCAACACCAAAAATAGTCACGACTTCATCATTAATAATGCCTGCATAAGCTTTAGTAGAAACAGATAAGCCATGCCGTAATACCTGTTCAGGTGTTTGCATTGACATAGCGTAGAACTCATCAATATCAGCTTGTCTTACATGTGGTAATAAACGAACGATATGTTCATGAGTGGCAAGAATAATTTGTACATGATGTTTTTTCATATCAGAAACCACCAGCATCAATACGCGGAATAACAGAGAGCACCGCTAACGGTAAAGGATCAACCTGTCTAATAAATACACGTCCGTTTTTGCTCCAATCTGCATCTAAATTAATTTCAACAATACCTGTGGCATCATCGACAGGATTGTCGTAAAACTCGAATTGACGTTGAGGATACTCATATAACCGTTCTTTTTCAGTACCAGCCCAAATACCCCGACTACTATTTACAATTAAGCTGGCAACCTTAATAAGCTTCTTCTTATCAAGTAACGTTTCTTGCCCATTGATATGGATATCAAGCGTTTCTAATTCGCTGGTAATAGGTAATCCAATATGTACTACGGCTGATGGTGTATCAATTTCCACTGCACCATTGATGACCATAGCCTGAGGGGAAACGTTAGCGTCAGAAAGAATATTAACCGTCTTACCTTCAAGATGATTTAAGCCAGCAAAGCGATAGCGGGCAATGCTCCATTCAGTCGTTGGCGTATTTTGTAATGCTGGTGGAATATTGCGATTAGCAGAAATAACCACTTGATTTGCAGATACATATTGAACAATCTTACAGCAAAGCTCTTTATGTTCATTATCTTCAAAATAAGGAATATTGACGGCACTACCAATATCAGAAGCACCAAAGACCGGATTGCCTGAAATCACTAATTGATAGTTTTCTTGATAGTTCCACTCACCCGCTCCGCCAGTGATAGTTGCTGTTTGTGATATATCAGTATTTCTACCGTCATAACTTAAGCCAGAATCCACAAAGAAAGCATCTTCTGTACGAGTAAATAAACGGCTAGCCAATCGTTCTACATACCGAACCTGTTTACCGTTTACTGTACGCTGAACAATAAAATAGGCTGAATCTTCATTGCCTTCACTGATCGAACAGGTTGACTCAAATTTCCCTTCTGTCGATTGTGGCGCCCATGCAAAAACTTGTTGTTCTCTTAAATAGGTTAAAGCCAGCATTAACCCATCGTCACGAATGCACCATGCAATAGAATATGGAACCGTAGTAAATGACCAATCAACAATACGGTGGCGTTGAAATAGGTGATTTGCCAACATAGTTAAGTCAGTGCCTTGATACCCATCCACATCAAAGGAATACGATAAATCACGCACGGCACTACCTTTCTCTTGTATATAAAGCGCAATGTTCGCAACAGAGATTGGCGGTAAATCACTTGAACCGTTAGCACCTTGTGATGACATTGAAAAACTGGAAGGTGTAAGTACTTTGTTCTGATCACCCGTGATTTGATATTCACCGCCAGAGGTCAATGCCACCAGCGAACCGACATCAATCAAATGGCGAATCTCATTAACTTGACGACCTGCATACGTGTAGATAATGCGATCATCATCTTGAATAGGATTGTTGCGCCCAAAGTCTTTATAGTCACCGCTACGACTGGCCCATATCGTTTGTGGGTAGGCACGAGAGCCGGCAAAGAATAAACGTTGTTGATAATAAACAACGGTGCTTGGATAACCATCAACATCATTCCACACTGCACGCGCCCATTTATGACTTGCATTATCTTCACCAACGGCATTGGATGGAATATAAGAGATCACCTTTCCTGTGGCTGTTTTACCATCTTCACTTACAGTTTCAATTTTTACGATACCAAAACCACTATGCAGATATTCCCATTGAATACCTGTATCACCACCCCAACCATCCCAGCTCATTCCTTCCGTGTGAGACGGTCTTAATGTTCCTGTTTTACCGCCACTATTGGCACGATAGTAGTTACTGTCAGCACGACGTTGATCATTGAGGTTGGTTGTTTTATCTGTTTCCCATACAGGAACCGCATCAATATCACGTTGCTCTAAATAGAACTGTTTACCTATTTGCTCGGTACCAAAAATATCATGCGTAGAGGTTAACGTAATTTGCCCTGTGCTTGCGCTGGCATAGACTTTCATTACCTTATCGGTATTGATATCTTCAAAGGGACCGTTCTTGGTTTCAACGGAGACTAACTTCCAATCATCATGATCGTAACGCTGTAACTCCATTGGTGGATAATCAGTATGAACTATCGTCATAACATCGGCTGATTGCGTATACTTCAAATCAAACAAATCAGCTTCTTTATAAGGTGTCGCTAATTCAAACACTTCGCCTTTATGTTCACCATCAGCATAGAGAACCTGCCCACCCTCTTTAAACACACGAATATAACGATCACCAAACTCTAACGCATAGGTTTGTACGGTGCTGAATTGGAAAGGAATAAGGCGAGATTTCTTATTTCGATACTTTGTTTCAGCAATAAATCGTGTGCCTGGTCTATTCTCAACGCCACCATATTGACGAACAATAAAGTTATGGCACTTACGCAGTGCTGTTGAATACTTTGCAAGATCAACACGTCCATATAGGCTTGGTGCAATTTCACCGCCTGAAAAACTAGGTTGAATAAGACTAAATGGCATTATGACAACCTCGCTTGTGTGAATTCATCCATATAATCAGTTGGCTCTGCTGACTCACTTAATGAATGTGCGGCCGCGCTTTTAATTACACCTTGGTAAATTTGTAGTGCTTCACCACCAATACCCGCATTTGATGCCAATGGACGAGCCAATTCAGCCGCTAAACGCCATGCAAGCGCATCTTTAAATAATGCATCAAACATATTGACGTCAGTAATACGCGCAACATACTCAAGCCATGCACTAGGATGATCAGTAAAAATTAATCGACCAGTACCGTTTTCATCTGAACCAACATGAAAATGGATTGCTGTATCTGGTCTACGGTACTTTTGATGAGGTTCGACAATGCCAATGGCTTTTAGACAATCATTAGGATAGCGATAGGCATACGCCCAATTAGGTGGGGGATTATTTGTATTGGCTAATGCCACCTTTTTAGTCGCAAAGTTCCAAGGAAAATCGGCCAGCACACTATCACGGCATTGCGCATAATGAAGGTTGCATTGAACGGCTTCTTTGCTGGCTTCAGTCATGCTATTAATTGAACGACTATTACCAATGCGACTTAATGCAATATTGCAAATTTCAATTTCTGAGGCCATTACTCACCCCCATCAAAAAGAACATCTGCCGTTGATTTTGTGTCGCCTGCACCTAGACCCAGATCGGTTATTTGTAACTCTACATATACTGACTTCTTACCTTCACGTTCATTAATGGATTTAGACAGTATTTTGGCAACAGCAGACAGCTCAATACTTTCACCAACATCAGGAATAGAAACGCCTAATTTTTCTATTGTGTCGTTTTCAAGTGAAATACGTAGCCCGTATGGATATTCTTCACGAGTTTCTTTTTCACCTTTGGCATTTTCATAAGTTTCTGTGCTGGTTTTTAGATTGATTAGTTTCATTGGATATCTCTCGGATCAAGTAGAAAAAAAAAAGGGGCTTTCGCCCCCTTTATCATCGGGGGTTAAACCCCAAGTTCTTTCCGCTTTTCATCTATTGCTGTGCGCATTTTATCTGCGCCCATATTGTGATGAGGTGCTTTACCAAATAGCTGGGTATATTGCTCACGAAGCGCATCAAGGCTTGAGTCAATCGCCACACCTGAACCGCTAACAGCAATATTACTTACGCCTTCACCAGTATTATCACCAGCCCCATCAGTCACACTATGAGTATTAAGTCGAGCATCAGCGCCACCAATTAACGCTAAATTATCGCCAGCTATACCGTCGTACTCAACCTCTTCACCGATTTCAAGTAGACGCCCAGCGATAAATGATTTTTTTAAAACCTTATATCGTGACATGTCACACCTTATTGAGTTACAGCATCGTAAATAGGATGAGCATCAACAGTTAGGTTAATACCCGCAGTGAACTTACCCGCCGTTAATGGACCTTCTGCAACAACATATTGCAGGCGCAAATACTTCAGAACGCCTTGAGGTACTTTCGCCACAATACGTTTACCTGCATTTAAATCAGCAATTGGTATTGCCACAGATTCAAAGATAGATTTAGCATCAGAGAATTTATCGTCTGTCGCGGTTTCTAACTTAATTTGAACCGTCGCTTCACCTGCTGCTTTAGCCTGTTCAGTCACTTGTGCAAACAGCTCTAATGGCTCACCAATACCGATATCACGAAATGCGCCATGCACTGGCGTTAAGTCGATAATTTGCTTACTTACAGCAGATGCAGTAACCGCCTGATCCAGTGAAAAAAGCGTTTCTTTATCTAAAATCATTTTGACTATCTCCAAATAAATGAAAGTTAGCGGAGCCGTTAAACGACACCGCAATAACTTATTCCACCTGATCTTCAGTCGTTAAGATGGCATCAACACGGCGAACAGGAATTTCATCGAATGAAACAACTTTCTTACCGGCAACTTCTGCCATAGAAATATTGACGTTTTTGCTGTTTTTAATTTGGCGACGCATCCAGCTACGGATTTGCTGGTTACAATAAAAAACAGGACGCCCCATAGAGAGGTTAGGGATCTTCTCAATTGCTTGAATAAACAAGTCTGGTAAATCGAGTGTGTCCACTTTTTCTGGATCTTTACCAATTTTGGATAAATCAATATTGGCGATACGGACAACATAACGCCAGTCACGAACTGAGATACCATTTTTCCATTGGAAGTGAGTACGAAAGCCTTGGTATTTACCTTTGTTCTCATCTTCTAAAGTAACTTCACCTAAATGGTTTTGTTCTAAACCTGCTTTAGAACCTTTAGGGAAAATACCGTGGACAGTGTTTTCACCCCATACCACTAACCACACAGAAGTTAAGTTACTACCAGTACCACCAGCATCAATGATGTTGACTGCATTCTTTGCTTTCATATCGTTAAAGCGTGCGGCTAAACCCGTAAATCGCTGAGGATGAACCGTAGCATCACCGTAAATAACCGTTTCAGCCATTTGCTGGTTCATTGACTCTAAGAATGCAATTGATTCAGACAATAGAAATTCATTCTTTTGCCCATTCAAGTTAGCAAGGTCTTTATCAACCTCAGAATAGGTTTCCAGCATACCAATCGCATCAGTAACCTGAGCTGTGGTTGATTTGCTTGGTGGTACACCATAGTTAAGCAAACGCCATGTTGCTGACGGCAGACCTGTACGAACGGTTGTACGGTGCCCCGTTGGTAAGTTACCTTCAACGAAAACCATATCATCAAGGATTTCATTAGACTGATTCAGCAATTCGACGATCTTCGCTTGCTTGCTGTCAGGGCCTTGTCGTTTAGCCCAATCAACGAGAGTTAAAGCAGGCATGTTATTTCCTCTTTGTTATCCAAATAAAACATCAGCAGCACTTTTACTGCCGTTACTGTTGCCAGTGACAAGACCGTCCTCTGACATTGCTTTGCCAACACCAGCAAAGATACGAATAAGCTCAGGATGGTTACCTAGTCCTGATTCTTCTAAATACTGTTTCAGTTCAGGTGAACCGAACTTATCCATTGCTTTTTGTGCCGCACCGATAGATTCAGCGGAACCAAGCTCTTTATCTGCTTTAACAGTTTCAGCCCATTGCTCTGTCTGTTTTTGCCAACCTTCAGCAAGTTGCTTATTAATCGCTGGCATGATTTTAGAGCCATAAACATCAACCAATTTTTGCGCTTGTTCGTTGTTTAAATTCAGCTCACGAGCAATCGGCTCAAAGACTTCCAATGCACCTTTATCAAGCTCTTGCCCTTCTTCTGGTGCTTTAAATTCATACTTTTCAGGCGCACCTACATCTGATTTATTGGCATCATTTTTCTTATCAGCCGGCTTGCCTTGCTCTCCACCATTCTCTTTTTCAGTGCTTTTAGTAGGATCAGCACTGTTTGCTGGTGGCTCATTTTTATCTATTGCTGATGTTTCCTGAGTAGGTTCCGTTGCTGCACCGCCATCGCCTTCACCTCCCTCGCTGTGTTGCTCGTTATACAAGCGACGCATGATTAATTTCTGCCATAAGTTCATGACTGCTTCTCCCATTCTTTAAATCTTGGTTAAACGCTTGGTGTAACTGCTTCATTTGCCATTTGCGCATAAAGCTCAGGGCAAACTTCGTGTAATTTATTGAAAACTTTTAACCCATAGTTACGCTCGCCCTCTCTAAATGCCATTGCATAGGGATCATTAGAAAAAGAGCTACGAAATACGCCAGAGTCAGAAATCAAACGCCAAATAACAGCACGTCCAGCTTCTGTGGACATAACCTCTTTTAGCTGTTGTTCTTCTTTCTCTTGCTTATTTTTTTGTTGAATATCGTATTCAGTGCGAGCAATCTTCTCGTCTTCATACGCATCGAATGGATGTGTCATTGAACACCTCCACCAGCCATAGAGGACAAGGCACTATCGTTATCAAGATTGGTATCACTGAGCGTTTTAGCACCATCAATAGCAGACTGCGCCATTTGCATCTGCGCCATTTGTTGTTGCTGTACTTGTCGTTGTTGACGTATGGCTTGTACTTGCTCATTGGTTGCAACGATAGTTGGAGAAACACCAATAGCAGACGCATAATTATCAATGGCATCATCAGCATTAAGTTTATCGAGGGCCTCTGGCTTAACTTTTGCCAGATTGCCAACAAAGCCCGCAAAGCGTTCGATACTGCCAACGCCAATCGCTTTCTGTGCCTGAGCCATTACAGAAATGTACTCAACCTTTAGATCCATTCCCTGCATTTCATCAGGCGCAACGGGAAGTAAATTTTTGTTTACCAAGATTGAGAAAGTACGATTAATCAGCTTGTCGAGTAACTCAGAATCAAGGCGTTGCAGAACAGGCCCTAATTGCAATAGCTTCTCTTCACGCATTTCAACAACGGCTTCAATCGGCATAGAGCGCGTATTCACCATTTGCATCATGCGGAATAAATCAACAAAGTAAGCGGTATCAATCAGTTGACGGGTATCTTGAACATCTTCAAGTAGTGCTTTCAATGCTACGGGTTGAACATCAAAAATCGTTTGAATTTTATTAGTGGGATTTGCTTCATCAAGATAGTTAATGCCTCCGGGTATGGTATTTACCCGTTGGTTTTTTAATGATGCAGGTACTTGTAAAGGTGGATTGGTCAGCTTATCAATCATCTGCGCTTTACGTTTTTGCATTAATTGAAGTGCTTTAGTACCACCTAACGCAAACATACCAGGGCAAGATGAACCGTAAACATCTTCACCATTCACTTCCCAACGCGGCGCCATGATAGGAAATTCATCATAACCAGATTCACGTAACACTTTCTCGTTATCGCCAGCCACTTCAAGATAAACGGATTTAAAAGGCTTATGCTTCGCCTCTAACTTTCCTGTTTGTCGTTCAAGGTTTGGATATACGGCATGAACCACTTCAATCCATTGGCTGTACTGGCTTGAATTCCACATTGATTTAACAGTATCGCTGACACTATCAGTCCCGAACTCCATCACCAACTGGCGAACGGTCATCGTAAACTTGCGATAGCAAACATCAACACTCAGGCTTGGGCTATTCGCAATGTAATAACTACCAAGGGGGAAATGAACGGTACGGATAATACGCTGGCTATCTTCAACAACGGCCATTGCAGCAGTGCCAAAGGTACCTAAATCGCCATACATCAACGGTAATGACTGATAGAGGTTAGAACGATTGAACACTTCGTTCATGCGTTGTTCGGTGGTTTCTAGCCAAAGTTTTACAGAACCATAATCCATTAAATCAGGATCAGGTGTTGCTAAACGAAACCAAGGACGAGCAGGACTTGTAATGCCTGACATCATGCCACTGGAAAGCACCGATGAAGCTAAAGATGCCGTAGGATCAATGATCTTACTATTACGGCGATCACCTCGATTAACATCAGACGCAGTAAAACGCGTACTACGAGGACGAGTGAAATCTGACAATTCACGCCAATGCGGTTCAAATGAGCTACGCTCTGTTTCCAACTGATTAAGCTGTTGCAGTAGCTGTTGTTTCAATGGCGTTGACATAGTCACCCCTTATTGACCCAGTAAGGTTTTACCGCTAGTGGATGCTGAACTTGTCGCACCCTGCGCACCCGTTAGTAATGTAGACTTACGACCTGCGGCTGCACGGCGACGACGCATTTCATCATCACGACTACCCGTTACTGCCGCATCTTGTTCTTGAGGTGCTGCCTGAACAGCAGGAGGAGTTGTAATTTTTGGAGTATTGCCAAATGGATTACACATATCGACACACCTTTATAATTAACCAATATTGCACATTAAATTAATAATACATGTTATTTGACAATATTGAAAATTATAACTACCATTTTGGTTATGCAATGCCACTGCATTTTTCTCGGTATTGTTACCACGACAGCGTGCTTTACCTTAGGACTGTTTGCCCTCTACTCCAGAGGGTTTTTTTTATGCGAATGGATCGTAATCTGAATTGCTAACATTAACGCCAGAATGAGGTGAGGAGTAATTTCTATCTATTTTGGTGACTGGATAGGCAAATGTCAGTGCTAGTGCATCACCTTTACCCGGTGAACGACCAAGACGTTTTTTAATTTCTGTTTTATCTTCTAGTACAATCTTGCTATCAATAACACGAACTTTGTATTCACCACATGATAAATCATCTGCGGTTTCTTGATCGTCAATAGCCCCACCAATTTTTAGCCATGTCTTAACGCTGTTATACATTTCACCGCGTTTGTTCAGCATTTGTGGATCGGTTGATGCACCACCAAACTTAACTAAACGCCACACGCGCCCCCAACTTGTTCCAATAGAGTGAATGCCGGTACCATATCCAAAGTCGATATGAACAGCGTCAGCCTTGTATTGATCTTCAAAGTCAGCAATACGCTTTGCCATAACAACATCGTCTGTTGTTTTAAAGCCCGTCCACAAACATTTACTAAATAAACCTTGGCGCAGATAAATCACCGCATCATCAATACCAGAATAGGCAGGGTCAACACCAATGATTACAGGCGCATGAGAAACTTCTGCCTGTGTGACAATACGCTTCATGGCTTCATCCGTTAAGCCTGTTGGAATAAACTGTAGTTCTGATGCTGACGGGAACACACCACGAACACGGACTTTAAAGAAGTCGCTATCTTCGCCGTAGTCTTCTTCCCAGTTTTTAATCTGCTCTTTGTTGCTACCTTCAACGGTACGGCTATCAATCTGCTTAGTATTCCAACGATGTTTAAACTTACGAAAGCACTCACGAAAGCGCCCTGTGTTACGGGTTGGGTTACCAAATGCTATCCAAATGATTTCGGTACCTTCATCCGTTAACGCCCCTTCGGCAACTTCCCATACAAGATCGGCAATGTTAGACGCTTCATCAAACACTAAGATAATGCGCTTACCTTTGTTGTGAAGCCCTGCGAATGCCTCCGTGTTGTTCTCTGACCACGGCACCGCATCAGCACACCAAGCATTAGCATGATTAGGATCGTTTGAGTAGATAGCTGTCTTAGTACAAGTAAACCAATTATTAGTCAGCGATAGGCGTTGCCACTTCGCTATTTCTGGCCACGTTTTAGTACGTAGCTGATTTTCGGTGTTGGCAGTGACGACTACCTTACAATCTTCGCAGGTATCCATACCCCACTTGATGATCATTGAAATAAAGGCAGATTTACCGATACCATGACCAGAAGCACGAGCAAGTAACAATGGCTGGTGGCGTGTCTTTGGATTGCGTAGATGTTCACCGATTTCATTTAATGCTTCGGCTTGCCACTGACGAGGACCTTTGTATTCTTCAAGCTCTCCACCAGCATCCCCCCACGGAAATGCGTAATACGCATAGCCTAATGGATCATGCGTAAATGATGCGATATCTTCAATGAGTTGTTCTTCTGGTGACTTCTGCAAAGCTTCTGACATTACTCAATGCTCCCTTGCTGAGCACGTTTACGAGCAGATGCCAACTTATCAGCAAGCGATACATTTACATCAACCTGTACCCTGTCTCTAAAGGCATTGATATCAACGTGTTTACCAATCAGTTCAAGCACCTTGATTTTATCCAGTAACTTTACTTTTTTAATGCGAGTATCACCGTCAATATCAATAATATCGAATGCAGCAACACTTTTACGCCAAATAGGTGACCATTCGGATATTGGTTTAATATCGCCTTTCTCATTAAGAATATCGGCAATATCCGCATCAAGCATATCGACCAAACGCTTGAGAACATTGTCAGCACTCATCTTGGTGCGCTTATTGCGCTGTTGCATAAGTTGCGCGATACGTTCTTGAATTCGGGGATCAGCCATTAGCTGTGATGCGCGTTTGCAAGCACTGCCAGACGCATATCCAGCAGAGATTGCAGCATCAGTTTGATTGTCGGGGGATTTGATATATTCCTGACAGAAACGTTCCATCTTGTCGTTGATAGGCGTTGGCTGTCGGACAGGTTTCTTTCTTGGTCTTTTGATAGTCATAATCATCACCTCTTTGGTTATTATGACCGCCAATAAGTTAAACCTCAAATCATAAAAGCCTATTTAGTTCTTCCTCTATTTTTTTCATAATAGACTTATAGTCTTTATTTTTCTCCATACTCGCAGAGATTGGTGCTAGCCCATTAAGATGTGTTCCCACCATTTTTTTAAGCCCTTTTGTTTGTTTCAGTTCATAACAAACTCTTTTAATCTCATTTTTTTCTATCTTTTTCAAGAATACATTAATGGTATCACTTAGATAAGTATTAGCATCATTCATATTTGAAAAAAGAGCAAATTTTTCATATCCTAACTTTGCCACTAAAAGAATAACTTCATAACTAAATTTATCTGTAGCTTCTGGAACAATAATTATTCTATCTTCATTAATAATTATCTTTCTTGCTTTACTTAAATGATCTACTTTAATGACAATATTTGACTCTGAATTAATATTTTTAAATTCATTTGATATTTGGAGTATAAACAATAGTTGCTTCAATATTTTTATTCCTTGAATTGATGCAACCATGTTTATTGCAAATCTATTTTGTTCTCTTTCTTTCTTTTTTCTTCTTGATTCTAAAAACTCTTTCAATAAAAATAAAAAAATTGCGATGCTGGCAGTGATAAGAGCTGCATACTGAGGTAAATTTTTAAAAAAATCTTGCATTAAGAGATCCACTTATAAGAAATTTACATCATTCTACCTTCAACATCATTTCACGCCAGCCCTTTGTTACCCAACATTTAGCATCACCTGATAAACAGCATTGCTGAACGGGTAACTGTTCGCCACAACGCTCACACTTACACTTAGATAGCTCCTCAGCTTGTCGCTTATACTCCGCATCATCTTTACGAATAAGCATCTGTATGTATTCAACAACATCATACGGCTCGCGACCAGGCATACGCAGAACACAATTACGCTGTAACATCTCCAGCTCTTGATTATCCACCAGCAATTCAATCTTCGTTACGCCAAGTTCCTTTTGGCGCTTACGTTGTAGTGCCTTACGTTCAGCAGGTGATTTAGCCATTAAGTGACACTCCAATCACAGTAACAACGACACACCAGAATATAGCGAATAAAATGTATTTAGTTAGCATTTACTAGCTCCTCAGGCATCTCAACTTCATTACCTATCTCAAGCATAACAACCGCTCGGCAAATAGCTTCTTGAGCAGTATTAGCAGTGGCATAATCACCCATTAAATGTGGCGGTGATGCATAGCAATAATTAACCCCGTCAACTTCTTCAAACATTAAATCAATCCAGTAGTTATTTATAAACTCACCACACTTTAACCAGTCGCTAGATGGGTTATATACGCAGTTATTAACATCAACAATAAATTCTTTGCCAATACGAGCATCAACGCCAACGGCTTTACCTACTGCCCAATCAAGCGCTAATCCTTTTAGTTTTGAGGTTTTAATTTTCATCATTTTCCCTTCTCGCCAACTAAAACCATTGCTTCAGCGTCTGTTTCCCAAAAATGCCCTTTCTTGTCAGTCAATTCATAATGGAGGCCTACATTCCTACGAATAGCTCGAACAAAATAACCGTAGCGATGAGGATTATCTTCACTTGCGTATTTATTTTGCATTAAGTCGCCAAAAACTGGTTTGCGTTCATTCATATAAAAATCCTCTTGCGTGACATGTCACAGTTGTTTGAGTTATTGAATAAGCCTAATAGCATCAATTTCTTGGCTCATAATTTCTTCCCAAACTCATTCAACGATTAATTAACTCAGTCACGAACTTAACGAATGGTAATAAGTTCATGATTTTCTGTATTTTCAGGTAACGTTATCCCTATCTTTCCCTGCTCACCCCAAAGCTTTGACGCGCTGATATTCCACACTCGGCAATCTTCATCAAAGATGGCGTCCATAACGGCTTTAATCAGGTTATCGACATCTGGACGTTGCTGGTGGGGTTTGCCATTCATCTCAATACGTTTCTTCTTACTCCATGATTTAGGCATAGGGATAACAAACGTTAGGTGAGCACCGCTTTCAGGTAGCGTAAAACGGTTAGCTCTCATCTCGTCACAAAAAGCGTGGTACTTAACGACAACGGGTCTTTTCTTCCATGCGTCACGTTGTGTCATACGTGGCTTCGGTACAGGATTGATATAATAAATTTGCTGTTTCATACGCGTACCGCCACCAGCATTGCGTTCATACGGTTATGAATATCAGCAATCTTTCCATGCTGTAACGGCGGTAAACTCTTTCTGACGTAGGTTAGTGAGCCTTTCTGACAGATAACATGCTTATCCGTAGGTTTTACTGGCTTCTTGGTCATTAAAGAGGCTTCTTTTTTGATATCTAAATCACGTAGACGCTCCATGTAATCAGGCGCTAGAGTGTATAAATAACCAATGCCGACTACCGCTCTGCGCTCAACAACGGCGCATTCAATCAACTTGATCAACGCATAATTGGTCGTTGAGCGATTTTTCTTACCATCCAGCTCTGAGGCAATCTCGGTTATTTCGTTAACTGATAACGGTTTTTTCTTGTCATGTAATATTTCAACAACAAAATCCTGCATAAATTTCATATACGATAACCCTTAAGAGATTAATCATTATGGTTAATATATCCAATTTGGTTATGTTTTCAAGTATAAAAAAACAGAGTTTTTAATTAAACTCATACCTACTTAAAACGCTCTCAAGTCGTCTATACGCTGTTTTCACTACTCAGACACCCAATCGCATACCTACAACAAATAAAACTCACCAGTGTTTATTACGCTAAGGATTTTGATATCCAATAAACCTCATGCCGATTTATGTTTACGTTTTTCAGCATTTTCTAATAAATCTATCCATGCTGGTCTTGGCTTGGTTTTATCTTCAAGTCTTAACGTAGGCTTGGGTATGACCTCTCCTCGTTGCACTCGCTCAGACCACATACGGATCATTTTATTTAATCGCTTCTCAACCTCTGCTTCTGTCAGCCTAAGGTCATATACCTTTTGCCTAAGGTCAGTGAAGATCCAATATTGCACTGGGTGTCTAAATGGGTACATTTCAGCACTATGATAATTACACCGTCTGGCTAGGTATTTATTGAAATCTCTAAGCATTTCATCAAATGGAATTCCAAAAGCATTCGCATCTACCAACTTGTCAGAAAGCATTGAAATGACATCAGATAACTCTGGTGGCCACGGATTACCATTGCTACAACGCTCAATGCAGAATTTAAATATCAAATCGAATTGATCGCTATTCAATCCTCTGAGTGCTCGTTTCCACATCAATGATGGTTCCGTCCCGTTCTTGTTTGCCCATTTCTCCCCATAGAACTCCGTCATTTGTAGCCAAAGAGTCGAGATACTCTTGCCCATGTTTTTCTCTGATCTTGTGTTCCACGAGTTGTACGGCTCTTGATTTGCCACTGTTTGGATCGAATTTAAATTCTGATTTGCCATTATTATTTACTCCAGTATTGCTGTTATTCGCTTTAGCACGTTGGAATTTAATACTTTTTGCCAATGCCATTTCCCATTGTTCGTGATGTTTAGCTTTCCCCTCGGATTTCCAGTACGTAATAAACTCGGCAAGTTCAGTTGGTTTAATTGGCTCTGTTAAAGAGCATCCCCAAAAAGCAGATTTACGTAAAAAATCGCTATCAGGTTCCCATTCATCAAACATCACAAATTTACCGTCAACGCTAAAACCACCAGCAGGAACTCTGTCATTTAAAATGGCATTATCCACATCAGGCAAATTTCCTTCGCGCGCGTTACAGAGAGTTGTTTTAATACTTCCTTTCCCTTCCTTTCCTAAAGGTAGTCCTACCGTATCACTACCGTAGTCATATGGTAGTAGATTCATCTCTTTGATTTTACTTGGCGTTTTCTTGTTTACGACTTGATGTTTTGTGAAATTATTTATTAATCCAAAGTGCTTCCCATTTTGGGCAGAAAATAAGCTGATATAGCCACAGTTGGAAAGCTCCTGTAGTAGTACCGGAATACTACTGGAGGTTTCACGTATTGGAAAAATAGCCGCTTTTATTAGCTTCGGATTAGCATTGAAATAGCCTTCATCATCAGCGTAATTTAATAGCCCTATCGCCAATAAACACGCTGACTCAGATATTTCAGCCATATCCTCATCAGTCCAAAATGTTGGCTTAATAGTCCTGATACGGGCCATATCACCCCCTGATATTGTCTTCATAAGCAATATTTCTATTACGAGCCATCTTTAATAATCGGCTGACTTCTTTTCTGTAGTTGGATGAATTAATTGCAGAACATTCAACACAAACACCATTACTGGTAAAACGCTCAGAATCATGACCATGTCTACATAATTTTCCCGTATAGAAACGACTTAAACCATTTTCAATGGCTTGCTTTCTAGTCACAATTTTCATCATCACCTCTTTTTCTATGATTAGTTAGCAATAAGATTATCCGTTATTTTAAAATAGATCAACCTAAAAAGACTTATTGGTTATCAATAAAAAATTAAGGACCACCGAAGTGATCCTTATCTATAAACAGCCTTTGAATTATTATCGAATAAAGAAATTGATTAATTGCCCTCTGGTTGTATCTGCACCAAATTCAATACAAATATCATATAACCTATTGAGTTTACTTAATGACGGTTTGCGTTTTGCATAGCGTAGCTGATGTGATAGATACAGTTGGCTATACCCCGTTCTTTGAGAGAATGCTTCTCTTTGCTTAATCGTTAAGCCATTCCAAAATTT
This sequence comes from Proteus sp. TSJ240517, assembly GCF_047921575.1. Lineage (NCBI taxonomy): Bacteria > Pseudomonadati > Pseudomonadota > Gammaproteobacteria > Enterobacterales > Morganellaceae > Proteus > Proteus sp. TSJ240517. Next base: position 643,077 of record NZ_JBLRMH010000001.1, read on the forward strand.
TTTAAAGTCGAAAACTTCCATAATTTCACCAATTTGATTAACCAATAAATAATAGTAACCATTTAGGTACTTTACCAAAAGGGTTATTTGTTTGTTTAATACACCATAACTTAATCAAATTTGTATAAAGAATAGACACCAAAGGACTTGGAGAAATGAAAAGCATTGCTGAAATTAGAAAAGATAACCTGATTTATATTATTGAACGCTACTACAACGGCAAACAAAAATTACTTGCTGATGCGTTAGGAGTAGCCCCAAGTATGATCTCTCGTTACCTATCACCAAAAGATTTAAAAAGTCATCGTGAACTCACCGATCCAATGTCACGCAAAATTGAATATGTGACTAGAATTAGCAAATATTGGATGGATGTAGACCACTTAAAAGAAGGTCATGCGGAGTCAGAAAAAGAAGAATATATTCCGACTGAAATTGGCAAGATACTCTCAGATAACATCACAACATTTATGTTAAATGATGGAATAAAATCAAGAGTTAAGCTTTCTGTCGATTCAGGGCTTGCACAGTCAACAGTTAACCGCATTATTAATTGTGAAGCCAGTGCCACCGCTGAAAGCATTGATGCCATTGCAAAAGCAATGGGTCGCCAAGCCTATGAATTACTGATCCCTAAAAATGATAAAGGCACTATTAACTATGATAGAAGAGCCTATTCAAAACTTCCCACCAGCGAACAAGCTGCTATTGAAAACTTCATTGAATTTATCATTAATAAAAACCAGCCTATCTCCCACGACTAACCCTTTCCATTAAAAAGAAGTCATATACTGGCTTCTTTTTACTCTTAATAAATCATTAAATTTCATAGTGATAAAAATAAACATAACCATATTGGTGATTTATTTGTTTTTCATGGTTGACAATGGTTAATTTATGGTTATGATTAAAAACATAAGTTAACCAATACGGTTAATTTGCTCTTTAACAATATGGATAAAAGAGACTGATTTTTTAATGCGCTCAGACATAACCAATTTGGTGATTAGTCATGATCTTTTATATCAAAGACGGTAAGCATGTATTTACCTTATCTGGCTTAAATGAGTCACAGTCATTTGACAATTTTAAAGCCGGTATTGAGTGGGCTTATGTAAGAAAGCTCGCATTACAAACAGAACAATTAGTAGGTAAACAAAATGTCAGACACTAAGCACTTAAATGTGTTGATTGCAAAAGCTCTTTTACTTAACCAAGATATTACTGATAGTGAACAAGTAGATGCGCTAACTGCTCATATCAATGGTGATATTGAAAAAGAAGAGTTTAAGCAATATGGCCACTTTATTAATATCACTCTACTTGCACTTTCATTGGTTCCTAATATCAGTAGTGAACTCAGTGAAGAACAAATCGTTAACGCTATTATGTCATTTATTGATAACCCTGATATGCGTAGCGTTCGCCATAGAGTTAATCACTTTAACTCATTAATAAATCCAAAAACCGCCTCAATTGAGGTAGAAAAAAAGGAAGTACCTCAGGAAGAGGTGATTTTTAACGTCAGTAAAGATAACCAAAACGGTCAATGTAAGGAAGCGGAAGATATTCCAAAGGAAGAAAATGACCAACCTGCTTATTTTGAACCTGGTCGTTATCCTGATATTCCTAACGAGGTGTATCACAGTTCAAACGGCATCAGTAGTTCGATGCTAAAAGATGCTCGTATTAGTTTGATGTATTACGAGTTACGCCATGTAACAAAAGTCATTGAGCGTGAAAATAAGCGTTGTTTCGACTTAGGTAGCGCATTCCACACGTTAACCATGGAACCTGAAAAGTTTGATGCTGAATTCAGTGTTAAGCCAATTATTCCAGAAGGTGCCTTTACAACAACGGAAACAATGAAGTCATGGATTGACGAATACAACAATAAGTTGCCTAAGAAGCTCTCACAAGATGAGTTAAAAGCAATTATTGAAGAACATAATGCCACTCTGACACCGCAACTTTCCACCAGCGGAAAAGCCGAAGAGCTAGGTCAGATATACATGCAGTTGCCCGATGAATTTAAAACCATCCCTGAAGATGGAAAATTTACTGGTACAGCAATGAAAGCCTGTATCAAAGCCTATAACGATACTTTGCCAACACCATTGAAAACCTCAGGTAATGCAGATGCATTACTTGTGCAGATGTACCAACACATCAACCCTGAATTATATTTGGCAGAAACAAATAAACCTGAGCCACTTAGAAAACCCGTCAAAAAAGATGACCTCATGCAGGTCATTAAAGAAGTGAACCCTGATGCTGTATTTGAAGATGAAATCATTAGCCAATGGCTTAGTGATGATTCAAAAATTCACGTTCAAACCGTTGATTATGAAATGGCAAATAACATGCGTAACGCTGTTATGAACCACAAAGAAACATCCAGTTTATTAAACCACCCTAACCGCATATCAGAAGTGAGTTACTACGGCATTGATGAAGATACTGGTCTTGAAATTCGTGTTCGTCCTGATATCGAAATTCAAACAGAAAATAACCGATTAGGTTTTGACCTCAAATCAGTAGCACTTGGTCGATTTAAACAAGATGCCATTGAAGCCATGATCCGCAGAGAAATCATTAATCGCGATTATCACATCAGTGCAGCTATGTATTGTGATGTGGCAATGCTGGATCAGTTCTTCTGGATATTCGTTAACAAAGACGAGCATTACCACTGGGTTGCTATCGTTGAAGCCTCTCCTGAATTACTTGAACTGGGTCGCGCTGAGTACAAAAAGACACTGCGTGATATCCGTGAAGCTATGGATACAGGATATTGGCCAGCGCCTATCACCACTACTCTCACTATCGGTATCACTGACTTTGAGCAGAGAAAATTAGAAGAACTGCAAAACGAAGTCGCTTAATAAAACTGCGCTTGAACAATCAGGCGCACGTTTGGAGTAAATATTATGTCAGAAGTAGCAACTATCGAAAGAAATCAATCAGTAATGAATAACACATCATTACTTTTTAATCCTGAATCATTAGACCGTATTGTCAAATTTGCTGAGCTAATGGCATCAGGTACAGCAACGGTGCCAAGACATCTGCAAGGTAAACCATCTGATTGTCTTGCTATCACAATGCAGTCCGCACGTTGGGGAATGGATCCTTTCGTTGTCGGTCAAAAAACTCATGTCATCAATGGTGTGCTTGGTTATGAAGCCCAATTAGTAAATGCAGTTATTACCAGTTCAAATGCTGTTGTAGGTCGATTCCATTACAAATACGGTGGCGACTGGGAAAAGATTGTAGGCATGAAAGATAAACGTGATGAATCGGGTTTATTTATTGAAGTCGGTGCAATTTTAAGAGGTGAAGAAGAAGTTACATGGGGTGAACCTGTTTACCTTGCTGATGTACAGACTAGAAACTCACCACTTTGGAAAACAATGCCTAAGCAACAAATCGCGTATCTCGCTGTAAAATATTGGGCTCGTCTTTATTGTCCTGAAGTTATTCTTGGTGTGTATACGCCAGAAGAACTTGAAGATCGTCCGATTAAAGACATCACCCCACAGAAAGAACGTGTAAGCATTAATGAAATCACTACCCTGCAACAACCAAATAATGCTGAACCTGTAAAAGAAGCTCAAGGCGAGTTTATACCTAAGTTTGATGCTGAAACCTTTAGATTAGCTATTGATGATGTTCAAACTGTCGAAGAAGCTAAAAATATTCGTGCAGAAATTGAGAACTTAAAGAATGAAATGGGGATCAACCTGTTTACTGAATTAAAAAATAAAGCAGTACAGGCATATCACCGCATTGATGCACGTAATGCTCTAGAAGCTTCTATTAACTCACTTCCTGAATCTGGCTCACCTGAAGCTACCGAAGCATTTGAAAAAGTAGACAAGCTACTTAAATCAAGCAAAAGAAAACTTGGTGATGAGTTATACGAATCTTTCTCTATCACACTTAATGATATGCGCCCTGAATACCAGTGATCCTATTTAAAGCGGAGCGATACAGCTCCGCAAGGAGTTTAAATATGAATATTAAATTACCTACCAAACCTATTCGTATGCCTGATGTTTTAAAGCTAACAGGGCTTTCTCGTTCAACCATTTACACATTAGAAAAGAACGGCGATTTTCCAAAACGTATGTATTTATCGGTGCGTTGTGTTGCTTGGGAAGCGGAAGAAGTTGATGAGTGGTTGAAAAAACGTTCTCAATCAAGAGAGACACCTAAGTGTTACACCGAACGTAAGCGTAATGAAGCTGGGCAGTTTGTAAGTAATGCCTAACCCCTACCCGTTTAACCAAAGGATATAACTATGAATCTAACAATGCGAGATTCAGATACGGACGAAGAAGTTATTTTAACGGTCGCTATATCAGAAGAAGATTTTAATAAATTATCTGAGCGAGAACAGGATGATTTAATAGAAAGCGTCGCTTTTGATTATTACGAAAATAAAGCAGCGGAAGAAATAGAGCGCAAATTTAAATAGCTCATGGACTCAGTGCAAGGATGCAAACAGGAGATAGATATATGAAAGACAGAATCAAGTTTAACGATGCCATGTTAGCGGCAGTCATGGAGGGCAGAAAAACGCAGACGCGCAGACCAATTGAGCCAAAACCAAAAGTAACCGAGGATGAGTTACGCAAGTTTGGTGCATGGCAAGATGGTTACACACTATCAGAGCAAGTATGTGTAGCATGGCGTCATGGATTTGTTGATGTTGATTGCCCGTATGGTGAGATTGGCGACATTATCAACATTGCAAACAAGGACGGTAATATCAAAGGAAAAATTGAAATTACTGATGTTTGGGTTCAGCAAGTAAACGATATCAGCGAAAGTGATGCAGAAGCCGAGGGATTTAACGGGAAATTAAATGCACATACTTCTGACTTTGCTGTGGAATGGATTGCAATATATGGAATTGATAGCTGGGTAAATAACGAATGGGTATGGGTGATTGAGTTTTACTATATAAAGAAGTAAAGTCATAGTAATGTAATTCTGAAAAATATTTATCAACAGTATGAAAAATAAATGTATAAAACTTTATCGAAAGCTATTTTCACATACGCCTTCCGTGCGAGAAGATATCGATCTGCTATCCGATGAGCACTATAGAAACAAAGAGTATAATTTTTATTTTATATCATCAGCATCCTTATCAATAATTTCAGCAACTTTTTTTATAGGAATGCTTAGTTTTAATTTTAAAACAGCCAGTATGATTGAGTTAGTGGAAATATATTTATCAATATTCTTCTTTTCCATGTCTCTTTCATTAAACTCATTTTTTATTTTTTCATTATTTATATCTTCTGGTGATGAACTTGACAAAATAAAAATAATAATTTTTAAGTATAGAGTTTTTGGATTGTTTAAGTTGTTATCATTTATATTTCCTTTTCTTGGGATGTTTTTTCTAATATCATATTTCAGTTTTTTAATTGCAATTTTCTCATTACTTAGTTTTTTTGTTATGAATTATTGTTATGAAAGGTTAATAATGAAAGCAAAAAAAAGAGCAAAAAAAATTTGAAACGATGCCCTGCACTAGCAGGGTTTTTTATACCTAAAATTCAGAGGATACAATGAAGCCAATACTTGATATGTGTTGTGGCTCTCGCATGTTTTATTTTGATAAACAAGACGACCGCCTTTTATTTAATGATATTAGAGCCGAAGAACATATTTTATGTGATGGAAGAATTTTAAATATAACACCAGATATTATTTCTGATTTTAAAAACCTTCCATTACCAGATAATACCTTTTATCAGGTGCTATTTGACCCTCCTCATTTAATTAGAGTTGGTAAAAATAGCTGGATGTTTAAAAAATACGGTTCGTTAAATAAAGAATCATGGAGAGAAGATTTAAGTAAAGGGTTTAGTGAAGCATTTAGAGTGCTTAAGCCTGGAGGAACATTGCTGTTCAAATGGAATGAAACCCAAATACCCGTTAAACAAATTTTAGCACTAACAGACCAAAAACCAACAGCAATACAACGTGTAGGGAAAAATGATAAGACGCACTGGATCTCTTTTCTTAAGGAAGTTAAATGAAAAAATACGACCTTATCTATTGTGATCCTCCGTGGGATTACAAAAATAAAGTTTCAAACGGTGCTGCTAAAAATCATTATCCAACAACCTCCCTCTTCAATTTAACCCATATCCCTATTCATTCTATTGCATCTGATAACGCAGTTCTTGCCATGTGGTATACAGGTAATTTTGTACTCGAGGCTATTAAATTAGCCGAAGCGTGGGGCTTTAAAGTGCGCACAATGAAAGCTTTTACTTGGGTTAAGTTTAATCCTTTAGCATGGCAACGAATTGATAAAGCTATTCAAAACAGCGAGTTATTTGATTATCACGACCTATTTGAACTATTAGATGCTGAAACAAAAATGAATGGGGGAAACTACACCAGAGCCAATAGTGAAGATGTTTTAATCGCTACTCGAGGCAATGGATTACAACGCATTAGTGCTAGCGTTAAACAAATCGTATTTAGTTGTTTAGGTGAGCATAGCGAAAAACCGTGGGAAGTAAAAAACCGCCTTGAACAATTGTACGGTGATGTTAATCGCATTGAGCTATTTGCTCGTGACATGTCACAAGGTTGGGATGCATGGGGCAATCAATGTCCTAACAACAGTATCGAACTTATCAATTCCCATTTTATTTGTAAGGAATAAATATGCCTGATGTCGCAGATGATGCTAATGACTTAACGGATCTACAAATCAACACCGCATTAGCAAATAGAGAGCCACCAGCCAAAAGCTTAACCGGGTTTTGTATCTGGTGTCGTGAAGAGCCTGTAACAGAGAACAGTGCTTACTGTTCTAAAGAGTGTGGTGATGATCATGCTCAGTACAAAAGGAAAAACGGCTAATGATTATTTTACTCACGTTATTAGCTGTGTACTTATGGCTTGCTGGGTATCTGTTTTCAGAGTCTAAACACGAAAGCGACAATATAAAAGATATTGTGGCCAGACTGTTTTACTCAACAATCTGGCCTGTTGTCGGTGTGCTTTACCTATCGTCACTACTTGCTTATAAAACACTTGGCGAAGAATGACTGAGCGTTAATCTTTCTCTTTTATCCATTCATCCACCATATCAGCCCATTCTTGTAACATCTTCCTGCGCTGTTCAGCATATTCAGCCTTGTTGTAAACGGCTCTAACTCCATTTTGAACGTGTGCTAAACATTTCTCTATCCAATCTGAGTTATAACCGGCTTCGTGCAATAGCGTGCTTGCTGTGCGTCGTAAATCGTGAACAGTAACCGGTTCGAACTCAATACCTTTCTCATTGATACGTTTTACGGTGCCATCAATCACGTTATTCAATGCAGCATTAGAAAGTGGCTTTTTAATATCATATCGACCAGGCATTAAGTAATCGCTTCCCATCGCACAAACTTTCATACCAGTTAGGATATCCATTGCTTGATCAGAGAGATAAATAACATGCTCTTTTCTCCCCTTCATTCGCCCTTTAGGGATCACCCATTGTCTATTTTTAAAGTCTATTTCATCCCATGTAGCATGAATAAATTCAGACTTTCTAACTAATGTCAGCAAGACAAATTTAACGGCCAATTTTAAGGTTGGATAACAACTATAGTTTTCTAGTTCACGAAATAAGATACCAATTTCTTTCGACGACATTGCCCTTTCGCGCGCTTGAAAAGTCCCTATCGAAGATGCCTTTATTGCATCTGCTGGGTTACTAATTTCATAACCTCTATCTATGGCATAAGTAAAAACGGATCCAACAATCTCACGTACTTGTAATGCGGTCGCTTTTGCGCCTCTATCTTTTATCTTTTCACACAAAGCTCTAAGCCGTGGTGTGGTGATCTCTTCTAGTTGAAGGTTGCCGAATACGGGATAGATTTCTTTTTCAATAATTGCTTCTTTCATGGCCCTTGTAGAGTCAGCATATTGGGCATCATTAAGAAAATTGACGGTATAGTCTTTGAATACCGTCCCTATTTTTTTACTCTCAATACCGTCACGTTTCTTTGAAGCTGGCGATATACCTGCGTTTAGTAGCCTTTTTGCTTCAATTAATTCGGCTCTTGCTTCTGCAAGCGTGATACCGTCAGCACTGTATCGACCAAAAGTAACCGTTTCTCTCCTTCCATTAAAGCGATAATCATATCTAAATGAAATAACACCATTTTTTGTCACTGCAACGTATAAACCATCTCGATCAGACACTTTATAAAGCTTGTCTTGTGGCTTTAAACTTCTTAGTTTTGTATCGGTCAGCATGCTATAACCTCAATACTGATACCGTCAAATGACAGCAAATTCATGACGGTATCAGTGCCTTAATTTTATAATTTATATTTTGATACCGTCTCCTATACCGTCATTTTTTTCGGTTCTTGTCAACCATTGCCAACCATAGAAAACAAAAAAGCCACCAGTAACTTACTGATGGCTCTTGGTTTTTTAACCTTTATCAACTATTGCTGATAAACGGTATTTTATTCCCACTCAATTGTTGCTGGTGGTTTACCGCTGATATCATAAACAACACGAGAGATACCACTAACTTCATTGATAATGCGGTTAGAAACACGACCTAAGAAGTCATATGGTAAATGTGCCCAATGTGCTGTCATAAAGTCCACAGTTTCAACTGCACGTAATGAAACAACCCAGTCATATTTACGACCGTCACCCATAACGCCCACTGAACGCACAGGTAAGAACACGGTAAATGCTTGGCTTACTTTGTTATATAAGTCAGCTTTATGCAATTCTTCAATAAAGATAGCATCAGCACGACGCAGTAAATCACAATACTCTTTTTTGATTTCACCTAATACACGAACCCCTAAACCAGGACCTGGGAATGGATGACGATAAAGCATGTCGTAAGGTAAGCCTAACTCTAGACCAATTTTACGAACTTCATCTTTAAATAGTTCTTTTAATGGCTCAACTAAACCCAGTTTCATATCATCAGGTAAACCACCCACATTATGGTGTGATTTAATCACATGAGCTTTACCTGTTGCAGATGCGGCAGATTCAATCACATCTGGGTAAATAGTACCTTGCGCTAACCATTTAACTTGTGGCTGTTTAACCGCTTCTTCATCAAAGATTTCAATGAATGTGTGACCAATGATTTTACGCTTTTTCTCAGGATCGTTTTCGCCCTTCAACGCAGTTAAGAAACGTTCTTCTGCTTCAACATGGATAATATTTAGGTCAAATTTACCTTTAAACATTTCCATGACTTGTTCTGCTTCATTCAGACGCAATAAGCCGTTATCAACAAATACACATGTTAAACGTTTACCAATCGCACGGTTTAACAATAATGCAGTCACTGAAGAATCAACACCACCTGATAATGCTAAAATAACGTGATCATCACCAATTTGCTCTTTTAAACGAGCAACAGTGTCTTCAATAATTGCAGCAGAAGTCCACAGAGCATCACAACCACAGATATCTAAAACGAAACGTTTTAAAATCGCTAAACCTTGATGGGTGTGTGTAACTTCTGGATGGAATTGAACACCATAAAAACGTTTCTCTTCATTCGCCATAATAGCAAATGGGCAAGTTTCAGTGCTGGCTACTGTTACAAAGTCTGATGGAATAGCAGTAACTTTGTCACCGTGGCTCATCCACACATCTAATAGTGGTTTGCCATCTTCGCTAACTGAATCTTGAATATCATTGAACAGAGCACAAGTTTCACGAATTTCAACTTGTGAATAACCAAATTCACGCTCACCAGAAACTTCGACGTCGCCACCTAATTGCATTGACATCGTTTGCATACCATAACAAATTCCTAATACAGGAACGCCTGCATTAAATACGTATTCTGGTGCACGAGGGCTGTTGTCTTCAGTAGTACTTTCAGGGCCACCAGACAGAATAATACCATTAGGATTAAATTCACGAATTTGTTCTTCTGTAACATCCCATGCCCAGAGTTCACAATAAACGCCGATTTCACGAATACGACGAGCAATAAGCTGCGTATACTGTGAACCGAAATCAAGGATAAGAATGCGATGATTATGGATATTTGCTGTCATTTGTGGTGAATTCCAAAACAGATAAAGTCATAAAGTTGAAAGGCTTGCTAATTTATAATCAAAACAAGCCTTTCTCGGAATAAATTACATACCTAAGCGATAGTTAGGTGATTCTTTCGTGATGGTCACATCATGGACATGGCTTTCTTGAATACCGGCACCACTGATACGAACAAATTCAGCTTTAGTATTCAATTCTTTAATTGTTGCGCAGCCTGTTAAGCCCATGCATGAGCGTAAACCACCCATTTGTTGGTGAACGATAGTTTTTAATAAACCTTTATAAGCAACACGGCCTTCGATACCTTCTGGTACTAATTTGTCTGCTGCATTGTCAGTTTGGAAGTAACGATCTGATGAACCTTTAGACATCGCACCTAATGAGCCCATGCCACGATAGGATTTATAAGAACGGCCTTGGAATAGTTCGATTTCGCCCGGAGATTCTTCAGTACCTGCAAACATTGAACCAACCATCACGCAAGCTGCACCTGCTGCTAATGCTTTTGCGATATCGCCAGAGAAACGAATACCACCATCTGCAATAACAGGAATGTTACGATCTTTCAGTGCTTCAACTGCATCTGCAATAGCGGTAATTTGTGGTACACCAACACCAGTTACGATACGTGTTGTACAAATTGAACCAGGACCAATACCAACTTTAACCGCACTTACACCTGCATCTGCCAGTGCTAAAGCACCTTCTGCGGTTGCAACGTTGCCACCAATGATAGGGAGATTTGGATACAATGCACGAGTATCACGAATGCGCTGTAATACGCCTTCAGAATGACCGTGAGAAGAGTCAATAAGTAAAACGTCAACGCCAGCGGCAACTAATGCTGCTACACGCTCTTCGTTACCTGCACCTGCACCAACAGCAGCACCTACACGTAAACGACCGTGTTCATCTTTACATGCGTTTGGTTTACGTTCTGCTTTTTTGAAATCTTTTACAGTGATCATACCTTTCAGATGGAAGTTGTTATCAACCACTAAGGCTTTCTCTACACGTTTTTCATGCATTCTTTGCATGACAACATCTCGTGCTTCGCCTTCTTGTACTGTCACTAAGCGCTCTTTTGGTGTCATTACCGCAGTAACTGGTTGGTCTAAATCAGTAACAAAACGAACATCACGACCAGTAATAATACCCACTAATTCGTTGTCATTAGTCACAACTGGGTAACCCGCAAAGCCATTGCGTTCAGTCATTGCTTGAACTTCACGTAAAGAAGTTTCTGGTGTTACGGTGATAGGATCAGTGACAACACCACTTTCATGTTTTTTCACACGACGAACTTCTTCAGCTTGGCGTTCGATAGACATGTTTTTGTGGATAAAACCAATTCCACCTTCTTGAGCTAATGCGATAGCTAAAGGCGCTTCAGTCACAGTATCCATTGCAGCAGACAGCATAGGAACATTTAGGCGGATTGTTTCAGTCAGTTGAGTAGACAAGTCGGCAGTATTAGGAAGAACAGTGGAGTGTGCAGGAACTAACAAAACATCATCAAATGTAAGTGCTTCTTTTTTAATTCGTAACATAGCAATATCTCACCAAGGCGGCTTTTAGGAAATAGAAAATATTGCCGCGGAATTATACACACCGTAATCGGTTGCTTCTAGCTTTTTTTCAAAATTTTTATTGATCCTGCCACTAACTTAGGTAGTATCAATCAATTAAGTCTTTGTTTTAAAATTTGATCTGGCTCACATGACACTACCGATAAACAATAATATTTTTACTGTTAGCCGTCTAAATAAGACCGTTCGCCAGTTATTAGAAATGGAAATGGGTCGCATTTGGATCAGCGCTGAAATTTCCAATTTTACTCAACCTTCTTCTGGTCACTGGTATTTTACGTTAAAGGATACGAATGCCCAAATCAGAGCGGCGATGTTTCGTGGGCAAAATACTAAAGTTACTTTTCGCCCTCAGCATGGTCAGCAAGTTTTAGTTCGCGCAACAATTACATTGTATGAGCCACGAGGCGATTACCAATTGATTGTTGAGAGTATGCAACCTGCTGGTGACGGGCTATTACAACAACAATTTGAGCTATTAAAACAAAAACTCAGTGCGGAGGGGTTATTTGATGCAATTCATAAAAAACCCCTGCCATCTCCCGCTAAACAAATTGGTGTTATCACTTCATCAACCGGAGCAGCACTACACGACATCTTAAATATTCTTCGTCGTCGTGATCCTTCTTTGCCAGTGCTTATCTACCCAACCGCTGTTCAAGGTGCTGAAGCGCCTATGCAGATTGTTCATGCCATCGAACTTGCTAACCGCCGTAAAGAGTGTGATGTTTTAATTGTTGGTCGTGGTGGCGGTTCGTTAGAAGATCTCTGGGCATTTAATGATGAACGCGTTGCTCGTGCTATTTTTGCCAGTGAAATTCCAATTGTAAGTGCAGTTGGTCATGAAACCGATGTGACCATTGCTGATTTTATTGCCGACCTTAGAGCGCCAACCCCTTCTGCGGCGGCAGAACTCATTAGTCGTAACAAACTTGAGCTATTGCGCCAACTACAATCACAGCAACAACGCCTTGAAATGGCGATGGATTACTATTTAGCGAAAAAATTACGCGCAATAACACAGCTCCATCATCGTTTACAGCAACAGCATCCTCATTTACGTCTTGCTCGTCAGCAAAATGTATTAGCTTCCACACAACAGCGTTTAGTCACTAGTTTTCAGCGGCTATTGCAAGCCAAGCAACATCAACAAACACAACTACAAAAACGCCTTAATTACCAAGAGCCTAGTTCACAAATTCAAGCATTACTTCGCCAACAACAGCAGTTGATTTACCGTATGAGAGAAAGTATTTCACTACAGTTATCTCGTCAACGTGAACAATTCGCTATTAGTTGCTCTCGTTTAGAAAGTGTGAGTCCTCTCGCAACACTTTCTCGCGGTTACAGTATTAGCGAAACAGAGTCTGGAGAAGTGCTGAAAAATACCAAACAAGTGAAAATTGGCGATCCGTTGAAAACACGCGTTGAAGATGGTTGGATCACCAGTGAAGTAGTTAAAACACAAAAGATAAGAGCTAAACGTAAAACAACACCTAAAAGTGACGATTAACTTAAATATTATTGTTTAGTGAAACCGTGATACAAAAAACGGCACCAATCTTCCTTTGATGCCGTTTTTTATTATTTATACTTTAAAATAATCATTACGCTACATTAAAAACGTACTTCTCCTGCAAAAAGATAACTTCTGCCACGGGCAGTTTGTGTATTTGCACTCGGATCTTGCATAATCGGCGCTGAATTACTTCTATCAAGCGCATTAGAATAGTTTTTATTCATTAAATTATGCACGGCAAATTTTAAAGAAATATTTTTATTAATTCTGTAATTACTATAAACGTCGACAACCGTTGGGATATCATCTTGCTGTACCATTGGTACTTTACCTGTATCGTAATCTACCCCTTCTGGTGAGGATTTACGTGCTTTTCCCGTTATTTGGATCACAGTGCCTAGTTCTAATGACTGGTCATCAAAGAAGCGAACACCAGTATCAATAGTGGCATAATATTTAGGTAATTCAGAAGCGGGCGTTTGCCCAAAGTCTGTACTGGCAATCGAAGTCGGCTGTGAAGTTCGTTGATCACTGTATGAAAGGTTAGTGTAAAACACCCCTGCGTCATAATTTGCTTGTAGCTCATAACCACGTAAAGTCACAGGATCAAGGCTATTGGTGTACAAGAAAATATTCCCATCGTATTCTATCCCCACGTAATCCTCGCCAGTTAAAGAACCGTCATTTTTACAACGCACCCCACCTTTACATACCAAATAAGAATCACTGGAAATGTAGTCTTTGATTTTTGTGTGATACCACAATCCTTTAAATCGTAAACTATCACCTTCTATCATTAAATCTGGGTGATAACTATTAAAACCAATTTGGACGGTATCGGCTTTTTCACTTTTTAAAAATGGATTCATTGAAGCACCACCTTCATTGGCAAAAAAGATCTCTTGTGATGTCGGTGCCCTCATGGTGTGTGCATAGCTTACAAAAGGCTGAAATTCAGGAATAATTTCGGCAGAAAACAACATGCCTGGATCCCAATTTCTATCATGGCGACTGAGGTTCATTTCACCTTCGGGGAAACATGCGGCTCGTGGATCACAAGCGGGTTTTCGCCCTTTAATATGATAATCGACATAATTTAAATTAAGGTCGAGAGTATAAATATCATATTCAAATTTCATTTGTGAAAAGAAGCTGGTTAAATCATTTTTTCCTTGAGGTGCAAACGTATTATATTCAACCATATTTTGTGCTTGCCACGGATCAGTAGAAGGTGCAATAACACTGCGTTTGTATTCTGTTGACATTAATTTTGTGCCCAGTGTTAATGCCATATCCAATTCATCATAATTAAAGCGGCTGGTATTTTTAGCGACTAGTGAATCAGATATATTTTTTGCATTTGCTTCACGTAAACTCACAAGAGAATCACCCGCAAACTTTTGCGATGCTTGACTATGGCTAAGCAGAATTTCGCTATCAAATAGATCATTTAATGGTGTATAGCGATATTTTGCATAATAATCTTTAGCATCAATTTTACGGCGATTAAAATCATTGTTATAAAAACGACCACTTAATTCTAATTCATGAGAATCATTTGGTTTTATATTTATTTTGGTAAGTTCTGAGTGTGGTCTTTGATTAAATTCTTTACTTGTAGAAAATTCTTCACTATTAAAGCCAGCGCCATTTTTATAAGACGATTCTATTTTATGTCCACTTAACGCAAGCATTGCACCAACAGAACCATTATCATTAAATAATGAACGCTGCCCTGCAAAAGCAACCATACCGTTATAACCTAAGCCATTTGTACCACCAGCTGCTTTACTTCTGACACCCCAAGTGTGTCCTTGAAATAAAATATCTTCTACACCAATAGTTTTAAAATTAGCACTTCCTGCCAGGGCATTAATACTATTTTCACCGTCTTGTTGACCACGAGAAATATCGATTTGAATAATAAAATTCGGATCGATCATGCTATTAAATTGGTTGTAAGGTTGCGCGCCATGCGCATATTGGCTAGGTGATGTGCTATACATAGTTTGAGTGACACCATCAACCATCATATTAACGCGACCAAAACCACTTAATCCGCGAATATTAACACCAATGCCCGGCTGACTCACATCCATTTGAGTATATGTTCCCGGCGTTGAACGTAATGTTTGTTCAACAGATTCAAGATTATTAATTTCACCAATAGAGCTATAAGCACCCGGTTTTCCCAATGCTTTTTGTTCAGGCGTTTCTTTTTGTGCTGATGAAACTTTTAAGCTACTAAATTGAATCGCTTTATCTGTTTCAGATGCAATGGCAAGATGATTAACACCCGAAAATAAAATAAGAGTGCTAAGTATTTTCCTTGTAAATTTCATAATAAACCTATTCTTTATTTTTATTTAAATAGGCTCACGTTGCTTTATATAAAGTAATTAAACTAGAAAATATTATTATTGTTATGTTTGCTTTAAATAATAGCGCTGTCTCCCTTAAAGAGAGACAGGCTAATTTATTAAACTGATTTACTATTACTGATTATTCTATTTTATATTTTGAGCTTTAAAATAGACTTCAGGCTGTTCTAACATCAGAATAAAGGCATATTCTTTTGCTGTGTCACGTAAACGATTAAAACGCCCTGATTTACCACCATGCCCTGCACTCATATTAGTTTCAAGTAATAGCAGATTATTATCTGTTTTTAATTCACGCAATTTCGCAACCCATTTTGCAGGCTCCCAATATTGCACTTGTGAATCATGTAACCCTGTTGTGACTAATAAATGAGGGTATGCCTTGGCAACCACATTGTCATATGGGCTATACGATTTTAGGCGGAAATAAACGTCTTTATCCGCAGGATTTCCCCATTCTTCATATTCCCCTGTTGTTAAAGGAATTGAAGCATCAAGCATTGTTGTCACAACATCCACAAATGGAACTTGAGATACAACACCTCGGTATAATTCAGGTGCCATATTCACAACGGCGCCCATTAATAATCCGCCCGCACTGCCACCCATAGCGTAAACGTGTTTGGGTGCTCCGTAACCTTTGGCAATTAGATATTTAGTGGCATCAATAAAGTCTGTAAAAGTATTAACTTTATGTTCCATTTTACCTTGGTTATACCAGCGTTTACCTAATTCACCGCCACCACGCACATGCACAATGGCATACACAAAGCCTCGGTCTAATAAGCTTAAACGAGGTGAACTAAACGAAGGATCGATGCTGCTACCGTAAGAGCCATAGCCATAAATTAAGATAGGATTTTCACCTTTCTTAAATAAGTCTTTGCGATAAACCAATGATACGGGAACTTCAACACCGTCTTGTGCTTTTACCCAGATACGCTCGCTTTCATATAAATTGCGTTCAAAGCCTTTCACTTCTTGCTGTTTAAGCAATTGCTTTTGATGCGTTTGCATATTCCATTGATAAGTTGAAGAAGGCGTTGTCATGGAAGTATAACCAAAGCGAAGCTCTTCGCTATCTGCTTGAGGGTTAAAACCTAGCCATGCCATATAAACAGGATCGTCAAAGGTCACATTTGTCGATTGACCTGTTTTCCAATCAATTTGACGTAATGACACTAGTCCTTGTTTTCTTTCTTCCACAACTAACCAGCGATTAAAGAGATCAAAACCTTCTAAATCGACCTCTTTTTGTGGTGCAATGACGGTTTCCCAAGGCTTATCGATTGATGCCGTTTTATAAAGACCAAACAATTCACTCTCATGATTCGAACGAATATAGAATTCACCATTAAAATGGTCGATATCATATTCACGCCCTTCTTGACGCGCAGAGAATATTACCATTGGTTTTTCTGGCGCATTCGCATCAATTAAACGAGATTCTGAGGTTGTTGAGCTTTCAATAGAGACAAGAATGTAATCTTCAGATTTACTTTTACCCATCCATGTATAAAAGCGATCGTCGTTTTCTTCGAAGATTTTGACATCTTGTTTACGATCAGTGCCATATTGATGGCGATAGATTTGATAAGGCAGTAAGGTTTGCGGATCTTTATCAACATAAAATAGTGTTTTGCTGTCGTTTGCCCACACAAGATTTGCTGAGATATTGGTTAACACATTCTCTTTCCATGTATTATCCGATAAATCTTTATAGGCAACATTATAGTTTCTGCGCCCTTCTTTATCTTCTGCAATAGCGATACGTTTGTTATCTGGGCTGATTGTCAAATCACCTAATTGATAGAATTCGTGCCCTTTAGCACGTTCGTTTCCATCAACGAGAACTTCCCATTCACCTTCGCTATTTACTGGTTTACGCTGATAAATAGGGAAATCTTTACCTTCTTGATAAATAGTACGATAAGTATAGCCATTATAAATATAAGGCACTGATTCATCGTTTTGAGCCATACGGCTCACCATTTCATTAAAGAGCGTTTCTTCGAGCGCCTTGCCTTCTTTCATCACTGATTCAGTATAGGCATTTTCAGCATTCAGATAATCAAGCACGTTAGGATCTTTACGTGAATCATCTCTTAGCCAATAGTAATTATCGGTGCGCGTGTCTCCATGTTCTGTCATCACATGAGGCACTTTATTCGCTTTTGGTGGCATCACTAGGGAGTCCTTCTGATTTTGAGCCAATGCAGGTGTTGCTGAAATTAACAATGCCATGATCACACTCGTTAATTGCAACGTCATCCGTTTTTTTGTTGCGACTAGCATAACGTTTTATTTCCTTTTTGACCTGTTGTTAGAACGTTAGTGTAGAAAACTCAATTGGCATTTCAACCATTATTTTACCTTTCGACAATAACTCAATTGGCGGTATCGGTAAGGGCTCTGCACGTTTGAGTACTCGTTGTGCTTCTCTGTCTAAAGAACGCACGCCACTACTAAGAATTAATTCACTCGATATGACATAACCTTGTTCATCAACAATAAAGCGTACTTTAGAAATCCCTGTTCTACCTTTACTTTTAGCTTCTTCGGGATAGGCTTTATAGCGATTAAGATGCCCTTTTGTTTTAGCTTGCCATAATGCTAATGCGCTTTCCCTGCTATCTGAATCGCTATCATAATTTGCACTAACATCATTAGATTGCTGTTTCGCCGCAGAGCGACTGCTTGATGGTGCTGATTGGCTAGACACATTTTCGCTAATAGTAGGCGCGGGCTTTACCGGAGAGGTTATAGGTGTCACTTTAGCTGTTTGCTCTACATTGACTCTTTTTTTAGGTTTTTCGAGCAAAATATCTGCATTTTCATTCACAATCAGATCAGGCTGTTTTTCAGCAATATCTTGCTCTACCTTTTTTTGACTTGCTACCGCCAATTGTTGATCGACGCCTACAACCTGTTTTTCATCACTGAGTGCTTGTACGTTTTCACTTAAGCTCATCATTACAGCTAATTCTGGCTCTTGTATAAGTACCGTATTCTCTTTATTGAAATAAAAATAAGCCATGACAAAAATAGCATGTACACCGAGAGCCAAAATAAATGCTTTAGAACTACAAAGCTGAAATTTTGGCATTTGATCCATACAAGAAGAAATAAGCATATTCGTGTTATCAATAAATTAAGGTAAGGCGACAGGTGTTATCCAAAGATAATCGGCATGAACGGAAGTCACATCACTTCCCTCTTCCGTCATTATCACCACAGTTACTTTTTCATTCGGCGCTAGATCAGCAACGTGTAAAGGTACACCCATTACTTTTGTGGCATGAAAAGAGCCAGCAATTAACAGTGCGGGTGTCGGAGCATCTAATAAACTTTTAGCCATTGCACGATCACGCAATTGCTGAATAACCGTCATTTTTTCTGCTTGTGTTTTATCAAGCTCACCGCCATGAGAAAGCTCAATTGTTTTTTGAATAAGTTGGCGAACAGATGTATCAGTTGAATGCACACCATCAATAATAGGAGGATTTTTATACGCACTAGATATTTCACTGCGATCAATATTTGCCGCTAATAAAGGATAATCAGCGCTTAGCCCTGCTTTAACTATATTGCCATACCATTTCCAAGGCCAACCTGAATTCCATTTTAATGCAGCCATTAGTCGCTCATCTCGTAGATATTCAGAGCCTGAATAACGTTTCTTTGTGTTATCCACTAATGATTGCTGGCTTGGCGTTAGCATCTCAAGTAAAACCGCTCCTTGAGGGCGTTTTTTAGGTAGCTCTGTCATTAACCAATATTCAATATCATGATGATAAGCATTGTCATGTTTTTCACCAATAATCACATGTGATTGACTTGCTAATCGTGTTAACAGTGTGTCTGCTGTGATGGATTGCCCAGTCTGAGTATCAATGATGTTTGCTGACTGAATAATTGCCAGATCTACGGTTGATACAGGTTGTTTTTCTATTGAATGACATGCTGAAAGACTTATTAATGAAACTAGTAGTAAGATCCTTTTTGATATTGAGAAAAACATAATCATCCTATTAGTTATATATACTTACTTTAGTTAGACGCATAGGTTAATATTGTTGCTAATAATTATCAATATCATTCTTATATTAATTTGTATTTAATATTATTTGTACTGATTTGATGAGCATAAAAAACCCCCGATAATCGGTTGTCCAACTATCGGGGGTCACTTCAATAAAAGGCGCTTTATGAATGGAATTATTTAATTAGTAACAATTAATTTTGAGATTGTGCCTGAGCTTCCACAACAGCTAATGCCACCATATTCACGATACGACGTACTGATGCAATTGGCGTCAAGATGTGGGCAGGTTTAGCAACACCCATTAATACTGGTCCTACTGTCACACCATCAGAGCTTGTCACACGCAGCAAGTTATAGCTAATACGTGCAGCTTCCATTGTTGGCATAACTAATAGGTTTGCAGCGCCTTTTAATGGACTATCTGGCATCACATCACGGCGAATAGATTCTACTAATGCTGCATCTGCATGCATTTCACCATCAATCTCTAATTCAGGTGCACGTTGCTTGATTATCTCTAACGCTTTTCTGAGTTTGATTGAAGATGGGCTATCAAATGAGCCGAAACTTGAACGAGAAACCAGCGCTGCTTTTGGCTCGATACCAAAGCGACGAATAGTATCAGCAGCCATAATCGTAATATCGGCTAGTTGTTCTGCGGTCGGATCTTCATTAACGTAAGTGTCTGTAATAAAGGTGTTACCACTTGGCAATAGCAGAGCATTCATTGCTCCTGCGGTTTCCATTCCTTCACGTAAGCCAAACACATTTTTGTAGATTTCAAAATGTTCAGAATAGCTACCCACAGTACCACAAATCAGGCCATCTGCTTCACCTCGGCGAACCATAATGGCACCAATAAGTGTTGGATTGCCAATCATTGCACGGCGAGCTTGCTCTTGTGATACACCGCGACGTTTCATGATTTGGTGATATTCTTGCCAATACTCTTTGAAACGTGGGTCGTTTTCATTATTCACCACCTCAAAGTCTTTACCAGCTTTAATGTGTAAACCCAATTTCTGAATACGCATTTCAATCACACTAGGACGACCAATTAAAATTGGAGTGGCTAATCCTAATGTTACTAATTCTTGTGTTGCATGCAGTACGCGGTTTTCTTCCCCTTCTGCTAACACAATGCGTTTTTTCTCTTTTTTCGCTTGCGAGAAAATAGGTTTCATAAATAAGTTCGTTTTATAAACAAACTCATTAAGGTGTTCAATATAAGCAGAAAAATCTTCAATTGGACGAGTTGCAACACCTGAATCCATCGCCGCTTTTGCAACTGCTGGCGCAATTTTCACAATCAAACGTGGATCAAACGGTTTCGGAATAATGTATTCAGGACCAAAAGAGAGTTCCTGATCACCATAGGCAGAAGCAACTTCTTCGTTTTGTTCCGCGAGTGCTAATTCTGCAATAGCATGAACACAAGCGAGTTTCATCTCTTCATTAATTGCTGTCGCACCAACGTCTAATGCGCCACGGAAGATGAATGGGAAACACAATACGTTATTAACCTGATTTGGGTAGTCAGAACGCCCTGTACAGATAATCGCATCTGAACGTACAGCTTTTACTAACGGCGGTAAAATTTCAGGTTCTGGGTTTGCAAGCGCGAGAATAAGTGGATCGCGAGCCATTTTCTTGACCATTTCTTGCGTTAATACGCCAGGCCCTGAGCAACCTAAGAAAATATCAGCATTATTAATAACGTCATCTAATGTACGAGTACCGTTATCTTCGATTGCATAAGCAGCTTTGGTTTCTGCCATATTAGCTTCACGTCCACGGTAGATAACCCCTTTAGAGTCACATACAGTGATGTTTTCGCGTGTTAGCCCTAAAGCAACTAATAAGTTCATACAAGCAATAGACGCGGCACCTGCTCCTGATACCACTAATTTTACTTTACTAATTTCTTTTTTAATAATACGCAAGCCATTGAGAATTGCGGCTGTAGAGATAATCGCTGTACCATGCTGATCATCATGGAATACAGGAATGTTCATTTTCTCACGCAGTTTTTTCTCAATATAGAAACACTCTGGTGCTTTAATATCTTCGAGGTTAATACCACCAAATGTTGGCTCTAATGATGCGATAATATCAACGAGTTTGTCAGGATCTGTCTCATTAACTTCAATGTCAAAAACATCAACGCCAGAAAACTTCTTAAACAAAACGCCTTTACCTTCCATCACAGGCTTACCTGCTAAGGCACCGATATTTCCAAGTCCAAGTACCGCAGTACCATTTGAAATCACCGCGACAAGGTTACCTTTGGCTGTGTAGCGATAAGCAGCAAGAGGATCTGCTGCAATTTCTAAACAAGGAGCGGCGACGCCTGGTGAATAAGCTAATGCTAAATCACGTTGGGTTATGAGTGGTTTTGTTGGTGTTACTGTGATTTTGCCAGGTACGGGAAATTCATGAAAATCTAGAGCGCTTTGTTTTAATTTGTCTTCCATCTTCATATCCTTTGTATCAATAGGGTAAGGGCTTCGTTAGTATAATGGTAATGGAGCGTTAAATCATGACGGCTCCGACACTTTTTTCAAATTAGTAAACAAGATTTATTATAAACAATTAATACCTAGTTATAGGTATATTATTAACACTATTTAATTTCACCGGTGTAATAAACTCGAACAGAAAAAAGACAATATTTGTTTATTATTTACCAGATATTAAATTAACATTTAAAATAATTAATTTTTTTATATTGTTTAAAAAAACAATAACTATTTTCACTTTTTGATTATTTTTTAAATAGCCTTATCTCTGCACAACTCATTGTAACTATAAAGATTTTATAGAATTAGATTTTTTGTTAGTCGTTTTGGTTATTTTCTTTTTTACCCGTAACAATAATTGGTGTAATATTGCGAACCGTCAATTTTATTTTCTTATTATTTTAATAAGATGTCTGATTCTAATTTTTATTCCTCATTTGGAATTTACTTTTTTATTTTCTGCTATTGGAAAGATTACGCACATTATTATTTTTTTTTAGGGAGAGGGGTTATGCCTAGCTACTCAATTATGATAGTGGATGATCACCCTATCATGAGATATGGATTACGGCTATTGTTAGAAAAAGACAAGGACTTTGTCGTAGTAAGCGAAAGTGGCAATGCTCAAGAGGCTGTAACCGCTGCAAAACAGTTAAATCCAGACTTAATTATGATGGATTTAAATCTACAAGGGCGTTCAGGTATCGATATTATTCGAACACTTCGCCGCTCTGGTTTAACATCTTATGTTCTTGTTTTATCCGTTTCTGATTCACGTAATGATGTTTACGCTGCGTTGGATGCTGGCGCAAACGGTTATCTTTTAAAAGAGTGTGAGTTAGACATGCTATTACTTAGCCTACGCAAAGCAGCTGTTGGGCATCCTGTTTATAGTGAGCGAGTGTGGCAATATATTCAGCTTAGGCAAAACTATTCTGATCCACTTTCAGCATTGACTAAAAGAGAGTTGGATGTTCTTCATGAAGTGTCTGCTGGAATGAAAAATAAACAAATTGCTGAGAATTTATTTATTTCTGAAGAAACAGTGAAAGTCCACATTCGTAATATTTTAAAGAAACTGCAAGTCACTTCTCGTTTAGCTGCCAGTCTTATTCTTATTAAGCATCAGTACTAAACGCTTTACCCCGACACAGGGTCGGGGTAATCAGAGCTATTATTGAATATTCTGCTTAGTGCTATATTAAATCATCTCTACTCAATAGGAACTGGATAACTTAATACTTTAAAATGGTTATCTGGTAATTTTTCGATATTTAACTGATACAGCTCTCGATTTATTCCATTAATCACAATATCAAGTTCGCTAAAAGCGGATTGTATTTCTTCATTGGTTGCCCATGAAGGAATACCTTTTACACCATAATAAAAATAAATTTTACTTTTGCCTGATCCTATCGGTTGGATCTCTTTAATTTGGCTAATGAACAGGTGACCATAACAGAAGTCTTGATAAGGTTGCCATGCTCTACGCCCTTTTTCACTGAGATTGAACACCCATTCTTCTCCATTTGCGGTTTGTTCAATCAATCCTGCCTCAACTAATGCATGCATTCTTTCTAGCACCCAAGGTGCATCATCTTCATTGCTGTACACAGGCCATTTCCCTTCGCCCAAACACAATAAATAATCACTGTTAAAAAAAGCCTCTAAGGCTATTTTATACTCATCAACTTTTTGACTGTCATTTTCTTCATCTGCCCAGCTAAAAGAAGAAAGTAAAAGCAATATAAGACTCAGTGAAATACTTTTCATATTCTCTTTTACCAACGGAAATCTTTATTCGTATTTGTATTACTCTACGCTACACAATTCGTTACACTAACGTGACAGTTTAATATCCGATATATTTTATAATGTAAATAGGATTTTTCACTACAACAAAAGCTGTTATTTTGGAATTGTATAACACTCATTCTCATCAATACTAATATTACGTATTGTCATATAAGGAAAATATCATGTCCACGACAAACCTGACATATACCATGTACGGCATAAAAAATTGCGATACAATCAAAAAAGCACGTAAATGGCTAGATGATAATCATGTTCCCTACACGTTTCATGATTACCGCAAAGAGGGTTTGACGGAAGCATTATTACGCACCTTTACAGAAAATTTAGATTGGCAGACACTTGTGAATAAAAGAGGAACAACTTGGCGTCAATTATCTGATGAAGAAAAAAACGCAATCACTGATGTTACCTCTGCAATCTCACTTATGTTAGATAAACCCGCGATCATTAAACGCCCTATTCTTGTGTCATCAGACAACCGCTTTGTTGTTGGTTTTGATGTCAATGATTATTCGTCCTTTACAGGAGCCTAATTTTTATGTCCTGTCCTGTTATTGAGCTTGCACAACAACTGATTTCGCGTCCCTCAATCAGCCCTGATGATCAAGGTTGTCAGCAACTGATTATCGATAGGCTTGCCCCTCTTGGTTTTACGATTGAAAGAATGCCTTTTGGTGAAACTGAAAATCTCTGGGCTTGTCGTGGTGGTGAAGGCGAAACACTAGCTTTTGCTGGTCATACTGATGTTGTACCAACAGGTGATCTTGATTTGTGGGATAACCCGCCTTTTGAACCATCTATTCGTGATGGTATGTTATATGGACGCGGTGCGGCGGATATGAAAGGCTCGCTTGCCGCCATGATTGTCGCTGCTGAACGTTTTGTTCGCTCTTATCCTGATCACCGTGGACGACTAGCCTTTTTAATTACATCGGATGAAGAAGCCAAAGCCACAGACGGCACGGTTAAAGTCGTACAATCGTTAATGTCACGTGGCGAACGTCTCGACTATTGCCTTGTGGGTGAGCCTTCAAGCCAACATCATTTAGGCGATATGGTAAAAAATGGTCGTCGAGGCTCAATAACAGCAAATTTAATTATTCAAGGTGTGCAAGGTCATGTCGCTTACCCTCACCTTGCAGAAAATCCTATTCATCTTGCCTCCCCTTTTATCCAAGAGCTCGTTAATACTGTTTGGGATGAAGGTAACGAGTTTTTCCCAGCAACCACAATGCAAATTGCTAATATCCATGCAGGTACAGGCAGCAATAATGTGATCCCCGGTGAGCTGCTTATTCAATTTAATTTCCGCTTTAGTACTGCCATTACAGATGAAGAAATTCGCCAACGTACAGAAGCGTTATTACAAAAGCATCAACTTCGCTATCAGTTGGAATGGTCTTTATCTGGTCAGCCTTTTATTACTGGGCAAGGTAAATTACTTGAAGCTGTCCGTTACTCCGTTAAGCATTACACCAATTTAGAGCCAGAGCTTTCCACCAGTGGAGGCACTTCTGATGGTCGATTTATTGCCCAAATGGGCGCGCAAGTTGTCGAATTAGGCCCTGTTAATGCAACAATTCATAAAGTTAATGAGTGTGTTAATGCGGCAGATTTACAACAGCTTAGCCGAATTTATCAGCGGGTTATGGAGCAACTTATTTTATGATAACGCCTTTAATGCTAACTGGCCGTTCTACTGATCATTTAGTCACTTTATCTGGTCAGCATCGCTTACAATTTAATGCCACTAAAGCTTTTTTAGCATTACAACAACAAGCCACAAAAGCAGGCTTTAAATTAATGCCAGCCAGCTCTTTTCGTGATTTTAATCGCCAATTAGCTATATGGAATGGAAAGTTTGAAGGTACTCGTCCTGTTTTAGATGCACAAAGCCAGCCAATAGATATTCATGCATTATCAGATGGTAAGCGCTGTATCGCTATTTTAAAATGGTCAGCATTGCCTGGTGCAAGTCGCCACCATTGGGGCACTGAGATTGATATTTACGATCCTTTTCGTTTACCTGAAGGGCAATCATTACAATTAGAACCTTGGGAATACGAAGATGGTGGCTATTTTGCAGAGCTTAATGAATGGTTAACAGAGAATATGTCAGCGTATGACTTTTATCGCCCTTTTACTCATAAAGAGAGCGATATTGCTTACGAGCCATGGCATATCAGTTATTGGCCTCTTTCCCATGAAGCTTCTCTTGCTTATACACCTGATATTCTAAAATCTGTGTTAGAAGAAGAGAATATTTATGGTAAACAGTGGCTATTAGCTAATCTTGACGAAATATTTGCACGTTACATTGTTTTGCCTGAATAACGTTATTTTTCACATGGGACTTCTTGTTGATCATTAACAGGAAGTCTCCACATAAATATCAACAAACACACTAAGATTATCAGCAATAATATTCTGACCCAAAGCATAGACACTAGCCACAGTGAAATCGCAAAGGTAATTAAGATCACTAAGATAGCTTTAGGTTTCGCCCCTTTAGGCATAGCGTGATAAGTTTGCCAATATCGTAAATAAGGACCAAACCAAGAGCGATAAAGTAACCAATAATGGAAGCGCTTCGATGAACGAGAAAAACACCATGCAGCAAGCAATAAGAAAGGTGTAGTGGGTAACACAGGCAAAATAACACCTAATGTAGCTAATCCAACACATAACCAACCTGCTATAATCAATAATATCCGTTTCATGCTGTGCTTTTCCAACCTATGCTTTATTGTGTTATTTTATAGAGTAAATAAAAAAGATCCTCATTCTCAACAACAATTTTAAAATATAAGGCTTATTTATGCACTGGATTGCTGACTATTGGTGGGTAATTTTAATTCTTTTAGTAGGAATTATCATTAACGCTATTAAAGATATGAACAAAATCGATCCCAAGCAATTTCTTAAAAATAAGCGAAAGTTGCCTCCACATCGTGATTTTAATGATAAATGGGATGATGAAGATGATTGGCCTAAACAAAATCAAAACAAGAAGGATGAGAATAAGTAGCTAACCACTGTTGATAACGCGATGTTAATTGAGGATCTTTTTCAGCCATTAATTGCGCACATTGCTCTCTTAATTGCTTAGTTAAGATTTTTTTTCCTGATAAAGAAAACTCAGCCACACACTGCTCGACTGACTTATTGTCTACAAAAAAAGCCACTAATAACGGGTAGTGTTGCTCATAACCTGCTAAAAAATTAGCAACACTCTCATAAACAGTCAGTGCTGGACGATGAGCAAATGCAAAACCCGCCATCACTAACCAACGGTCTTGTGATGTAGCGATATGATTTGGTATTAAATTATCCGCTAAGCAGAGCTTGGTTTGCTGTTCTATCTGCGGATATTGCAAAGCAAAAGCACGTAAAGACGAGCGTAATAACTGTTCGCCTTTTTCTGTTAGTGGATAAATTGCCATTGCAGCGTAGCATCCACTGCTTGCCTCTTTATGTACCCCTAAGCGCACTATTTGAAAGCCACATTGCATCCAAAACTGTGCTAACACTTCGGTATAACCAAAGCTCACCGAAAGATAATCAATAGTCTGTTTTTGACTCTCTTTTACAATATTAGCAATTAAAGTTGCGGCAATTTTTTGGCGTCGATATTGAGGTAAAACAGCAATGCGGCTAATACGCAATGAGTTCAAACACATTGCATCGGGTGTTAAACCATAAGTTACTAATGATTGAGCAACCAGATTACCTCTTGGCCTACGAGTACCTAGCCAGACATCATAAGCAAGTTCGAAAGGTAATCCTCCTTCTTCGATACACCACACAGCACCCACGATTTTTTTATTGATTGATGCTGACCAATAACGCTGCTTTTGACCATCAAGTAAACGTCGTAGATCAAGTGGCGTTGTTCGATAATGCGCACTGGTAAGTAACTGATAAAAATCATGTAGTTGTAAAATATTGTTATGCCAATTTCCTTGAAGCTGGTGGATATCGACTCCACCTTGTTTCTGACGCTCAAAATCAGACTCAAGCTCATCAAGCAATAACAACTGATTAAGCCAATTTTCTAATGGACAATCTTTAGCCCAACGAATTGGTGTTTGTAATTGATAGGTATGCAAATTAGGAATGTTGTCTCCTAATTTCAGCATAAAACCTCGCCCTGTTCCTTCATAGCCTTGTACTGTAGTTGTCATTAAGACATTAGGGAAATAACCACACAGCACTTCTAGTTGTGCAATAGGCAAAGAAGCAGCCTCATCAATAATCAGCCAATCACTTTGGATTTCGTTATTTATACACAGCGCTAATAAATTATCAGGAGAGTAAAATGAAATAGCTTTATTGGTGTGTGAAGATAAAACATCTATACTATTTTTAGCAGGTGCACATACCAGTACATTTCCTTGATATTGATCGATAAACATTCCCGCCAGCGCTGACTTTCCTCTGCCTCTTGGTGCAATAACACTCCAAATACCCGATGTCGATAATAGCAAATTATCTAAAATTACTTGCTGTTCTGCGGTTGGTTTACCTTGTGGAAGTGCCCAAGGTTTAGCCTTTTCAATCAATTTGGGTAATTGAAATGGCGTTGATTGTTGCCAGACAATTGCTTTGTCATCACCTAAAGTGATGTTTTTTAGCCATGCCATAAAATTTGGTGTTGAAAGCACCCCTTGAGCATCATTCCATCGCTGACTATCGTTATCGGTATAACTATCCCAACGTTCAATATCAGGCAAGCACAAAATCAATACACTACCTGCTTTTAATGTGCCCGTTAACATGGCTAAAGCATCAGTATTAAATCCTTCATTAGCATCAAAAACCGCATGTAGGAACTCACGTCCCAATAGGCGAATAGCTTGTTCAGGTAAAATAGCATGGGGTTGATTGGAAGAAATAGTGACCCAATCACCTTGGCATAATTGAGTAATTTGCTGGATCTGTGCCGTTTGCCATGCTGGTTCACCCGCTAATAGCAGTAACTGGCGTTGCCCTAATTGAGCTAATTTTTGCTGATATTGATGTAAATGAGACAATGGCACAGCTAGGATTTACCGATTAACAATGAAAGAATACCAGCTGCAATTAATGGTCCAACAGGCACACCTCGGAAAAGTGCGACACCAATGACTGTTCCCACTAATAAGCCAGCAACCGTTGAAGGCTGGTTATTCATTAGAGAAACGCCCCGTGCGCCTAACCAAGAAACCGCGATACCTATCGCAATTGCTAGTAATGATTTCCAGTTTAAAAATGAGTTAAGAACTTCTTGCCCTGAAATACGTCCTGTTGCTATGGGTGTCATTACCCCAATGGTCAAAATTAAGATCCCGATAGTCATGCCATATTTTTCAACAACAGGAAAATATTGATTTAGAGGTGTGATTTTAATCACTAGCAAAGCAAGCATTGCTAACGTTACAGTCATATTATGACTAATAATGCCAAGTCCTGCGAGAACCAGCAAAATTAATAGTGAGGGATCAACGTTACTCATGTTTGTTCCTAAGCCTTTCTCTTTATAGCGTTAATTATCTTTTATTTACCGACAAATGGTATTAGTTCAAAGACGAAGAAGCAAATGTATCGCAAGATTTAATACTGCCACTGTTATAGCCTCTCATAAACCAAGTCTTGCGCTGTTCTGCTGTGCCGTGTGTAAAACTATCGGGCACTACATAACCTTGCTGTTGTTTCTGTAACTTGTCATCACCTATCGCTTGCGCCGTTTTGATCGCGGTTAATAAATCGCTTTCATCAATACGACCTTCACCTGCAATAAAATGTCCCCACATTCCAGCAAAACAGTCTGCTTGCAACTCTAATTTTACAGATAAACGATTTGCCTCTGCTTTTGAACGCGCCATTTGTTGTTTTTCACGCATTTGATTAGTGATACCTAATAAATGCTGAACATGGTGCCCTACTTCATGTGAAATCACATAACCTTGAGCAAATTCACCGCCACCACCTAGGCTATGTTTCATTTCATTATAAAAAGAGAGATCGAGATAAATCTTTCTATCTGCGGGACAATAAAAAGGCCCCATTATTTTTGTACCTGTACCGCATTGCGTTGTGGTGCTGTTGGTATATAAAACAAGTTTAGGATAGCTATATTGTTTGCCTGCTTGTGCAAAAATAGTTTGCCAAAAATCTTCTGTACTGGCTAAAACGACGCTACTAAAATCTGCGGCTTCATTATAAAGGGCACTTTGTTGTTCGTTGCGTTGTGGCGATTGGTCGGTTTCACCCGTTAATGAGTTAAAGTCAAATCCCATAAAACTGGCTATCACTAAAACAATAATAACCACAAACCCATATTTAGTGCGTAACAAAAGTGCAATTAATCCTAATGGGAGATTGCCACCGCCTGATGCGGGAGAAGATTGCCCTCTTCTATCTTCAACATTGTCACTTCTTCGGCGATCATTCCAACGCATAACTTATCCCCACATTTTAAATAGACGACTTTAGATTTATTATGAACAAATTTATCACTTGATTTGAGATAATAACAAATAATTGCAATCTCTATTCCCTATTTTTTAAGAGCAAGATAATAGAGACTATCAGAGTAAGCTAGTACCCGTTGTCACAACGAAAAAAATAAGCATCATAAGGAATTAAAACTGCTTTTTTAACGATTTCATAATAGAATTCTTATTTCTTGCCTTTGTATTTTTTCTTCACTAATAAATAGATAATTTAATGACTCGAACTCAACGTTTACTCACTTTATTGCAGATTTTAAAAGAAAATCGCTATCCGATAACGGCAGAGGTATTAGCAGATAAATTACAAATTAGTGTTAGATCTATTTATCGTGATATTGAGTCTTTACGTAATCAAGGTGCTGAAATTACGG
Source organism: Proteus sp. TSJ240517 (assembly GCF_047921575.1). Taxonomy (NCBI): domain Bacteria; kingdom Pseudomonadati; phylum Pseudomonadota; class Gammaproteobacteria; order Enterobacterales; family Morganellaceae; genus Proteus; species Proteus sp. TSJ240517. The sequence goes on from NZ_JBLRMH010000001.1 coordinate 673,899, forward strand.
GTGAAGCAGGTATAGGTTATCAGCTAAAATCAGGTTTACTCCTACCGCCATTAACCTTTGATATTAATGAACTTGAAGCACTTATTTTAGGTTTACGTTGGGTAGAAAGTAATACAGATAAAGAGTTAAGTCACTCGGCGTTACGGGCAATTAATAAAATCAATGCTGTAATAACAACACAGCATCAAACATTGCTTGAACAAAATACATTGTTTGTTCCCACTAACCGAATTATTGAAGTTGATCATACCATTGCTAAAGATATGCGTTTTAGTTTACGCGAAGAAAAAAAAGCCAAAATAGATTATAAAGATGCTCAAAAACAATTAAGCACTCGAATTATTTGGCCTATTGCTGTGGGTTACTTTCAAGATTCACAAGTGATTGCTGCATGGTGTGAACTACGCCAAAGCTATCGCCATTTTAGGCTCGATAGAATTATCTCTTATGAAGTATTAAGTGAGAATTTGCCTTACCCTAAAAACTATTTACTCTCTCGATGGAAAAAAGAGATCCTCAAAGAGGCTCCTGACAAAAACTGACGCACCGTTTGCGTAATATCTTCCTTGCTGTTCGCTGTTCTTTGTTTAGCTATAGTTTCAGTTTAAACAACTTCATATTAATCAACACAGTAAGGAAACATTATGAGTGAACTTATTCTTTATACTAATACAATGTCTCGCGGTAACACCGTTGAACTTTTCTTAAAAATATTAGATGTGTCTTATCAGCGTGTTGAATTAGAATATGGCGAACCAATGCGCACCCCTGAATATCTTGCTATTAATCCGATGGCAAAAGTTCCTGCATTAGTCGATGGCGAAACCGTTGTTACAGAGACGGCGGCAATTTGTGCTTATTTAGCAGATAAGTTTATTGAAAAAGGATTTGCTCCTGCCCTTAATTCACCTGAGCGTGCTGCTTATTATCGTTGGTTCTTTTTTACAGCAGGCCCTATTGAATCTGCATTTACGGTGAAAGAGCTTGGTATTGAACTTAATGAAGAACAGCAAAAATCATCTGGTTTTGGTTCTTTTGAACGCGCTTTTCATTGCTTAGAAACGGGCTTAGCCAGCGCCAAACCTTATCTTTGTGGTAAAAATCTGACTGCCGCTGATATTTATGTGGGTTATTTCCTTATATTTTTGTGCAAGTATGCGCTTATCCAGCCTACACCTCTGATTAATCAATATATTGATAGCCTTGCGCTTAATAATGAGATTAAACAATTATTAGAAAGCTTAGGATTACGATAAATTTTCTTATTATTAAACATAATTCAATCAAGCTATCTGCATAGTTACTTAATTATGTTCTTTAATACATTTTCATTTAAAACGTGATATTTAAAACAAAAGGTCAGCTTTTAAGCTGACCTTTTCTAATTACATCTTGTTTAACTTGACGTAATCGTTTGCGTATTTAGTCTAAAGAAACACCGATTCGACGTGCAACTTCTTCGTATGCTTCAATTAATCCGCCTAAGCTTTGACGGAAACGGTCTTTATCCATTTTATCTAAGGTGTTTTTATCCCATAGACGGCTTCCATCAGGAGAGAATTCATCTCCTAATACAACTTTGCCATGAAATAGACCAAACTCAAGTTTAAAATCGACTAAAATAAGTCCTGCTTTATCAAAGAGTTCGCTAAGGACATCGTTTGCTTTATAACTCAAACGTTTCATTTCTGCGAGGTTTTCTTTAGACACCCAACCAAAGGTTTCACAATAAGATTCATTGACCATAGGATCATGACGAGCATCATCTTTCAAGAATAAATCAAAGATTGGTGGATTTAAAAGTGTACCTTCTTCGATACCTAAACGTTTGACTAATGATCCCGCTGCACGATTACGGATAACGCATTCAACAGGTACCATATCGAGTTTTTTTACTAGCACTTCATTATCAGAAAGCAAACGTTCCATCTGCGTTGGGATACCCGCTTCTTCCAGTTTATTCATAATGAAATGGTTAAATTTGTTATTTACCATTCCTTTACGATCAAACTGTTCAATACGTTGGCCATCTAACGCTGATGTATCATTTCTGAATTCAAGGATAAGAAAATCAGAAGATTCAGTGGCGTAGACCGTTTTGGCTTTTCCACGATACAACTCAGCTTTTTTCTGCATCTGACACACTCCAAAGATGTGATAGGTTTAACAAGAAATTTGCTTCCCATACTCTACTCTAGATTAGATAAAAAAGCTTTTAAAACGTGAGTACTATCACTAAAAAATCTCAGCGACAACGCATTGCTCACAACGTTTTTTTGTTGAAAACCACACCATAATTAGAAATCATATTTCAATTAATTCTATTGAATAACTGCGCTAATAACTAAAGTTATCATAATCAATATAAAGAGTGGTTTAGTAAAATTAGGATATATAAAATATAAAAAGTCAGAATAAGAATAATTATAGATTATATCACCTTATTATTTCTATTTTCAGATGATATTCTTAATAGACCTTAGATGTGTTTCAGATTACATCTATTTTGAGTAATCAATAATAAAAAAACCAGATTAATTTCTTTTTATTGAAAATTAATCTGGTTATCAATATTAGCATTAACAAGTTTTAATGATTTATCTCTTATCTATTTTTATATTAAAAAAATTCATGTTATCTCGTAATAACATAATGCTTAATTAAATAATAAAACAGTAGATCTCATAAGCAAACCAACCTAATAAAGCGCCGGCAGGTAAATCAATTAAGTAATGTTGTTTTGTAAACATGCAAGATAATGCAATAAATAATGGGAATAAGAAAACCCATGGTCCTAAAGTTGCATAAGCAAGACACGCTGTGAGTGTTGCAACAGAAACGTGCATACTTGGGAAGCAGTTTGAGGAATCATCAAAATACTGAACAAACTTAAGAAATTTCTCTGACGCTGTTTTTCCTGGGTTTAAGGTACGCCAATGTGCTGGGGTTGCAACAGGGAACACAACAAAGAAAAACATTTGCATAACTAACAAAACAATATAACTAAAAACAATCATAATAAATTGTCTTGAGTCTTGAATGATCCAATTAAGATATAAAATTGCAGGATAATATAAAAAGCTATAGATCCATGACCACCATGGCCAGAAAGGGATCTTTTCATCAATCGGTGAATTAATAATTTTCACTTCTCTCAATGTATATCGTTGAGTAAAAAAATAAAATTGATAAACACCTACAATAAGTATCCCACTTAATATCAAGTGAATAATCATATCACCTGCACTCATAAATACTCCTTCATATAGTCAGAGAATGCTTTGTTATTTTTATTTAAGAATAAGAATTGACGCAATATTGCATAAAATTAAGCGTATTGCATTAAGATTAATATTATTAATAAATTTAAATTAAACCCTATCATTAAAAGAGCATTCAATTAATGATGTTTAATTTAAATTAATACAATTAAGTTAAGATCATAAAAAAGCCGCACAACATATATTGTGCGGCTTCTCATATTTTTAAAGAAGAATACTTATTTTACAGGCTTACTGAAAGCAGCTTTCAGTGCAGCAACCATTTGATCATTTTGTGATTGTGTTAATGGTTTACCTTTATCACTGATAAATTGTAAACTACTGCGGTTATTTAAATCGCCGACTTGTAATTTATAATCCGCTTCTTCAACAGTTGGTCTATCAACACCTAACGCACTCCAGTTTGCACTGCTCATTCCTTTATAGGTTACTTCAATTGAACCTTTAGAACGTGTGCGATCGCCCATCTTCATACCAACACTTTCTAATGCAATAGGTAATCTATCCCAAACCACATCAAATGGTGCACGAACGATGATCACTGGAAGGCCAGCATTATCACTGCCGCTTTGGACATCGATAATACCTTGTATGTTGCTGCTTGCCGTATTTTCGCTTAAATTACGCATACGGTTTAAGCCATCAACCAATTCGTTAAGCATTAAAATATTATAACGCTTCACTTCAGCCGGATCAGTCATTTCAGTTTCGCCTTGGCGTAAACCTTCATTAGTCACTGTTAACGAAATAACATTACCTGCCTGAGCAATTACTAAACGCTGGCGTGTTTGGAAAGGTACGTTTTCATCAGCACGTAACCATGTGATCCAATCAGTATGGAGCTCTTTTTGTCCAGCATCACTTTTAACAATCGCAATACCTTTCTCTTTTAAGATAGAGCTAACTTGTTCATATAGTGTTGTGTTTTCAGGTGAGTTTGGTAATAGCAAACGGCTGTTATCTGCATTATTTTCACTACGAGAACCACTTAATAGATTCAATGCTTGAGTTGGTGGACGAATATCAAGCGCTAAACCAACAGGTTCAGTTCTTTTAGGGGTTGGAATGTCATATTCCCCATTTTGCAAAGGCAACACCATACCCGCCGGAATCGCTAAATTCTTTAGCCCTGCTGTCTCTAAATAAGACTCATCACCACTGACCTGACGTTTATAGCGCTGATCACTTGAACAGGCTGCCAGTAAGACCACCAGCGACAGACCCGCGACTTTCATAATCTTTGATTTATGCAATAGTGTTGCCATTAAAATTCCCTAAGTTTTACAGTATTCCCGCTGTTAACAGCGCTTTCTCAACAATTTGCTGACCTGATGATGTCAACGGAGTCATAGGTAAGCGCAATGTGGCGTCTTCAATCAATCCAATACGTTGACACGCCCATTTAGCTGGGATTGGATTAGGTTCAACAAATAACTGATGATGTAAGTCCATCAGACGTCGGTTAAGTTCACGTGCTTTCGCAAACTCACCCGCATTTGCTAATCGACATAATTCTACCATCTCTGACGCAGCAACGTTAGCAGTAACCGAAATAACACCCTGACCGCCAAGTTGCATAAAGTCTAATGATGATGCGTCATCACCACTTAATAAGATAAAACTATCATCATTAACCAACTCTTGGATTTGACTAACACGACTTAAGTTCCCTGTCGCCTCTTTAATTGCCACAATATTATCCAACTTGGCTAAACGTGCAACAGTTACAGGCAATAAATCGCATCCAGTACGACCCGGTACATTATACAGGATTTGTGGTAACTCGGTGCTTTCAGAAATCGCTTTAAAGTGCTGATATAACCCTTCTTGTGAAGGTTTATTATAATATGGCGTTACACTTAAACAACCTGCAATACCTTTATTTTCAAACTGTTGTGTAAACCAGACTGCTTCAGATGTTGCATTAGCGCCCGTACCGGCAATGACAGGAATACGCCCATCAGCCATATCTAATGTCATTAAAACGACATCAACATGCTCGTCATGACCTAATGTTGCAGATTCTCCAGTTGTACCGACAGAAACAATTGCAGCACTGCCTGCCTTAACATGATAATCAACTAATTTACGTAAACTAACCCGGTCAACGTTGCCTTTTGCGTCCATTGGTGTCACCAATGCCACCATACTGCCTGTAAAATTAAATTCGTTATTCACCATAATCATTGCTCCGAGATAGACGTATACTCAATGGTACTCATTCATTGCTCTATTGAAAACTACTTAACTCTAGGTTTCTAATGAAATTTGCTAATATTCTTTGATATGAATTAAAGAGATATAATAATTGAAGATAGTGAGCAAGGGATCTTGGCAGAAATCGAAATTTGTGTTTACCTGTTAAGAATAAACTGAAAGTCAAAAGGAACCTTATTTTGCCCATACCTGATAAACATTTTCTCGTCATTACTGCATTAGGTGCTGACCGTCCTGGTATTGTTGATACCATTACACAATTAGTCAGCCAATGCGGATGTAATATCGAGGACAGCCGACTTGCGATGTTTGGTCAAGAGTTTACGTTTATCATGCTACTTTCAGGTGGCTGGAACGCTATTGCACAGTTAGAAGCGTTGTTGCCCATTAAAAGTGCGGAACTGGATTTATTGACCGTAATGAAAAGAACGACCAATGGTGCACCAATTACCTATCCTTCAACAATTGCAGCGAAAGTTGATATTGAAGATGCGCCCGGTATTGTAGAACGCTTTACTAATCTATTTAGCCAACATAATTTTAATCTTGCTGAATTAATATCTAAAACACATCCATCAGAAGATGGCTCACCTGCCCGTTTAGAAATACAGATTACGGCGCATAATCCATTAGATGATCATGGTATTGTTATTAATGAGAAATTTAATCAATTATGTACAGAGCTGAACGCTCAAGGCACAATAAGTATCGTAAATAGTCTGATGATGAAACAGTAAAAAATGGAGAATGACCTAATGAACCCATTAAAAGCCGGTGAAAAGGCGCCTCAATTCAGTCTGCCCGACCAAGATGGAGAAACGATTAATTTATCTGATTTCGCTGGCCAACGTGTGCTCGTTTATTTTTACCCTAAAGCAATGACACCAGGTTGTACAACCCAAGCTTGTGGCTTACGTGATGAAATGGATGCACTAAAAAAAGCCAAAGTTGAAGTATTAGGTATCAGTACAGATAAATCAGAAAAACTTTCCCGTTTCGCTGAAAAAGAGATGTTAAATTTTACGTTGCTTTCAGATGAAGATCATAAGATCGCAGAAGAGTTTGGTATCTGGGGAGAAAAGCAATTTATGGGAAAAACTTACGATGGTATTCATCGTACAACATTCTTAATTGATAAAAATGGTGTTATCGAACACGTATTTGATAACTTTAAAACCAGTAACCACCATCAAGTCGTTCTCGACTATCTCGCTCAACATCCATAATTAATACTTCGAATTGATAAGATAACAGACAGCTTACACTGTCTGTTTTTTTATCTGTTTTTAATTAATATATTCAATGAGGTACTTAGCTTTTCTTTATATTTTGCTCATTCGCAATTTCATCGGGTAATGCATGCAATACTGCTTTTATCAGCGTTGCTAATGGAATAGCAAAGAAAACGCCCCAAAATCCCCACATTCCACCGAATATAATCACTGATAATATAATGACTAACGGGTGCATATTTACGGCTTCAGAATACAGAATTGGTACTAATAAATTACTATCTAATCCTTGAACAACAAGATAAGCGATAAATAACGCCCAGAAATCAGAGCCTAATCCCCACTGAGATAATGCAATCACAATAACTGGGATCGTTGCTAAAACAGCACCAACGTAAGGAACTAAAACAGAAACACCGACAATAACAGCAAGTAATACAGAGTAGCGTAAGTCAAAGAAAGCAAATACAAAATAAGTGAAAATACCCACAATTATCATTTCAGTGACTTTACCGCGAATATAATTGGTAATTTGCTGATTAACTTCAATCCAAACTTGTGCTGCCAATATTCTGTTTTTCGGCAAAACACGACGAACCGCATTAAGCATCTGTTGCTTATCTTTAAGTAAGAAGAAAGTCATTAAAGGAACAAGAATAAGATAAATCGACAGTGTAATAATTCCGATTAACGAAGCTAAAGATACTTTTAATACAGATTCAGCCACCGTTGAGAACTTGCTGCGTAAATTTTCTGCCATCATATCAACGATGCCGGCATCCATTAATGCAGGGAAGCGATCGGGTAATTCATGTGCAAATGCATTGAACTTATTGATCATATTTGGGATATCTGAAATCAGTGTCATCCCTTGTTGCCACACCGTTGGCGCTAAAATCAAAATAACAATGGCACTAATACCGATAAAGAGTGTCAGAATTATCGATACTGCCCATATACGGGCACATCCTAATTTTTCAAGTAAATGAGTTGGCCACTCTAAAAGATAAGCAAGCACAATTGCCACCAATAAAGGAGCAAGTATGCCACTGAAAAAATACAGAATTGAAAAGCCGGCAATCAAAATGACCACAAGGGCGATAACTTGTGGATCAGCAAATCGGCGTTTGTACCATTGAACAAGCAAGTCCAGCATGAAAATAAAGATCCTTTATAATAATCAGAACAATAGAGCTATATGTATTCATTTACATAAGCAATAATCTTTTGACAGATTTTACGTTAGGTTTTGCTATCATACATCATTAATTATTAATTATTCGTTAAGATAGCCATCAGGATACAGTTGTATGAAACTCAGACTTAAAAAACCCTTAGTCGCGCTTCTTGTTTCTGCGTTGCTATCAACATCAGTAGTGCCAGCGAATGCTGCGATTGATATTGAAGACTCTTTACCTGATATGGGAACGACCGCAGGTTCAACATTAAGCATCAATCAAGAAATTGCTATGGGTGATTACTATACTCGCCAACTGCGAAATAGTGCACCATTAGTTTTTGACCCATTACTCTCTAACTATATTAATAATTTGGGACAAAAACTGGTTTCTAACGCCAGCTCAGTCAAAACCCCTTTTCACTTCTACTTAGTTAACAACCCCAATATTAACGCCTTTGCTTATTTTGGGGGAAACATTGTTTTGCATTCTGCCCTCTTTCGATATAGCCAAACAGAAAGTGAATTAGCTTCTGTTATGGCTCACGAAATCACACACGTTACTCAACGACATCTAGCGAGAATGCTTGAAGATCAGGCTAAAACAACACCTCTTGCTCTTGCAGGTGTATTAGGTTCTATTTTGATATTTATGGCAAACCCGAATGCAGGTCTTGCAACCTTTACGGGAAGTATGGCGGGTATGCAGCAAAATATGATCACATTTACACAAATGAACGAGCAAGAAGCAGACCGTATCGGAATACAGACACTCTATCGAGCAGGATTTGATCCCAAAGGGATGCCTGACTTTATGCAAATTCTTGCTGACCAAGTACGATATAGCTCTAAACCGCCTGAAATGTTATTAACGCACCCCTTACCTGATAGCCGTTTATCCGATGCAAGAAGCCGAGCCAGTCAATTTCCTGCTCGGCAGGTTCCACAGTCAGCTGACTTTCTGTTTGCTAAAATGCGTGTATTAACCATGCTGACGAAAAACCCAACATCAGAGAATGCATTACAAACGATACTTGATCAGTTTAAGCAAGGTACTGCTCTTGAAAAGTCAGCCGCAAATTATGCGCTAATACTGCTCTATTCTCGTGATCGCAAATTTGATGACGCAAGAAAATTGCTCACTCCGATGTTAGAAAAAGAACCTAACAATATTTGGCTTATTGATGCCATGACAGATATCGATTTAGAACAAAACCGTGCAGGTGATGCGGTCGCAAGATTACAACTCGCATTAAAGCAAAGGCCCAATAACAATGTCCTTATTGCCAACTTAGCGAACTCATATATGCATAATAAGCAATATAACGAAGCTAATCGCCTACTTTATCGTTATACCTTTGATAACCCAAACGATCCTATCGGCTGGCAATTAATGGCAGAAAATTCAGCCAAACAAGGTGATAGAGCTCATGAATTAGCTGCTTATGCGGAAGATTTAGCACTCAGAGGTGACTTTGAAACAGCGATCCGTTACTTAGGTGATGCAAGCAGACAAGTTAAGCTGGGTAGCAATGATCAAGCTCGCTTTGATGCTCGCATAGACCAATTAAGAAAAATTCAGCAAAGAGACAGCCAATTTAAATAAGGGACAATCATGACCAAAAAAGTGACGATTTATCATAATCCACGCTGTTCAAAAAGCCGTGAAACCTTACATTTACTCGAAGAAATGCAAATAACGCCTAATGTTATTCACTATCTAGATACAGCACCTTCAGTAACGGAGCTTAAAACACTGCTCAAAGCATTAGGTTTTAATGATGCAAGAGAGTTAATGCGCACAAAAGAAGAAATTTATAAAACGCTAAAACTGGCTGATGAAACATCACAAGATGCATTAATTCAAGCAATGCATGAAAACCCTAAACTTATTGAACGCCCTATTGTGGTTGTCGGTAATAAAGCCCGTTTAGGCCGTCCACCAGAGCAAGTAAAAGAACTGTTTATTTAATTTTCAAAATTTAAAGCCCATATTTATGTTCTTACATATATGGGCTTCTCTCTATTTACTTCACTATTAATCCCGCAACCGTTTACTCTCTTTTCTCAATTAATAAATAAATTATTAAATGTTGTTAAATTGTAAACATTACAATTAGCAAAGTGTTTCTTATTTCCACAATAGAAAAAAACCAATCGTTTTATGCTTTCAAAATTTTTCATCTCAACCTCATATTTTTTATGAGTAAGAAATCGCCATTTTTGAAAACTTCTATCGAGATCACACGACATCGTATAAACTCACAATTATAAGAAAAAAATAATCATGTATTTCATTTATATTGTGACTCAAGTCTCTTTACACAAATGCATTCCTACATATCATGGATATCAGAAAATATGATAGCAGAATTGATAAACAATAAATTCTCGCCAAAATATTTTTTCATTATCATCCAAGAAAGAAATTAACAAAAAACACACATTTAAAACAATACTGCAACACAGCAATAAGCTTTCAATTTGTTATTTACTCTATCTCTTCTTTTATTGTTGTTTTTTTAACTTGATAACAATTAGTCAGTGTGAAACGAAGTTGTAGATGTATATGAAATAAACAACGTTATAGCCAACATTATGGGCAATTAAAACTAACCAATCGCCATTATTGGTGTCGGGTGATTGCTAGGCTAATAGGAAAACAGATGAATATCGTACTTAGATTAAAACTTGTCTCATTCCTCCAGTTCTTTATATGGGGATCTTGGCTTGTAACATTTGCCTCGTATCTCTTTGGAGAGCTGCATTTTAAAGGTAGTGATGTTGGGCTTATTTTCAGTGCTCTTGGACTTGCCTCACTTATCGCACCCGTCATCATGGGATTTATTGCAGATAAAATAAACAACCGCAAATTAGTGTTTATTACCCTGCATATTTTTTCTGCATTAGCATTAGTGTTAATGTCGCAAATGACGACAGTAACCACACTATTTTTTGCAACTTTATTACATTTATTGTTCTTTATGCCAAGTATCTCAATGGCAAACAGCATCATTTTCGAACTGTTAGAACAAAAACATTTAGAGCCTAATAACTATTTCCCTAAAATTCGTGTTTACGGCACTGTTGGTTTTATTGCAGCCATGTGGGTTATTAGCTTCTTAGGTTTAGGTAATAGTTACCACCAGCTCTTCGTTGCAGCGATCGCTTCTATTGTTTTAGCTGTATTTGCAATGTTCTTACCTGCAACTAAAGCAGCTGACAAAAATGAAACTAAAGCCGAAGAAGTGGCATTTAGTATCACTAATATCTTGCAAGTATTTAAAAAGAAAAATGTCGTTGTTTTCTTATTCTTCGCAACACTGTTAGGATCTGTACTGCAAATTACCAATACCTTTGGTGTGCCATTCCTACAAGATATCGCACAATCTCCAAATGCAGATGATTCATTCTTTGCACGTTATCCTTCTGTGTTCTTATCTATTTCACAGATTTCAGAAGTCGTATTTATTCTATTTCTGCCACTGTTATTAAAACGTGTAAGAATCGAAACGATCGTTTTATTCAGTATGGTTGCTTGGATCTTACGTTTCGGCTTCTTTGCCTACGGTGACTACACATCACTAGGTCAAATCGTCTTATTGTTATCAATGATTGTGTATGGTTGTGCATTCGACTTCTTTAATATCTCTGGTTCACTGTTCTTAGAAAAAGAGATCCCTTTACAATATCGTTCAACAGCACAAGGTATGTTTATGACCTTAGTGAACGGTTTTGGTACTTATTTAGGTGCAATGTTAAGTGGCTGGGTCATTGATTTATATACCACCAATGGTGCGGTTGATTGGAAATCATTCTGGTTAATCTTCACTGGCTACACGGTTGCAATCACTGCACTTTATCTGATTTTCTTACTGGTTCCTCAGAAGAAAGCCAAAGTAGTAGAAGCAAACTAATTATTTAACCCTCCTCCTTTATTGTTTGTGTCTCTCGCCGCTTGCCTTGTATAAAGACAAGCGGTTTTTTTATCTTGTGTTTTTATTAGAAAAGACAAAAATAGAAAATTCACCCTTAATAAATAACAAAAATTTGTTACCTTCAATGGGTGTTGAATTTGAAAAAGAGAGGTAGGATTGGGATTATTCGCCTCACCTAACGAAATGAGTGAGGCTATTTAAAGTTTGAGTATATCTTTCACAAATGGGATGGTCAGTTTACGTTGAGCAACAATAGAAGCGTGATCAAGTTCATCAAGCATTTCAAATAAGGTGCGCATTTTTCTATCTAAACGTTTTAATACAAAACGACCCACATCTTCAGGTAATTCAAACCCACGAAGTTTTGCTCTTAATTGCAGCGCCTGAATTTTTTCTTCGTCACTTAAAGGTTGCAAACGGTAGATTTGCCCCCAATCAAGGCGAGATGCTAAATCAGGAAGTTGTAACTCTATTTGGCGAGGCGGTCTATCCCCTGTAATTAATAAACAGGTTCGTCCATGCTCTAAAACACGGTTATAAAGGTTAAATAAGGCGAGTTCCCACTCTTCATCACCAGCAATACACTGAACATTATCAATACAAACTAAGGATAAATGTTCCATGCCTTCAAGAACATCGGGAACAAAATAGGCACGTTTATCAAGGGGAACATACCCAACAGCATCACCTTTTAATGAAAGCTCAGCACAAGCGGCATGTAATAGATGGCTCTTTCCACCTCCGTCACGGGACCAGAAATAGATATAACTGCCATGAGATTGATGAATGGCGGTTCGAATTGCCGCGACTAACGACGCGTTTTCCCCTGCATAAAAGCTATCGAATGTCTCATCATCGGGCAGAGATAGTGGTAATGATAGCTGTGACGGCGTATTCAGAAGCACCTCACCTGAATAGTTTAATAAACGTGGTGATTCTAACACAAATTCTCACAAGGTCAGAACCAATATTAAAAAAGCACATTGCACTGATTAAGATAACAGCAAGATCACCGAGATAAGCCTATTTTATATACTCCTATCACCTCATTGAAGGGTTTCCTAACTGTACCTCGAGTTATTTAGAGCCAAATCAGAAAGCATTCCGTGTTTAATTAGTTTTAATTTATTATCTGAATTTTAATTTCGCAACATCATTACCAGAAGGTTGCTGATAAATGTCGAGCTTAAAATATTTGGCTGATGCATTTATATACTCAAAAATTTCAGATTGAGTTTCTTCATATTCAACCCAAGTGGTTGCACGAGTAAAACAATATAACTCTACAGGTAGTCCCATTGGTGTAGGTGGCATTGTTCTGATCACTAAATACATATCAGGTCGAACATCACCACGCATTTTTATCCAATTTAGCATGTACTTACGAAATAACTGTAAGTTAGTCACGCCTTTTGTTTCTAACCACTCATTAATATCGCCAATTTCTTCTTCTTTTCCTTCAAGCATCGTTTCTATGCTTTTACGAAGCGGCGCTGTATTTTTTAATTCTAATACTAACTCTTGCGTTGCAAATGAAATCGAAGATTGGTCAATATAAAAACTACGTTTAATCCGACGCCCTCCCGATGAAAACATCGGTTGCCAGTTAGTATATTTTTCGGTCAAAAAGTCTTTGGTTGGAATACGGGAAATTGTATTATCCCAATTACGTACAGTGATCGTATGTAATGCGATATCAATAACCTCACCGCTGATATTACTACTGGGTAATTCAATCCAATCATAAAGCTTTAATACTTTTCCGTTAGAGATAAGAATATTGGCAACAAAAGAGATAAGTGTATGCTGAAAAACAAACATTAACACCGCAGCAATGGCACCAAAGCTTGAGATAATAATAAGTGGTGATTGCTCAGTAAATAACGCAATAATCAGGATAAAAGAGATAATCCAGACCACAATTTTGGCAATTTCAATATAGCCTTTGATGGAATTATTTCGATGCCACGCTTTTTTAGCGTGCCTAATATTGAAGATATCAAGAGCGTTATTAAGCAATGAAGCGATATTGATGATAATAAAGGCGCGAGCAACCGTTTCAAAGATAATATTCATTTCAGCTGAAAAAGACGGTAGTAGCTGATTAATATAGAGAACAAGTGTAACTGCAACAATAGATGCGCTCTTTTTAGCAATATCTTCTATGGTTTCTTCATCTGAAAGCTCAGTAAATAAAAAAAGTAAACGCTTTGCTATTCGGCGGAAAATCATTTTGGCGAGAAACCACACCACCAGCAACACAATAACTAAAAATATTGTGGTAAAAATCTGCTTTGATGTAATGAAATCATAAATTTCAATCAGCTTTTCCATAAATTACGTTATACCTTTTTTGAAACACCCCAACCTTAAAACGAATATCACTTAAATAGCAGATAAAATGCCTATTTCGCATAAGAACAGACCCCCATTGTCTCATTTATTTTATTTAAATAAACATCATGATTGAATTAATCATGCTTTTCTAAGTTTTTAATACTTAAAATATCAAAAATCTTAGTTTTTAATATGACATAAAAATAAAACACAATAAAAAAGGTGGAGATCATCCACCTTTTTTATTAATTTCAGCATATTGCTTTAGATTTACTTAATCGATTACTTTTTGTTTGCTGTACCACTAACCGATTCAATGGTGTTATCCACTAATTCTGTTTCAGGGCGAACAACACTCACTAATTTAAAGATCAAGCTTAAAACAATACCCACGATGGTTGCTAATGCCATACCTTTTAATTCAGCAGCACCAATTTGAATGGAAGCACCACTCACACCGACAATCAGAATAATGGCAGTTAATATCAAGTTTTGCGGTTTATTATAATCCACTTTTGAATCTAACAAGACACGAATACCTGATGCACCAATAACACCGTAAAGCAGTAATGAAACCCCACCCATAACAGGAACAGGTACAGCAGCGATAGCCGCAGCCAGTTTACCGACACAAGATAATAAGATAGCGAGAATTGCCGCACCACCAATAACCCATGAGCTATAAACCTTAGTGATAGCCATAACACCAATGTTTTCACCATAAGTGGTATTAGGTGTTGAACCAAAGAAACCCGAAATAATGGTAGAGAAACCGTTTGCGAACATAGAACGATGTAAACCTGGGTTTTTCATTAAATCGCGTTGTACAATATTTGCTGTAACAACAAGGTGTCCAACGTGCTCAGCAATAACAACTAATGCGGCAGGTAGAATAATAAAAATAGCACTCCATTCAAAACGCGGTGAATAGAATGTCGGTAGTGCAAACCAGTTAGCTTCTTTAATTGGTGTAATATCAACAACGCCCAAGAAGAAAGAGAGTGCATAACCTGCTAATACCCCAATAAGAATAGGAATAATAGCAAGGAATCCTCTAAACATCACAGAGCCTAAGATAGTCACACCTAAAGTCACCATAGAAATAAGCAGTGTCTGACTATCAACTGGTGCATCTGCACTTGGTAATAATCCTGCCATTCCCGCTGCGGTTCCTGCTAATTCAAGCCCGATGACGGCAACGATTGCGCCCATTGCCGCAGGCGGGAACATCACATTAATCCAGCCTCGCCCTGCTATTTTGACAATACCAGCAACGATACAAAATAACACACCACAGACGATGAATCCCCCAAGTGCTAATTCATACCCTAAAGGTAACAACAAAAGCACAGGTGAGATAAACGCAAAACTTGAACCTAAATAAGCAGGAATGCGTCCTTTACAAATAAAGAGATAAAGCAGGGTTCCGATCCCGTTAAATAATAATATTGTTGCCGGATTAACTTTAAATAAAATTGGCACAAGTACGGTGGCGCCAAACATTGCAAACAGATGCTGAAGACTCAACGGGATTGTTTGTAATAATGGTGGGCGCTCTTCTACCCCGATTGCACGACGAGTCATGCTTACGACCTCTCTTTAATATGAATGTGAAATTGGTTTGTATATTTCTAACTATAGAACAAGATAATTAGGTTCAAAAAAAAGCCGACTATCAAAGTCGGCTTAATTATTATTTTGTACCAAATATCTTATCACCAGCATCGCCAAGACCTGGAACGATGTACCCGTGCTCATTAAGATGGCTATCAATAGATGCAGTATATAATTCCACATCTGGATGAGCTTCTTCTAATGCCTTAATACCTTCTGGAGCAGCAACCAGTACTAATACTTTAATTGAAGTACAACCCGCATTTTTTAATAAATCAATTGTGGCAATCATAGAGCCGCCTGTTGCTAACATAGGGTCAACAACAAGAGCCATACGCTCTTCAATATTGGATGCTAATTTCTGGAAGTAAGGGACAGGTTTTAATGTTTCTTCATCGCGGTAAACGCCAACTACACTGATTCGGGCACTAGGAATATTTTCTAATACTCCGTCCATCATCCCGATACCTGCACGGAGGATAGGAACTACTGTGATTTTTTTTCCTTTAATCTGTTCTATCTCTACCGAACCACACCAACCTTCTATTGTTACCGTCTCTGTTTCTAAATCGGCGGTAGCTTCATACGTCAGTAGACTGGAAACTTCTGAAGCCAGTTCACGAAAGCGTTTAGTGCTTATATCATGATCTCGCATCAGCCCCAATTTATGTTGAATGAGTGGGTGTTTTACCTCAACGATCTTCATAATTTCTCCTAATGTACGACGCAGCCTGACAAAAAAATCGCGAGATTATACCGCTTTTTTGCCAACATTCCATCGTTTTTCTATTGATATTGATCAAGCGCACAGCTTTTAACTACACCAACATGAATAATTGTGACCTATAAAGAAGATCCTCGCAAACGTTTGCTTTGCCTGTTAGAATAGCGCCCGCACACATTTTTTCTTAACAGCAACTTGCCGTGAGGGCTCTACGTGACTAACAAATCCTCTCTCAGCTATAAAGATGCCGGTGTCGATATTGATGCAGGTAATGCTTTAGTCGATCGTATCAAAGGTGTAGTAAAAGAAACCCGCCGTCCTGAAGTTATGGGGGGTTTAGGTGGATTTGGCGCACTTTGTGCAATTCCATCTAAATACCGCGAACCTATTTTAGTTTCAGGCACAGATGGCGTAGGAACTAAACTTCGCCTTGCGATGGATTTAAATCGCCATGATGACATCGGGATTGATTTAGTCGCAATGTGTGTCAACGATTTAATTGTTCAAGGTGCAGAACCCCTTTTCTTCCTTGACTACTATGCCACAGGAAAATTAGATGTCGATACCGCAGCACGCGTAGTAACAGGTATTGCAGAAGGTTGTAAGCAATCTGGTTGTGCATTAGTCGGTGGTGAAACTGCTGAAATGCCAGGAATGTATCACGGTAATGATTATGATATCGCAGGCTTTTGTGTCGGCGTGGTTGAAAAATCAGAAATTATCGATGGCAGCAAAGTTAAAGCTGGCGATGCTCTAATCGCTTTAGCATCAAGTGGTCCTCATTCTAATGGTTATTCATTAGTCAGAAAAATTCTTGAAGTCAGCAATACACAAGCTGAAAACACATCATTAGGCAATAAATCATTAGCTGATCACCTATTAGCCCCTACTCGTATTTATGTAAAGTCACTACTTTCATTAATTGAAAATGTGGATATCCATGCTGTGGCACATATTACAGGTGGCGGATTCTGGGAAAATATTCCTCGTGTATTACCTGAAAATACGCAAGCGCGTATTGATAGTAAAAGCTGGGAATGGCCACTGGTTTTTAAATGGTTACAAGATGCGGGACAAGTCAGCACACATGAAATGTATCGCACCTTTAACTGTGGTGTTGGATTGTTAATTGCCGTTAACCCAAATGACGTTGAAAAAACATTAGCACATCTTGCTGAGTGTGGTGAAAACGCATGGTTAATTGGTGAAATTGCGCCACAAGCTGCGGGTGAAGCACAAGTTATTATTAACTAATGAAAACATGTGAATGAAAAATATTGTCGTCCTCATCTCAGGAAACGGCAGCAACCTACAGGCGATTATTGACGCCTGTAGGGCAAATAAAATCACGGGTAATGTGGTTGCTGTCTTAAGTAATAAAGCTAATGCGTATGGTCTTGAACGGGCAAAACTTGCTGATATTCCAGCATATTTTGTTGATCCAACGCTATATAATGACAGAGCTGATTACGATAAAGCATTAATTGAAAAAATCGATGCTTATCAGCCCGACATTGTGGTTTTAGCCGGTTTTATGCGTATTTTATCGCCTGATTTTGTGACTCATTATCAGCATAAATTATTAAATATTCATCCTTCTTTACTTCCTAAATATCCCGGATTACACACTCATCGCCAAGTTTTAGCGAATAAAGACTCTTTTCATGGTGTTACCGTCCATTTTGTTACAGAAGAACTTGATGGTGGTCCCATGATTATTCAAGCTCGCATTCCTGTTTTACCAGATGATACTGAACAATCATTACAAACAAGAATACAAGCAGAAGAGTATCGTATTTATCCATTAGCGATCGGTTGGTTAGCTGACGAGCGATTAAAAATTCAGAATAATCAAGCCTTTCTCGATGATATTGCGCTTTTCGACAACCTTGGTTGACTATTTCGTTTAAGATAAAAAGTCACATTGTGCTACACTATAGCCCGCGTGACTTTTTTTATGTCACCCTTTTCTCTTTTTATTCAATGCATTCACCGAGGTGCTTATGTCCGGTGGTAAGAAAGTTCCACCTATAAAATTACGTCCTCTCGAACGAGAAGATCTCTCTTTTGTCCATCAACTTGATAATAACGCCAGCGTTATGCGCTATTGGTTTGAAGAGCCTTATGAGGCTTTTATCGAGTTAAGCGACCTTTATGAAAAACATATTCACGACCAAAGTGAACGCCGTTTTATTGCCGAAAGTGACGGCACTAAAGTTGGACTTGTCGAGTTGGTTGAAATTGATTATGTTCACCGTCGTGCTGAATTCCAAATTATCATCGCTCCTGCGCATCAAGGCCATGGATATGCTGCACGCGCGGCGAAACTTGCGATGGATTATGCATTTTCTGTACTTAATTTATACAAACTCTATTTAATCGTCGATAAAGAGAATGCTAAAGCGATTCATATTTATGAAAAGCTTGGCTTTAAAAAAGAAGGTGATTTAATAGATGAGTTTTTTGTTAACGGTGCCTACCGTTCTGCGATTAGAATGTGTACTTTCCAAGCACCTTATTTTGAACAAAAAGCCAAAGAGGCGAAACCCGAGAATTTTGTTAAACCGGGTGCGACTATTAAGCAACACGTCTGATTTATTCAGATATTAAGTTTTAACTTTAACCCTTGTTGGAGTTCAGATGTCCCAGGAACGACTCTATATTGATAAAGAGATCAGTTGGCTTGCGTTTAATGAACGTGTATTACAAGAAGCGGCTGATAAAAGAAACCCGTTAATTGAAAGAGTCAGGTTTCTGGGGATCTATTCAAATAATCTTGATGAGTTTTACAAGGTTCGTTTTGCCGATGTAAAACGCCGTATTTTGATTAATGAAGAACGTGGCTCACGCTCTGCATCAAGCCATGCTCGTCATCTTATAAAGAAAATTCAATCAAAAGTAGCTAAAGCCGACCAAGAGTTTGATGCTTTATATAATGATTTGTTACTTGAAATGGCGCGAAACCAAATCTTTTTAATTAATGAACGCCAAATCTCGCCTAATCAACAAATCTGGTTACGCCAATATTTTCGTCAAAATTTAAGAAAACACATCACGCCTATTTTAATTAATCCTGAAACAGACTTGGTTGAGTTTCTTAAAGATGACTACACCTATTTAGCGGTTGAAATTGTGCAAGGGCAAATTATTCATTATGCCCTGTTAGAAATTCCGTCAGATAAAGTACCTCGTTTTGTTATTCTGCCGACAGACCAAGGGCGTAGTAAGAAAAAATCCATGATTTTATTGGATAATATTTTACGCTACTGTCTTGATGAGGTGTTTAAAGGCTTCTTTGATTATGACTCATTAAGTGCTTATTCCATGAAAATGACGCGAGATGCAGAATACGATCTTGCAACAGAAATGGAATCAAGTTTACTTGAAATGATGTCATCAACATTAAAACAACGCCTTACCGCAGAGCCTGTCCGTTTTGTTTATCAACGTGATATGCCTGATGAAATGGTGGCGTTGCTGCGCAGTAAATTAGGTTTATCGAATAATGACTCCGTCATTGCTGGTGGTCGTTATCATAATTTTAAAGATTTTATTAACTTCCCAAATGAGGGTAGTAAATTTCTATTAAATAAGCCTATTCCACGTTTACGCCATATTTGGTTTGATAACTTCCGTAATGGCTTTGATGCGATACGTGAGCGTGATGTTTTGCTCTATTATCCTTATCATACCTTTGAGCATGTGTTGGAATTGTTGCGCCAAGCCTCTTTTGACCCAAGTGTTATCTCAATCAAAATCAATATTTACCGTGTTGCTAAAGACTCTCGAATTATTGATTCGATGATCCACGCTGCGCATAACGGCAAACGTGTCACGGTAGTTGTTGAGTTACAAGCACGTTTTGATGAAGCAGCGAATATCCACTGGGCAAAACGCCTGACTGAAGCGGGCGTTCACGTTATTTTCTCTGCACCGGGTTTAAAAATTCACGCGAAGTTATTTATCATTTCACGTTTAGAAAATGGTGAAATCATTCGCTATGCTCATATCGGTACGGGGAACTTTAACGAAAAAACAGCGCGTCTTTATACTGACTATTCACTATTAACGGCTAACACTGAAATTACCAATGAAGTACGTCGCGTTTTTAGCTTTATTGAAAACCCTTATCGCCCTGTCACCTTTGAGCATTTAATGGTTTCGCCACAAAACTCGCGCACCCTTTTAAATCAATTAATCACCAATGAAATTCACAGTGCACAAGCAGGGCATCCTGCGGGTATTACATTAAAAGTGAATAATTTAGTTGATGAAGAATTAGTTAATCGCCTTTATGACGCTTCAGAAGCAGGCGTAAAAGTACGACTGTTAGTTCGAGGAATGTGTTCTTTAGTGCCTAATCAGCCGGGATTTAGTGAAAACATTCAAGTAACCAGTATTGTTGACCGCTTTTTAGAGCATGATCGTGTTTATGTTTTCACCAATAAAGGGGATGAAAAAATCTTTCTCTCCTCTGCCGATTGGATGACGCGAAATCTTGATTATCGCATTGAAGTTGCAGTAGCTTTGCTTGATCCTCAACTTAAACAGCGCGTTCTTGATATACTGGATATTCAATTTAATGACACCGTAAAAGCACGTTATATCGATAAAGATTTAACAAATAGCTATGTTCCTCGTGGAAATAAACGTAAGATCCGTTCCCAGCTTGCTGTCTATGAGTATATTAAATTGTTAGAACAACCCGGTTCACGAGCGTAATTTTATGCCTTTATCACAAGATGACTCTTCACCACGTCCTTTAGAAATTGCGGCTATTGACCTCGGTTCTAATAGTTTTCATATGATAATTGCGCGTGTTGTTAATGGCGCATTACAAGTCTTAAGTCGTTTAAAACAGCGAGTTTATCTTGCTGATGGACTTGATGATGATAACGAATTAAGCGAAGAGGCTATGTTACGTGGGCTCTCCGCCCTTTCCCTTTTTGCTGAAAGGTTACAGGGTTTTCCCGCAGAAAATGTCACCGTCGTGGGAACACACACTTTGCGTGTCGCCACTAATGCGAAAGTCTTTCTTCAACGAGCCAAAGAAGTTATTCCTTATCCTATTGAAATTATTTCAGGGCATGAAGAAGCTCGACTTATTTTTATGGGAGTTGAGCACACTCAATCTGAAAAAGGTCGAAAGCTCGTTATCGATATCGGTGGTGGCTCAACAGAATTGGTTATTGGTGAAAATTTTGAGCCAATTTTAATCGAAAGCCAACGCATGGGTTGTGTTAGTTTTAGCCGTCAATTTTTCCCAGAACAAAAAATTAGCGAATCTGCTTTTCGCAAAGCGCGAGAAAAGGCAGCGCGTAAAATGGAAAAAATTGCATGGCAATACAAAATGACTGGCTGGGATGTGGCTTTAGGGGCATCAGGAACAATTAAAGCGGCTCATGAGATCTTAGTTGAGTTTGGTGAAAAAGACGGTGTTATTACTCCAGAACGCCTACTTATGCTCACTAAACAAGTTTTACGATTTAAGAAATTTAAAGATATCGCCCTTCCAGGTTTATCCGATGAACGTAAACATGTTTTTGTGCCAGGTTTGGCGATTTTATGCGGTATTTTTGATTCATTAGGATTAAAAGCTCTACACCTATCTGACGGTGCATTACGTGAAGGTGTGCTTTATGAAATGGAAGGCAGATTTCGCCATCAAGATATCCGCCAGCGCACAGCTAAAAGCCTTGCAGAACACTATAATATCGATAGAGAACAAGCAAAACGTGTTCTTGAAACTATGCAATCTCTTTACGCTCAGTGGGCACAGCAAAATCCTAAGCTAGTTCGCCCTGATTTAGAGGCTATTTTAGTTTGGGCTGTTATGTTACATGAAGTGGGATTAAGTATTAATTTAAGTGGATTACATCGCCATTCTGCTTATATTCTTTCAAATACTGATTTACCTGGCTTTAATCAAGAGCAACAACTGTTATTAACAACTCTCGTTCGCTATCACCGAAAGGGGATCAAGTTAGATGAGTTACCTAAATTTAATCTTTATAAAAAGAAACAGTATTTTCCACTCGTACAAATACTAAGATTAGCAACTTTACTTAATAATCAGCGACAATCGACGACAAAACCTGCATCTTTGCGTTTAGTTACAGATGAAAATCATTGGACGCTTTATTTTCCTGCAAATTATCTTTCTGATAACACATTGATGGAATTGGATTTAGAAAAAGAACAAGAACATTGGCAGTCAGTTCCGGGGTGGAAACTGGATATAAAAGAGGAATCTGCTTAACAATATGATATTATACAGAAAAAGACGCTAGTCAATGCGTCTTTTGTTGCATCTATCATACAACAACTATCACATAACAACATAGGTTTGATTTGTGACGATAATATGAACATCACCAACGCAATATTGTTCAAGATTCATATTTTTTATACGGAGAAGACCGATAATCATCCTAAAATGGAATAATTAGTGTCAATGGTTATCTCCCTCGTAAGAATTAAAAAGGAATAACATGTCTCAACCAGCTATCAACAATGATACTGCGGCTGCCATCAATCCGTATTCACAAAAAGTGGCACACCTGCGTCAGCAAATTTTGAGCATCTTTCTCGAAGATGATCATTTTGTTGAAACCGTTTTAGGTGAAGCAAGTGAAAATGATAGGCTGAGCCACCATGAACTTCATGAAAAAATCACCACTGTTAGAGAATTACTACAAGATCTACACGCGGCAGATATTGCAGATATTCTTGAAGCCCTTCCCTATGACGAACGTCTCGCATTGTGGCATTTGGTTGATAATAATGAACGTGGTGCTGTTTTAGTCGAAGCTTCTGTCGCCGTTTGGGACAGCTTAATTAAAGATATGACTGACCGTGAATTATTACGATCGGTCGCCACATTACATGTGGATGAGCAAGCGTACATCGCAGAGCACTTACCTCGCGATACGATGCGTCGACTTCTTACCTATTTAGAACCAAGTCTGCGTAATAGAATAAGAGAAGTTCTTCAATATCCAAAAGACAGCGTCGGCCAGATGATGGATTTTGAGTTCGTCACTGTGCGAGGTAATGTTACGTTAAAAACGGTACAGCGCTATCTACGCCAACGGGGTTCTATTCCTGAAGCAACGGATAAAATTTTCGTTATTGATAATAAAAATCATCTGTTGGGCGAGCTTCCATTAACCACTGTTTTAACGCAATCTCCTGATAAGCTTGTCTCTGATGTAATGAAAACAGACACCGTGAGCTTTATGCCAGAAGAAAAAGGCGAAGACGCGGCGGGTGCGTTCGAACGTTACGACTTAATTTCTGCGGCTGTTGTTGATAGTAATGGTCTTCTAATGGGGCGATTAACTGTTGAAGATATCGTTGATAACATGCATGAAGAGAGCGATACCAATCTTCGTCGTATGGGTGGTTTGAGCCCAGAAGAAGACGTCTTTGCACCAGTCGGACAAGCGGTTAAAACACGTTGGACTTGGCTTGCTATCAACTTATGTACTGCTTTCGTTGCCTCTCGTGTTATTGGTGTGTTTGAACACACCATTTCCCAATTAGTCGCTTTAGCAACACTGATGCCAATTGTTGCTGGTATTGGGGGAAATACAGGTAATCAGACTATCACAATGATTGTCCGTGCATTAGCTCTACACCAAATTCAAACTGGAAGCTTTTCTTTCTTAATTTTAAGAGAACTTGGTGTTGCCTTTATCAATGGTATTGTGTGGGGAGGGATCATGGGAATTGTCACCTTCCTTCTCTATGGTGACCTTGCAATGGGTGCCGTGATGACAATGGCAATGGTGCTCAACCTGTTAATGGCTGCCATTATGGGCGTATTAATACCAATGACGATGATAAAATTCGGTAAAGATCCTGCCATTGGTTCAAGCGTTATGATAACCGCTATTACGGATACAGGTGGTTTCTTTATCTTCTTAGGTTTAGCAACTATCTTCTTAGTTTAAGACATTTTCTCATTACACTAACGCCACTGATAATAAAATGCAGTGGCGTTTTTTATATCAATCAAACAAATATTAAGCCGTTGTTGATAGGTAATAATAGACAAGCAACAATGCAATAACCAATGAAGTAATAAAAGTCTTTTTAACAGAGGCACTTAATAGATAACTGCCATTTTGATTGGCGTCATTAAGCATGGCTTTTAGTACTAAGCCACCACCTAATGCAACGATAGAAAGTGATGCGAACAAAACAATTGCAGCTAAGAGAACAGCACTCATTGAAATAGAGACCATAAATCCTCCGACAGTTCAATTTGACTTACTGATGTAATTATAACCAACAATCACTTTTTTGACGCTTATTTTTGTTTTTATTTCTAATTCGACAATAAAATTCAAAAAAATCACACAATGCATAAAAACACAAAAATATGATTATACACCCAAGATTTATTGGTATTGAATTTCAATTTCATTGAAATTTTTGAAATTTAAGTTTATCAAAAATATTTTTAACATATAGCAGAATATTCTAGTAATCTATTTTCTATCAGATCATATCTTTCATTATTGATGAGAATAACTTTCTTAATTATCTAATAATTACTTTATTAACGAAAAATAATAAATTAAATTATGACTGAATTTATTATTCAATTTATAATTTAAATCGTAATAAATATATTCAATATAATATCTATTTTATTTGATAATATCGAAATTTCACTTATTAATAAGCATTTTAATATTTTTACAATATATCAATAAAGAAAATAAAATAAGAGTTTAATATTAAGTATCTACAATTAAACCGCATAAAAACACAAGAAATAATAATAACAAAGTTCATTTCGTTGTTTTAATTTCATCTATTTACATTATTAAGAACTTCCTGTTATAACTTAAACCATCATCACAACATTATTCTTTCTCGCATAAATAGCCTATAAATAACCATTCGATGTTATTTATTTTCACCCTATTTTATTCGTTAATTTTCAAAGAATTTACTTGTGATCTTATTACGCATTATTTTTTTATCACGATGATTATTATAGGTTGTAATTATGACATCACAATCACACTCCACTCAGCCGTTGAGTCAACCTACGGCAAGACCATTGAACCGCAACGACTATAAAACGTTGGGTTTATCCTCGCTAGGGGGAACGTTGGAGTTCTATGATTTCGTGATCTTCGTATTCTTTACGAAAACATTGAGCCACTTGTTCTTTCCCGGTGATAACGCCTTTATTGCACAAATGCAGACATTAGGTATTTTTGCTGCTGGTTACCTTGCCCGCCCTTTGGGTGGCATTATTATGGCACACTACGGAGATATTATTGGACGTAAACGCATGTTTACCTTAAGTATCTTCTTAATGGCTGTACCAACATTAGTTATTGGTTTATTACCAACTTATGCCAGTATTGGTGTTGCTGCACCATTATTGTTGTTGTTAATGCGCATTATGCAAGGTGCGGCCATTGGTGGTGAAATGCCAGGTGCTTGGGTGTTTATCGCAGAGCACACGCCAAAACAACGTTATGGCTTAGGTGTAGGAACATTAACCTCAGGCATTACAGGCGGTATTTTATTAGGTTCAATCGTGGCAATTATCGTTCAACGTAGCTATACCAGCCAAGAAGTAAATGACTTTGCATGGCGTATACCGTTTATTTTAGGTGGCGTATTCGGTTTGATTTCTGTCTACTTACGTCGCTTCTTACAAGAAACACCTATCTTTAAAGAGATGGCTGCAAAAAAAGCCTTAGCACAAGAAATGCCTGTGGTTTCAGTTATTAAAAATCACAAGCAAGCGTGCTTAATTACTGCTGCATTAACATGGTCTTTATCAACAGCTATTGTTGTCACCATTTTGATGACCCCCGGTGTCATTGTTGAAGGGATCTACAAAATTGATAGAACGACATCATTAGAAGCGAACTGCGTTGCAACATTAACCTTAACCTTAGGTTGCATATTCTGGGGTTGGATTAGTGACAAATTAGGAACACGCGCGTCAATGACATTATCATGGGGTGGTTTGATTGTTACTGCATTCCATTTCTATGGCAGTTTAGATGCAGCAATGTCAGGTTTTCAGTTAGCGTTTAACTATGGTTTGATGGGCTTTTTTGTCGGGGCGATTGCAACTACACCTATCGTTAGCACAAGAGCATTTCCACCATCAATTCGTTTTTCTGGTTTGTCTTTTGCTTACAATATGGCTTATGCCTTATTCGGTGGATTAACGCCGATGTTAACAGGAATATGGTTAGAAAAAACTGCAATGGCAGGTGCATATTATGTTGCAGGCGTATCATTATTAGCTATTGCAGTCGCTTTCTTACCTTTAGCTTATAAAGGTTGGACGGCTGTAAAACCCACCACAAGAGAAAAAGATGTTGCATTGCAGATTGATAAAGTGATCAGTTAGGCCTTTATCAATATCACAAAATCGTTCTACCAGTCCCCTTATACAATACCGCCCTTAATCAGGGCGGTATTTTTTTGTGATTTGCAGTTTTTCTGAATTTTATTTTTAATGGCACAAATTACTGTGTCATTTTACTTAGCATCGGTGCGGTGATCAGCATTAGAACTGCGATAACACCTGTTACAATACCAATTTGTAAGAAGACACTGCTATAAATTTCTAATGAAGCATGAGCACTTTGTACGTCTTCTGGTACTGCCATTAAACTCGCAACTTTACCTGCAATAATTGCAGCGGCTGCCGAAGTTAAGAACCAAGCGCCCATAATAAAGCCCATTAAACGCTGTGGTACAAGTTGAGCAACCATCGCAAGACCTAGGCCAGAAATCATCAGCTCACCAATACTTTGGAAACCATAACTTGCGACCAACCACCATGAAGACACAATACCTGCTTCATTTGCCATGCTAGCACCTAATGGCAGAACTAAGAATGCGGTCGCACTCAAGAACATACCCACAGTGAATTTATATGGCATAGGTAGTTTATCACCCATAAAGTTATATACAGCCGCTAGTAGCGGGCTTGCTAACATGATCCAGAATGGATTAAGTGATTGGAATTGTTCAGGTTCAACGCTGAAACCTAAGATTGAGTGCTCAACGTTATGGATCGCGAAGAAGTTTAAAGAAGTTGGCATTTGATCGTAAAGAACGAAGAATACAACCGCTTCAACCATCAGCAAGAATGCAACAATCATCTTACGGCGAGCAGCGCCCTTCATCATGAACGTTTCACGCGCAAAAATCAGGATGATACCTAATGAGATGATTGCTAAAGACCAACTTGCCACTTCATTATTATGTAGCAACCAAGTGGATACAGCGACCAGTGCAACAATACCCACCAGCGTTAATAATAATTTTGAATAGTTAAGCGGTTCAAAGTCAGGTCTAGAACCTTTATCTTTTATCCAACCACGACAAACAACAAAGTTTGCTAGTGTGATCAGCATACCCACAACACTCAGTGCAAATGCAACATCCCAGCCATAATTAGCCGCCAACCACGGTGTCGCTAACATGGAGAAGAAAGAACCCACATTGATAGACATGTAGTACATGGTAAATGCACCGTCTAATTGCGGATCGTCTTTCTCATAGCAAGTTGCTAATAATGAAGATGGGTTAGCTTTAAATAAACCATTACCTACTGCAATCGTTGCAAGTCCCCAATAAATCACGTCTTTATCGTGATCAGAGAATGCCACCATTGCATAACCAATTGCCAGTACGATTGCACCAAGAATAATAACCCTTTTAGTACCAAGGACTTTATCCCCAAGCCATCCACCGATAGCAACAAAACCATAGACCAACGCGGTAAATGCAGCAAAAACAGTGATAGCTTCCGCTTCACCCATGCCCAGCATTTTAACCAAGTAAACGGCCATGATCCCTTGAAGACCGTAATAGCCGAAACGTTCCCATAACTCGATTGAGAAGATAAGATAAAACGCGCGAGGCTGTTTAAATGCATTCAGGCTCGGTTTTTGTCCATCGTCAGGTGTGTTTGCAGTTGACACTAAAAACCTCTAATTATTCTATTACGCCTTTATATTTAGGCTAATTTTTTACAAAAATTTCGTTATTTAAGACAGAGTTAAAGCTCGGTGAATTTCATACTGGATTGTTATTCTTTGAAAAGAGTTCAACGCAGAGAAAAACAAGGTTGGCATTCTATCACTGGAAAGCATAATTATCTAAGAATTATAACTAACTATTGCGTTTTATCATAGTTACAGGCATTTGTACAAAATAGTTATGCGATTAAAAAAACATCAAACAAAATAACTCACTGATAATCAATAATTTATTTTTCACTTAATTATCCCTATATAAACAATTAAGCTACGCTACTGTTTACCTATATTTTGCTAAATTAGTTCTTATTGAATAACAACGGTAAAATAATGCCAGTAGCAATTTGTTTTAACTGATTAAAATAACGCCAACAAAACACATTCCTTGACTTAATTTCCATATTTCCTCCATTTTTAACTGTGAAGAAACAGGTAGAATGTCACCATTCCAGATTTTCATTTCAGTATTTCTGATTAGCTAGTTGCCAGTGGGATCACAAAAGTAATGAATAAAAACAAAAATGCTAAAAAAAGAGTTTCTCTCATTATCGCTTTAATCGTCGTAATCGCAGGTGGTTACGCCTATTGGCAATTTAATGCAGCAAAAACAGCGTCGCCCGAAAATAAAGGGACTCAAGCAACAAACACCCAGAGTAGAGGTACATCTGGATCTCGTCGTCCTCCTTTATCGCCTGTTCAAGTTGCAACATCAACACAAGAAGATGTCCCTCAATTTTTATCTGCTTTAGGTACAGTAAAAGCCACTAACAGCGTGACCGTCACTAGCCGTGTTGAAGGTCAATTAATGGCGCTACATTTCACCGAAGGCCAACAAGTTCAAAAAGGCGATCTCTTAGCTGAAATTGACTCGCGCCCTTTTGAAGTACAATTAGCCCAAGCCAAAGGACAGCTAGCAAAAGATCAAGCCACATTAGCAAATGCACGCCTTGATTTAGTGCGTTATCAGAAATTAGCGAAAACTAACTTAGTCTCACAACAAGAGTTAGATAACCAGCAAGCTTTAGTAAAACAATCTGAAGCCAGTATTCGTATTGATGAAGCCACTATCAGCAATGCACAACTGCAATTAACCTACAGCAAAATCACGGCACCTATTTCAGGCCGAGTGGGTTTAAAGCAAGTTGATGTAGGAAACTATATTTCTGGCGGTTCATCCACGCCTATCGTTGTTATCAATCAAATGGACCCTGTTGATGTGCTTTTTACTTTGCCAGAACAAGATTTAGCGAATGTTATTCAAGCACGTAAAAACAATGCAGATTTGCCTGTTACGGCGTTAGATAGAAATAATCAATTTGAATTAGCACAAGGCACACTATTTAGTGTTGATAATCAAATTGATGCAGCGACAGGCACCATAAAGTTAAAAGCCCGTTTCCCTCAACAAGAAAATACACTATTCCCTAATCAATTCGTGAATGTACGCCTTTACGTCACCACGTTAGAAAAGGCAGTGGTTATTCCTAATGCAGCATTGCAAATGGGGAATGAAGGTCACTTTGTCTGGGTTGTTGATAGCGAAGATAAAGTGAGCAAATTACGTGTTGAAGTTGCATTACAAAATGCAGAAAAAGTGGTTATCGCTTCGGGTTTATCAGCAAATCAACGTGTTGTAACCGATGGTGTGGATAGATTAACACAAGGTGCAAAAGTCGATATCGTGACACCAACAGCACCAAAAAATAAAGAAAATGACCGTGTTGTCGCGGAGAAAGCGTAATGACAGAAAAAACACACGGTACAGGTGGCGGTCCTTCTCGCTTATTTATTCTGCGCCCTGTTGCAACAACTTTATTTATGGTTGCCATACTGTTAGCGGGTATTGTTGGCTATCGTATGTTGCCAGTGTCTGCCTTGCCAGAAGTCGATTACCCAACAATTCAAGTTGTTACACTCTATCCTGGTGCAAGCCCTGATGTAATGACATCCGCGGTTACCGCGCCATTAGAGCGTCAATTTGGGCAGATGTCTGGATTAAAACAGATGTCGTCACAAAGCTCTGGTGGTGCATCAGTGATCACACTGATGTTTCAACTCACATTACCATTAGATGTTGCAGAGCAAGAGGTACAAGCTGCGATAAATGCAGCGACTAATCTGCTACCATCCGATTTACCTTATCCTCCGATTTACAGCAAAGTCAATCCGGCTGATCCGCCTATTTTAACCTTGGCGGTTACTAGCTCAACATTACCAATGACACAGTTGCAAGATATGGTTGAAACCCGTATTTCGCAAAAAATCTCACAAGTTAATGGCGTGGGTTTGGTGGCACTAGCGGGTGGTCAGCGCCCCGCTGTTAGAGTCAAACTCAATGCACAAGCCGCAGCATCTTACGGTTTAGATAGCGAAAAAATTCGTGTAGCAATCAATAATGCGAACGTTAACTCAGCGAAAGGGAGCCTTGATGGGCCAACTCGCTCTGTGACGTTATCTGCTAATGATCAGATGAAATCATTAGAAGATTACCGCCAATTAATCGTTACCTATAAAAATGACGCACCAATCCGTTTATCTGATATTGCCACTATTGAACAAGCACCTGAAAACAATCAATTAGGAGCATGGGCGAATAATGAGCAAGCGATTATTATTAATGTTCAACGACAACCTGGTGTCAACGTTATTGATACCACTGATAATATTCGTAATTTATTGCCGGATTTAGTCTCTAATTTACCAAAATCCGTTAATGTTGAGATCTTAACAGACAGAACGACAACGATCCGCGCTTCAGTTAAAGATGTGCAGTTTGAACTTGGTTTAGCTATCGCCCTTGTGGTAATGGTCATTTATCTCTTTTTACGTAATGGTGTCGCAACCTTAATCCCAAGTATTGCCGTACCGCTTTCATTAGTAGGTACGTTTGCGGTGATGTATTTTTGTGGATTCTCTGTCAACAACCTCACTTTAATGGCATTAACCATTGCCACAGGCTTTGTTGTCGATGATGCCATTGTTGTGATTGAAAATATTTCCCGTTATCTCGAACGTGGTGATAAACCGTTAACAGCCGCTTTAAAAGGAGCTGGCGAGATTGCCTTTACCATTATTTCACTCACTTTCTCTCTGATTGCCGTACTGATCCCCCTATTATTTATGGGAGATATTGTTGGTCGTCTATTTAGAGAGTTTGCAATCACCCTTGCTGTTGCCATTCTAATCTCTGCGGTGGTTTCGCTCACATTAACGCCAATGATGTGTGCTCGATTGCTAAAACCTGAAAATGAAATCAAACACAACCGTTTTGAAATGGCGTGCGAGCGTTTCTTTGAAAAAATGATTGCAGTGTATGCAGTTTGGCTCAAACGTGTTTTAAACCATCAATGGATAATGCTTGGCGTAGCACTTAGCACATTAGTACTAACCGTATTGCTATATATGTTTATTCCTAAAGGCTTCTTCCCATTACAAGATAACGGGCTATTGCAAGGCACCATTGAAACCTCACAATCTATTTCTTACCAAGCAATGGTAGAAAAACAGCAACAGGTCGTTGATAAATTAATTGATGATCCTGCTATTGATAATATTGCTAGTTTCGTGGGTATTGATGGAAGCAACGCAACCTTAAACACCGGTCGTTTACAAATTACGTTGAAGCCTCTTGATCAGCGTGAAGATCGGATAGATGTGATTATTCCTCGTTTACAAGAGCGTATTGCTTCTATTTCAGGAATGACTCTCTATCTACAACCAACTCAAGATTTAACGATTGATACGCAAGTTTCTCGTACTCAGTATCAATTTACGCTACAAGCAACATCATTAGATAAATTGGCCTCTTGGGTACCCAAACTCTCTCAAGCATTAAAAGATAGCCCTGAATTGACTGATATTAGCAGTGATTGGCAAGATAACGGCATGATGGCGTATATCAAAGTGGATAGAGACTCAGCAAGCCGTTTAGGTATTTCAATGAGTGATATTGATAATGCACTTTATAATGCGTTTGGTCAGCGTTTAATTTCCACTATCTACACTCAAGCAAATCAGTATCGCGTGGTATTAGAACAAAATATTCGCAACGGAGATGGATTACAGGCACTTTCAGCCGTGCATTTAACGGGTAAAGATGGTGCGATGGTACCTTTATTATCTATTGCATCCGTAGAGCAACGCTTGGCACCGCTCTCTATTAATCATCAAGAACAATTTCCTTCAGCAACATTCTCATTTAATGTCGCTGAACAATCCTCTCTTGAAGAAGCGGTGAATGCAGTGAAATTGGCTGAAGAGCAGATTTCTATGCCAAAAGATATTACCACCCAATTCCAAGGGGCGACACTGGCATTTGAAAGCGCGCTTTCGAGTACTTTGTGGCTGATTATCGCAGCAATTGTAGCAATGTATATTGTATTAGGCGTGCTATATGAGAGTTTTATTCACCCTATTACTATTTTATCTACACTGCCAACAGCGGGTGTTGGGGCATTACTTGCTTTAATTGCAGCAGGCAATGAGCTTGATATTATTGCGATTATTGGGATCATCTTGCTTATCGGGATCGTAAAGAAAAATGCGATCATGATGATAGACTTTGCCCTTGCCGCTGAACGAGAACAAGGTTTAACGCCTTACGAAGCTATTTATCAAGCGTGTTTATTACGTTTCCGCCCAATCTTAATGACCACAATGGCGGCGCTTTTAGGTGCTTTACCTTTAATGTTGAGTACAGGTGTAGGGGCAGAATTACGTCAACCATTAGGGGTTTGTATGGTTGGAGGCTTAATTATGAGCCAGATCTTAACCCTATTTACGACACCGGTAATTTATCTGTTATTTGATAAATTATCGCTCTATATCAACCGCAATAAACACGTTGAAAATAATAACGGGGCTGTATCATGAAGTTCTTCGCCCTCTTTATTCAACGACCTGTAGCAACCACGTTGCTCAGTTTAGCAATTTCACTTTGCGGTGTATTGGGCTTTATGTTACTTCCTGTGGCGCCTTTGCCACAGGTGGATTACCCCGTTATTAATATCAATGCCTCATTGCCTGGGGCATCTCCTGAAACGATGGCATCCTCTGTTGCTACGCCGCTTGAGCGCTCTTTAGGGCGTATTGCGGGGATTGATGAGATGACATCAAGCAGTTCGCTAGGTAGTACCAATATCACACTGGTTTTCGATTTAAATAAAGATATCAATACGGCGGCACGAGATGTACAGGCGGCATTAAATGCATCACAAAGCTTGCTACCTTCAGGGATGCCAAGCCGCCCACGTTATTATAAATCGAATCCTTCTGATGCACCGATTACGATTTTAACGCTCACCTCTGACACACAAAACACGGGTGAGCTTTACGATTTAGCATCAACACGATTGGCACAAAAAATCTCACAAATTGAAGGCGTCAGTGAAGTTTCTGTCGGTGGCGGTTCACTACCTGCGGTTCGTGTCGCCCTTAATCCTGATGCATTGTTCAATCAAAACGTAAGCCTAGATGATGTCAGAAAAGCCATAAACCAAGCTAATGTGCGACGACCTCAAGGCTTTGTGAATAATGATGATAATCGTTGGCAAATTCAAACCAATGATGAACTAAGCAAAGCCGCTGAATATCGCCCAATTATTGTGCATTACAATCAAGATGCGGTT
Organism: Proteus sp. TSJ240517; assembly: GCF_047921575.1. Taxonomy (NCBI): domain Bacteria; kingdom Pseudomonadati; phylum Pseudomonadota; class Gammaproteobacteria; order Enterobacterales; family Morganellaceae; genus Proteus; species Proteus sp. TSJ240517. The sequence goes on from NZ_JBLRMH010000001.1 coordinate 708,084, forward strand.
GTGCGTCTAAGTGATGTGGCACAAGTGACTGATTCCGTACAAAACGCACGCGCTGCGGGTATGAGTGGCGGTGAGCCTGCTATCTTGTTGGTTATTCGCCGTGAAGCAGGTGCAAATATTATTGAAACCGTTAATCGTATTCGTGATGAACTTCCTGAATTGCGTGAGCTTATTCCTGCCAGTGTTGATTTAAAAGTTGCACAAGATAGAACACCGACTATTCGCGCATCCCTAGCTGAAGTTGAACGTGCGTTAGCCATTGCGGTGGCGTTAGTCATTTTAGTGGTGTTCTTATTTTTACGCTCAGGTCGCGCCACTCTGATCCCTGCTGTTGCTGTACCCGTTTCATTAATTGGTACTTTTTCAGCGATGTATCTCTGTGGCTTTAGCTTAAACAACCTTTCATTAATGGCATTAACGGTTGCTACAGGCTTTGTGGTTGATGATGCGATTGTCGTACTTGAAAACATCTCTCGTCATATCGAAAATGGTTTAAAGCCTAAACAAGCCGCACTAAAAGGTGTCGGTGAAGTGGGTTTTACCGTACTTTCGATGAGCATTTCTCTTGTTGCCGTTTTTATTCCATTACTGTTAATGGATGGTCTTGTTGGGCGATTATTTAAAGAATTTGCCATTACGTTAACGACAGCAATCGCTATCTCTTTGTTTGTTTCGTTAACGCTAACCCCCATGATGTGCGCACATTTATTAAAAGGAATAAAACCGAAAGCACAGTCGCATTTACGAGGTTTTGGTAAGTTACTTTTCCGCGCCCAACAAGGTTACAGCGTCACATTACAAACTGCATTGCGCCATAAACGCTGGGTTATGACGATTTTTCTCGCAACCTTGGGCTTAAATGTTTATTTATATATTAGCGCGCCCAAAACCTTTTTCCCCGATCAAGATACAGGTCGATTAATGGGATTTGTGCGAGCGGATCAGAGTATTTCATTCCAGTCGATGAAAGAAAAAATGGCTCGCTTTATGCAGGAAATTAATGCGGATAAAGACGTGGATAGCGTGACTGGTTTTACTGGTGGCGGTCGCATTAACAGTGGGTTTATGTTTATCTCCCTCAATCCGTTGTCAGAAAGAACTGACAGTGCGAATCAAGTCATTAATCGTTTACGCACAAAATTAGCGAATGAACCCGGAGCTAACCTCTTTTTAATGCCCGTACAGGATGTAAGAGCGGGTGGGCGTCAAGCCAATGCCAGTTATCAATTTACATTATTAGCAGATGATTTAAGCGAGTTGCGTAAATGGGAGCCTATTGTACGTAAAGCCTTAGGCGAATTACCTGAGCTTGTGGATGTTAACTCAGATAAAGAAGACAAAGGCGCTGAAATGGCTCTGACTTATGATCGCGATACGATGTCGCAATTAGGTATTAATGTCAGTGATGTGAATAATCTACTTAACAATGCCTTTGGTCAACGCCAGATCTCCACCATTTATGCGCCATTAAATCAGTATAAAGTGGTGATGGAAGTGTCTGAACAATATACCCAAGATGTCTCTGCATTAGATAAAATGTATGTGGTCAATTCACAAGGTGAACGTATTCCATTATCCGCATTCGCCAGTTGGTATCCTGCTAACGCACCATTAAGTGTGAATCACCAAGGATTATCCGCAGCGTCAACTATTGCTTTTAATATACCTGAAGGCTATACGTTAGCTGATGCCATTAATTCTATTGAACGCACAATGACTGAATTGGGTGTACCCAATACGGTAAGAGGCACATTTGCGGGCACTGCACAGGTTTTCCAAGAAACCATAAAGTCACAGCTTATTCTTATCTTGGCAGCAATAGTCACGGTGTATTTAGTGTTAGGTGTGCTGTATGAAAGCTATATTCATCCGCTAACCATTTTATCTACCCTGCCGTCTGCGGGCGTAGGTGCGTTGTTAGCATTACAGCTTTTTAATACACCTTTTAGTCTGATTGCACTTATTGGCATTATGTTGCTTATTGGTATTGTGAAGAAAAACGCCATTATTATGGTGGATTTTGCAATTACCGCACAGCGTGAAGGTAAATTGTCTGCCAAAGAGGCGATTATTCAAGCCAGCTTATTGCGTTTTCGTCCTATTATTATGACGACACTTGCGGCGTTATTTGGTGCTTTGCCGTTAATGTTAGGCAGTGGTGATGGTGCAGAATTAAGACAACCTTTGGGTATTACCATCGTCGGTGGCTTATTAATGAGCCAGCTATTAACGCTCTATACCACCCCTGTTATTTATCTATTTTTTGATGGATTGCGTGAACGTTGGCAACAACGACGTATCAGCAAAAAAGAGGCAAATGCATGAAATTGAGAAGCAAGCTGTTTCTGGTGATTTTCGCAACGTGCATGGTGGTTGTCTTTGCTATGCATATTGGTATTCGTAGTAGCTTTCAACAAGGCTTTATTGGCTATATCAAGAAAAACAGTGAACAGCGAGCAACTCATATTGCAGAAGCCTTAACTGAACAATATGAATTAGCTGGTGATTGGCATTTTTTATACAAAGATGAACATTCTGTCTATCAAATATTAAGAACCATTGATCAGATAAGCCAAAGTGGTGATGGCCCTCCGCCTCGCGGTTGGCGTACACAGTTTTGGATTGTAGATAAAGACATGAAGCGCTTATTTGGACATGACAATCAATTTCCCGCAGAGACATTTAAAAAGCCTATTACCTTTCACGATGAAATTGTTGGATGGGTGATTGTCAGTGCCGCAGATAAAATCAGTAGTGAAGCCGATATCAGTTTTGATAAGCAACAACTGCGTACCAGTTGGATTATTGCAGGTGCAACTGTTCTGTTTGCACTGCTAATCACATTGGTTCTTTCTCGCAGCATGATACGCCCTGTTAAGCGTTTGGTTGAAGCAACCCATAAACTGGCTGCTGGCGATTTCTCTGTTCGGGTTCATCCTACTAGTAAAGATGAAATCAGCCAACTCGCCACTGATTTTAACCAACTTGCCAGTACATTAGAAAAAAATGAGCAAATTCGCCGTGATTATATGGCCGACATCTCTCATGAATTGCGAACACCACTGGCTATCTTAAAAGGTGAGCTTGAAGCATTACAAGATGGTGTGAGAAAACCTACAGCCGAAACCTTAAATTCTCTGTTATTTGAAGTGACGAATCTGACTAAACTCGTCAATGATCTCCACCAGCTTTCATTATCAGATAGAGGCTCTTTAACCTATCGCAAAGACTTTGTTGATATTAATGAAGTAATTTTATTAGCGGTAGCCTCTTATCGTCACACTTACCAAACCAAAGATATTGCCCTATTCACCGAGTTAGATGATTTATCGTCGCTGATTGTACAAGCCGATCCAGATAGGCTTATCCAGCTTTTTCACAATCTGTTAGAAAATAGCGTTCGTTATACCTATTCTGGAGGTCAATTACATATCAGTACCAAGAAAGGCCATAATAGTGTGCTAATTTCATTAGAAGATAGCGCACCAGGGCTTGATGAATCGCAATATAAAGCGGTTTTTCAGCGTTTTTATCGTGCTGAAAGTTCACGAAATCGAGCAAGTGGTGGATCTGGATTAGGACTTGCGATTTGCGAAAATATTATTGAAGCTCATAATGGTAAGATAAGTGCCATGCCTTCCTCTTTAGGTGGCATGAAAATCCTTATAGAATTACCTGCATATTCTGATGATAATTAAGCCTTATCATTTGCGCTAATAATTATTGAGCTGATAAATGACAACGACTGAATCACCCTATTCAATCCTAATTGTTGAAGATGAACCCAAACTTGCACAATTGCTCATTGATTATCTGCAAGCATCAGGTTATCAAACACATTGGTTAGCCGATGGCGCGGAAGTCAGCCATTGTGTAAAACAGCAGCACTATGATTTAGTTTTGTTAGATCTTATGTTACCTGTAAAAGATGGCATCACAATTTGTAAAGAGTTGCGCCAATTCTCCGACATTCCCATTATTATGGTCACTGCCAAAACAGAAGAAGTCGATAGATTATTAGGTCTTGAAATTGGTGCTGATGATTATATTTGCAAACCATATAGCCCAAGAGAAGTGGTCGCCAGAGTCAAAACGTTATTGCGTCGTTTTTATCGTCCTCAAGATATTGTTCAGAGCGATAAGTTAGTTGTGATTGATGAACAGGCTTATCAAATCCAATACAATAATAAAATTCTCGATTTAACCACCGCTGAATTTCGCCTATTAAAGGCCTTAGCCACACAACCAGGCAAGATATTAACGCGAGATCAGCTTATGGATCATCTTTATGATGATTACCGCATTGTGACGGATAGAACCATTGATAGTCATATTAAAAACTTACGACGTAAACTTGAGCAACTTAACGATCAAATTGAATTTATTCGCTCAATTTATGGTCAAGGCTATCGTTGGGAAACCCAAGCTTACCGTTTTCGATGATATTTTTTCAGGAATACATTGAACCTCGCTACACTTAAGCGCTAGAATCCACCCCTTTATGATATACCCCTACCCAATGTGTGGGGGGACTGACTTGAAATCAGAACCAGGAAATTAACCATGTTTACACCCGAATTGCTCTCTCCTGCTGGCTCATTAAAAAATATGCGCTATGCATTTGCTTATGGCGCAGACGCCGTTTATGCAGGTCAGCCACGTTATAGCTTACGTGTGCGTAATAATGAGTTTAACCACGAAAACCTTGCTAAAGGTATTCAAGAAGCCCACGAATTAGGTAAGCGCTTCTATGTTGTGGTTAATATCGCACCTCATAATGCTAAATTAAAAACCTTTATCCGTGACTTAAAACCCGTCATTGATATGGGCCCTGATGCGCTGATTATGTCTGATCCGGGTTTGATCATGATGGTACGAGAAGCCTTCCCTGAAATGGATATCCACCTTTCAGTGCAAGCCAATGCCGTTAACTGGGCAACCGTAAAATTTTGGCGTCAAATGGGATTAACTCGCGTGATCCTTTCTCGTGAACTCTCTATTGATGAAATTGCTGAAATTCGTAAGCAAGTTCCTGATATGGAATTAGAAGTTTTCGTTCACGGTGCATTATGTATGGCTTACTCAGGCCGTTGCCTGTTATCTGGTTACATCAATAAGCGTGACCCGAACCAAGGTACATGTACTAATGCTTGCCGTTGGGAATATAAAGTCGAAGAAGGCAAAGAAGACGAGGTTGGTAATATCGTTGAAAAATACACACCAATCCCAGTTAAAAACGTTGAGCCTACTTTAGGTGTTGGCGCGCCAACAGACAAAGTTTACTTAATCGAAGAAGCAAAACGCCCTGGTGAATATATGACTGCGTTCGAAGATGAACACGGTACTTATATCATGAACTCTAAAGACTTACGCGCGATTGAACACGTTGAGCAATTAACTCAAATGGGTGTACATTCGCTGAAAATTGAAGGTCGTACTAAATCCTTCTATTACTGTGCCCGTACTGCACAAATGTATCGTCGTGCAATTGATGATGCTGTTGCAGGTAAACCTTTTGATCCAACGTTGCTAACTACATTAGAAGGCTTAGCACACCGCGGTTATACAGAAGGTTTCTTACGTCGTCATACCCATGATGCGTACCAAACTTATGAATATGGTTATTCTGTCTCTGACACTCAACAATTTGTCGGTGAATTTACAGGTAAACGCGTAAACGGTTTAGCTGAAGTTGATGTTAAAAATAAATTTGTTTTAGGTGATAGCCTAGAATTAATGACACCAACGGGAAATATTCAATTTACGCTAGAAGCGCTGTTTAACAAAAAACAGCAGCCAACGGATGTTGCACCAGGTAATGGTCACATGGTTTATTTATCTGTTCCTGAAGATGTTGATTTAGATTTTGCACTGCTGATCCGCAACCTACAAGGTACAACAACACGTCAACCGCATAAAATTGATGCGGTAGAAGTGAAGTAAAGCGTCATAATCTGATTTAAAGTGGTCAATTTCAAATACAGATCACATCAATAATGATTTGTTTACCGTATCATCAGTTCCGAAAAATAAAGAACTAGAATGAATACAGTAAGACTAGGAACCACCTCCTTGGCAAATCCAATCTCCCTTGGATTTGCCTTTTCTTTTTGTTCCCTTCTTATCAATCCCCCTTTTGTATAAAACACACTCTTTTTTCGTTATCATTTGTAAAAAACATAGTAATTTTCTCGATATCCATTACCTTTAAAAGAGTGATTCAATTAAAGGAACTCATCAATGAGTAAAATTAGTTTGCTAATCATTAATGGAAAAAGCGCGAATAATTGCGCATTGAGAAAAGCCGTTTACCAATTACGTGATGAAGGTTTTGATCTCCAAGTGAGAGTGACTTGGGAATCGAGTGATGTGCAACGTTTTGTACAAGAAGCTATTGATATAAATGCTGAAACTGTTATTGCAGCTGGTGGTGACGGTACAATTAATCGTGTTGCATCTGAATTAATTCATCTTTCACCTTCATCTCCTCCCACTCTAGGTATTATTCCATTAGGCACAGCAAATGATTTTGCGACCAGCGCACAAATCCCTCGTGATATGGAAAATGCACTTAATTTAGCCGTTAAAGGTCGCGCTGTACCAATTGATGTTATCGCTGTGAATAAGACTCACTATTTTATCAATATGGCATCAGGCGGCTTTGGAACAAAAATCACAACAGAAACCCCTGAAGCCTTAAAATCAGCATTAGGTGGGGCTGCCTATTTTATTAATGGCCTTTTAAGTATTGACTCTTTAAAAGCGGATCATTGCACAATTGAAGCTGAAAATTTTCACTGGGAAGGTGAATCACTGATTTTAGGTATTGGTAATGGTCGTCAAGCAGGAGGAGGACAACAACTCTGCCCCGAAGCATTAATTAACGACAATAAACTCAATATCACCATTGTTGAAGCACACGAATTACTCCCTTCTCTTTTGAATAGCCTGTTTGATCGTAAAAAAAACGACAAGATTATCGAGCGCGACAGTCGCTGGGTAAACATTAGTGCTTCTCATGAAATGGTATTTAATTTAGATGGAGAACCGCTTTTAGGGAATAAATTTGAATTTATTGTGTTACCTGAAGCGATCCACTGCCGGTTACCGCCTCAATGTGACTTGTTATCTTAGTGTAGATAAATGACAATCACTCTCATCTCATCATGAACTGGAGTATGTAATGACTGATATAGTAAGTTTGTTAGGTGCTGATGCAAAATCATTATTAGAACATCGTTGCCAAACCATCCCAAGCGAAAATCTCTACCTGCCAGGTTCTGACTTTGTTGATCGTGTTATGATTGATAACAATCGCCCTAATAGCGTGTTACGTTCAATGCAAACCCTGTTTAATCACGGACGTTTAGCGGGAACGGGCTATCTGTCTATTCTACCTGTTGACCAAGGTGTTGAGCACTCTGCCGCGGCCTCTTTTGCCGCAAACCCACTCTATTTTGATCCAAAAAATATTGTTGAGTTGGCTATTGAAGCGGGTTGTAACTGTGTTGCCTCTACTTATGGTGTTCTTGCTTCTGTTTCTCGTCGTTATGCACACAAAATTCCTTTCCTTGTGAAGTTAAACCACAATGAAACCTTAAGCTACCCAGCGCAATATGACCAAACACTGTATGCCAGTGTAGAACAAGCCTTTGAAATGGGTGCTGTTGCAGTGGGTGCGACCATTTACTTTGGTTCACAAGAAAGCCGTCGCCAAATTGAAGAGATTTCAATGGCCTTTGAACGTGCTCATGAATTAGGTATGGTCACCGTATTGTGGGCCTATTTACGTAACCCTGCATTTAAAAAAGACGGTGTTGATTACCATGCAAGTGCAGACTTAACAGGTCAAGCGAACCATTTAGCCGCTACAATTGGTGCGGATATCGTTAAACAAAAAATGGCTGAAAATAACGGTGGCTTTAAAGCGATTGGTTTTGGTCATACTGATGAGCGTGTTTACACCAAACTCACCACTGAAAACCCAATTGATTTAGTTCGTTATCAATTAGCAAACTGCTATATGGGTCGTGCAGGGTTAATTAACTCTGGTGGCGCTTCAGGTAATAATGACCTTGAAGATGCTGTACGCACTGCGGTTATCAATAAACGTGCGGGTGGTATGGGTTTAATTTTAGGTCGTAAAGCCTTCAAAAAATCAATGAAAGATGGCGTTGCGCTAATTAATGCAGTACAAGATGTTTATCTAAACAAATCTGTCACTATTGCTTAAAAAAACAATTCTGCGACACGCTAAAGCCCCTTTTATAGGGGCTTTTTTACATCACCACCAGCGATGAAAATGGTGTACAGGACCAAAACCTTGTCCAACCTCCAAACTGTCGGCATGTTCTAATGCTTGTTGTAAATAGGCTTTTGCTTGTTCAACACAAATTTGCCAGTTAGAAACTTGAGGACGAATAGCGGCCAAAGCGGCTGAAAGTGTACATCCTGTCCCATGCGTATTTTTTGTATTAACGCGTTTTGAGGTAAATCGCCACTCACCTTCTTGAGTAAACAACCAATCAGGGCTTTCATTTTCGGTTAAATGCCCGCCTTTCATCAACACCGCTTGGCATCCCTGTTTTAGCAATGCATAGCCTTGTTGCTTCATCATTATTTCATCTTGAGCAACTTCACAACCTAGCAGTGCTGCCGCTTCAGGTAAATTAGGCGTGATCAAATCAACCAGAGGCAAAAGCTGAGTAACCATTTTATTAACCGCATCAGGCTGTAATAGAGGATCACCACTTTTTGCAATCATCACGGTATCAAGTACAACAAAAGGGATCGCATATTGCTGAAGTTTGTCGCAAACCACATCAATAATTGAGGCATTAGAGAGCATGCCAATTTTGGCACTATCAATTCGAACATCAGACAAGACAGCATCTAATTGAGCTGCAACAAAATCAGGGGATAAATCATAGACACTACGGACACCACAGGTATTTTGGGCAACCAGTGCCGTCATTACGGTTGTGCCATATACACCCAGTGCGGAAAATGTTTTCAGATCGGCCTGAATACCTGCACCACCACTAGGGTCGGTGCCTGCGATAGACAATGCATTGAATCTCACTGATTAACTCCTCCTTTCACCAGTTACAGAAAAGTCGGGCTCTGTTAATCAGCAGAGTTACCTTGACTTCCCTACGCTGGCATTATCCAGATCAGGTTATACGGGTTCATCTCAGCCATAAGGCGCCCCGAGCCAAAGCCTGTAAATTCAGGCGATAAGGAGTATCGCATGCTCAAGATAAAGAAGCTAGTTTGATAGCTCATCTCAATCTATAGATTCTCTATTGTTGAGATTTGTGATTCAGTAAGATAAATCAGCTAAGGTTGTATATAATAAATACTAAGCCGATGGCTTCTATTGCATGACACATCAATTTAAGGAATATATTTCAGCTATATTTAAATAATAAGAATAAAATAAATTATTTTGTTCGTTTTAACGACAATCGATATATTATCTGCTAGATGAGGTATTTATAATGCATTTCTGGACAATCACACAATGCGGAGGGGCTAAATGAAAAATGAACCATCGCAACAGAATAATGGACAATCAATGCCTTATCTTATTCCTGATGCAGATTTTAATGAAAAGTTGAAACTACCAGCTAAAAATATTGAACATACACTTCAGTTTCTCACTCAAGGTGTAAAAGATGTTGATTTGGAAGGTTTTGACATTCCAATAGGATACCGTTTAGTTAAATCATTACGTAAAGATCAGTACAGGCTTGTCACTACAGACAAAGAAAGTGAAACAGCCTATCTTGTTGAGCTTAGATTCCGACAAGACATAGTTTATGGAAAAACAACATGCACTCAAATAAAAGTGTGGCGTTCCCGTATACCTAAACATCGTAATGCTATAAGAGAATTACCTCGTACTTTTTTCTGTAATCTTTTAAAAGTTCATAATATCGTTGTTACTGATGAAGAACAAACCTCTGATGGTAAAGGTTTTTGGATTGATATGATTTTATGGGCTTTTAGTAAAGGTCATTATATTTATGCCTCAGATGGAACAGAAGAAGATAGACCATTACACTTAATTAACAGTATTGAAGATTTCTACAATAAGTGGGACGCTTTCTGCTGGGGTAAGGATCGTGATACTCATACTCACCGACTCCTTGTTATTAGCCAAGAAAAATTATCTCAATAAATGCTTTCTTCACGTTGAGAGAGTGTAAGCAACAATTCTTTAATTTGCACTCTTTCAACATAGGATTGTCTGTATAAAAAACAGACAACACTCCTGTTGTTAGCGCTTAAACCTAAACGTTTTATAAACCAACCTCTGTTTTTTTCTTTTTTTTATTTAACTCTTCTTATTCGTTACTCTATTATCCGCTGGAAATTAATCTCTTTTTATAACCTAATGTTATTGATATTAAATTTATCTCAATATTTTCATTAAGTCATAAAAATAGCTATTTTATGGAATTTTGCTGTTGAAAATGACCAACCTAAAATTATTTCTCTTTAACCTTATTTATCAGCTATTTATTAGCAATCTAATAAAAACTTAATTTTTCATTAAAAACAATACATTATTATAAAGATAAACAGCATTTAATATCAGACAAAATTACATCCATAAATATAATAAATCTATTTATTTTCTTTATAACCGATTCTTATCCCTTAAGATTTTATTTAAGAAGTAAAGTTTCAGATACCTCTTATCTTAAATACTTGTCGATTAAATAACACTATTAATAATGTTTATTTGTCATCACCAGAATCACTGTTTATGCCGTACTCGGAGTTATATTATGTCATCATCCTATTTTCACCCTAGCGTATTAGCCACAACGCTGTTGTCTCTTGCATTAACAACGTCTGCTTTCGCTTCTGAAAATAATTCCAATACCCATCAGATTATTACGACAGAAAACCAACAAATCATCAGTAATCCATCTCAATCTAATAATGAAGAAAGCTACTGGGGAAAATTCAAACGTAATGTCAATCAAACTTGGGACAATGACCAATATAACTACTATTTGCCTGTATGGACTTGGCATAATCGTTTTACTTACGATAAAGAAAAAACGGATCGCTATAACGAAACACCTTGGGGCTTTGGTATGGGGAAATATCGTTATGACAACGATGGTGATTGGCACTCTCTTTATGCGATGGCATTTATGGACTCAAATAACCGTGTACAGCCTATTATGGGTTATGGTTTTGAGAAAATGTGGTATCCCGGTGATAAAGACGGGTTTCGTATGGGCGCAGGTTTTACACTAAGTATTACAGCGCGCCATGAATACAACTATATTCCTATGCCACTCCCGTTACCGTTAGTTTCTGTCGGTTACGGACATCTTTCATTACAAGCCACTTATGTGCCTGGTACTTATAACAATGGTAACGTGTTATTTGCTTGGTTACGTTGGCAGTAATTTTTTATTTTTTCCGTTCAAAATAATTGCAAATAATAAAAATAGAACATAAAAAACGCATCTTAATGATGCGTTTTTTATTATCCAAATAAGTCAGTAGTATTTAAATATCTTGGCTTGCTTGGGCGCTATTAGGTATTTTTTTCATGCGGGAAATCTTAAATCCAACCCATAAGAACGCAATCCAGAATGGCATTAAAATCACCGAAATATTCACTTGTGGCATAAATAAGATAATCACTAAAATCATGCATAAGAAAGCAAGGCAGATATAGTTACCATATGGATACCAAAGTGCTTTAAAGAAAGGCTCTACACCCTCTTTTGTTTTTGCCGCTCTGAATTTTAAATTCGCTAAACAGATCATGATCCAGTTAAGTACTAACGTGGTTACAACCAACGCCATTAATAGTTCTAGTGCCTGATCAGGTAATAAATAGTTAACTAAGATACCTAATGAAGTCGCAATTGCTGACAATAGTAACGACACTACCGGTACACCACGTTTATTAATGCGAGAAAGCGCATGTGGCGCATTACCTTGTTTTGCCAAACCATAAAGCATACGACTATTAGAATAAACACCACTGTTATAAACAGACAGTGCAGCAGTTAATACCACGGCATTTAAAATATTCGCGATTAAGAAATTATCCAAGTTATGGAAAATCAGAACAAATGGGCTTTCACCTTTCACAACTTGAGTCCAAGGATAAAGTGAAAGTAACACTAACAATGAACCGATATAGAAAATTAAAATACGATAAACAACTTGGTTAGTCGCTTTTGGGATGCTCACTTTTGGGTTTTCAGCTTCAGCCGCAGTGATCCCCACCAGCTCAAGTCCACCAAAAGAGAACATCACAATGGCTAATGCAGACATGAACCCCGTAAAACCATGAGGGAAAAAGCCTAGCTCCCATAAATTGCTAACCGAAGCTTGAGGGCCACCATTACCACTTGCCAGTAAGTAACTCCCAAATAAAATCATACCAACAATCGCTAATACTTTAATAATGGCAAACCAGAACTCTGTTTCACCATACATCTTAACGTTGATCAAATTGATTAAGTTGATTGCCACAAAGAAGATAGCAACGGAAACCCAAACAGGAATATCAGGTAACCAATAGTTAATGTATTTACCTGCTGCTGTTAATTCTGCCATACCGACAAGAATAAACATCACCCAATAGTTCCAGCCAGATAAGAAGCCAGCAAATGGGCTCCAATATTTATTAGCAAAGTGACTAAATGAACCCGCAACTGGCTCTTCGGCAACCATTTCGCCTAATTGGCGCATGATCATAAACGCAATAAAACCACCAATAGCATATCCTAATATTACTGATGGGCCTGTCATATTAATAGTTTGCGCTATACCAAGAAACAGACCAGCGCCGACAGCACCACCCAGCGCAATTAACTGGATATGTCGATTTTTCAGACCGCGCTTAAGTTCTGTCTGTTGCGACTCTCTCGCCATACATCCTCTTCTCTTTATTATTTTATCAACTTAACGTGTAAACTAATATTTACGATTTTGTTTATTTCAAGCCACCATTAAAACACTATTCTGACTTGAATAACAAATACATTTTATGCTAGGCGAAAAATAATAAGAAAAGCTATCTTTTAGTGATGCTTAGAGGGGAATAATGTGGTAAAGCGACAAAGACCTTGTTGGAAATCCTCTCCTCGATCGCAAAAATTATCTAAAGCCACAAGATAGAGGCCAAAGGTAATGACTAATGCAATAATTAAGCTAATAATTATTTTCTTTGCGTTCAATTTAAAATCCTTTAAATACATTTTGTTAGTATGACTTATCACATTATAAGCATTCGCTTAAATACGATAACAAGACAGGGAGTTGTTGTTATAAAATTCGCAATCAATTATCTCTATGAGTAAATTTAGCATAACTTTCATTATGAAAGGTAAACGCTTCCTCGACAGACTTCAGATAATTTGCATTATTTCGCTCTAAACTGTATGTAAAATGACCTTATATTATTTAAGTACACATTTTGCCAACGATTAGAGATAGCTGTCCATTAATATGGATTTCTCTGTCTGCTATTTTTTGTATAAGATTAGGGAGTTAATTTTGATTTTTACCTTAACTTCATTGATAGAATGGAACTGTAATGCCACAAGATAATCATCTCGCATTGGTTTGCGCCCTAAGTAAATGGATTGAGGAGCATTTAGGCCGTGTTATCCATCTTGAAGAGTTGGCGGCTTATTCTGGGTATTCTCTTTGGCACATGCAGAAAATCTTTAAAGAAGTCACGGGCACCTCTTTAGGAAAGTATATCCGTCAGCGTAGATTAGCTGGTGCTATTCACTTATTACGTACCAGTGAGCGCTCTATCTTCGATATCGCCCTTGATTTCGGCTTTGGTTCACAATCTCACTTTACTTATATGTTCCGTAAAGAGTATGGCATCACGCCTTTCGACTTTCGGCAAAATCAAGAGATCGTTTTAGAAACCAAACAGCCTTTACATTTACAATCACCTTGTTGTGATTAACCCTTCCATTTATGTGGCATTATACAGATAGCCTTTAATGTCACATAAATAATACTCAAGCTATGTGATGATAGACCGCTTCGCCCTTCCTTTATCATAATTGCTTTTATTTAATATGGGGATGCTAATGAGTATTAAGCTTATCGCGATTGATTTAGATGGAACCTTGCTTAACAAACAACACGAAATTACGCCAGAAGTAAAACAAGCAGTTCAGCGAGCAAAAGAGGCGGGAGTTAAGATTGTATTAGCTTCAGGACGCTCCTTCAATGGCATCTATCCCTATTTAAAAATACTCGGTCTTGATACCTCTGATTGTTACTGCATCAGCAATAATGGTAGCCAAATCCATCAAGCAGATAATGGTGAAGTGATTATTCAAGATCTGCTCAATTTTGAAGATTATCTCTATTTTGAAAACCTTGCTCGTGAGATTGGCGTCCATTTTCACGTTATCAGCGATAATAAGATTTATACTACCAACAGTCATATTAGCCATTTCACCTGCCAAGAAGCCTTTTTATCTTGGACTCCGCTTTATTATCGTCCACTGAATGAAATGCAAACTGATATGTATTTTAGTAAGTTTATGATTGTTGATGCACCTGCCGTTTTGGATAATGCTATTCAATATCTTCCTACTAATATTTATGAACAATACAGCATATTACGTAGTGCCCCTTATTTTATTGAAGTATTAAATACCAATGTCAATAAAGGGAGTGCGGTTAAAAAAGTTGCTGAACATTTGAAAATCACACCAGAAAAAATCATGTGTATTGGTGATCAAGGTAATGATTTGGCAATGCTAAAATATGCGGGTTTAGGTGTTGCGATGGGAAATGCGCCTGAAGAAGTGAAGAAAGTCGCTAAATTCGTCACACTTTCTAATGAAGAGCACGGTGTTGCAGTAGCTATCGATAAATTTATTTAAACACGATCTTTTTTGTGTTTTATCGCGAATGTCTACAAAATTATATAGCAATTGTGATCCTTAGCAGAGGATCACACTGCTTTTCGACCAAAAACATAGCCTTTTATTATTCTATAATTACTGTTAAATGAGCGTTAAATCTGCCTTTCTTCTTACATATCCTTCAGAATTTGTTACTATCAATTCACTTTTCGTTATTCAAACTGCATTTTCACAACATATTAAGCTGTTAATTAGGCTAGATATAGAATAACAAATATAAATCATTAATATATTTTCTTCACAGACAGGTAGTTTTAGTTATGCTTTCTACAAAAGACATGCTCGTTCTTGGGATGATGGTTTTCGCACTCTTCCTTGGCGCTGGCAATATTATTTTCCCTCCTATGGCGGGTTTCCAATCAGGAAGCCTCTGGTTTAGTACATCTTTAGGCTTCCTGGTTACAGGTGTCTTACTCCCTTTTCTTACCTTGGTTATCGTCGCAATTCGTGGACGTGGAGAGCGCCTTTCTGTTGATTTGCCTTCATGGGTGGCTGTGATTTTCTGGGTAGCACTGTATCTTATCGTAGGTTCTACTTTTGCGATGCCTCGTGTCACCAATACTGCTTATGAAATGGGTTTCTTACCTTTAGGGCTTATTGAGAAAAATACGGCAACACACCTTACTTTCGCACTTGTTTTCAATATCACAAGTATGTTTTTCATGCTCAAACAAGGCACAATGATAAGCGCCATTGGTAAGTTTATGACACCAGCACTGTTAATTCTGCTGGTGGTTGTGGGTATTGCTGTTGTGGCTAAACCGATTTCCCCAATTGGTGAACCAACAGGCCTTTATGCGGTAAATGGCTTCTTCTCTGGTTTTATTGATGGTTACCAAACCATGGATGTCCTCTCTGCTATGGCATTTGGTGGTATCGTTGCTCGTGCTTTATATACCAAAGGCATTACTGAACCACGCCAGATCGGTTTTATTACCATAAAAGCAGGCATGATTTCAGTCTTACTATTAGCAGCACTTTATCTGTGCCTTTTCTACTTAGGTGCAACAAGCCACTCTGTTTCTGTTTTTGCTGATCCAGCACTCAATGCTACTAACGGTGGCCAGATTTTCTCACGTTATGTTGATGCGTTATTTGGCTCTGTGGGTACTTGGTTGATGGGAGGTATTGTTTTATTAGCCAGTATGACAACACTTGTCGGTGTAACAAGTGCTGCGGCAGACTACTTTGCGACATTCCATCACCGTTTAGGCTATCGCTTTTGGGTTGTGGTATTTACATTAATGACCACCGTCGTATCAACGTTTGGTCTTGATACACTATTACGAGTGACTATTCCTGCATTATTAATGATTTATCCAACATCAGTCACATTGGTATTACTGCAATTTATTCGTAATAAATTAAAAGCGCCTCGCTTTACCTATCGCTTTACAATTGCAATCATTGTTTTGATGAGCCTTTTCGATACGTTGAAACAATTGAAATGGTTAAATGCTGATTTACTGCAATTATTTAGCTATATCCCACTGTCTGATTATGGCTTAGGTTGGGTATTACCAGGTGCGATTGCATTTGTGATCTCGCTGGTTGTTAGCTTAAATTTTAAAGAAGAAAATCTTCCAATAGAAAATACAGCGAAATAACCAGCATATATCACCTAATTTGTAATGCTGATTATAAGTTGATAAAAAAAGCGTCTTCCAAATTTTATATTGGAGACGCTTTTTGCTTTTCTATTACCTGCATTTTTACTATCTATTCAGTACAGCTTATCACAGGAAACTTTAAGTTCGGTATTTCTCAATCAATGCCTTTAAAATCGCCTCTGATTGAGCATCAGGAATACCATCTGCTTTGCTCGACCTAAAATGCATTTGAAAAGCCTTCACTACTTTTTGTGCATTATTATCTAACACACCATTCGTTGGTGTTTGATAACCATATTGCTGTAATAACTTTTGGAAGTTCGCGACATCAACAGGCTCTGAAGGATCTCTACCTGCTAAATAAGTTTTCACTAATTGCTTATCAGGCCAAGCACCTATACCTTGACTGGCTAATCTTTCCCAAGGAAATAAAGGACCCGGATCAACTTTTCTGAGAGGTGCAATATCACTGTGACCCAAAACGTTTTGAGGTTCGATATCATAACGGTCAATAATATCTTTCATTACCGCTGAAATCGTCACGATTTGATCCGCTGTATAAGAATACCAATACCTAAACTTGCCATTATCACGGTAACCCAGATTGACTATCTCGATCCCAATAGAGCAATTATTTAAGCTAGTTGCGTCTCCCCACTGACTAATGCCCGCATGCCATGCAATTTGCCTTTCATCCACTAATGAAGTAATCACTGGCTTTCCATCAATAGATGAAGGATGTGTAGAGATCAAATAGTGACTACTGACTCGCCCCCCAATAAGAACCTTAAGCGAGCGTTCATCATCTAGCGCGGTATAGTGCATCACCAGATATTTTACGCAGTCATTTGCTTCCTGCTTA
Organism: Proteus sp. TSJ240517; assembly: GCF_047921575.1. Classification (NCBI taxonomy): domain Bacteria; kingdom Pseudomonadati; phylum Pseudomonadota; class Gammaproteobacteria; order Enterobacterales; family Morganellaceae; genus Proteus; species Proteus sp. TSJ240517. The sequence continues at coordinate 725,501 of NZ_JBLRMH010000001.1, forward strand.
TTAGGAATAACTTTAACTATATATTCAGCTCTATCAATAAATACTGGTTGTTTGGCACAACTGGTTAGGAGGCTTATTGCAATAAGTAATCCTATATAATACCGACTAGACCTCATTTCTGATCCTTGATTGATTATTCCCAAAGTTAAATTGTAATAAAAAAACCCATATTAAAGAATATGGGTTCTGCGTTTTGACTCTTTTTTATTAGTGCTTTAGTTATTGCTCACTTTTTCACATCGAACTAAAGGTTCATCAGGAACAATATTCTCGTCCCAAATTCCTTCCTCAATGTCATCTTGTAACTCTGGATATTGGCGAATATCAAATGTCGGCAGTAAACCTGCTTGTCGTTGCTGGTTATAATCTTTAACTAATTTTAAGGCGACACCAGAAAGCAAGATAATTGCAATTAAATTAGTCATTGCCATTAATCCCATTGAGAGATCGGCCATTTTCCAAACAAGAGGCATATCCGCTAAAGCGCCAAACATCACCATAGCTAAAACCGCTGAACGTAAAAGAAATAGCCCTGTTGTGTGATTACGTCCAAGGAAAATCATATTACTCTCAGCATAAGCATAATTGGCAATAATGGAGGTAAAAGCAAAGAAGAAAATTGCAATTGCAATAAAAGTACTTCCCCAACCACCCACACTAGATGACAAGGCTAATTGTGTTAATTGAATACCGTTAATACCTTCAGGATAACTGTCTAGTACACCTGATGATAAAATGATCACCGCAGTGGCACTACAAATAACCAAGGTATCCATGAAAACACCTAGCATTTGAATATAGCCTTGAGATGCGGGATGCGGTGGATAAGGTGTTGCTGAAGCAGCCGCATTCGGTGCAGAACCCATACCAGCTTCATTAGAAAAGAGACCGCGTTGAATACCTTGTGTCATCGCTTGGCTAATACCGTAAGCAATGGCACCAGCAGCCGCTTCTTGTAATCCAAAAGCACTTTTAAAAATTAAAATGAAAACTTCGGGTAAGCGTTCAATATGATCTGCAACAACCCAAAATGCTAATAATAAATAAGCTGTTGCCATGACAGGAACAACTAATTCAGCAACACGAGCAATCCAACGCAGGCCACCAAAAATAATAAATCCGCTGGTGAGTACTAAAAAGATCCCCACATAGAGTGGATCAAAATTAAAGGCAGAAGCTGTAGCTTGAGCAATCGAATTCGCTTGAACAGCATTAAAAACTAAGCCAAAAGCGATAATTAAGAAAATGGCGAAGAGAACCCCCATCCAGCGCATTTTCAGTCCTTTTGTCATATAATAAGCAGGACCACCACGGTAGTTACCATCATCATCTTTTGTTTTATAAAGTTGTGCGAGTGTACTTTCTATTAATGATGTCGCCATACCAATTAAAGCGACTACCCACATCCAAAAAATAGCGCCAGGGCCGCCCGCAGTTAAAGCAATCGCGACTCCCGTCAAGTTTCCAGTACCTACACGCGCAGCTAGACTGGTGCATAATGCCTGAAAGGAAGAAATCCCTGATTTATCTGACTTATGGCTATTTTTTAAAATAGAGAACATATGACTAAAATGTCGGATTTGTATAAATCCAGTACGGATAGTAAAGTAAATACCTACTCCAAGAAGTAAGTAGATAAGAACATATCCCCATAAAATGTTATTCGCAAAGTTTATTAGCCCTGTCAAATCAATCCCCTTATGTAATAACGTATATAACCTATCCTTACATCGCTATTGAAATAAAAAAGTAAGCAGATATCGTGTAATTGAGTCAATTACTGAACCGAATCCGTCTTAAAGTAATATCAAAAATTACTGTGTGAAAAGCGAACTAAATGTAACACAATATTGCGTGATATGTATATTTTTTGTTTATTTTTTTACATGTTATTATTTTAATTTAATTATATCGTTAACTAAAATGAACAATATTGAAAAGATAAAAAACCATACATATCATTAGGATAAATAATTATTTCTTTATTTTATTAACTCAGAAAAGTAAAGTAAATACTTTAGTCATTAAGTTAATCAGTCATTTTAGAAAAAAGAACAAACAGATTAAAAAAACATCAATTAATAATCTTTTCTATTTATCTAAAATAAGATTTAAATGAACTATTAAAGTGTTTAATTAAGATTTTCTTTAATGTCAGATTTAAAATTTCAGTAATTAACATTTAAGAAATAAAGATTTTTATAACAATTAACAATAAATATTTTATATTGTCATGTCAATAAAATGCTTTAATATTAATAATATATTAAAATAAGATAAAAATAAACTTTACATCTTTATTTTATCATACTTTCCTAATGCATTAATTCTAGCATGGTTTGTTATCTTTCATTTTTAATGAATACTGTTGATTGCTTTCTCTTCTCTTTTTTATTCACTAGCTATTCATTAATAACCTTATTCTTTTTTGAACATTAATTAAAGTTTAATAACCTTTATTTAATATTAATAAAAAAATGTAGAATCACGTAAGTTTACCTATTAACCATTTGGTTAATTTTATTTATACTATGTTTTTCCCTGGTGTTGTATTAATTTTCGCCCTGTTTCCCCAACAGGGCATTTTTTTATCTCAATATTTCAGTGCCTTATCATAACTCATTGTCAAATAATACAAAATAAAAACACATGAAATATCTCATTAATAAATTAACATTATTTACCTATTTTTAATGCAAAATCCATCACTCTTTTCATTGATCTAAATCAAATTAAACATTCATATTATTTACTCTTTTCAGAGATAAACTGCTTTTTTCTCTATTTTAAAATCTATTTAATAAGGATTAAAAATGCTCATTTTATCATTAGCCTTATTTGAATTACTCATAAAGTGGTATAACAATTCAAGAAGGATAGACTTTTATTGTTATATTTAATGACCTTGATTAAAAATCGCCCCAAATAAAGCACATCATTTTTACTACACATTAATGACTAATATCTTTATTTACTTGCATTAATAAGCACGCTCTTTTACCTTACTTATATTGTTATAGAGGGAAAGATAATGAGTTATAACCTTTCAGAATTAACACAAGAAGAAAAAGATAAGCTAAATATAAGCTTAGCCGCTTCAGGCGTTGCTTTTAAAGAGCGCTATAACATGCCCGTTGTAGCAGATGCTGTTTTAAGAGAACAGCCTCAAGCTTTTCAAGCCTTCTTTCAAGAAAGGCTGGTATTTTATCGTGCAAGAAGCCAACACTATTCTCGTTTACCTTATGACCCACCGGTAAAAAAATAGTCAAACACTCTCCGTTATTTTGATAATGGTAAAAAAAAGAGATAAACCTTGGTTTATCTCTTTTTCTTTCAATCGATTAACTACAACTCACTATCACCTATCTATTATTTAGGGGAAACATAAGTAATAGTATTGTCATCACAATTGACTTGAACATTGTAACGAAGATCTGTTCTCGCCCCTCTTACATTCAATACCATCTGATAGTTATTATCCATCTTGATAACTTCATTAGCATTAATACTTGCAACAGGTTTTGATCCTAATGCATTTTTATCATCTTGCCAGCGAGGTAAACGATTTTGTAAATAATCATTTTTTACTCTTGTAACAAGTTGATTGTTATCTAAATTAACACAACTCGAAAATGGTGCAGAGCGCACAATATCTTTATTCACATTTTCGATATTTTCTGCAAATGCTCCAAAAGAAACGGCAAGTAAAAGACCTGCTCCAAGTATCCCTGTTTGACTCACAAGCTTGCTTAATTTCATATAACCTCCCGAAAATATCCCTTAAAACAGGATGTGTTTTCATTAAGCATAGCATATGGTTAATAACACAATTGTGACATTTGTTAAAAAATTGTTTTATTCATTTTCATCATCAAATACAATAGAAACAGATTCACGGGTCGCGTGTTTCTCTCTTAACTCTTGAGCTACTAGTTGGATAGCCTCTCCACTGCTCATTCCCTCAGCCATAAGAGATTGGATTTTTTCTACCGCTTTTTGTTGCTCTTCATGTGTTAATGTAGGCATTCCTAGAAACATAATGTTACTCTTATCTTTATTAACGTCTATTTTGTATTTACATGAATGTAATCTTTTTGATTACAATTTATTGTGCAAATAATACAACACACTTTGTTTACATGGTCATAAGATGGATATGCAATTACAACAACGCGAACTAACTTATACCCCTGATCTAGCATTGCGGGTATTTTCTCCTATTGCGTCATTGCCTTGGTCTAGTTTACTTCATTCTGGCTTTGCCGAACATCCTCATAATCGTTTTGATATTGTTGTCTCCGATCCTGCTGTGACTTTAGAAACTCGCAAACAAACGACAACGATTAAAGAAAAAAACGGTACGGTCAAACGTTCCAAAAAAGATCCCTTCACTCTCATTCAATCTGCGTTGGACCAATTCGATTTTCACCCAGAACAAAGTGATTCATTGCCTTTTTTGGGTGGCGCTTTAGGTATCTGGAGTTATGACTTAGGTCGTCGTTTTGAAAATCTACCTGAAATAGCGAAAAATGAACTTAGTTTCGCAGATATGGCAATTGGTATTTATGATTGGGCACTTATTGTCGATCACGACTTAAAAAAAGCCACTTTAATTAGCTATCACAATATTGATGAGCGCTTACAGTGGTTAGAAAGCCAAACTTCCACAGCTCTTGATTCACAATTCACCTTAACAACAGATTGGCAATCAAACATTAGTAGTGATGAATATAACGAGAAAATTGCTAAAATTCATCAATACTTACTTTCGGGTGACTGCTATCAAGTTAATTTAGCTCAACGTTTTTGTGCAAGCTATACAGGCAGTGAGTGGAACGCATTCTTAACATTGAATCAAGCTAATAAGGCACCTTTTTCTTCGTTTATGTGTTTGCCAAATAACTTTGTGATTAGTGTTTCACCTGAACGTTTTATTCATTTAGTTGATAATAAAATTGAAACACGTCCTATAAAAGGCACACTACCTCGTAAAGCATCGCCAAAAGAAGATGATGAACAAGCTCAATTATTAGCAAATTCACGTAAAGATCGCGCTGAAAACTTAATGATTGTAGATTTGATGCGTAATGATATTGGCAAAGTTGCAGTAACAGGTTCTGTTAAGGTTCCTGAATTGTTTGTTGTCGAGCGTTTCCCTGCAGTACACCATTTAGTCAGTACCATCACCGCAGCGCTTCCTGAGCATTTAAAAGCAACGGATCTATTAAGAGCAGCTTTTCCTGGTGGTTCAATTACCGGAGCGCCGAAGATCAGAGCTATGGAGATCATTGAAGAATTAGAGCCTCATCGTCGCCATGGATATTGTGGTGCAATTGGTTATATCAGTTTTTGTGGCACAATGGACACCAATATCAGCATTCGCACTTTATTAACTGAAAAAAATAAAATTTACTGTTGGGCAGGCGGTGGTATTGTTGCTGATAGCGTTGCTGAAAAAGAGTACCAAGAAACATTCGATAAACTTGGGCAAATATTAACTGTTTTAAGTGAGTCTACTATCGATGACACCCATTGATACTTTTATCAATCGTTTTCAACTCACATTACCTGATGACAAGGTAAATCAGCCTCTTCATGCCCAAAAATCGGCAGCCGTCTTGCTGCCGATTATCAATAAACCTAACCCAACATTATTATTAACTGAGCGTGCATCAACGTTACGCTCTCATGCAGGGCAAGTCGCTTTACCCGGCGGTAAACGCGATCCTGAAGATAGCAACCTTATTGCAACAGCTCTAAGGGAGGCGCATGAAGAAGTGGCTATTCCCCCCCATGCCGTATCCGTTATTGGTCAATTAGCCCCTTTGCAAAGTTCTAGCGGATATTTAGTTACCCCTATTGTGGGTGTTATTCCTGCGGGTTTACCTTTACGCCATAACCCCGCTGAAGTCGCCTCTATCTTTGAAATGCCACTAAGCCATGTACTTAATGCCCAACATTATCAACCACTAGATTTTCATCGTGCTGGTGAAAATCATCGTATCTACTTTTATCCCTATAATGGACATCTCGTCTGGGGATTAACCGCCGCTATTTTACATAGACTCGCTTTACATATTACTTAACACGCTATTTTATATTCAGCTTGTGCTTTTTATCATCGCCTTCACAACTCTACTTAGCTATTTTAAAAAAATGTTGTAAACTACATCATTAACGGGACGATATAATCGTAAAAACGATCCCTTTACTATAAATAACTATATTTCATTCTTTTTAACCCTCTCTCTTATTATTAAGGAGTCTGACGTGATTAGCGTTTTCGACATGTTTAAAGTGGGCATCGGACCATCTAGCTCTCACACCGTAGGGCCAATGAAAGCGGGTAAAGAATTTGTCGATGATTTAGTCAGCCAGGAATTGATTGCGTCTGTCACTCGCGTAGCTGTTGATGTTTACGGCTCCTTGTCTTTGACAGGCAAAGGTCACCATACTGATATCGCAATTATTATGGGGTTAGCAGGTAATGCACCAGCTACTGTCGATATTGACAGCATTCTCGGTTTTATTCGTGAAGTTGAAGAAACTGGCAAGCTATCATTAGCAAACGGCTTAAAAGTGGTCGATTTCCCAGCAGAAAGTATGCATTTTAGCAATGACAACCTGTCATTACATGAAAATGGTATGACAATCCATGCTTTTGCTGGCGACAAAGAAGTCTATAGAAAAACGTACTACTCTATTGGTGGTGGTTTTATCGTTGATGAAGAAAACTTCGGTAAATCAACATTAAACAGCAAGCCTGTTTCATACCCTTATGCTAGCGCAGAAGAGCTATTAAAACACTGTAAAGAAACGGGTTTATCCATTTCCAGCTTAATGATGAAAAATGAGCTGGATCTGCATACTCAAGCAGAAATTAATGCTTATTTCGCTGATGTTTATAAAACAATGCAAGAGTGTATTGAACACGGTTTAAATACAGAAGGCGTATTACCAGGGCCATTACGTGTACCTCGTCGTGCTGCTGCATTAAATCGCTTATTGACATCAAGCAACAGCCTGTCAAACGATCCAATGAAAGTCGTTGATCTGATCAATATGTTTGCACTGGCGGTTAATGAAGAAAACGCAGCAGGTGGACGCGTTGTAACAGCACCAACAAATGGCGCATGTGGTATCGTTCCTGCTGTATTGGCTTACTACGATCGTTGCATCGAACCTGTTACACAAGAAATCTACTTACGCTATTTCTTAGCATCTGGCGCAATTGGTATTCTTTACAAAATGAATGCTTCTATTTCTGGTGCAGAAGTAGGTTGCCAAGGCGAAGTTGGCGTAGCTTGTTCAATGGCAGCTGCGGGTCTTGCTGAATTATTAGGCGGAAGTCCAGAACAAGTCTGTATCGCTGCTGAAATCGGTATGGAACACAACCTTGGTTTAACTTGTGACCCTGTTGCAGGCCAAGTTCAAGTTCCTTGTATTGAACGTAATGCCATTGCTTCTGTTAAAGCCGTTAATGCCGCGCGTATGGCAATTCGTCGTACCAGTGAACCTCGTGTTTCTCTCGATAAAGTCATTGAAACTATGTATGAAACGGGTAAAGACATGAATGCTAAATACCGCGAAACATCGCGCGGTGGTCTTGCAATCAAAGTACAGTGTGACTAATTAATACTATTTAGACGAAAAGCCATTCATTTTGAATGGCTTTTTTATTTCAGCTACTTTATTTTTAATCATCGCTTAACCCTTAGATAACTAAAGAAAATAATTATTAAATATACATTTGAAATTAAGCAATCTATCTTTTTATAATTTAAAACTTTTTATTTTTATATATTAAATTTCATCACTAAATATACTTATTAAATATAGGCTCATTTAATATTCATTTAATTTTGAAGGAAATAGAGCTTATAATTTTTAGGTGTACTCATTTCTATAAAATATTAATTTCTTATTATAAAAATAATTAAAACCCATTATTTATTATATAGTTAATAATTCATCATATTGAATTTTATCATTTTTTTAACATTTAAAGATCGTTTAAAATATATTTAAAGCAATCTGATTTAATAATGATAATTATTATCAATATCATCTTTGAAATATAATAAATAATATGTTGCCTTTCGAAAATAATATGTTATCTTCTGCACCAAGTCATTGGGGAGTAGCCTGTCTTAAAATAAGAATAATTATTTTAAGAAATCTGTATCAACATACTCGCTTATTTTCATCTAGCGTGGTGCAGATGCCGTAATACGGTTGGCAAGACCATAGACACATAATTGTACTTCTTTGGTTGGGGGTCAATTGTGTGTATATGGAAATACCCCAACCGAGGCTTTATTATGAGTTTCTACGCTACTATCATTCTCGCCCTTGCCCTTTCTATGGACGCATTTGCTGTTGCTGTCTGTAAAGGAGCCACATTACACAAACCTCGTTTTCGCGAAGCACTCCGCACTGGATTTATATTCGGTATTATTGAAGCCAGCACACCCGTTATTGGTTGGGCGATAGGCTTATATACTAGCCAATATATTATTCAATGGGATCACTGGGTTGCCTTTGGATTACTGTTTGTTCTTGGTAGCCGGATGATTTACCAAAGCTTAAAACGTGGCGATGATTGTCCTTGTGAAGAAGAAGCCCCACAACGCCACGGCTCACTGTCTTTAATCGCCACAGGTATTGCTACAAGCCTTGATGCAATGGCAATTGGTGTCGGTTTAGCGTTCCTTCAAGTCAATATTGTTCATACCGCAATGACGATTGGTATGATGACCATGATCATGGCTACGCTGGGTATGCTAATTGGGCGCTACATTGGCCCAGTACTTGGAAAAAAAGCAGAAATTATTGGCGGGATCGTATTAATTGCTATCGGCTTTAATATTGTATTCGAACACTTAGAATTATTTATGTACGCCAAATAATCGCTAATAAAGCATATTAAAAAGCTTAGGTTTGAAATATCACGACCTAAGCTTTTTTATTAACTTAATAAAATATTGTTATTTCACATTATTAAGCATGACGTTGATAGACTCGAATTAAAAAGTCTGTTTCACATTCAAAGTTTTTACTTTCCGCTAATGTCTGTTTTACTTCTTCGCTTGCACGCCATGCAAACGGCGTCATTTGTAATAAATCAAAAGCCTGCTTACCGTTTAAATTCATCATATAAGCAACTTGATGTTCAGACACTTTATTAAACCCATCAAAATGTTCTTCTTTTAATGGATGAAGATGTACTTCTGAATAAATCAGTGCTTTTAACTGATAAAGGTGACGAGGGGCTGGTGTAGCAGTAATAATATAACCATTGTGCACAATGACTCTTGCTAATTCATCACTGTTACAGGGGGCGTAAATACGCACAACCGCATTTAAAGAAGCATCACAAAAAGGTAAACGTTGACTTGAAGCTACACAAAAATGAATGGATGAATAACGTTTAGCTGCATATTTAATTGCAACCTTAGAAACATCTAAGCCATAAACTTGTGAATTATGTAATTTTAGATTTTGATAAAATTGATTGGTGTAATAACCTTCACCACAACCAATATCCAATACAACACTGTTATCTTCAGGCAATAATGTTTGTATTAACTCAGCCACTTTATCTCGCATTGGCTGGTAAAAACCTGCATCTAAAAACTCACGGCGTGCGTTAATCATTTCAGCACTATCACCAGGCTCTTTTGAGCGTTTAAATTGCACTGGCAACAAATTGACATACCCTTCTTTAGCACAATCAAATTGATGATTATTTTCACAGACCCAACTGTGAGCTTGAAGAGAAAGCGCCTGATAACATAATGGACATTGATAAGACATAGTAATATTTTTGTATAACCCAGAATAGAATTGGGAGAGATAATAACATACCTCTCCCAATCTTGCGGAAAACCTTACTCTTTATTTTTAATCTTAAGTCATGCTTTCTATGCTGAGTAGCTTACTAAGCACAACTTATAGGCGAATTAAGTTCGTTTTAGTTTTTCAGTGTTAGCGATAAATAACGCAATAACTAACAACAATATTGCACCTGATTGAATTAGCGTATCAACGGAGTCTTTATGCTCAACAATAATGAGTCGTACTATTGCTGTTATTCCGATATAAATAAAATACCTTAATGGGAAATGCCCACCAGATAAAAAATACTTAACAATAAGTGCAATAAACTCAAAATAAAGAAAGTAGATCAAAATACCTTCTAATAATTGATAAGACGACTCTTCTGCACCTAAATTAAATAATAATGAAGCAATTACATATGTTTCTTTGATAAGAAAACTGACCAATACAATCGCTAAAATAAGTAACCCAATATTAAGCACCCACTGTAATATAGTGGCAATACATTTCAGTAAGTCTTCGCTTGATTTTCTCATATAAACTATAACCTAGTGGGATCATTCCGTGATGTGTAAAAACAATAAAAGATCTATTAGACAATTTTACTAAATTTTAATGGATTTACGCATTCACCACACCATTTTTTTATCTTTTAGAGCCAAAAAACCAAGAATAATGATGCAATAATCGCAATATTTACTTTTAAATTTCAACTTGTAAGCCGATTTACTTATACTTAATTTAAGGGCTAATTTATTGAAAAGGCACACTATGGCTAACAAATACCTCGTTGCAATTGATTTATTAGAAGATAGCAGAATTCAGCGCATGATCGAAGATATTCACTTCCTAGCTAGGAAACCAGAAAATTATTTCCATTTCATTACAGTTATGCCTAATTTGCGCTCTTTAGAAGCTTATGGGCTTAATTGTGACAGCTCGTCGGTCATTGAGAAAAAGCAACAAGCTTTAGTTTTATTGACTGAAAAATTAGAGCAATGCGTAAAACAACAATTTAACTTACTCAAAGAGCAATACCAATGCCATGCCGTTATTGGTACGCCTAATTATAATATTCTAGAGTTAGCAGATAAAATTGATGCAGATACCATTATTATTGGTTCAAGTTCTCGTAATAAACGTAATATTTTACTGGGTTCGACAGCGGATTATATTGTAAACAATACGTCGCGTTCAGTAATGGTTATCCGCAAGTAAAATCACCAAAACACTTTCCTTTTGGCAATAAAGTTATATTATTTATTGCCAATAAGTATTCGACTATTCTCTTCATTATAAATAGCACTAAATGCACTTTAATTTTTTTGTTTCAATAGCTTATTTTGTTAGAATGCAAACCAAAAAAACAAAAATTTCGTCTCTTTCAATAGACTTCGTTCTATTAAATACTACTCAAAAGATAAAGATTGTCCTGCATTGAAATCTTTCGCATTAAGATATTTTCGCCCTAATACCCCAGTGCAATGGCATCCATACACATCAATATTTTCATCTATGGCTTTTTTAGCACGCTGTAAATCAAATGGTGTTGCACAACGTAAATGCAATCCCCCGACAATCGCTTGAATTTGGTTATTTCCGGTTATTTTTTTCGCGTGCTCAATGATAGATTCAATACCAGAATGACTACAACCAGTGATAATCACTAGGCCTTTTTTTCCTTGCCAAACAAGAAAACTATCATCAAGAACATAATCATCTTCTTCACCTGATTCATGAATAATAACACCATAGCGTTTATTCACTTGACGTTGAGTCACTTGTCCCGAATAGATAAAACTTTTTTCGATTACTAACGGTGCTTGTGTTAATTCAAAAGAAAACTGCGCTTCGAGTTTTGCTCGATCAAATAAAGGTGCTAAACGTTTAAATTTAATATTTTTATTACCTAAAAAAAGGGCTGAATAACGAACAGAAAATAAATGAGGATGGGCGATAATTCGTGGTTTATGGGTGAAAAAATCTGCTGACAAATGTGTAAGTCCACCAAAATGATCATAATGCCCATGAGACACAACAATCGTTTTCAATGTGGTTAAATCAATACCCATTTTTTTTGCATTTGAAATAAAGGTAAGGTCTTTTCCAGTATCAAAGAGAATTTTAGCTTGGCACTCATCATCTTCTAACAATAATGATAAACCAGGATAATGGTTAAGTTCAGGATTAATCGATTTGTTTTCTAGTAATGCGGTGATCGTTAACATAAGGATTTTTTAATTATTATCAGGAGATAACGTAATAGTAATTAAAAAAAGAATTTGTTCCAAATATAAAAGCTGCTGATTTGTGCGATTGCTTTACCTTTTTAATCGCATAATCGCTGTTACGTGTGAACAAAACATAACAGCGATATCACTAAACTCTGCAAATATTCTTATTTTTCACTTATAAACACGTTAGAGTTATCTTACGGCTCTATTATCTTACTACCATAACAGAACGTTTTGCATAACGTGTAATATCTGCGGCGGTTGAACCGATATGATAAGAATCATCTTCAGGATTATGCGAACCAATCACAATTAAATCCGCATTCACCTCATCAGCAATCTGCAATATTGCATCTCGTGGTGTACCAATACAAATGTGAGTTTGCATTCTGTCATCAGGTAAATCAAAACGTTCGATTATTTTTTTAAGCTCTTTTTCCGCTGACGTTTTTAAGCATCCTTGATCTAATTGATCGCCATTCATAACAAGTCGATAATAAGAAGATTGTGGAAGTTTAGGTAACACATACAAAAAGTGAACATAAGGATCTTCATTTTTTGCAATATTTTCCACTAACGGAATTGCTTTGTTCATCAGGTTATCTTCATCAATATCAATGGGAACCAAAATATTCTTATACATACCGTCTCCTTTTATTTTAATTGTAGGATAGTGTATTTTTAAAAAATTGCTGGATATAGTTAACATATTCTAAAAATATTTTAACTCACTTGAATGACACCTAATTTTTAATTAAAAAAATAGCCCTATCATGGATTGATAAGGCTATACATTTAATAAAAAAAGAATGCGTAATTTATTTTTCTATTGCCATTTTTTGTTTACGTTTTTTAACGTACTGATAGCCAATTGCTAATGCAATAAACCATAATGGAGTCACACTTAATGCTTGGCGAGTATCATGTTCAAAAGCGAGTAGCAACGTCATAAATGCAAAAAATGCAAGACACAGCCACGACATAATAATTCCCAAAGGCATTTTATAGATAGACTTTTCATGCAATTGTGGGCGTTTTTTACGATATGCCAAATAAGAGCATAAAATCATACTCCAAATAAACATAAATAATAACGCAGAGACTGTTGTTACCAAGGTAAATACGTGCATAACATCAGGAATAAAGTAGATTAATATAATTCCACATGACAAACATAAGCTAGTAAATAACAGTCCATTGGCAGGTACTGCACGTTTAGATAATTGGCTAAACTGTTTTGGTGCTTCGCCTTCTTTAGATAAACCGAATAACATTCGGCTTGTGGAAAATATCCCACTATTTGCAGAAGAGGCTGCTGCCGTTAATACCACGAAGTTTACTAAACTTGCAGCTGCGGGTATTCCTATCATAACGAATAACTCAACAAATGGGCTTTTATCCGCCAAAATAGAACGCCATGGAGTTACCGACATGATAATTGCTAATGCTAATACGTAAAAAGTAATAATACGGATAGGAATAGCATTGATAGCTTTCGGCAAGGATTTTTCTGGATCACGAGTTTCTGCAGCCGCAGTCCCGACTAATTCAATCCCAACAAACGCAAAAATAGCAATTTGGAATCCAGCAAAAAATCCACTTAACCCTTTAGGGAACATTCCCCCATCATTCCAAATATTCTCTAGTGCTGCTGTATGTCCTGCTGGCGATTCAAACCCAATACTGATAAGAACAATACCAACAATAATTAAAGAGACAATTGCGGTTATTTTTATCATGGAGAACCAAAATTCCATTTCTCCGAAGAGTTTGACTGTTGCTAAATTTAAAATAAGCAATGTCAGCACACAAATAAAGGATGTTCCCCATTCAGGAAAATTAGGAGCCCAATAACTAATATAGGACGTTATAGCGACGATATCGGCAATACCCGTAATGACCCAGCAAAACCAATAAGTCCAGCCGACAAAAAAACCAGCCCACGGCCCTAATAAATCACCAGCAAAATCACTAAATGACTTATATTCTAAATTTGATAACAACAGCTCGCCCATCGCTCTCATCACAAAGAACAAGACAAAGCCAATTATCATATAAACAAAAATAATTGATGGTCCAGCTAACGAAATGGTTTTCCCTGATCCCATAAATAGACCAGTACCGATAGCACCACCAATAGCAATTAATTGAATATGACGATTTGTTAGCCCGCGCTGTAGAGTGGCATTTTTCACTCTAGCGGGAGGAGAAATTTCTGTTTGATCTTCCATACAATACCTGAAGTGTTTTCATATTTTCGATGTTGTTTTTACCGCTATTTTATTTTTTGACGCGGTAATATGTTTGCGAAATTATTGTGACACAAATCTCAGTATAAGTAATGAAAAGATCACTTTTAGTAAAATGAATGATGCTTTGATAACCAGATAAGATCCTTTCTTTAATTTAATCGGCGATATTTTATCCATTAAAAAAAAATCAAAATAAGCACTTGACCATCGCATTTGAGAGGAGAATAATCAGCGCATCGGGTTGTTAGCTCAGTCGGTAGAGCAGTTGACTCTTAATCAATTGGTCGGGAGTTCGAGCCTCCCACGACCCACCAATTTTAAGCTGATAAATCAGACATTTATGCCACTTAGTAATAAGTGGCTTTTTTGTATCTGAAAGAAAGTGGCGACAAAATGGCGCATTTATCTTAATCTAGAAACTCAAAATAATACGGTAATTAAAAAATAACATTGGCTTATATTTCATTCAATTTTTATAATTAATGAGACTAATTAAAACAAACAATTAGTCTAATTTAATTACATAATCCAATACAAACCACCAGCAAATCTACTTTATCTCTTTTTTATCTTTAAATTCGCCACCAAAATCATCAATAAGAATATAGCTAATTTGGTTTATTTGACTGTTTTCTAATGTAATTTGTTGTTTTGAAAATGGCGCTATCATAGGAATGAGAATATTAGGATTATTTTCGCCAGATGCTGATTTAATGGTGACATAAAAAGGTGTCGGATTTTCAATTGTTAACTGTTTATCTGATCTCGTAAAAACAAGAGCGCTACTGACATCGGAAATCACCATAATTAAATCATCAGGGCGATAGAATACTTTTACTTGTAATCTGACAACGACATTAATTAAACCTTCATCATATTTTTTGTTCTCAGGCTTAGGCATGATTTCATATAAATTAAGCCAGTAAAGTGTCTCTTTCTCTTTATCTGTATTGGTAAATTTATTAATTACTCGTACTCGTTGTGATTCACTCGGTTTTAATTGTAATACTGGCGGTAATGATAAAGCGGAAACATCAGTTATGGTTTCTGGAGTATTTTCTGGATTACCATCATCCACCCATGTTTGAACCACCACAGGAAACTCACCATCATTCTTTATATTTAAGGATGCTTCTCTGTCTGAATGATAAAGGATCACTCTTGACCCCTCTAATGCTAAATTCGCTTTGGCGATAAACGAAAAACACAGTAACAGAATAAAAATACTGATCCTTTTCATATTTATTGCACCTGTATAATTACTTGTAATGTCGCATTAAATTTACCAGCAGTTATTTTCTCTCTCGGTAACGCTTCTAATGAGGCATATAATGTTTTAGTTAAATCGGCAATACCATTATTATATGAGACTGAACTAGCATCATCATAAATAGGATACCAACCATAACCCTCACCTTGCCCTTCATTAGCTAATGTTGATAACAAGTTTAATGGCATACCTGATGGGCGATATATTCTTACACCAACCCCTTTTGCCATATTTGAGTCAGTACCATAACCGTCTGTCACTAAATGGGTAATTGCGGCACCATTAGGTACTGTTAATCCTAATTCAATTGCCTTGTTAACATTTGTAGGTCTAGGTAAAAATCCCATTGCAGTTTGCCCTGCTCCCGTTCCGCTGGAAATATTACTCATGCCATCGTTCGCAGGTGGTGCTAATTGACAATAAAAATCAATAGTAATAGGTAAAGTCACTTTTTTGCCACTTGCTAACTCATTAATAGTGACCAATGGGAATGAAACATAAGGCGTAACATTTCGTACAAAACAAGTAGACGCATTACGAATATAAATACGACGAGACATATTTACAGCAGCAGGCCAATAAGCATAAAAGCCATGATAATTTGTAGCGTGATCTGTACCATCTTTTAATAAATAAGAGAAGTTAGAGCTTTGAAAAGCGATATAACCTGCTGGTTGGTTAATAAACGTAATTAGCCCGCTACTTGATTGTGCGGGTGGCATATCACTTGTTCTTTCATAGTTAATCTTAAATAACTCCACTTCCATATTAGAGAAGTCTTTTGCTTTTACTAAGATCCACCCTTTGCTATCTCTTTCTAAATTTGTTAATGGTCGCGATTTCCAATAGCGGCTATAATATTCACCCGTAATAGTATTTTTAATACGGATACCTAATCCTCTTGCAAGACTAATATATGTTTCTTGTAATCCTAAAGCTGGATTAACTAAATTTTTGCCACCATAGTTATAATCACCATTCGTTGAATAAAATTCTCTTAACTTTCCTTCCTCATCGGCGGTGCAACGAAATAATATTTGTTCAGGATCATAAACTTCATAACCCGCCTCAAAAAAAGAGACAAAGCCACTCGCCACTAATGTACCCGGAATTTGAAACTGATCGTTATTAACATTAATTACTTTAGGCGTACTTCCCATTGATCCTGAATCATCCCGCGCGCCTTGCCAATTTTTCGCTGAACCTTTACCAGGCTCAGTATAAAGTACACTATTGGGATTCGTCGTCGTGGTTGTTATTTTATAACATGTTGCCGAAGCTAAATAAGGAAATAGCATCAACGCTAATAAAATAGAGAACTGACAAGAAAGTAAACAGCGATTTAATTTCATAAGCATTGACCTGATAATAAAATGAGTTTATCGGCTTCTTTTTCTTCTGGTATTGAGTAATCGATTTGGCAGCTATCTTCATCTTTACCGACGGTCAGTGTCCCTTTTTTATTTTCAACCCTGACATAAATCTGGTTACTTTGCCCCACCATGCCAACAATGTGCTTATCTTTATCATAAACATTTTCACCTAATGCCAATGGACTTTCAGGCTTAACCGAAATCAATACAGGATATCCGACTTGGGTTTTAAAAACGATTTTGGTACTTGAACCTGAATACGGTGCTATTTGTTTAGTATTTTCCAGTAGCTCAATATTATTATTTCTAATATTTTTCCCATCCAAACTAACATTGTTATATTGATAAGGAACAAGGGAAGGCACAATAGCATAACCAAAAGGATCAATGCGTGCCCCCATACCATTACTCACACTCGCACCACTTGCACCCTTTGCTTCCACTAAAGCAAAAGAATCACTAATACGAGGCCCTAATGTTACCCCGCCACTGTGTGCAACTAAGGCACCTTGAATACCCACACTGCCTTGAGTGTAATGTTTACCATTAGAGATACTGCCTGATAACGTAGTAAAAGGAAGCTGTTTAATTAAATGCAAACCACTGCCCACCGCTCTATTTTGTGTGTCGTAATCTGCATTTACACTATAAGAAAGTGTTTTATCTTCCCCTAAAAGTCCTGATAAATTCGTTTGGTAACTTGAATCATCACTAGAATGACTAGAAGATAATGATAGCATTGGTGAATAATCAGAGCGTCCTAATGGCATAGAAACAGATAACATCACCATATCTTCCGATATCGGATCGGTTGTTATTGATGTAAAAGTATTATTTGCCGTCATTTGCCCCGTTTTTTGGCGGCTATAAGCGAGGCTATAAGCAATATCTTTATAGGTATTGGAATAACCGATTTGATACTGGGCATCATGTCCTTTATTACCATAATAATTACTGATAGAGCCTGAAATATAAAGTTGCCCCCACTTATCAAGAGACTGATTAACACTCAGTGTAAACTGGCTTTCTTGATTATAACTATTGGAATTCCATTCCATGTCATTGCTTGCACTTTTTCTCAATCCCAAGACATCATTATATTCGCGGAAATTCTCTGTTGAATATTTATAACCTGCGAGTGTAATAACGGTATTGGTTGGGCTAAAAGTACGGCTATAACTAATACCTAATCGTCCACCTTGATAATTATTACCGCCGACTTCAGCATTTGAAAAAGCCGAATTAAAACCTATCGCCCCTAATTTTGTAGCAATAACAGAGCCGACAAATACTGCCTGATATTGATGACCTACACGCATCCCTGTATTTAGCGTTACCGTATTATTCACACCATATTGCAAAGCGATATCTGAAAAATAACTATTTTCTGAACCAAAGTTATTCACTTCACCCGCAGTAAAGTTATATTTAAAGCGACCAGCCCTTACTGACTCAGGTAATGCGGTAAATGGCACTGTAAAAGAAGAAACTTTGCCATTACTTTCGTGGATTTCGACTAATAAATCCCCTTCATAACTGGTTGGATAAAGGTCGTTTATTTCAAATTGTCCAGGTGATACCGTTGTTTGATAAATTTCAGTGCCGTTTTGTTTTATCACTACACGGGCGGTAGTCGTCGCAATACCACGAATAACAGGTGCATAGCCTTTTTGAGAATCTGGCAACATTCTTTCATCAGACATTAATTGAATACCTTTAAATGCCAGACTTGAAAATTGTGCGCCTGTTGTATAAATATCGCCGACAACTAACATCGATTTTAATGTCAGTAACGGCTTTTGTAGATAAGTTCTTATCCAATTAAAGTCACTATTACTTCCCGATTTTGATGAATTATAAGAGTAAGATGCTTGTTGACGAAATTGCCAAGTTCCCAGATTTACGCCCATATTGACACTACCAAAACCATAGTCTGAAGTTTGTCCGTTCGATTTATTCTTATAGTAATTACCCGAATAATTGGTGAACAACATGGTGTTGCCCGCATCTAAATCGTCTTCATTGACATAGCCTTGTGGTCTTCGTTTTAATAAGATTTGAGGCACTGCAATCATTATTCTAAAGTTAGAAGCATCAAACGAATCTACAATGTTTGTATTAATTTGGTTTAATACTAAACATTGACTATTATCTTGACTGATCTCGTTATCCAGCAAGATCCCCATTTCATCAATTTGTTGTTGATTAAAACAAGGTGTCACTTTACCTTTATCATTTAGTTGAAAACGCACAGTTTTTCTTTCAAAAAAACGATTATTAATGTAGATGTCAACATCATAATCACCAGGCTCCACATAATTACTATCATGAAGCTGATTAATGTTGATATTATTTTTGCTACCTAATAATAAAGAAGGATCAAATTCATAATCATCAGCAAATGCAGAAGTCATTGATTGAATAAATAGAGAAAATGAGCCGATTAAGAGTACGACTTTTATTCTATTATTTAATTGTGCTGTGCTTTTTTCTATGACTTTCATTTCAATGCCATTTTTATTAATGAATTAAATCTGTCATGCTATTTTGTCCACCTAGATCATTAAGGTATTTATAGGTCATTTTATCGGGTAAAAATGAAAGCTTTCCGCCATTTTCAGCGACTAATATCTCCGTTGATAACGGAGAAACCATAGTTGATTTAAATATAAATTTTTGTCCCGAAGCATTAGTGGCCTCAAGTTGTGCAAATGACACAAAGAAAGGTGAATCATTTTTAACTTTTATATTGCCATTACTTTCTTTTGAGAAAGATATTTGTTTCTCGATATTATTTAGCTGCGAGACAATCGCTGTTGGGCGATAAAATATTTTTAATCGATGATGCACAATAACCGTAAAGCTATTTCCTTCTTTTATATCTTTATTCAAATCTTTAGGTGGGATCTGTGCTACGTTTAAATAGAAAATAGATTCTTTATCTTGTGGTAAACCTTCACCAGTATAAATTAATCGCGCGTCTCTCCCTGTCTTAGGGTCGATACGAAACACGGGGGGTTGAATAACAAAAGGCGCATCTGCATTATCTGGGGTCGAATTAGGATTATTTTTATCCGCCCATATTTGCATAATGTAGGGAATTTCATCGTTATTCATAAACTTTAAAACTTCAAAGCGTGAATCCGATGAATAAACAATACGTGTTTTTAGCATAGTGACACTAGAATATGATGCTGTGCTATAACTTAAGAAAAATACGGCAATTAGCATTATTATTTTTTTCATTACTTATCTTCCTCTTATATAAATAGAAAAATGTCTCCTTTATATAAAGGAGACATATAAGCATTATTGATAAGAGATAGAGTACTGCACACTACCTTCTACTTTACCTGCTGTTGCAACATCATCGGCATAATAACGTACAGCATAATCATAAGATGCTGATTTTTCGTTTGCTTTTAATACTAAACCTTCGTTACCTACACCAGTTAAATCAATTTTGGTACCTGTTTTCGCAGGATCAATAATTTCTAAGCTAACATTGTTATTTGCTGCTGTATTACCAATACGACCTTCTGTTGTCAGATTATTAGCAATAAAAATGGTTTTAATATTTGTATCTGTTGGTTTAGACCCAGTACAACCACTCACTGCGATAGTAAATGGTGTTTGTCCTGCAGTTTTACCTGCTGTGTCTAATGCTGTAACAGGAACAGTAGGTAATAAAACAACAGGAAGTGCAGAATTACCATTAACAGTTACAGTACAAGTTTCATCAGAAACTTCACCTTGGAAACGAATGGTATTATCAGAAGCTGCAAAAGCGGTAGAAGAAAAAACACCTGCTATAACAGTAGCAAGAAGTATTTTATTCATAATAAAACTCTCCGGTAATATATCAAAATAAGACTAGTTTATTGTATTGGTAATATAAAAAGGCGAACATGAAATAAGTTTATTAATAACCTTATTTCATGTTTATTACGTACTAATATTTAAGTATGTATAATTATCAGCTTATTTACTCATAAAATGCAACTAAATTCGCCGAGCATAGATGTTAATACGTATACATTTTTCGATTTTAAGTATATTCTTATAATCTAAATATGACTATTACGTATTTTTGGTAAAATATTTATTAATTTTATTAGGATTAATATTAAAAATTATATTAATCCAGTTCAAATTGATATTTGTCATTTTCAATAAAATAAGAACAATAAATTTAATAAAACCTTTCCCATTCTTTATTTTATTATTGAAATATTATTTTTTCTTTTAGTGAAATTTAAACCATCTTAATTAATTAAGATGTAGTTAATTGATTAACTTTATTTATAATTACCGTATTCGTTATATTGCACTTAACATAACCATGTTTTTTTAATCTACATTTATTAACTTATTAATAAAGTACAGGAATGGCGCTTTAAATAATAGTATTTTTAAATTGTTATTATACCTTTATGTTACCATTTATATATTCCTTTAATATAAACGTAAAACACTCTCAAATTTATTTATTTTCACTTTACTGTAAATAATAGAAATAAAAAGTAGGCTATTTACCTTTTTTAATGATACATCATAATATCCTACTGGAAGAAAAATAATCTCTCCTGCACGATATTGTGGATCATCTGGCTCTAAATTACCGCCAGTTGTATCCTCTCCTGCACCAATAAAAATTTCACCTGATGGACAATGTATGTTTATTTTTACATCTGGATCTTCAATTTTATCGCATAGGTTAATAGTGTAAAAACCATCATTACCCAAACCAATAAATGCGATATTACCTTTGTTCATTTCATTTAACTCATCATCAGGTATGCTCCACCAATCTGCTGTATCTGATTTTCTATGCCGGATCGCTTGTAAATCAAAAATGGCCAGAGTTGCCGTATCAGTCATAAAAGAAAATGCGTTTAACATATTCATGCCCCAAAAAAACAATTCTGATCGTACCAAAATATTTTTCTTACCTTTATGTATTGTTTAATTATATAGGATTTTATCTATACTAGACCTATATTTTATGTACTACTTATACGCTAAATAATTTGCAACAACTTGAATATATGCAAACAAATACTCTAAATAATTCAAGTTACAGCTAGGCGACAAGTGAATGAGTCACTAGGAGCATACATAAGTATGTGACTAGTGTGAATGAACATAGGCAACAACGCTGTAGCTTGAAGTATGACGAGTAGCGCTGTAGCTTAAAATATGACAAATATATACATGGACGGTCTTATGAAATTACAACAACTCCTTATCTCTCTTTCCCTTTATGCGGTATCCTCATTGCCAGCAATCGCTACGTCGACTCAATGTACTGATATTGAAAAACAAACCAATATTGCTAATAGCAATATTATATTGCTCAGTTCTTACAACGGCCCTGTTAAATCAGTCACGATGACAAGCTCTATACCCCATGACGGGCGTTTTAAAGCACTAAAAGGTGAAATTTACTTTGATGAATGTGGAAAGTTATTGAAAGATAGCACATCAATGCAAGAGTACTTTGAAGGTAATGTAGAAACTAATTTAATAAGAACATTACCTAATAATCCTTCTGTTATCCGATATCAATTTCAGATAAAAAATGCCTATGGCTCACACTCTATCTACATGCAAGAAACCTATCATAAAGATGGACAGAACCGGTTCAACAAAAAAATAATTCAATATTATGCAAATGATGGCGCTTTACTGGATACAATCACCAGCCAATTCGACTATAAAGATGGGCGCATTATTAAAGAAACGAGTAAATCGTCTGATCCTACAACTGAGACTATCACAACAGAGTACATCTATAATCCTCAAGGAAAACTACAATCCGTAATAGAAGACGGTAAAATAAATGTAGAGTATCAGTATGATCCAAAAGGAAAAGTCGTTACTCAATCAAACTATATCAAAGGCGTTAATGGAGAAGATAAAGCCTTTATCACTACTTGCCTTGAATGGGACAAATTTGCTAATTGTTCAAAAGAGGAACTTGAAAGTACGATTAAATTTAATGATGAAGTGATTAATTTCAGTAAAGCCATGCTTCATAACGAGTTTATTTACTACGAATAATATTTACATTATATTTTTGTATCAAATTTAAGTTAATAATATAAAAATCAGACTATCAAAAATAGACTGGTTTTTATATTTATTACATATCTTCTTATCTATGGTTAGATACTTCTTCGTGATACTTTCATTAAAAAACAATTTGTGTAAAACTACTTAAATCAATTAATGATGAATATGCTTTATAGCATGTTCTCTTTTAATAAAATTTAAGATGACGCATTATATGAAATTATCACTTCTTTTTATTTTTTCTCTATACACACTTTTTATTTCACTCCCAGTATTTGCGACATCAACATCTTGTAAAGATCTACAAAAACAGGTGAACCAGTCTAATAATATGCCCACTCTGTTAGAGTTTTATTATGGGCCTATAAAATCAATCATCATCACTAGTACATTACCTGAAAAAGGTCGATTTAAAGCCTATAAAGGTGAAATACAATTTGATGAATGTGGCTCTCTTACTAAATTTGATTCTTCTACGCAAGAATATATTCATGAGCGAATCGAAACAAATCTTGTAAGAATGTCAACACCTTATAATATCAAATATAAATACCAGCTAAAGAGCTTACACAAGATCTATACTCTCTATCTGAATGAAATATATGGTAAAAATAGTCAGAACCAACTAATAAATAAAACTTCTCATTTCTATGATGGAGATGGAACACTCATAGGAACCGATTTTTCAAAAATTGTTTATGATGGCAATAAGATTGCATCAGAAACAATTATTGAATCTAGTGCTGAAAATCAAGGAAGTACAATATATTATTCTTATGATAATAAAGGCCGCCTCTTAAAAGCAATTGATAATAATGAAGTAATGTTAGAATTTAATTATGGTGAAGATGATAAAATCTTACATCAAACGCAAATATTTACGAGTTTGTATGACGATATAAGAGAGTATGATAGTACTTGCCAAGAATGGGATAAATATAATAATTGCTTAACATGGAATATGGTAAGTGAAGTTAGAAAAGATGACACAATAATCGATACCAGCACAGCAATTGTATATAATAAATTTGAATATTATGAGTAAGTTACTAGTATTATAAATTATACTCTCTTTTAAATTTATAATGAATTTACATAACAAAGGCCACCTTATTAAATAAAGTGGCCTTTTATTGTTCTAATTTTCTATATTTTATTATGTATTACGATATTGAGTTTCAGCTTCATCAAAACGTTGTTGGTTTTCTTTACTCGGCTCTTTACCCATTAAACTGATGACAACGATAGCGATAGAGGCAAAGATAAAACCAGGAATTATTTCATATAACCCAAACCATTTATATTGCATCCACACTAACACGGTTAAAGCACCAATCAACATTCCAGCAAATGCACCATTACGAGTCATACGTTTCCACATTACAGAAATGAGGATCACAGGGCCAAAAGCGGCACCAAAACCAGCCCACGCGTTACTCACTAAATCAAGCACCTTATTGTTTGGATCACGCGCTAAGAAGATTGCGATTATCGCAACTAATAACACCATGCCACGCCCTACCCAAACTAACTCTTTTTGGCTCGCACTTTTACGAATAAATGGCTTGTATAAATCTTCAGTTAACGCACTTGCACAGACTAATAATTGACAGCTTAATGTACTCATTACCGCAGCTAGAATTGCAGACAACAGAATACCAGCAATCCATGGATTAAAGAGCAGTGAAGCCAGCTCCATAAAAATACGTTCATTTTTAGCTGTTACAGCGCCAGCTTGTGCTGGATTCATTTCAAAGTAAGCAATACCAAAGAATCCAACCGCAACCGTGCCACCTAAACAGAGGATCATCCACGTCATACCAATACGGCGTGCTTTACGAATAGTTTGATTAGAATCAGCCGCCATAAAACGTGCAAGAATATGAGGTTGCCCAAAATAGCCCAATCCCCATGCTAATAACGAAACAATCGCGATAAAATCAAGCCCTTTGAACATATCCAAATAAGATGGATCTTTTGCTTTAATGATAGCAACAGAAGTATCAATGCCGCCCACTGAGAAAATAACAATAATAGGTGTCAGGATCAGAGCAAAAATCATTAAAGTCGCTTGAACGGTATCTGTCCAACTTACAGCAAGAAAGCCACCTAAAAAGGTATATGCGATAGTTGCAAGCGCACCATAAATCATCGCTTCGTGATAAGGAATATGAAACGTAGACTCAAACAGCATTCCACCAGCAACCACGCCTGATGCACAATAGATAGTAAAGAAGGTAAGAATAACTAACGCTGAAATGATACGTAGCATTTTGCTTTTATCATCAAAACGCGATGTCAAATAATCGGGCAACGTTAATGCATTATTATTTTTTTCAGTTTGCAAACGTAAACGCCCTGCAACTAAACGCCAGTTTAGCCACGCGCCTAAACAGAGTCCAATAGCTATCCAACTTTCTGAAATACCAGCGAAAAACACCACGCCAGGTAATCCCATTAATAACCAACCACTCATATCTGAAGCACCCGCTGACAACGCAGTGACTACACTGCCTAATCGCCGACCGCCAAGAATATAATCATCAAAGTTTTTTGTTGAACGATAAGCAAGGTAGCCAATAAAAAGCATACCCAAGATATAGATCGTAAATGTAATTAGCATTGGCGAAGTTAAAGCCATAATTGCAGTTCTCCATAAATCTGTTTCCGATCATCGGTATGCTTTTGACTTGTACAGGAACGTTGCACTTCGTTGCGCATTAATGATCTTTTCAGTTTTTAATTAAAATAATTTCTTACAGCAACAGATAAAGCATTCACATCAATCCTAGAATAGGTTAACTGCATTTAACAAGAAATTAACGTTTAAATGTTTAAATTTTGTATATGACTTCACACTATTTGTCTTAATTCGAAGGTGTATTATAAATATAAACATCAACAAAATAAATATAATTTATTGATTTATATATAAATATATAGAGAAAATAAATTAGATCACTTTTAATCACCCACAAAACCTGACTACTTTCACATTATTTATAAATAAATTGTTAACAATGTTGCACAAAGTTGCAACATGAATGATATTAATAAAAATAACGGGTAACTGTACTTGTGAATTAGAATATGAGGAGCACTGCATGAGTAGCACAACAATGGGTGTTAGACTTGATGAAGAAACCCGCAATAGATTAAAAGAAGCTGCACAGAAACTAGATAGAACATCGCATTGGTTAATTAAACAGGCTATTTTCAATTATCTAGA
Organism: Proteus sp. TSJ240517; assembly: GCF_047921575.1. NCBI lineage: Bacteria > Pseudomonadati > Pseudomonadota > Gammaproteobacteria > Enterobacterales > Morganellaceae > Proteus > Proteus sp. TSJ240517. Next base: position 751,774 of record NZ_JBLRMH010000001.1, read on the forward strand.
ACAAGTTGAAAATAATCAGGTTAATCTTGGTGACTCAACATTTACAGAGCAAGATATTGATGAAAGCATTGAAACACCAACCGCTCATTATCAGCCTTTCTTGGAGTTTGCTGAACATATTCATCCTCAATCAGTTTTACGCTCAGCAATTACTTCTGCTTATCGCACCCCTGAAATACAAGCAGTACCGATGCTCTTACAACAAGCGACCTTACCTGAACATGAGGCACAAGCAACGCATAAATTAGCCTATTCCATTGCCGAAAAATTACGTAAACAAAAAAATGGTGTTGGACGCTCAGGGTTAGTTCAAGGTCTATTACAAGAATTCTCACTTTCTTCACAAGAAGGTGTTGCCCTAATGTGTTTAGCAGAAGCTTTATTGCGTATTCCAGATAAAGCCACGCGTGATGCACTTATTCGTGACAAAATTAGCCACGGAAATTGGCGTTCACACGTAGGCCAAAGCCAGTCTATGTTTGTGAATGCGGCTACATGGGGCTTATTATTCACAGGTAAATTAGTTTCTACACATAATGAAGAAAAACTGTCTAACTCTTTAAATCGCATTCTCACCAAAAGTGGCGAGCCATTAGTCCGCAAAGGCGTTGATATGGCGATGCGCTTGATGGGTGAACAATTTGTGACCGGAGAAACAATTTCTCAGGCTCTTGCTAATGCGCGTAAATTAGAAGAAAAAGGATTTAGCTATTCTTATGACATGTTAGGTGAAGCCGCTTTAACTGAAAAAGATGCCCAAGATTATTTAGTCTCTTACCAACAAGCAATTCACGCCATTGGTAAAGCCTCTAATGGCAGAGGTATTTATGAAGGCCCGGGAATATCTATCAAGCTTTCAGCATTACATCCTCGTTATAGCCGTGCGCAATATGAACGTGTTATGTCTGAACTTTACCCTCGCCTACTTTCATTAACATTACAAGCAAAGCAATACGATATTGGTATTAATATTGATGCAGAAGAAGCCGATAGATTAGAAATCTCTCTCGATTTATTAGAAAAACTCTGTTTTGAGCCAGAATTAGCCGGTTGGAATGGTATTGGTTTTGTTATTCAGGCCTACCAAAAACGTTGTCCCTTAGTCATTGATTATGTGATTGATTTAGCACAACGTAGTCGTCGTCGCTTAATGATCCGTTTAGTAAAAGGCGCATATTGGGATAGTGAAATTAAACGTGCTCAAATTGATGGGCTTGAAGATTATCCTGTCTATACCCGCAAAGTGTATACCGACGTTTCTTATCTTGCTTGCGCAAAGAAATTACTGTCTTCGCCTAATTTTATTTATCCACAGTTCGCAACTCATAATGCGCATACTCTTTCTGCAATCTACCATTTAGCTGGGCAAAACTATTATCCGGGTCAATATGAATTTCAATGTTTACATGGTATGGGCGAACCTCTCTATGCTCAGGTTGTAGGTAAGATAGCTGAAGGTAAATTAGGTCGTCCTTGCCGTATTTATGCCCCCGTTGGTACTCATGAAACGTTATTAGCTTATTTAGTGCGTCGTTTATTAGAAAATGGCGCTAATACTTCATTTGTTAACCGTATTGCTGATACCACAATTTCGTTAGATGAACTGGTCGCCGATCCTGTTAAAGAAGTCAATAAAATGGCTCAAACAGAAGGTCACGTTGGACTTTCTCATCCTAAAATTCCACTGCCTGATAAGCTTTATGGTGATGAGCGTAAAAACTCTCAAGGCATTGATATGTCGAATGAACACCGTTTGGCATCTCTCTCTAGTGCCTTGTTAACCTCAGCAACAGAAAAAATGCACTGTGAGCCAATACTTGGTGGTGAATTTAGTCAACCAGAAACATCATTAATATCTCAATCAGTACTAAACCCAGCAAATCATGCCGATATTGTAGGAACTGTCCGCGAAGCAACGCAAGCTGAAGCTGATTTTGCCTTAACGATAGCTCAAGAAAATGGTGAGATTTGGTTTGCAACACCACCAGCAGAACGCGCTGCGTTTTTAATTCGCGCGGCTCAGTTAATGGAACAACAAATGGGCTCATTAATGGGGATCCTCGTTCGAGAAGCTGGCAAAACGTATAACAATGCGATAGCTGAAGTACGAGAAGCAATAGATTTTCTCTATTATTATGCCGCTCAGGTTGAAAAAGACTTTGATAACAATACCCATCGACCTTTAGGCCCTGTGGTTTGTATTAGCCCTTGGAATTTCCCATTAGCAATATTCAGTGGACAAATTGCGGCGGCATTAGCGGCAGGAAATACCGTATTAGCCAAACCTGCTGAGCAAACTCCGCTAATTGCCGCTAAAGCAATTGCGTTATTTCATCAAGCAGGTATTCCTCGCGCTGCATTACAACTATTACCAGGGCAAGGCGAAACGATTGGCGCACATTTAGTTGCTGATGAACGTGTTCGTGGTGTGATGTTTACTGGCTCCACCGCTGTTGCTCATATTTTACAAAAAACACTAGCGGGTAGATTAGATAGTGAAGGTCGTCCAGTTCCTTTAATAGCCGAAACTGGTGGCTTAAATGCCATGATTGTTGATTCTTCGGCACTCACTGAGCAAGTGGTAACCGATGTAATGGCCTCCGCTTACGATAGTGCGGGTCAACGCTGCTCAGCATTGCGTATTTTATGTATTCAAGAAGAAGTTGCTGATCACACAATTGAAATGCTTAAAGGTGCGATGGCTCAAGCAAATATTGGCGACCCAAGTCTTTTATCAACCGACATTGGTCCAGTTATTGATAAAGAAGCAAAAATAGGTATTGACCGCCATATCCAAGCGATGCGCACTGAAGGACATTCTGTTTATCAAGCGACTCATAATAGTTTGCCGAAACACATCGAGAGCAATAGTACTTTTGTTCAACCGACTTTAATTGAGTTAGATAAAGTCAGTTCACTGAAAAAAGAGATCTTTGGTCCTGTTTTACATGTTGTTCGCTACGCAAGCCAAGATTTGCCTACTTTATTAAATGAGATTAATTCCACAGGTTATGGTTTAACTATGGGAGTTCATACTCGTATTGATGAAACTATTGCGTATATTGCTACTCATGCAAAAGTAGGAAACTTATATGTAAACCGAAATATGGTAGGTGCAGTGGTAGGTGTTCAGCCTTTTGGTGGTGAAGGATTATCAGGTACGGGGCCTAAAGCGGGCGGGCCTGCTTATTTATATCGCTTATTATCTAAACGCCCTGAAAATGCGACAACACAAACTTTATCGCGCCAAGATGCTTATCTCCCTCTTGATACTTCAATGCGTAATAGTTTGTTACAAACCTATCATAACTTTATGGCATGGTTAGTGAACAAAGTTGAAAAAACACATTATGCTGCATTAGAAGATTACGCTACTGCCTCTCAGGCTGGTACATTGCGTGTATTACCAGGTCCGACTGGTGAACGTAATACTTATCAGTTAGTTCCTTGTGGCAATGTACTTTGCATTGCAGATAACGAAAAAGATGGCTTTAGCCAAATAGCAGGAGTATTAGCTTCAGGCTGTCATGCCATTGTGGTTAACAGTGCATTCTCGCAAAAAACATATCGTGAATTACCGGATGACGTTAGGAAATCTATCACTCTTATTGATAAATGGGATGATGATTCAGTTAAAATTAACGCCGTTATTTATCATGGTGATTGCGATCAACTTAAAGAAATTTGCCAGAAAATAGCGCAACGTAAAGGTGCTATCATTTCAGTACAAGGATTCGCTAGAGATGAGACAAATTTACTGTTAGAACGTTTATTACACGAGCGAGCCCTCAGTATTAATACAGCCGCAGCTGGAGGCAATGCAAGCTTGATGACGATTAGTTAATTACCCCCTCTCTTTCTCTCCTTATCTTTGAGACCACCTTTAAAGTTTGTTTTCTTAAAGGTGGTTTTTTCTTTTGTTACTCCATTTTTTCTAAAGAGATAGCCCAAAATATTATTTTTTTGAATGCTGTGACTACTCTCACTCTTTTTATATTTATTATTCGCGACGAGTTAGTTTCGTAAATATACTTACGCCCAAGTCAACCTAGAAGTTGATTTAATTATATCTTTATGAATACCTGAAACTTGCGCCCCACTGTGGGCGCTTTTTTTTATCTAAAAATAGGTTATTAGTGCAAATATCCTTATTAAAGGATAAATAAAAGACTTTTTTAAGATAAGAGGAAAAGCAGAAAGGTAAATAAAGTGTGATTATCAGCAACAAAAGAAAAAGGAGTAGGCTAGGCTACTCCTTTTAAGGTCTCTCTTGAGCGCAATTAGTGACTGCTACTCATCGATGGTGGTTCTTGGCACCAATCGAGATATTGCTCATACTTACGTAGCGCAATGTTGTAGTTACTAAATGCAGAGGGAGTGAGCTTTTTACTCAGGTCTGACTGAATTTTCTCTGTCGTAAATTCTTGACGCGGAAAATTAGTTGAAGTCAGTAATTCATCGAGCCGACGTAAACGAACCACATACTCACGAACAGTACTGTGGCTCATCTCCGTTTGTTCAAACAAATACTGCTTAAAAGACATAATGTCAAAGTAGTCAGTTTCACTATTACAGTAAATCTCACTACAGAAACGACATAGCGCAGAAAACTTCTCTTGTAACGTTTCCCACGTTTCATCATCAACTAAATCTGTCATTTCAGAAATGGCTTCTTTATTGATGACTTGGCGATTGAATACGAGAGAGATCCGATCAAGCGCCTTGTGGCAATGTAGACAATGAGTCTGGCTGTGTTTATAGTCTTTAATGTAACGGCTTAGCGGCCGTTTCTTTTGTGTTGAAACAGACATAAGAGATAAAGCCCTGTGTTGTAGTCTTAATAAACAAAAACAAAAATAAGCAAAACTTCTATTTCTCTGGGTTTAAGCGTGCTCGCAGCCTTTTTATGGCTTGGCTGTGTAGCTGGCTCACGCGGGATTCCCCGACATTAAGCACTGCGCCTATTTCTTTCAAATTAAGTTCTTCCTGATAATACAGTGTAAGAACCATTTTTTCCCTTTCGGGAAGCAATTCTATCGCGTCTATGACTCTTTGGCGAATATCACTTTCTAATAACATCTGTAATGGATTGTCATCATGATCTTCGTCTTGAGACGGTTCACAGCTTTCACCGTAAATTTCATGCCATTCGTCATAAGAGAACAATTGGCTGTTATTCGTATCCAATAGGATCTGCCGGTATTCTGCTAACTCAATCTGCAAATGATCAGCAACTTCCTGTTCTAATGGGGGTCGTCCTAGATCCTGCTCTAATTGATGAATAGAATGGGTAACTTCTCTTGCATTTCGGCGCACACTGCGTGGCGCCCAGTCGCGACTGCGTAGCTCATCTAACATTGAGCCACGGATACGTTGAACAGCATAAGTGGTAAAGGCAGCGCCTTGCATTGAGTCATAACGCTCAACCGCGTTTAATAACCCAATTCCACCTGCTTGCAAAAGATCATCCAATTCAACACTCGCAGGTAACTTGACCTGTAATCGTAATGCTTCATGGCGAACCAACGGGACATATCGCTCCCAGAGGCTATTTTTGTCCATCACGCCTTCGGCGGTATACAAATCACTCACAACAAAAGACACCTTTGGATAAAAGACCGGAAACCATTATCTGGCTAAATAAATTTAGCAATCGACTGAACAGTGAAGCAAAAGCGCCTCTTTTTCACCTATGCCAAATTTTCAGTAAAAATCGGGTTTTCATTGATAAATTAATTTGTCATTGCATTACGAGAACTACTTTACCCTAAAACATTAGTGACTAATCCTTAGAAAAACCGTTAATTAAATTGATACTTTCTCTCATTAAAAGAAATCAGCTCATAGAAAGTGCATTCTGTTCATAAAAAAATAACATATAAATCATAGTATTTTATTTTGTGCGATTTTAGCTTCTTGGGAGTCAGTTGAAATACTCATAAATGATTAATTAAAAAAACGATTGTTTTGATGATAAAACACCCACTACAAAATTTGCAGTAGGTGTTATTTGAGGATTATTTAAGATTGAAATTAACGCAGCAGTGATAATACGTTTTGTGGCATTTGATTTGCTTGAGCCAATACCGCAGTACCCGCTTGTTGTAGGATTTGACCACGGCTCATATTAGACACTTCTGTTGCATAATCCGCATCTTGAATACGGCTACGTGATGCAGTTAGATTACTAACGGTGTTGCTTAAATTCGTAATAGTAGAATCTAAACGGTTTTGTACTGCACCCATTGCACTACGTAAAGTATCGACTTGAGAAAGTGCATCATCTAATCCTTTTAATGGTGCATCGTTAATTGTTGGTGGGTTTTTAGGTTTAACTTCATTACCTTTAGTTAAACTCACTTTACCGCCAGGAACAAAGTCGCCAGTACTACTATCAATGACTTTTGATGTATCTGGGGTTGCTTCAAAAGTTTTGACATCACCATTGGCATCTTTTATCTCAATTACCAATTTAGTTTTATCTTCTTTACCAGTTGCATCCACTGCATAATAGACACCTTCTAAAGACTCACCTGTTGCTAAACTTGCTTTTAACGATGTAGTATCAATATCAATATCTTTTGATACTGGGTTTTTTACCTGATTAGTAACAGAGAAAGTTGATGCAGAACCACTATGTAATTTTTCTGGTTTAACAGAAAGATCTAATTTATCGATACCCAATGTAGTGGCATCGGTTTTTTTCAGATCAACACTGATTTGTTCTTTATCAAGCGCCCCCACTTGTAAATTTAATGTGCTGTCTTCACTTAACACTTTTACGCCATTAAATTGAGTCTGTTCTGAAATACGATTAATTTCCGCAGTACGTTGATTCACTTCTTCCTGAATAGATTTAATATCAGAATCTGAATTAGAACCGTTTTTAGCTTGAACAGTTAACTCACGAATACGTTGTAAGTTATTATTAATTTCATTTAATGCCCCTTCTGTGGTTTGGGCAATTGAAATACCGTCGTTCGCATTACGAGAAGCTTGAGTCAAACCATTAACATTTGAGGTAAAACGGTTAGCAATCGCTTGACCCGCAGCATCATCCTTGGCGCTATTAATACGTAAACCAGAAGAGAGGCGTTGGATTGCAGTATTTAATACACTTTGAGAGCGATTTAAATTATTTTGAGCAATCAGTGATGTTGGATTAGTCATAATAACTTGTGGCATATAATATTCCTTCAACTTGATTTTAAAACATTTAATGAATAGGTGGGTTATTACGTCACTGTAATAACATTGCCTAAACACTATCGTCATCAATTTTGAAGGATTTACGATTTTTGGCGTCGCGAAAATAGTAATAAAAGCCAGTCAGTTAATTTGCAAGGAATAATTTATTGTAGAAAAAAGCGAAATAGATCGGAAGAAAAAATAAAACTAAAAAAAGTAGGGCTAAATATAAAATACTGGGAGCCTGTATTCTAAATCTCGTGCAATAATTTCGCCTGAATGTGAAATTTTAAATTGTCTCATTAATGATAATCCTCATAGTTTAGAATATAGACATCGCCGTTAATAAATTGAAAAGCAATACGCCAATTAGCTCTTACTGTAATCGACCAATATCCTTCTCGATCACCTTTTAATTTATGAAGTTTATATATTTGCCGATTTAATTCGCCAATATCTTTAGCTATATCAATAGATTGTAGTCTATCATTAATTCTTTCTACATCATTAGCAAGAACTTCTGATGTAACGCCTTTTTCAAAAAGTTGCTTCAATCCTTTATATTTAAATGATTTTATCATCTTTAAATCCGTATTATACGAGATGTAACACACACTAATGTGTCGTTATAATCACCACAACATAAAATGATTTTTATCGTTTTCTTTAGGAAAAATGCTATATGGACATAATTTTTAAAAATAGATGAAGGAAAAATATAAATACTTTTCAACACAAATGACAAAAAAAGGCCCTCTTACGAGGACCTTTTGAATATAGAAAGGTATCTTTTGTGTCAGAGTACGAATTAACGTAACAGAGACAGAACAGTTTGTGGTACTTGGTTTGCTTGAGCAAGTACAGAAGTACCAGCTTGTTGCAGGATTTGACCACGGCTCATGTTAGAAACTTCTGTTGCATAGTCAGCATCTAAGATACGGCTACGTGCAGCAGATAAGTTGTTAACAGTGTTGTTCAGGTTGTTGATAGTAGATTCAAAACGGTTTTGAATCGCACCTAAAGAAGAACGCATACCATCAACAGTGTTGATAGCTTCGTCTAACGTTTTCAGTTGAGTTTCTAATTTCTCAGCTTTTTTTGATTCATCAGCTGTTAACGATTTAACTTGTTCGCCAACGTTATAAGAAATTTTACCAGCTTCACCAGCTTTATCTTCACCAGCACCTGTTGCAGTGGCTTTAAATGTTACTGTTTTACCATCAACGGTACCTTGAATATACTGTTGACCATCAGCATCTGCTGCTAATTTAGTCACAGTCATATCATGTTCTTTACCATCTACAGTAACTTTAGCTGTACCACCAGCTGCTAATGTAGGAGCATCACCAGCACCAACTTTTAATGTATCTAAATCAGTGTCTGTTAAACCAGCAATTAATGCATCAAATTTGTCTTTAGACATACCTGAAATTTCTGCACCGACTTCTAATGAGTCTACTTTCAGCGTTTTGCTGTCAACTTTTTTCAGATCAAATTCAATTTTTTCTTTGTCGTTAGTACCAACGTGAACGGTCATTTTTTCTTTTTCGCCGCTCAGTACTTTAACGCCGTTGAATTGAGTTTGTTCAGAAATACGGTCGATTTCTTTTAAACGCTCACCAACTTCTTCTTGGATTGATTTGATATCAGATGATGTGAAAATGATGATTAACGCTATTTAGCCTACAAAGCCACTATCCACGCCAGCCAGCAAATTTTAACTTTGCAGAATTTAGTCATTTTTCCTATCATTTTACATATATTATGTCACAATCTCGACACAACATGTAACACCTCCGCATTTTTAATTGCACCCCCTGCTATACTCTCCAAAAACTAATCGGCTCCAATATAAATCTCGCAAACTTAGCCCAAGAAGAAAAAGATAAAATTAATATCGATTTAGCTGTGTCGGGAGTTGCATACAAAGAACGCCTCAATATGCCAGCTGTTGCGTCCGAAGTTGAACGACAACAACCCACACATTTGAGAGCGTACTTTAATGAACGATTAGCATTTTATAGAGAGAGATGTAAGAAATTACCTGATAACAAGTCGGTGCAATATTTGAAAACATAATAGTGCCAATGCTCGATGGAACCGACTGACTTATATAATCAATCAGTTATCAATTTCAGGTGTCTTATTGCTGTCGTGATTTTTTCTCTTACACTTATTGATAAAGCATCATACTGACAGGATCACCCACCATACTCCCTCACCTCATGTGGCGTAGCATTATATATCGCGATGAGTTTTAACTATTTGTTTATTAAGATATATTCACCCTTCTCAGACCTAAAAAATGATTATACCTTCTTATAATCAGTTGATTACAATAATACTTTTATTAGTTTTTATAACCACATATTAGAGCTGTAAATATGATTCAGTCAGTATTCAAATATTAGCTGGGGAAATGGGAATAAGGTCTGAATTAAGAGATATGGTACAAAACCACAAAAGACTTGGAGTTTCACAGAAACATTATGATCGATATGATTATTTGAGGGAAAAACGAGAAACGCTTGATGCATGGAGCAAAAAACTCTCATTACTTAAAAAATTATAATTATTTTTATCCATATAAACCTAGACTATGATTTTTTAAAAAGCCTCAGCTAAGAGGCTTTTGATAAATAAAACTAACTAAATATCTGTACATCACTCTAATATTAATTCTGTTTTTCTGCTGCTAATACACCTACCCATGACTCCGCTTTTGTAGTTCCTAAAATATATTTATGATCATCTATATTTTCTGCAGAATTAACAAATTGAATATCCATTGCAGCTCTATCATTAGGAATAATACCATTTGATACATGCCGAGTAGGTGTTATTACTAAATTTTTAGTATTACCATCTATTTTAAATAATTCATTATTACCTATACGTGGGTCATTTTCAGTAATAACGCCTTTAACTATACCATTAGTATAATTCATTGTAATGTCTGCTGTTCTAACTACTGCGTTTATTTGGTCAGATCTGTGATCTAAAGGGCCATATACAAAACCATCTTTTTTACTATACACAGCATTTAAATCATTAGGTACATTTTCAGCAATAAGGTCTTTTTCAATAGAATAAATATAAGAAGCATAACTTGCTGTTCTATCAGCATCTAATTCAATTCGATACCCATAATATCCAACATCACCCAACAAACTAAATTGATGAGAATCGCCTTTATCAGTTACGAAAGTAATTATTTTTTCTTCACTAGATAAATAATTCTCATATGGATCTTTTGAACCTTCAATATTATAAACAGGAATATTTTCTTTCCCATACTCCCAGTTAGATTGGTATATCTTATCTATCTTACTACCTGTATATACTTTTTCTTTATTCTCTGATAACAATTTTTCATCCACAGATATTTCTTTATCGTTTGAAATTTCCGCAGCATCTTCTTTTTCAATTTTATTATATATTCTATTTGTTTCTTTATTTACTATCTCATTCACTGCTTTATTTACTTCTTTATTTACTACTTCATTTACTACTTCATTTACTTCTTTATTCACCACTTCATTTACTTCTTTATTTACTTCTTTATTCACCACTTCATTTACTTCTTTATTCACCACTTCATTTACTTCTTCATTTACTTCTTCATTTACTTCTTTATTTACTTCTTTATTTACTTCTTTATTTACTTCTTTATTTACTACTTCATTTGCTACTTCATTTACTTCTTTATTTACTTCTTTATTTACTTCTTTATTTACTTCTTTATTTACTTCTTTATTTACTTCTTTATTTACTTCTTTATTTACTACTTCATTTGCTACTTCATTTACTTCTTTATTTAATGCTTCATTGACCCTTTTACCTCCCTCTTTATTTAAACTAGATGTAGGGTTGTTAGATATAACATCGACTTTCTTTTCCTGAATAACATTATTATCATTGTTCTCACTACCACCACTAGAACATCCAGCAATAATAAGAGGCAAAACAACAAAAGGTATACTTTTTTTCATAATATAACATCCAACTTTAATTAAAAATATTTACTAAACTCAAGATAAAAATTATTTTTATCATAACTATAAAATAAATTACTACTATCTATTTTTTGATATGCCCATGTTATTTTGGGTGTAATTCCATAAAAATAAAAATTTCGATTCCACAATGTTATATAAACACTATACTCATCATTTTTTTGTGGTTTTTTATAAAAATCAGGAACCCAATAATTATTTTCTTCTGCTATTGCTCCTTGATAAATACGCTTAGCATAACCAACTTGAAAACGAGTGGAAATACCTTGTAACCATTCTTGCCCCCAACCTGCACGGACACTGAATCGATCAAAAGCATTAGCTTTACTTTTAGCTTCTTTATGATAAAAATCTATTCCAGAAAACCAATATTGATTACTATTTGATATATACAATAGTGTATCAGATACAGAATAAACATTACCATCCAATAGTTTTGTCTTATGATAACTTTGCCTTGATAACTCAACTGAGAGTGAATTCTTCCATTGTTTATTTAACCAATTATTTATTTCAACCTCTGTTCCAATTGCATTTGAATAACGATGATATGTAGAACTATTTTGTTGATTTTTATTTGGATTCCATGAGTACTCAACAAAAGGTAAAAATAATACTTCATTAGTTAAATTTTTATATCCAAATCCCACTTTCACTCTAGAAGATATTTCATTATATTTAGAGTTATCCCAATAATATTTCCCCTTTCCTCGAAAATTCAATAAAGAAAAGTAATTTTTATATATCGATAACTTCTTTTCAGCTACACCTACATAAGAAAAACCCTCTGCACTTTCAGGCTTTGATGTACTCTTCCAATTTGCAGTATTAACACCTAATTTAGGAGAGTTATTAATATTTGACTCATTTAGATAAACAATGCCACCATTAAATGACCAATCATTCTGATGATTGATTAATTCAGAATATTTATTAATAATATCAATTACATTATCATTCAAGTTTTCGCTTTTCAGTTTATCAAATTGTTCTAATGCCGCCTCATTCTCTTTATTTTCAAATAATGCAATTGCTAACTGTAATCGAGCAAATACTAATTTAGGATTTCTAGAAACTAAACTTCTATATAATGATATTGACTTATCTAATTGTTTATTCTTACGAGCAATAATAGCATTACCCCATATTAACAATTCATCATCTTCTTGCTTTTTCTGTTTTTCATAAATAGAAAGTAATAATCCAACACCTTCTACATCATTTCTTATTAATGCAGGAATAAATAATCGTAATAATAGAGTAGGATCCTCAACCAATTGAGCCTCAGTTATCAAATTGTTACTTTTTTTATTATAATCGTCATTCGCAATACTATGAAAACTCAAAAACAGAAAAAATAATAGACAAAACCTGAATTTAAAATTCAATATAAAATTCATAAATAAAGAAATAAACCCAATGAGTTATAACATTAAAGAAAGAAATGCTATATGATAAAATTCACAAAGTAAATATTCTTACATTAATTAAACCTTATAATCTTTTAATAATGATATTAGTTATTTTTTAATTTTATTAAAATTATTTGATTTGCACAAAAAAACCAATTATTTAACTTAAGAAAGGATATAATAACACAATCATTTGATTAAATAATCAATATCAGCACTAAGCAATATACTTTATATCAGATATTTTTGTATTAATATCAGCCCACACTGTAATTAACTAAAATTTTAAAAATTATAATGTGATTATAATTCAATAGAAATTTCCACTAATTTTCTTAAATTTTTAGCTATATATTATAATTAAACTCGCAACAATATTAGTAAAAAACTGATATTCATAAAAAAAACCCGTATAAATACGGGCTAAATTTTAATAAACGTAATGTTAAGATTTTCAAATGAAAACCTGATGAACAAAATATTAATACAATACATTAAAGACATAATCAATAATAAAAAATGACATTCAAAAATTTCATTTTATTTTTAATATTAAAGTTAATTTTTTATTATAATTATATACCCAAAATAGAAATAACCAGTATAAATATCTCTCAACAAAGCAGAACCAAATGATAATAGAAATAAATATCATTTACAGGTGTTTTATCATTTGATAAATAGTAAAAAAAAAGCAAGGTGATCAATAAATAAGCAAAAATTTTTATTAATTATATAATCTATAATTTCATTATTAACACAATATTGAAACATCGAATAAATAGCCCACAAAAACCACACAACCACTTGAAAAAAAACAAAAAAAACACACACCCATCACTTTCACAAGGTGAAATAAACAATATAAAAACCGTATTTTTTATAGCTAAAAAAATTTTTTTATTTAAACTAAATTAATCTTATAACTTTTTGCTCTATCCATTTTAGTTGCAGAATATTTATAATCGGGACAATATCATGAATACATTGAATTACATCATCAGTAAAAAAATAAAACAAAAAAGAAAAGAATTAAAATTAACCGGTATGCAAATGGGATACTTACTTGGAATAAGTCAACAACATTTTTCTCGATTAGAAAATGGTCACATTAAATTCACCGTAGAGCATATATTTGCTATCGCCTCAATATTAGAAGTAAAACCCGAAAGTTTATTACCAACCCACAATATAGCCAAAGCTGAGGCAATTTCATGGGCAAAAACAGTATTATCAGCCGAGACGACTTTACGATGAAATAAAATAGACTAACTATTTATTACATATTAAATAAATAATATATCAATACACACCCATTTATAGTTACACAGAATAAAAACTTAGTACTACTTAAATATTTTATATCATTCACATTTTTGACTAAAAATAATGTGAACCATTGAGGACATAAAAGGGGATACGTTGCTCTACATGATGTTGCCGATGAGCATCACGTATTCGTTCGCTCACAAAAATCTGTTTTCCCCGAAAACGTATCCCCGTATTGCGCTTGGCCCAATCAATATGGTCATCCTGATAAGACGCATTCACAAACTGACTGGTTGCACAGACTAAAGGCAAGCTATATGGAGTCTCTACACTCCCC